>NZ_SRTH01000001.1:0-160563 GCF_004792065.1 Mesorhizobium sp. M8A.F.Ca.ET.165.01.1.1 | reverse complement strand
TCTTGAATTTCGCTGAGGGCAGTCTTAGAAGCAAACTTCTTCGTCGCCAGCGGCGCACCGCCCTCGTTCGTGAGGCGTATATAGTCGCCACCTACCAAAACTGTCAACACACCTTCGCAAAGTTTTTGAACTTTTTGCGACAGAAATTTTGGGCACGCTTTGTGGATAGCCGACTGCCCCAGGGGAACAGGGGATAACAGGAGGCCACGGCCACGAAGGAGCCCTATTGCCGCCGCATTGCCGTTCGACACCAAGGCCAACAAGAGAGGCGCAAGCACAGCCGTGCAATGGCGTCTTTATTGAGCCTCGAAGGGGCGCGCGCGGGAGTCTTATGAATGAAGGCACGCCGCCCGCTTTTCAGAGCGCTCTATAAGAGAAGTGCACGAGGGGAATTCGACCGGGGCCCGAGGCTTCGTTGACTTAACCTGCCGTGACAGGCAAATGTCATGGCCACAACAAAAGCGACAAGCCGTCCCGCCCGGGGAAGAAGCAGCCTTTCTGGATGCCAGATACGGAAGATGTCATAGCCGAACTCGGCAATGAGCCGCCGCTTATCGCGGATGGCCGCAGCGGCCCGCCCGATCGGCGTGAGGTTTCCGCGCGCTGGCTGTCGGGAACATTCCTCACCGGCGTGACCTCGAGCGTGCTGATGGGCGTGGCGCTGTTTGCCGCCCTAGACGGGCGCCAGCAACTGGCGACCCCACCAGAGATCGCCGAACTGATTGGCCTCGCCAGCAATGGCGATTCCGGCGAAGTGGCCAAGACCACCAGGCTGGTGGCGCCGCGCCAGATTGCCAAGGCCAAGGACCGTCGTCGCATGGAAGTGTCGATGGTTACCAAGGTCGGCGACCGCGATGTCATCCACACCATGCCTTTCGTGCAGATCAAGATGGCGCTCGCCGCCGGGCACACCACTAGCCGGCCCTACCCGCCCTTCGACCCGATGCAGGTGTTCGGCAACGATAGCGACGACGGCGCCGCCGCACAGCCGGCGGCGGCGGCGTCCGCCGCTTCCGGCCAGATCTACGGCGCCAAGGTCGAAAGCGAGATGAGCCTGAAGACCGTCGATTTCCCGATCGAGACGGCCTCCTTCGACGAAAAGGGCGACCTTTCCGCCGACGAAGTTGAAAAAGTCGTGCGCGAAGCCGGCACCGACCTCAGCGACGGCGCCGTACAGGTCGCTTCGCTCCATTATGTCGACCCGCAGCGCTTCGGCGATGCTTTTGCCGAAAGCATGGCCGGCTCCTATGACGTCAAGATCGTCCCCGAAAACGTCTCCGTGGCGCCGCGCGCCAACGCTGACGACCAGGCGCCGGCTTTCGCCGAAGAAATCATCCCTTTCACCAAGGACACGGACCTCACCGAGGCCTTTGCCGATTCGGGGTACACGGGCGACGATGCCACCGGCATGGCCGAAGCGATTGCCAAGCTGCTCAACGCCCCGGCGCTCAAGGCCGGAACCGTGTTGCGCGTCGGTCTCGAGGTCCATGGTGACGCCGCCAAGGTGGTTCGCACCAGCGTCTACGACAAGGCCACGCACATCGTCACCATCGCGCTCGACGATCGCGGTCAGTACGTGCCGGCGCAGGAGCCGGAACCCAATCCCGAATTGCTGACGGCGTTCGATGACTCGTCGGCTCCGGTGGTGGTGCGCGGCAACCTGCCGAACATTTATGACGGCATCTATCGGACCGCCTATTCCTACGGCATGTCCAAGGCGATGACTCAGCGGCTGATCAAGCTGCTTGCGTCCGATGTCGACTTCCAGTCGCGGCTCAATCCCGCCGATCGCCTCGAAGTGCTGTTCTCGCAGCCCGATGGCGATGACCAGACCTCCGACAATTCCGAGCTCCTCTACGTCTCGGCGACGTTCGGCGGAACGACGCGCAATTTCTACCGTTTTCAAATGCAGGACGGCAGCACGGATTATTTCGACGAGAATGGCAGCAGCGCCCAGCAGTTCCTGCTGCGCAACCCACTGCCGAACGGCAGATTTACCTCCGGATTTGGCGCTCGCAAGCACCCGATCCTTGGCTATGTCCGCATGCACACCGGCACCGACTGGGCAGCGCCCATCGGGACGCCGATCATCGCCGCGGGCAATGGCGTCATCGAGAAGGCCGGCTGGGCCGGCGGCTATGGCAAGCAGATCATCATTCGCCACGCCAATGGCTACGAAACCTCCTACAATCACCAAAGCGCCTTCGCCAAAGGCATCGCCGAGGGCGTGCGCGTCCGCCAGGGCCAGGTTATCGGCTATCTCGGTCAGACTGGCCTGTCCACCGGACCGCATCTTCACTACGAGTTGATCGTCAACGGCACCAAAGTCGATTCAATGCGTGTGCGCTTGCCGGTCGGCAAGGTGCTGAAGGGCGACGACCTCGTCGCCTTCAAGCGCGAGCGTGAACGCATCGACGATCTCCTGAAGCAGGAAGACGGCAACTCGCTGAAGGTCGCCAGCGCAAAGATCGAAGGCTGAGTCTTAGCCTTTGTGCTGCCGAGGTTCGGCGCGCCGCGGCCACGGCAGCGCCTCGCCGGAAATCGTCATCCACGCAATGACAGCGGAAAGCAGGCATAGCAGCGCGGTTACCGAGGAGACGGCGGAAAAAGCGGCGTCGCTGGCGGCGATTCTTGCCGCATCGAGTGCCGGCGAAAGTCCCGTTGGCGGCGGTTCGCCGAAGCCAGGCAGGCCGGGCCCGGCGTTTCCCTCCAGGGCATTGGCGTAGATCCAGGCAGCGAGCGACCCCATCGCCGCCACCGCGATCAGACCGCCGATGCGCGAGACGGCGTTGTTGATGCCGGAAGCCGCGCCGGTGTCCTTGTCTTCCACCGCCGTCATGATCGCGGTCGACAATGGCGACACGACCAACGCCATGCCGAGTCCCATCAGCGCCATCAACGGGAAGATGCCAGTCCAGAAATGGTGAAAGCCGGCATGGGTGAGCAAGGCCAGCCCGGCGAAGGCAATCGCCACGATCAGACTGCCGCAGGCAATTGGAAGACGTGGCCCGATCCGGTCCGACAGCTTGCCGACGGGTCCTGACAAAAGCGCGATCGCTGCGGACAGCGGCAGGAAGATGAAGCCGACCCCGGCCGTGCTCAGCCCCCAACCGGCTATCAGCAGCATCGGCAGGTAAAAAAGATTGGCCGACAGCGCGAAATAGAGGAAGAACGTCGCGACATTGGCCCCGGCGAAAGCACCGATGCGAAACAGGCTGAGGTCGATCATCGGCTCGCGCTGCCGCCGCTCGAACAGGATGAAGACTACAAGCAGCACGGCGCCGGCGGCAATCGTTGGACCGGCCATGCGGCTCTCGCCGCTGGCGCTCATCGAAGTCAGCCCATAAGCGAGCGCTCCGAAGGCCAGCGTCGCAAGCGCACCACCGGCAAGGTCAAGGCTGCGTTTCTGCGTCGGCGCATCGGCCGGAATCTTGGCGAGCAGCAGATAGATCGAGATCAGGCCGAGTGGCAGGTTGACGGCAAAGATCGCCCGCCAGATGCCATCGCCGAAAGCCGACAGCACCAGGCCGCCGAGCACCGGGCCGAGAGCGGTGGTCAGCGCCGAGGCCGCCGCCCAGATGCCGATCGCGCGACCGCGTTCCTTCTTCGGATAAGCCTTGGCGATGATGGCGAGACTGCCCGGCACCATGATCGCGGCGCCAATCCCCTGGAGAGCGCGAAAAGCGATCAGCACGACAGCGTTCGGCGCCAGCGCACAGGCAAGCGAGGCCGCGACGAACAGCGCAATGCCGGCCACGAAAGCACGGCGGAGCCCGAACCGGTCGCCTGCAGCACCGCCGGCGAGGATCAGCGCCGAGAGCGTCAGCGCATAGGCATTGGAGATCCACTGCGCCTCGGCAAGGCTGGCGCCGAGGTTGACGCGGATCGCCGGCATGGCGATCGCCAGGATCGACCCGTCGATGAAGCCGAGCGCCGAGGCCAGGATCGCCGCGACCAGCACATAACGCCGCTGCGATTGCGGGCAGAACGTGCCATTCGCGACCGGAGCGGTCAGCGGAACGGCGGCGGCTTCATTGGGTGAATGCATGCCACCTGATTAGACCGGCGGCGCACCGGCAACAACCAGCCAGAGACTGGTTGCCCTTGAAACCAGCCCTATTGCTAGGGATCGCATCTGCCCCGATGCAAACCGCGGCAGTCATGCTAGGTTTTCTCCAGAGCCGGGGGCAGGAGATTCGATGAAGCGTCCACTCGAAGCCTCCGTTGAGGGGCGCGGCCGTATCGTCGGTATCACCGATGGCGTATTCGCCATCGCGCTTACCCTGATCGTGCTCGAGATCAGGGTGCCGGTGCATCAGGCGATTCATTCCGAACACGATCTGCTTGTCGCCATCGCCGCACTGGCGCCCCGCTTTCTGACCTATGCCTTGAGCTTCCTGACCCTGACCATCTTCTGGTTCGGCCAGCAGGCGCAGCATGGTTTGATCGCCAAATCCGACAGGCGGCTGGCCACGCTGAACCTGTGCTTTCTCGCCTTCATCGCGCTCTTGCCGTTCTCGACCGACTTGCTGGCTGATTTCCTCGAATTCAAGACCGCGGTGCTGGTCTACTGGGTCAACCTGCTGATGCTCGGCGTCACGCTGTTCGCCAGCTGGCGCTACGCGGATAAGAACGGCTTTGTCGCGGAAGATGTTGACGCGCAGACGAGGCGCACGGTCTATCTGCGCATCGTCAAGGCCCAGATCCTGTGGGCGGTCGGCGGCGCACTCTGCCTGATCAGCCCGCTGCTCAGCGTCGGCTTCATTCTGGTCGTGCAGTTGATCTATGCCGCGGCGCCACGCGGCTCATTGCTGCGCAACGTCATCGGCTGAAGGTCCGCCAAGGAATTCCACGGTAACGCCTGGCGACACCAGCTTGGCGAGCTCGCGCGCGTCCCAGTTCGTCAGGCGGACGCAGCCATGGCTTTCGGTCTTGCCTATCTTCGACGGCTCGGGCGTTCCGTGGATGCCGTAGGTCGGTTTGTCCAAGGCGATCCAGACCGACCCGACAGGTCCGTTGGGGCCTGGCGGAACGGTAAGAATCTTGTCGTTCTCGCCTTGCTTGAAATTGATGTTCGGATTGTAGGTGTAGTTCGGGTCGAGCGCGATGCGCGACACGGCGTGGATGCCGGTGGGCGACGGCGTGTCCGCCGAGCCGATGGTGGCCGGATAGGCTGCTACCAGCTTGCCGCCACCATCGTAGGCGTACACCTCTTTCTTGGTCTTGTCGGCGACGATGCGCACGACCGGCGTAGACACCAGCTTGCCGAAATTGGCGACCTTGATGATCGTGCCGGGGCGGTTGAACTCGAGGCCCTTGTTGATCGACTTCAGATAGTTCTCGTCCATGTGGAAGCGCTCCGCCAGCGCCTCGGTGACAGAGGTGTAGCACATGCAGTTGAGCTGCGCCTTCTGACTGTAGTCTTCCGGGATGGAGGCGACATACGGCCCGGCTGCGTCCTCCGCCGTGATGGTGTAGTTGGCGAAGGCATCGCCGCCGGATTGCGAGAGTGCTGACTGGATGCCGACCGCATCGGTCGATTTGAGGCTGCTGCCGTTGATCTCGTTGTAGGCGGCGAGCGCCTTGTCGACATTCGAGCCGAAGCGCCCGTCGATGACGCCAGGCGAAGCACCGCCACGGTCGAGCAGCACCTGCAGCGCTGCCACATCCTGGCGTGCGCCCAGCGAAAGCGACGGGTCGACCGACGTCTTGCCGCCAGCGTTTGGCGGCAATGCCGCCTGGTCGGAGGGCGCCTGTTCCGTCGGATCTGCCGGCTGGAGGGGGTCTATCGACGCCTCGTTCAGCGGTTGGCGCTTGATGGTGCCCGGCTCTGCCGGCTGCGGCGCATCGGGATAATTGTTATCGTAATTGCCTTCGTCCTGCGGTGCCGGCGGATAGGCATCGACTGAATTGCTTCCGTCAGGGTCGTATTCGTCGGCTGGTGGCGGGATGACCCGGCCCTCTTCTTCCAGTTGCTTGCGGCGGAAGCGTGCCATGTCCTGGGGATCGTCGAGATAGTAGCGATCATCGTCGGCGGGGGCACGGCCGAGTTCTCGCATCCGCGTCTCGCGGCGCAGCGCCCGCCGGTCGAGCCTGGTCTGCGGCGGCTGGATGGCGATCACCTTGCCGGTATCGGCATCGACGATGACGCGGTTGCCCCTGGCATCGTAATAAATGTCGAGATTGCCGTCCTGGGCGAGCAGAATGCCGCCACTCTCGGCCGCGCGAACAGGCTGGGCCGCGCCGTCATGCGTCGGCGCCGCGAACGCGTTGGAAAACACCAGTCCCGCAGCAAGCGCCGAAAGGGTGAAGATAGTGCGCAGCATAGTAGCGAAACTCTCCGGTCCGTATGTGCCGCCGCCCGGCATTGTGCAGTTCGGCGAACCCCTTCGCCAGCAAACCAGTTACCCACCATATGGTTCCATCATGAACCGGGCATGAAGATGGCGGTCTTCCGACGCCTCGAGGAATATTAGCTAGCCCACGCCAAGCCCCAATTCCTTGCGCGCCTGCTTCGTCAGCTTCAGAGCAACCAGGCGATGACTCTCGCGCAAATAGTCCTTCAGCGCACCATCATCCATGCTCTGGCTTGTCTGACGCTGGATCCACTTCATGCCGCGGGAGGCAAGATAGGGCGCGGGGCGCAGGCCGGGCTGCTCCTTGAGCACGTCATAGGCAAAATCGGAGCATTTGAAGGTGACGAAAAGCTGCTCACCCTGATCCCAGCCACCGATCGCAAACACCTTGGTCCCGGCCTTCCAGACATGGGCGCCGCCCCATTGCACCACGTGGATCGTTGCCGGCAGCGAGCCGCAGAAGCCGTTGTAGTCGTCCAGCGTCATCCGGCCCCCCCATGATATATGAAGACGCCGCGCGCCCATACTGGACACGCGGCGTTGGATCAGGCCGCCGCCTCGGCGGCGACGATCGTCGGCCTGGAGCGGAAATTCAGCCGGTCGGAACCGGCCGTAACCTTGACCGTCGAGCCGTCGAGAATCTCACCAAGCAGGATCTTTTCCGCCAGCGGATCCTGCAGCTCCTTCTGCATCACGCGCTTCAGCGGCCTGGCACCATAAGCGGGGTCGTAACCCTTGGCCGCCAGCCACTCGACCGCCTCGGGATCCAGCGACAGCGTGATCTTGCGATCGGTCAGCAAGCTCTCCAGCCGCTTGAGCTGGATTTCGACGATGCGGTCCATGTCCTTGCGGCGCAGCCGGTGGAACAGGATCACCTCGTCGACACGATTGAGGAACTCGGGCCGGAACGATGCCCTCACCACGCCCATCACCTCGTCCCGTACGGCATCGACATCCTGGTCCTCGCCGAGATTGACCAGATATTCCGCGCCGAGATTCGACGTCATGATGATCAGCGTGTTGCGGAAATCGACGGTACGCCCCTGCCCGTCGGTGAGCCGGCCGTCATCGAGCACCTGCAAAAGCACGTTGAAGACATCGGGATGCGCCTTCTCGATCTCGTCGAACAGCACGACCTGATAGGGCCGGCGCCGCACCGCTTCGGTCAGCGCGCCGCCTTCCTCATAACCGACATAGCCGGGAGGCGCGCCGATCAGCCGGGCGACGGAGTGCTTCTCCATGTACTCGGACATGTCGAGGCGCACCAGCGCCGTTTCATCGTCGAACAGGAAGTTGGCCAAAGCCTTGGTGAGCTCGGTCTTGCCGACGCCGGTCGGGCCAAGGAACATGAACGAGCCGATAGGCCGGTTCGGATCCTGCAGGCCTGCACGCGCGCGCCGCACCGCCTTGGAAACGGCTTGCACCGCCTCGCCCTGGCCGACAACACGCTTGCCGATCTCGTCTTCCATGCGCAACAGCTTGTCGCGCTCGCCCTGGAGCATCTTGTCGACCGGAATTCCGGTCCAGCGCGACACGATATGGGCGACGTGGTCGGGCGTGACCACTTCCTCGACCATGCCGGCCTTGCCGTCCTGGGCTTCGGCCTCCTTCAGCTTCTTTTCCAACTCGGGGATCTTGCCATAGGCAAGCTCCCCGGCGCGCTGGAACTCACCCTTGCGCTGGGCAATGGCAAGGTCGTTGCGCGCCTCGTCGAGCTGCTTCTTCAGATCGGCGGCAAGCCCAAGCTTCTGCTTCTCGGCCTGCCACTTCGAAGTAATCTCGCTCGATTCCTCCTCAAGGCCGACAAGTTCCTTTTCCAGGCGGGCGAGCCGGTCCTTCGAGGCTTCGTCCGTCTCGACCTTCAGCGCCTCGCGTTCGATCTTGAGCTGCATGATGCGGCGGTCGATCTCATCCAGCGCCTCAGGCTTGGAATCGACCTGCATCCTGAGCCGCGAGGCGGCTTCGTCGACCAGGTCGATCGCCTTGTCCGGCAGGAAGCGGTCGGCGATGTAGCGGTTGGACAGCGTCGCCGCCGCCACCAGCGCCGAATCGGAGATACGCACCTTGTGGTGCTGCTCATATTTCTCCTTCAGGCCGCGCAGGATCGAAACCGTGTCCTCCACCGTCGGCTCGTCGACGAAGACGGGCTGGAAACGGCGGGCAAGGGCTGGATCCTTTTCGACATGCTTGCGGTATTCATCGAGCGTGGTCGCGCCGACGCAGTGCAGTTCGCCGCGCGCCAGCGCCGGCTTCAGCAGGTTCGACGCATCCATGGCGCCATCGGCCTTGCCGGCGCCGACCAGTGTGTGCATCTCGTCGATGAACAGGATGATATTGCCACTGGCCGAGGTGACTTCGGAAAGCACGGCCTTCAGCCGCTCCTCGAACTCGCCGCGATATTTGGCGCCGGCAATCAGCGCGCCCATGTCGAGCGCCATCAACTGCTTGTCCTTCAGCGATTCAGGCACGTCGCCATTGACGATGCGCAGCGCCAAGCCTTCCGCGATCGCCGTCTTGCCGACGCCCGGCTCGCCAATCAGCACCGGGTTGTTCTTGGTGCGGCGCGACAGCACCTGGATGGTGCGGCGGATCTCGTCGTCGCGGCCGATGACCGGATCGAGCTTGCCCGCGCGTGCGTCGGCGGTCAGATCGCGCGCGTACTTCTTCAGCGCGTCATAGCCCTGTTCGGCACTCGCCGAATCGGCGGTGCGGCCCTTGCGGACGTCGTTGATGACCTGGTTCAGCGCCTGCGCGGTGACGCCGGCCTTGGCCAGGATTTCGGCCGTCTTTGCCGATTTCTCCATGGTAAGCGCCTGCAGCAGCCGCTCGACGGTGACAAAACTGTCACCGGCCTTCTTGGCCAGGTCCTCGGCGGTCGAGAACACCTTGGCCAGCGGCTGAGCCAGATAGAGCTGGCCATTGCCACCCTCCACCTTGGGCATCGCCTCGAGCGCCGTCTCGACGCCGAGCTTGACGTCGCGGACATTGCCGCCGGCACGCTCGATCAGCGACGCGGCCAAGCCCTCGTCATCGTCGACGAGGACTTTCAGAATGTGTTCGGGGGTGAATTGCTGATGGTTGCGGGAGAGCGCCATCGTCTGCGCGGACTGGATAAAGCCGCGCACGCGCTCTGAGTATTTCTCAAGGTTCATATCTGTCTCCTTCCATCACCAGCCCGCTTTGCGGCACCGGATCAGATTGCGGTGACGGACCCGCCCATTCGAGCCGGATCCCGTTCAGCCGAGATATGGTGCATGGGGCATGCTGTCTCAAGACGCATTGATGTCTGTCAATCGATAATATTCCACGTCAGCCCAAACGAAAACGGCGGGGATTTCTCCCCGCCGTTCAATGTCTTGCGGTGCCGTTCGATCAGTTGTCGATGTCGGTGATCACCGGCTCGGCGCTGCCGCCGTCGACCGGAGCCGCGGCCGTCTCGCCCGCATCCGCATTGTCGCCGCCACCCTCGACCTGGTCGGGATTGGTGCGCGGACGGCGCGGACGCCGTGGGCGGCGAGCAGCACCGCTCTCGGCCGCCTCGTTGAGTTCGGCTTGAGCGGCCAGACCTGCCGGTGAGAAATTCTCGAACCGTGGAGCCGGCTCGGCTGCCGCCACGGTCTCGGACGGCGAAGCGGGCTCTGCCTGCACTTCAGTCTGTCCCGAGGCCTCGTTGCGCTGCTGCTGGCCGCCTTGTTCGGCCGAAGCATAGTCGCGCTGGCCGTTCTGGCCGTAGCCGCCGTTAGGGCGACGATCGCGATGGCGCCCGCCATTGTTGTTGTCGCGGCCGCTGTTGTTGCGCCCGCCATTGTCACGCCCGCCATTGTCGCGCCCGCTATTGTCACGATTGTCGCGACCGTCCCGGTTTAGCGCAACCTCGGCCGGCATGCCCTCGATCACCGGCTGCGGGCCAGCGCCGTGGTTGACCACGGGAATCTGTGGATCGGAACCAGCATTGCCGCTGCTATTGGACGCCCCACTGTTGCCGGCCCCACTGTTGCCAGCATTGTCGAACTCGTCGCGATCCTCATCGCCGTCCTCGTCGAACTCGTCGCGGTTCTGCTGGACGTTCTGGATCGGCATCTGTGCCTGCGCGGCGGCAATGATGCGATTGTAGTGCTCGGCGTGCTGGAGATAGTTCTCCGCCATGACCCGGTCGCCGGAACTTTGCGCATCGCGGGCCAAGGTGGCGTATTTTTCGGCGATCTGCTGAGCCGATCCACGGATCTTCACGTCCGGGCCGTTGCTCTCGTAGTTGCGCGTCAGGGGATTTGGTCCCTTGCGGTTGTTGTTATTGTTATTGTTATTGCCACCGCCGCCGCCATTGTTGTTGCGACCGCGCATGCGCCTGTTCTGCTGTTGTGGCCTCATTAGACTCTCTTCATAGTGAAATTTTCGAAAAACTCTTCACGAACGGAGGCGCTCATGCAGCCAGCCGTTTCGTTTCTTCACCGGCGTTCGCCCGCATCGATTGCGTTGGCGCCACGTGCCATCCTGTTCCGGTTACATCACTTGCCGGACGATTCCCGCACGAAGCTTGGGCGTCGTTTGCGCAAGAAGGCAGCTATTTCCAAGGAAACCGAATCGCTAAGAGCACTGCCTGCTTCGTCTCATCCGGTAAGGCGACCCTAGCTGCATTCCCCGGCATTGCCAAGCGGTTTTTTCGCACTGCGTCAAGGTGTTGCCCGTTGAAAAACAAGAACCCTGTCGTTTCCGCCGAGATCGCAAAACACCTCGCCGCCCGCGTAACCGGCCGCGCCAAATATATCGTTGACCTCGTTGCTTTGCGTGTGGCCGATCTCGACCGCAATCCTGCCTTCGGCTTTCAGAAACCTTGCCGCCTCGGCGGCGATGATCCTGTAGGGGTTCAACCCATCCACGCCGCCATCCAAGGCCAGGCGCGGGTCGAAATCGCGGACTTCGTCCTGCAGATTTCCAATGTCTTGCGAAGGTATATAGGGAGGGTTTGCGGCAATTACATGGTATCGGCCGGAAACTTTTTCGAACCAGTCCGACTGAACCGTCATGAACCGGCCGCCGAGCCCGAACTGCACGGCATTGCGGGCCGCCATTGCCAGTGCGCCGGCGGAAATGTCGACACCGGTGGCGGTCGCCGCCGGCACGACGCTCAGCAGCGCCAGGGCAATGGCGCCCGTGCCGGTGCCGAGGTCGAGGATGCGGCATACCCCCTCCCGTGCGGCCACCGCCTTGACAAAGGGCAGCACCGCCTCGACCAGTGTCTCGGTGTCCGGTCGCGGCTCCAGCGTCTCCGGTGACAGCGACAGGCGCAAACCGTAGAATTCGCGATAGCCCAGGATGCGATGCACCGGCTCGCCACCGGCTCGCCGTCTCAGGGCGTCGTCGATCGCGGCGATGGCGTTTGCGTCGATCATGCGTTCGGGGTCGGCGATGGCCTGCGTACGCGTCGTGCCGGAATAGTGCTCGACGATCAGCCGCGCATCGAGCGCGGGATCATCGACACCGGCCGCGGCAAGATTGGCCCGCGCTTTCCGCAGCAGCGGCCCCAGCGCCTCGGGCGAATGCTCAGCCATCGAGGCCGATATCGGCCAGCAGCTTCGATTGGTGATCGGCGATCAGCGCCTCGACGATTTCGTCGAGTTCACCCATCATCACCCGGTCGAGCTTGTAGAGCGTCAGGTTGATGCGGTGGTCGGTGACGCGGCCTTGCGGAAAATTGTAGGTGCGGATGCGCTCCGAGCGGTCGCCGGAGCCGACCTGCGACTTGCGCGATTCGGAACGCTCCTCATCCGCCTTGCTGCGCTCCATGTCATAGAGCCGGGCCCGCAGGATCTGCATGGCCTTGGCCCGGTTCTGGTGCTGCGACTTCTCCGCCTGCACCACCATGATACCGGTCGGCAGATGGGTGATGCGGACCGCCGAATCGGTGGTGTTGACGTGCTGGCCGCCGGAGCCCGAGGCACGCATCGTGTCGATGCGGATGTCCTCGGCCCTGATGTCGATGTCGACCTCTTCCGCTTCCGGCAGCACGGCGACGGTGGCGGCGGACGTGTGGATGCGCCCGCTGGCCTCGGTTGCAGGCACCCGCTGGACGCGATGCACCCCGGACTCGAATTTCAGATGGGCGAACACACCCTTGCCCGAGATCGTGGCGATGATTTCCTTGAAGCCGCCGGCATCGCCGTCGCTCGCCGATACCGTTTCGAACCGCCAGCCGCGTTCGGCGGCGTAGCGCTCATACATGCGAAACAGGTCGCCGGCGAAGAGCGCCGCCTCATCGCCACCGGTGCCGGCGCGGATTTCGAGGATGGCGTTCTTGTCGTCGGCGGCATCCCTGGGCAGAAGCAGGATCTGGATGTCCTTCTGCAGCGCCTCGATGCGATCTTCCACTCCAGGCAGATCGGCTTCGGCGAGCGCCCGCATCTCGGCGTCTGTGCCCTTGTCGGCGAGCATCGCTTCGAGGTCGGCCTGCTCATGCTCGGCCGAGCGCAATTCCCTGACCTTGGCCACCATGTCCTGCAACTCGGCATATTCCGATGCCATCTTCACATAGGCATCCGGCGCCGGTCCGGCCGACATCTGCGCTTCGAGCATCTCGAAACGCTTAACGACTTGATCCATACGATCGCGGGGCAAATTGACCATGATGCGGGTGCTACAACGGGATCGAGCGGTCGTCGGCGAAGGCCTGCAGCAACGCCCGCATCGGCAGCCCTTGCGCCGGCGCCATCAGATTGTCGTCGAAGAAAGCCTTCAGCTCCTCCAGCGGCAGCTCCGTCAGCATCGCCTTGACCGGGCCGATCGAGGCTGGCGACATCGAGATCGAGCGGAAACCGAGGCCGATCAGCGCCATCGCCGAGATCGGCTTGCCGGCGAGTTCACCGCACAGGGTGACGGGCGTATGATTGCGTGCGCCGGCGTCGGCGATCTGCTTGAGCACGCGCAGAAATGGCGCCGAGAGCGTGTCGAAGCGATTGGCCAGTTGCGTATTGCCGCGGTCGACCGCCATGACGAACTGGAACAGGTCGTTCGACCCGACCGAGACGAAGTCGACCGCCTTCATTAGTTCGTCGAGCTGGAACAGAAGCGACGGCACTTCCAGCATGGCGCCCAGCTTGAGACTGGTCGGCAGGTGGTGGGCGAAGCGTGAGAGATGCCGCACCTCGCGGTCGATGATTTCGCGCGCCTGGGCGATTTCGCCAAGTTCGGTCACCATCGGCAGCATCAACTTGAGTTCACGCCCGCCGCTGGCCTTGAGCAAGGCGCGGATCTGGGTGCGCAGCAAGCCCGGCCGGTCGAGCGTCAGGCGGATCGCGCGCCAGCCGAGCGCGGGATTTTCTTCCTGGATCGCGCCCTTGAAGTAGGGCAGCACCTTGTCGCCACCGATGTCGATGGTGCGGAAGGTGACCGGCTTGCCGCGCGCGGCCTCGAGCACGTCGCGATAGAGTTTTTCCTGGGCCTCGGCGCGTGGAAAGGTCGAAGCGACCATGAATTGCAGTTCCGTGCGGAACAGGCCAATGCCGGCAGCTCCCGCCTCGGCAAGCTGCGGCAGGTCGACGGCAAGCCCGGCATTCATCAACAGATCGACCTGGACACCGTCCCTGGTCGTCGACGGCTTCTTGCGCAGCTCGCGGTAGACCTCCTGCCGGCGCGCCCGGAACCGCACCTTTTCGGCATAGGCGGCTTCGAGATCGGACTGCGGCCGCAGATGGATCGCGCCTTCCTCGCCGTCGACGATGATGGGGTCGCCGTTTTCCGCCATGGAAACGGCGCCCTTCATCTGGCCGGCGACCGGAATACCCATGGCGCGCGCGACGATGACGACGTGGCTGGTCGCCGCGCCATCCTCGAGCACCAGGCCACGCAGCTTGTCACGCGGATAATCGAGCAGTTCGGCAGCGCCCATCGAGCGGGCGACGATGATGGCGTCCTTCGGCAGCGAGGCCGCGACATCCTCGGGCCCGCGGCCCATCAACTGGCGGAGCAGCCGGTTGGCGAGATCGTCGAAATCGCTCATCCGCTCGCGCAGGTAGGGATCGGTCATGTGCAGCATGCGGGCACGCATGTCGCTCTGCACCTTTTCCACCGCCGCTTCCGCTGTCAGGCCGTTGCGGATCGCCTCTTCCAGCCGGCGCACCCAGCCGCGGTCGTTGGCGAACATGCGGTAGGCTTCCAGCACCTGGCGATGCTCGCCCTCGAAGGCGACATCGCGGCGTTCCAGCATGTCGTCGATCGAGAGCCTGAGCGAACCGAGCGAGGCTTCGAGCCGGCGGACCTCTTCCTCGCTGTCCTCGTTGAACAGATTGGTGACGACGATGCGCGGCTCGTGCAGCACGACATGGCCAAGCCCGACGCCGTCGTTGAAGGACAGGCCGGTGAAGCTGACGGGCCGGCGCAGGTCGAGTTCGAGGCCCGGCCGGGTCAGCCGCGCCAGATCGCCGGTGGCGATCATCTCGGCGATGACCATGGCGGTGGTTTCCAGCGCCTCGACCTCGTCGTCGCGGTAGTGGCGCATGGTCTTGTTCTGGACAACCAGGACGCCGAGCGTACGCCCTGCCCTGAGCACCGGGACGCCGAGGAAGGAATTGTAGATCTCCTCCCCGGTCTCCGGCAGGTAGGCGAAGGCCGGATGTTCCTGTGCGTTGGACAGGTTGAGTGGCCTGGCACTCGCCGCGATCGTACCAACCAGGCCTTGTCCCAGCCGCAGTTGCGCCAGGTGGACAGCGTTCGGGTTCAGGCCTTCGGTGGCGTAGAGTTCGAGCACCGAATCGGCGCGCAGCACATAGAGCGAGCACACTTCGGCGACCATGTTGGAGGCGATGTCGCGCACGATGCGGTCAAGCCGCTCCTGCGGCTCCAGCGGCTCCTGCATGAGCTCGCGGAGCCGTTTCAGCAAAACGCGCGGGCCGCTGGCCTGGTCACGCATCGCGGCTTCTTCTCCAATGAAACACTTGCCGCCGCAGTTTCCGCCGCGGCCGGCATGCGCGCAACAACTGATTCAGTCTTGCTACTGCTTATCCAGACCGTAGACGGAATGCAAAGTGCGAACCGCCAGTTCGGTATAAGGACCGTCGATCAGTATCGAAATCTTGATCTCGGAGGTGGTGATTGCGCGGATGTTGATCGCCTTGTCGGCCAGCGCCTTGAAGGCGGTGGCGGCAACACCCGCATGGCTCCTCATGCCGATGCCGATGACCGAAACCTTCGACATGCCGGCTTCCGACTGCACGACATCGTAGCCGATCTCGGCCTTCAGCCGGTCGAGCACGGCCAGCGCCTTGTCGACATCGCCCGACGGCACGGTGAAGGTCATGTCGGTCAGCTTGCCGTCCTCGGAGATGTTCTGGACGATCATGTCGACATTGATGTTGGCCTCGGCCAGCGGGCCGAAGATACCGGCGGCGACGCCTGGCCGGTCGCCGACACGGCGCAGCGAAATCTGCGCCTCGTCCTTGGCGTAGGCAATTCCGGTGACGACCTGCTGTTCCACGATCTCTTCCTCGTCGCAAATGAGCGTTCCCGGAGGATTGAGCAAATCCCCCATTCCGGGCGCATCGGGATCGTCGAAGGACGACCGCACGAAGGTACGCACCCTGTGCACCATGGCAAGCTCGACCGAACGCACCTGTAGAACCTTGGCGCCGAGCGAGGCCATTTCAAGCATTTCCTCGAAGGAGATCTTGGCCAGCCGGCGCGCCTTCGGCTCGATGCGCGGGTCGGTGGTGTAGACCCCGTCGACGTCGGTGTAGATGTCGCAGCGGTCAGCCTTGACCGCGGCGGCGATCGCCACGGCGCTGGTGTCGGAGCCGCCGCGGCCAAGCGTTGCGATGCGGTTGTCCGGTCCGATGCCCTGGAAGCCGGCGACGACCGCCACCTGCCCCTCGCCAAAGCGCTTGACCAGGAAGGCGCCGTCGATGTCGAGGATGCGCGCCGCGCCATGCGCGTTGTCGGTCTTGATCGGGATCTGCCAGCCCTGCCAGGAACGCGCGTGCACGCCCATGTTCTGCAAGGTGATGGCAAGCAGGCCGGCCGTGACCTGTTCGCCGGAAGCGACGACCGCGTCATATTCGCGTGCGTCGTGCATTGGCGAGGCCTCGCGCGTCCAGCCGACCAGTTCATTGGTCTTGCCGGCCATCGCCGAAACCACCACCGCCACCTCGTGGCCGGCATCGACTTCGCGTTTGACGTGACGCGCCACGTTGCGGATGCGGGCGATGTCGGCGACGGAGGTTCCGCCGAATTTCATCACGATACGCGCCATGGAAGCGAAATGCCTTTGACTGGAGCCGGCCCGGAGCCGAAAACGGAAGAAAAGCGCCCGGCTGGCGCCGGCTGCTGGATGCGCGGCCTCCTTAGCCAAATGAGGAAGGTTTCGCAAGGCTGACCGCAGCAACACGGAATATTGCCTTCCAGGCCGGCGCCGCTTACCAAATGCTGCTTGCGGGGAATTCCTTTGGTTCGGCATAACTGATGATTGCTCGTCTTCGGCGCGCCATGCGATTGCAACCGCTCCCGATTGTCGCCGGCTTCGCCGCGCTGGCGTTGATCGTCGGCGCCCGAGCCGTGCTCGTCGAGAGCCAAAGGGCCAATCGTGCCGCCGCGCGCGAAACAATCGAATACCAGGAGCAGCTTTCCGGGCTGCTTTCACTGGCGCAAGACGCCGAGAGTAGTCAGCGCGGCTACCTGTTGACCGGTGAAAAATCCTATCTGGAGCCTTATCGGAAGGCCGTCGAGGCAATTCCGGGACAATTGGCGCGGATCGAGAGCGCGGCCACTCCCGACGACCAGATCGTCCAGCAGATCAGCCACATCAAGGAAGCGCTTTCGCAAGAGCAGGCTGAGTTGTCCCAGACGATCGCCCTCTATGATCGAGGCGATGCGGCAAAGGCCCTGCAACTGGTCCGCAGCGGCCAGGGCAAGGCGGCCATGGACGAAATCCGGGCCAGCATGGACACGATCCGGCGTATTGGCGCCGCCGCCGTGGCCGCGCGAGACGAGCAAACCGACCGGGTCGAGGCCTGGTTGCGCATCGGCTCGCTGGCTGCGTTGCTGGCGATTTTCCTGCTTGGCGTCTGCACCATCCGTCAATCCCGCCGCCGCTTCCGCGATGTGCTCGTCGTCCAGGAAGAGCTGATGCGCAAGAACATCGAGCTCGGCAACGAGATCCAGACGCGGGAAAATGCCGAATCCCAGATGCGCCAGATGCAGAAGATGGAAGCCGTCGGGCAGTTGACCGGTGGGATCGCTCACGACTTCAACAACATGCTGGCGGTCATCCTCAGCGCGATGAACCTTGCCCAGCGCAAGCTGAAACGGGGCGAACATGACATTGAAAAGCTTGTCGAGGCCGCGACGGACGCGGCCAGCCGTGCCGCCGATCTGACCTCCCGCTTGCTTGCCTTCTCCCGCCTGCAGCCTTTGGCGCCGCAGGTTGTCGACACCAACCGGCTGTTGACCGGCATGTCCGATCTTCTGCGCCGGGCCCTGGGTGAAGGCATCCGCATCGAAACCGTGCTTGCGGGCGGCCTGTGGAAAACCCATGCCGATCCTTCCCAACTTGAGAACGCGATCCTCAATCTGGCCGTCAATGCCCGCGATGCCATGGATAATGACGGCAAGCTGACCATCGAGACCGTCAACAGCCACCTCGACGAGGCTTATGCATCGACGCATGCCGAGCTCGCGCCTGGCCAATATGTGATGATCGCGGTAACCGACACCGGTGCGGGCATGTCGCCCGAGGTCATCGCCAAGGCCTTCGAGCCCTTCTTCACGACGAAGCCGGCCAACAAGGGCACGGGACTTGGGCTGAGCCAGGTGTTCGGCTTCGTCAAACAGTCGGGCGGCCACGTCAAGATCTACTCCGAGCCCGGCGAAGGCACGACGATCAAGATCTATCTGCCCCGGTTTTTCGGACCAGAGGAGCCGGCATCGCCCACCGGGCGCGGCAAGAGCGCCGCCAAAGTCACCGAGACGATCCTCGTCGTCGAGGACGACGCCCGCGTGCGGGCTGCCACGACCGACGTCATGCGCGACCTCAGCTACACCGTCATCCATGCGGCAGGTGGACCGGAGGCCCTTGAGAAGCTCGCCGCGACACCCGGCATCGCCCTGCTTTTCACCGACATCGTCATGCCGGTGATGAATGGCCGCAAGCTCGCCGAAGAAGCGCTCGCGCGCCAGCCCGGATTGAAAGTCGTCTTCACCACCGGCTTCACCAGGAACGCCGTGGTCCACAACGGCGTGCTCGACCATGACGTGCACTTCCTGGCCAAGCCGTTCACCATCGAGCAGCTGGCGGCCAAGCTGCGCGACGTGCTGGACTCGAAATAGGCTGGCCTTTGGTCGGCCAGTCACTTTGTCAGCATTGAAAATTGTTGCCTTGACATTCGATGCCTCACGCCCGACTTCGTAGCGTCCGAGGAGACCAACCTATGCCTGAGCCCCGACGATCGACGATCGATGCCGGAGAAGTGGAACGCTTTTCCGCCCTTGCCGCCGAATGGTGGAACCCGAACGGCAAGTTTCGTCCGCTGCACAAATTCAATCCGGTCCGGCTTTCCTATATCCGCGACCAGATCGCGGCGCGCTTCGGCCGCGACCCGCGTGCGGCGCGGCCGTTCGAGGGCCTGCGTATCCTCGACATTGGCTGCGGCGGTGGCCTTTTGTGCGAGCCGATGGCGCGGCTCGGCGCCGAGGTGATCGGAGCGGACGCCTCCGAAACAAACATCGAAGTGGCGAAACTGCATGCCGCCGAGGGCAATGTGAGCATCGACTATCGCGCCACGACGGCGGAAGATCTCGCCGAGGCCGGCGAAAAATTCGATGTCGTCCTCAACATGGAAGTGGTCGAACATGTCGCCGACATCGACCTGTTCGTCGCCAAATGCGGCGAGATGGTCAAGCCCGGCGGCATCATGTTCGTGGCCACCATCAACCGCACGCTGAAGGCGCTCGGCCTCGCCATCATCGGCGCCGAATATGTGTTGCGCTGGCTGCCGCGCGGCACTCATCAGTTCGGCAAGCTGGTGCGCCCGGAGGAGCTGGAAAAGGCGCTGGACGGCGCCGGCCTGACCATCATCGACCGCACCGGCGTCACCTACAATCCGCTTGCCGACCGCTGGGCGCGGTCGAAGGACATGGACGTCAACTATATGGTGCTGGCGGAAAAGGGATCGGTCTGATCAGCCAAATCCTCAGCCTCAGCCGCCGCCGATACCCACTGCCGGAGCCGGCGGCGGGGCTAAAGAAACTTAGGCGGCCTGGCTCTGCGCCCTCGTAGCGGTCTGGCTCTGCGCCTTGGTGGTGATGAACACGCCGGCGGTGATGATGACCGCGCCGACCCAGGTCAGCAGTTGATAGTGCTCGCCAAGGAAGATCGTACCGGCAAACAGCCCAACGGCCGCAGCGACATAGCCGATCTGGCTGAGATAGACCGGGCCGCCCACCGCCTGCAGCCGGAAGAAGAAAGCAAACATCGCCGATGCCGAGGCCATCTGTGCCACGACGATGAGCGGCACGGTGCCGAGCTGGGCGAAGGCCTTGCCTCCAAGCAAGGTCAGGATGCCGACGAGCAGCATCGCCGCGGACGCCAGATGGCTGCCGACCGCGAGTTCGATAGGACCGGTTCCTTCCGGCCAGTCGATGGTGCGATAGATGTTGCCGGCGGCAAGGCTGACGGGAATGAGCAGGCCCATGATGACCCAGAAGACATCGGCCGGCTGGCCGGCCTCGCCACGCGTCACCGCCACCATGACCGCGCCGACGAAACCGACGGCGATGCCTGATATGGCCAGCATGTTGGGCCGCCGCACGCCGAGCAGGATCGACAACACCAGCGTGACGACGGGCGACAGCGTGAACATGATGCCGGTGTAGCCGGCGCCCAGATGCGGTATGGCCGAGAACATCAAAAGGTTTGGCACGGCATAAGACACTGCGGCGGTGACGAAGAAATAGCGAAGCTTGTGCGCCGTGAGCCGGATGCGCTGGCCGCGCAGCAGCAATACGACGAGAAGCACGCCGCCGGCGCCGAGCGAGATGACGAAGGCCCAGACCATGGCCGGCACGCCGGCCGCCGTGGCGAGCTTGCCGAAAGGCAGCGTCAGGCCAAGCAGCCCCCCGGTGACGATCAGCAGGCCGAGCGCCGAATCCCAGAGAAGTTTCATGATCGATCCCTGTCCGCACGGCTCTTGGCCGGCATTGCATCTTGGGATAAGATAATGGAAAGATTCTTAACGTCAAGATACATTACGGTGAGATAGATGGACCGTGCAGGGAAAGCCATCGAGCAGTGGAAGCGGGAGCGGCCGGACCTAGACGTATCACCGATGGCCGTGATCGGGCGCTTGAATGAGGTCTCCTCGCTGATCGCCCGCGACCGCCTTGCGCCGCTCTTTGCCCGTTTCGGATTGCAGGCGGGAGAGTTCGATGTGCTGGCGACGCTGCGCCGCTCAGGCTCGCCTTACGCGCTGACGCCGACGGCGCTTTACGAGGCGACGATGGTGACCTCCGGGGCCATGACCAACAGACTGGATCGGCTCGAAACATCCGGCCTGATCCAGCGCGCGCCACACCCCAACGACCGGCGCGGCATCATCGTGCGGCTGAGCGACAAGGGCCTTGCGCTGATCGACGAGGCTGTCACCGCCCATGTGGCGAACGAGCATCAGATCCTGTCCGGCCTGACGCTGACCGAAAGAGAAACACTTTCGCGTCTGCTGGAAAAACTGATCAGCAGCGTGAGCTAAGTGCTCAGTTCCGGTCGTCCGGAAACACTGGAATCGGCATGAAATCGACGCCGTCCTCGGCAAGGCCCTTGGCCTCTTCCAGCGTCGCCTCGCCATAGATGCCGCGCGCATCGGTTTCGCCGAAGTGGATCTTTCGCGCTTCCTCGGCGAACTTGTCGCCGACATAGTCGGCGTTCTCGCGCACTTTCTCGGCCATCGCCTTCAGTTGCGCCAGCGCCTGCTTCTGCGCCTCGCCCATGGCAAGCGCTATGGTTTCCTGCTTGCGGGCCGTGGACACGGCGGGCGCCATCAGCGCTTTCTCGACCTTGTGCGAACCGCAGCTGGGGCAATCGACGAAGCCGCGCTTCTTCTGGGTGTCGAAATCGTCATTGCTGCGAAACCAGCCCTCGAACTCGTGCTCGTTTTCGCAGATCAGGGAAAAGCGGATCAAGAGGCGGCACCCCTGAGACGTGGCGCGTCAACCTCGCCGGCATTGATTGTGAAATCCCGCGCATTCTTCAAATTGGGGATCTTCTTGCGCGCCGCAAGCGATTGCGCCGGGTCGATCTCGGCGACGATCACCCCAGGCTCGTCATGCGCGGCTTCCGCGATGATGCGGCCCCAGGGATCGACGATCAGAGAATGCCCATAGGTCTCGCGGCCATCCTCGTGCAGGCCACCTTGCGCGGCGGCAACGACGAAGGCGCCGTTCTCGATGGCGCGTGCCCTGAGCAACACGTGCCAATGCGCCTCGCCGGTCTGGCGGGTGAAGGCGGCAGGCACGGAAAGCAGGTCGGCGCCGGCCATCGCCTCGGCGCGGAACAGTTGCGGAAAGCGCAGGTCGTAGCAGACGGCGAAGCCGAGCTTCGCGCCGCCGACCCCGGTGACGACGGCCTCCGTGCCAGGCTCGTAGGCGGCCGATTCACGCCAGCTCTCGCCATTGTCGAGATCGACGTCGAACATGTGGATCTTGTCGTAGCTGGCGAGCGTCACGCCATCGGGGCCGAACAGGAGCGCGCGGTTGGCGAGCTTGCCGTCGGCGCGCAGGATAGCGGTCGAGCCGATATGCAGGAACACGCCGAGTTCGCGCGCCAGCCCGCGCGCGGTCGCGACGATGATGTCCTTGTCTTCGGAGGTGAAGGAAGCGGCGCGCGCTTGCCTGTCGCGGATCAGCGCTCCGGTCATTTCCGGCGTCTGGATGTAGGTCGCACCTTGGGCCGCGGCCTCACGCACCAATCGTTCGAGATCGACCGCATTGCGCTCGGGGCTCTCGCCCGAACGCATCTGGATTGCCGCTGCCTTGAAAGCACCCATTGTCACACCTCAAATCGACGAGCCGTTGGCGAGCAGTTTGTCCAGTCGGCCCTCCGCCTCCAGATCATGGAGGTCGTCGCAGCCGCCGACATGCGTGTCGCCGATGAAAATCTGCGGAAAGGTCGTGCGGCCGTGAGCGCGCGACATCATTTCCTGGCGCAGCTCCGGCGAAAACGAGGCGTCGTGCTCGGTATAGGCGACACCCTTGCGCTCCAGCAGCCGCTTGGCCGCCGTGCAGTAGCCGCACATCATGCGCGTATAGATCGTGACATCGACCATGACGAATTCCGTTTCCGTTGCCGACTTATATAGTCGTGGACTCGTCCGCCCGGAAGTCCCCAGGCAACACGCGGGCAAAGGTCAGCACGTCGACGGCGGCAGCGCCTCCCTTTTTCAGCGCCTTGGTGGCGGCACGCACGGTGGCGCCGGTGGTGTAGACATCATCGATCAGAAGCACCCTGCGGCCTGCAATCTCAATCTCCGCCTCGGCGGGCACGCGAAAGGCGGCGCGCACGTTCTCCTCGCGCTCCTGCCGCTCCAGCCCGACCTGCTGGCGGGTGAGTTTGACACGACGCATGGCGGAAGGCGCGAAAGACAGCCCGCTGAGCTCGCAAACCGAGCGCGCCAGTTCCGCCGACTGGTTGAACCGCCGCCTGAAAAAACGGCGCCAATGCAGCGGCACAGGCACCACCACATCCGCGTCGGCGATAAGGTCGGCGCCCACGCGAACCATCCAGCGCGCCATCCAGGGAGCGAGATCGGTGCGGTCCTGGTATTTCAGCCCTTGCACCATCTGGCGGGCCACGCCGGAATAGGCGACCGCTGCCCGCGCCCGTTCGAAGGGCGGCGGATCGGCGATCGCCTCCGCCGACAGAAAACCATCCCCCATGTGATGGGTGAACGGCGTGCCCATCACCGGGCACCAGGGCCGCTCCAGCAGCCGCAGCTTCGGCCAGCAGGCGCCGCACAGCACGCCGGGCTGCGAGACTTGGCGGCGGCAACCGGCGCAGACCGGCGGAAACAGGATGCGCGCCGGCCAGCCCAGAGCCGACCGGGCTGCCGACCCGGCCAGCTTCCTGATCTCGTCGGACTTGATCTTGGACATCGGATCGGCCACGTGGTTGGTTTCTCGTCGCCCACCATACGAACCATATCAGGGCGCGGACATACAAGGACCATCCCTTGCAGCCTATAATGGATACCTCTCTGTGGCTGGCGCACAAGCGGCGCGCGCTCATCCATCCGGTTGACGGTGCCGACTTCCTCATGCATCGCGCCGCCGAGGATCTTGCCGACCGGCTGGGTGCCGTCGAGCGCAGGTTCGCCCAGGCGGCGGTGCTGTTTTGCCAGACCTCGGCCGCGGCCGATGTCCTTGCGCAGAGCGGCAAGGTAGCCGATATCGCCCGTGTCGAGACGGACGCGGCTTTCCTGAATGGTGCCGCCGGCCTGATTGCACCGCTCGAGACCGTGCCGTTCGAGCCGCAGGGTCTCGATCTGGTGGTGTCGCTTTTGTCGCTGCAAACCATGAACGACATCCCGGGCATGCTGATCCAGATCCGCCGCGCCCTGCGGCCGGACGGACTTTTCCTCGGCGCCTTCGCGGGCGCCGGCACCCTGTCGGAACTGCGCGAAAGCCTGCTTGCCGCGGAGACCGATATCTACGGTGGCGCCAGCCCGCGCGTCATCCCGTTCACCGATGTGCGCGATGCTGGCGCACTGCTGCAGCGCGCCGGTTTCGCGTTGCCGGTCGCCGACGTCGAGACGGTGACGGTGCGCTATGCCAATCTGTTTGCGCTTATGGCCGACCTGCGTTCCATGGGCGAAACCAGCGCGCTTGCCGACCGCAGCCGGCGGCCGGGCTCGCGCAGACTGTTTGCCCGCGCCGCGGAAATCTACGCCGAACGCTTCTCCGACCCCGACGGTCGCGTCAGGGCAAGCTTTTCGATTGTCTGGATGTCCGGCTGGGCGCCCGACGCGTCGCAGCAAAAGCCGCTGAAGCCCGGTTCGGCCAAGGTTTCGCTAAAGACTATACTGGAGGGGCCTGAAGGGCATTGACCTGTTCGCAGGCTCTAGTGCGCGAAAGCGTTCGCAAGCCTGCTGCCGTTGTCGCTGAACAGCCAGGTGATCGAGTTGAAGACCTGGCCGATACCGCCGATGATCGTCAGCGACAGTACGCAGACAATCAGGCCGTATTCGACGGCCGTGGCGCCGTTTTCGTCCTTCAGAAAGCGCAGCAGCACTGTTTTCATCACCTCATTTCCCCCTTGCCACGATCTTACGGCCGATCTGTTAAGAAAGGTTAACGGCAAAGGCTTAACAGGCGATGAAATCGCCGCCTTTCAGCAATGCCTTAACCTTGTCAGCAGTCGCCGCTGCTTTTGCCATCGGAGCGGATAATGCAGACCCCACCGGGTTCGGCCTGCAGCACGCTGCGGCGCACTGTATACGTGCTGCGGTGGCTGATCGAACCGGTAGCCGTCATGTCGAGGCCGGGGAAACCATCGCGGGCCGTTTGCGAACGCGTCTGGCTGTCGAGGAAAGGGGTCGCGATCAGCGCCAGCGCCACCGCAGCCGACCCGAACAGCAGCGCGATCCGCAGGACGCCCATGCCGGCATCGGCGGCACGAAAACCGCGCTCGGGCCGGATCGAATCCCACTCCCTGTCCAGGCTCATTCCTCGCTCCCCAGCGAAATTGTGGCGGCCACGCGAAAAACGGCCATGCATCAATTTTTCATGATGAGATAAATCTTCCATTAACGCTGGCTGATATGGACCGCGGTCCATCAGCTCTCGATCGTCAGAGGAGATCGATCAGGAACGGGATCAACGGCGCATCGGCCGGCGGCATCGGATAGTCGCGCATCTGTTTCGGCCGCACCCATTTCAGCGCCTGCCCTTCCCTCGGCTGGGCGATGCCGCGGAAGCGGCGGCAGACAAACAGCGGCATCAAGAGATGGAAGTCGTCGTAGGAATGGCTGGCAAAGGTCAGTGGCGCCAGGCATGGGATTTCGGTTTCGATGCCGATCTCCTCATGCAGTTCACGGATGAGGCATTGTTCCGGCGTCTCGCCGGGCTCGACCTTGCCGCCGGGAAACTCCCACAGGCCGGCAAGCTGCTTGCCTTGCGGACGCTGCGCCAGCAGTACGCGGCCATCGGCGTCGACCAGCGCGCAAGCGGCGACCAGGAGCAGGCGCTTGCCGCTGGATGTCAGATCATTCATGGCCGGGCGGCCGGCGGTAGTGGTAGCGGTAGACTTCCTCGAAGCCGAGCGCGCGGTAGAGCGCCAGCGCCGGCGCGTTGCCGGCCTCGACCTGCAGCCAGGCCTCCCGCGCGCCGCGCAGCCGCGCCCATTTCAACGCCGACAGGATCAGGTTGCGGCCGTGCCCCTTGTTGCGCGCCGCCTTGTCGGTGGCGACCTCGAACAGGCCGGCAAGATCGCCGTCATGCACGCAGATCAACGTCGCCAGCGGCTCCGCCCCATCCTCGAGCGCGAACAGCCCGGCTTCGGGCTGGATAGCGCCGATGATCTCCGACAGGCCCGGCCGCAACGATATGTCCGAGCCGCTGACCTTGAGCAATGCGCCGATGAAGCGGCTGATGTCCTTGAGCGGAATCTGGTCCATGGCGTCGTCGAGCCGCGCGTCGGCCAACTGCAGCCGCATGACGAGCGATTCGTCGAACCGGCTCCAGCCTTCCTTGTCGAGATGGCCGGCAAGATCGGGGCCCGACAGTGGCGACATGCGGAACGTCAATGGCCGGCCATAGGCGTCGAAGCGGCGGCTGGCGCGGCCAATGCGGTCGGCGATGTGCTGGATGTCGCCGGGATCGAGTGGATTGACCGAGTTCAGCCGCTTGGCCGGATGTCCCGCGGTCAGGCGCACCACCCACGTGCCGTCATAATGGACGGCGGCCGCGGGCCAGGCGCGAAAGCCGGCCGCCTCGTAGCGGCGCACGGTCGCGAGCATGCTTGCCGGATGACGCGAAACCAACGCGATCAGCTCCGGTAGTCGCCGTTGATGGCGACATATTCCTTGGTGAGATCGCAGGTCCACACCGTCGCCTTGCCGCGGCCGATGCCGATATCGGCGCGAATGCGGATGTCATCGCGCTTCATGTAGGCCGAGGTCGCTTCCTCCGAGTAGGCCGGGTCGCGCTCGCCCTCATGCGCCAGCCGGTTGTCGCCGAACCAGATCGACAGCCGGTCGCGGTCGGCGGGCTCGCCGGCCTTGCCGACGGCCATGACGACGCGGCCCCAATTGGCATCCTCGCCGGCGACCGCTGTCTTGACCAGCGGCGAATTGGCGATCGACAGCGCGATGCGCTTGGCCGAGCGGGCCGACTTGGCCCCGGTGACGGTGACTTCGACCTGCTTGCGCGCGCCCTCGCCGTCACGCACCACTTGCAGCGCCAGCGACTTCAGCACCTTGCCGAGCGCCCGGCGGAACTGACCAAGGCGGGCATCCCTGGGATCAGTGATTTCAGGCGCGCCGCGCTTTGCCGCCTTGCCGGTGGCGAACAACAACAGCGTGTCGCTGGTCGAGGTGTCGCTGTCGACGGTCACCGCGTTGAATGTCTTGGCAGTGCCGCGCGACAAAAGGTCCTGCAGGACCGGTGCCGCGATCGGCGCGTCGGTGGCGATGAAGGAGAGCATCGTCGCCATGTCTGGCGCGATCATGCCGGCACCCTTGGAAATGCCGTTGATGGTGACATCGGCGTCGCCGAGCTTGACGGTCTGCGTCGCCACTTTCGGATAGGTGTCCGTGGTCATGATGGCCTTTGCAGCCTCGGTCCACAGGTTCGGCTTGCCCTCTCTGACCAGCCCGGCGAGCAGATGGCTGAACTTGGATGTGTCGAGCGGCTCGCCGATGACTCCGGTCGAAGCCAGGAAAACCTCGCCTGGCGTGCAGCCCGCGGCCTTCGCCGCCGCTTCGCCCGTCATCGCGGTGGACTCGCGGCCCTTCTTGCCGGTGAACGCGTTGGCGTTGCCGGAATTGACGACCAGCACCCGCGCCTGGCCGGCGCCAAGGTTCTGGCGGCAGAAATCGACCGGCGCCGAGGGGCATTTCGACTTGGTGAACACGCCGGCGACCGCGGTACCGGCGTCGAACACCATGGCCAGCAGGTCGGTGCGGTTCTTGTACTTTATCCCCGCTTCGGCGGTGGCGATGCGCACCCCTTCGATTTCCGGCATTTTGGGGTATTTCTTCGGCGCGAGCGGCGAAATCGTCGTGGACATGGAGACCTCGGGCGGGAAAATCGCAAGGGGAAGGCCGGTTTGCCCGATACGGCGCGCGGGCGCAAGCGCGTTTTCGTCGCTCCGGCCAGGGACAAACCCGGTCAGGATTAAGCTTGCATTTCAAATCCGTTGGCATCGCCGGGGTCCGTGGCGCTATGATCTTCCCCATGGGCAGGCTTGCGATCCTCGCTTGGGCATTTCTCGGACTTCTGTTGCTGCGCGCCGACGCCGAGCCGGGGCGGCGCGTCGCGCTCGTCATCGGCAACGGTACCTATGCCGACGCCGGCACGCTGGCCAATCCGGTCAACGACGCGCTCGACATCGCCGACAAGCTGCGTTCCATCGGCTTCGAGGTCATCGAAGGCAACGACCTCGGCAAGCGCGAGCTTGAACACAGCATCGGCGAGTTCTCCGATGCGCTCGAAGGTGCCGGCGTCGGGCTTTTCTACTATGCCGGCCACGGCCTTCAGGTCGACGGCCGCAATTACATCGTGCCGGTCGACGCCAGGCTCGACATGCCGGTGAAGCTGCAGCTCGAAGCCGTGCCGATCGACGAAGTCCTCGACATCATGGAACAGCAGACCAAGGTCAGCCTGGTCTTCCTCGATGCCTGCCGCAACAACCCGTTTGCCCGCAGCCTGAGCCGCACCGCCACCACCCGCTCGGCGACGGCGCTGGCGGGTCTGGCGCAGTTCGATTCGACGCGCGGTTCCTTCATCGCTTTTTCGACCGCGCCAGGTGCTGTCGCCATGGACGGCAGCGGGCGCAACTCGCCCTTCGCCCAGGCCCTGCTGCGCCACATCGCCGAACCCGGCCAGAGCATCAACGACATGATGATCGCGGTGCGCCGCGACGTGGTTTCGCAAACCCGCGAGGCCCAGCGACCGTGGGAACAGGGATCGCTGCTCGAACGCTTCGAATTCGTGCCGGGCAAAGGACCGGTGAAGGCCCCGGAACCGGCGGCCGCAGCCGCGCCCTCGACGCAAGTGGCTGCGCTCGAGCGTTCGGTCGGCGACGACAAAAGCGCGATCGAGAAGTTCCTGCGCGACGACTACCTGTCGCCGGACGTCAAGGACATGCGCGCGGACGTCAAGCGGCTCTATGGCCCCTCCGCTACCATCTTCGGCACGCCTTACGATCCCGAGACGCTTGCGAAGGTGAAGAGCGACTGGTTCGCGCAATGGGCTTCATGGTCGCTTGGCCTCGACCCCGGCAGCCTGGAGGTTACACCGCACGGCGAGGGCAGCGCCCAGGCCGTCTTTGCCATGAGCTACGACTACACGCCAAAGGACAAGTCGGCGGCGCGCGTGGCCGGCAAGGCGCGGGTGACGCTGGAATTGATCAAGACCGATAAGGGATGGCGCATCGTGTCCGAGACGTCGCAGCCGATGTGACGACCACCGCCTGATGACGGCGCCTCTGCATCCAAAAACGGATCGTTTCGTTTCATCACCGGATCACTTATCATGCCGGCGAGTTGAAACGAGGACGACAGGAATGGCCGAGGCGGCGGATACGGCGCGCAGATCGATCGGGGCGCGGCGCAATCCCGACAGTGCGGACGCCATTCTGGAGGCAGCCGAGGCCGTGCTCGTCGAGGCCGGCTATGCCGGCTTTTCGATCGAGGCGGTGGCGCGGCGCGCGCGCGCCGGCAAGCCGACCATCTATCGCTGGTGGCCGAGCAAGGCGGCGCTGCTGCTGGAAGTCTACAAGCGCCAGAAACGCGTTGACGTTCCCGATACGGGAAAACTGGAAGAAGATCTCGTCGGCTTCCTGAAGAACCTGTTCTTCCACTGGCGCGAGACATCGTCGGGCAGCGTGTTCAGGTCGCTGATTGCCGAGGCGCAGTCGGATGAGACCGCAGCCGAGGCCCTTGCCGGTTACGCCAGCGGACGCCGCGCCCACACCGGCCAGATCATCGAACGTGCCAAGGCAAGGGGCGAAATCGCCAGCGATATCGATTCGGCCGTGGTCGCCGACCTCCTGGCTTCCTACGCCTGGCGGCATCTCCTGACCAACCGGCTCGACGAGCCCGAAGCAACGATCCGCAAGGTGGTCCGCTATCTCGTGGAAGGCATAGCAGCGCCCGGCAGATAGGCGCCCGTTGGCACGTGCCAACAAAAAGGGCGCGGCGCCTTCCGGCTGCCCCGCCCTTTTTCGAAGCTGTTCGGGCTTACTTGGCGCTTTCCAGCGTATCGACGGCCTTCTTCAGGTTCGCGTCGGGGATCTCGACCTTGGCACCGGCGCGCAGCGACTTGACCAGCGCGAAATACTTGTCGCGGATGACGGCCTGCTTGGCCTGGTCCTTGACGTCGTCGAAGGCCGGCGGCTGCTTGGCGCGCTTGTCCTCGAGCTTGATGACATGCCAGCCGAACTGCGACTGCACCGGCTGCTCGGTGTACTTGCCGACATCGAGCGCGAAGGCGGCCTTGTCGAACTCCGGCACCATCTGGCCAGGCCCGAACCAGCCGAGGTCGCCGCCATTGCTCTTGCCGCTCGGATCAGAGGTGTGTTCGTTGGCGAGCTTCTGGAAGTCGGCGCCGCCGTCGAGCTGCTTGATGATCGCCTCGGCCTCTTCCTTGGTCTTCACGAGGATGTGACGGGCATGCACCTCGTTGACCGGCGGCGTGTTTGCGATTTCCTGGTCGTAGCGGGCACGGACCTCGGCATCGGTAACCTTGTCGACGACGCCCTTCTCGACCATCTCGCCATGCAGTGCGCGCTGCTGCAGGAAGGCCATGCGGCGCTGGAAGTCGGGATCCTTGTCAAGACCGTCGGTTACGGCCTTGGCCGCCATGACGCGGATTTCGATCGCCGCCGAAAGGGCGGCGGCGCGGCGCTGCTCAGGCGGCAACTGCGCGAACTGCTGCGACAGCTCGCCCTCGGCAAGCACCAGATCGGCTTCGGTCAAGGGCTGGCCGTTGACGGTGGCGATCACGGTGTTCGGATCGACCGGCGCCGCGGCCGGTGCGGCCGCATCCGCCGGGGCGGCCGGTGCGGGAGCGGTCTCCTGCGCCATCGATGGCGACAGGCAAAGAGCCGACAGGCCGAGGGCCAGGCCAAGGCTGGCAAGCGACGCACGGCTGAACAACAAGGACATAAGGATGACTCCGGTGAGGGATTGTAAGGAGGGCGGCTTCCAGATCAGCCAGATTGTGGCGGAATTTGGCGCGACCGGCAGGGCCAGCGCGGCGTTGACATCAGTTGAGCCCCCTCTTATCTGTCCATCGACTTGGCGTCCAGAACCGTTTTCCGGGCGCTTTTTGTGTTTGCCCGTATTCAGGCGGTGCGTTCACGTGGATGTGATGGGGCCGGCCGGCGCCTGTCTCAAGATTGAGAATTCTATCGAAAGGACCATTGGATGGTCAGTCTCGGCGGTCTCGCCCGTAAGGTTTTCGGTTCCTCCAACGACCGTCGGGTCAAATCGACCCGCCCCCGTGTCGAGGCGATCAACGCCATGGAAAACGAGATGCGGGCGCTCTCCGACGCCGAGCTTGCCGGCCGCACGGAAAAATTCCGCCAGGACATCACCAACGGCGCCAGCCTTGACGATCTGCTGATCCCAGCCTTCGCGACCGCCCGCGAGGCGGCGCGCCGTGTGCTTGGCATGCGTCCCTTCGACGTCCAGCTGATCGGCGGCATGGTGCTGCACAATGGCGGCATTGCCGAGATGCGCACCGGCGAGGGCAAGACCCTGGTCGCGACGCTGCCGGTCTATCTCAACGCGCTCGCCGGCAACGGCGTCCATGTCGTCACCGTCAACGACTACCTCGCCACCCGCGACTCCGAATGGATGGGCCGCGTCTACAAGTTCCTCGGCCTGTCGGTCGGCGTCATCGTCCACGGCCTGTCGGACGAGGAGCGTCGCGTCGCCTACGCCTCCGACGTCACTTACGCCACCAACAACGAGCTCGGCTTCGATTATCTGCGCGACAACATGAAGTACGAGCGCGCCCAGATGGTGCAGCGCGGTCACAATTACGCGATCGTCGACGAGGTCGATTCCATCCTGGTCGACGAGGCGCGCACGCCGCTGATCATTTCCGGTCCGCTCGAGGACCGTTCGGAAATGTACAACACCATCGACACCTTCATCATCAAGTTGCAGCCGCAGGATTACGAGATCGACGAGAAGCAGAAGACCTCGATCTTCACCGAGGAAGGCACCGAGAAGCTCGAGAACATGCTGCGCGATGCCGACCTGCTCAAGGGCGAGTCGCTCTACGACGTCGAGAACGTCGCCATCGTCCATCACGTCAACAACGCGCTGAAGGCGCACCGGCTGTTCCAGCGCGACAAGGACTACATCGTGCGCAACGGCGAGATCGTCATCATCGACGAGTTCACCGGCCGCATGATGCCCGGCCGCCGCTATTCGGAAGGCCTGCACCAGGCGCTCGAAGCCAAGGAACATGTGGCGATCCAGCCGGAGAACCAGACGCTGGCCTCCGTCACCTTCCAGAACTACTTCCGCCTCTACAAGAAGCTTTCCGGCATGACCGGCACGGCGCTGACCGAAGCCGAGGAATTCGGCAACATCTACGGCCTAGAAGTCACCGAGATCCCGACCAACCTGCCCGTTATCCGCAAGGACGAGGACGACGAGGTCTACCGGACGGTCGAGGAGAAGTACAAGGCGATCGTCAGGGAGATCCGCGAAGCCAGCGCCAAGGGCCAGCCGACGTTGGTCGGCACCACCTCGATCGAAAAGTCCGAGCAGTTGGCCGAGCGCCTGCGCAAGGAAGGCTTCAAGGATTTCGAAGTGCTGAACGCCCGCCACCACGAGCGCGAGGCGGCGATCGTCGCCCAGGCTGGCAAGCCCGGCGCCATCACCATCGCCACTAACATGGCCGGCCGCGGCACCGACATCAAGCTCGGCGGCAATGCCGAGATGCGCATCGCCGACGAACTGGGCGACATGCCGGAGGGTCCCGAGCGCGAGGCGCGGGAAAAGGAGATTTATGCCGACATCGAGCGCCTGAAGGAAAAGGCGCTGGCCGCCGGCGGCCTCTACGTGCTCGCCACCGAGCGCCATGAGTCACGCCGCATCGACAATCAGCTCAGAGGCCGTTCCGGCCGCCAGGGCGACCCGGGCCGCTCGAAATTCTTCCTGTCGCTGCAGGACGATCTGATGCGCATCTTCGGTTCCGAGCGCATGGACGGCATGCTGCAGAAGCTCGGCCTCAAGGAAGACGAGGCCATCATCCATCCCTGGATCAACAAGGCGCTGGAAAAGGCGCAGAAGAAGGTCGAGGCCCGCAACTTCGACATCCGCAAGAACCTGTTGAAATATGACGACGTCTCCAACGACCAGCGCAAGGTGGTGTTCGAGCAGCGCATCGAACTGATGGACGGCGAAGGCCTATCGGAAACCATTGCCGAGATGCGCGAAGGCGTCATCGACGAGGTCGTCGCCAAGGCCATTCCCGAAAACGCCTATGCCGAACAATGGGACATCGCGGGCCTGAAGGCCGAGGTCGCCGAATTCCTCAACCTCGACCTGCCGATCGAGGACTGGGTGAAGGAAGAAGGCATCGCCGAGGACGACATCCGCGAGCGCATCTCTCAAGCCGCCGAAGCCGCGGCACAAGAACGCGCCGACCGTTTCGGCCCCGAGGTGATGACCTATGTCGAGCGCTCCGTGGTGCTGCAGACGCTCGACCATTTGTGGCGCGAGCACATCGTCAATCTCGATCACCTGCGCTCGGTCGTCGGCTTCCGCGGCTACGCCCAGCGCGATCCGCTGCAGGAATACAAGGGCGAGGCGTTCGAGCTGTTCCAGGCCATGCTTGGCAATCTGCGCCAGGCCGTCACCGCGCAGCTGATGCGCGTCGAACTGGTCCGCCAGGCCGCCGAAGCCCCGCCGCCGGAAGCGCCCGACATGTTCGGCACGCATATTGACGGCACCACCGGCGAGAATGATTTCGAAGGCGGCGAAACGGCTCTTCTGGTGCGCCAGGAAAGCAACGCCATCGTCGCTCCCGAGGATCGCGACCCCAACAACCAGGCCACCTGGGGCAAGGTCGGCCGCAACGAAGCCTGCCCCTGCGGCTCCGGCAAGAAATACAAGCACTGCCACGGCGCGTTCGCGTAACGGACGCTTCTTCCTTCTCCCCGTCCCTATACGGGGAGAAGGTGGCCCGAAGGGCCGGATGAGGGGCGGCGCCGACAGTCGCGATTGGCGTTTGTCTGCGACCAAAACAATGCCTCGCCCGCTCCCGGCGCGCCGATTCGTTTTGCGGATGGCTTTTCTTCTTCCCGCATCCACAGTGCAAACTCCAAAGCCGGCGCCGCCCCTCATCCGCCTGCCGGCACCTTCTCCCCGTGAACGGGGAGAAGGAAGCGCCCCCACCCACGCTTTCTTAAGGTGTCTTCGCTACACCAAAGCGTGAAAAGAGGCGGAAAACGGAGAGAAATCGGGGTGCGCTTTTCCGCGGCCACGACTGCTGGGCGGTTCTTGCCGCAGCGTTTGGCGCTGCGCGTGGGGCCGCTGCTTGACCGCATCGACGCCGTGCTGTTCACCGCCGATGAGCGCGGCGAAGCCGGCCGCATGTCGGTCATCGCCTTCTCCATCCGCATCGTCAGCGCCGTCATCGCCTTCATCAGCCAGGTGCTGATGGCGCGCTGGATGGGCTCGTTCGAGTACGGCATTTTCGTCCTGGTCTGGGTGACGATGGTCATCGTCGGCAACCTCGCCTGCCTTGGCTTTCACACATCGGTCATCCGCTTCATTCCCGAATACCGCGAGCGCGGCCTGATGGACGAATTGCGCGGCATCGTCGTGGCCAGCCGCCTGTTCGTGCTGATCGCCTCGACACTGATCGCGGGCCTTGGCGCCCTCGGTGTCTGGCTGGCCGCACCCTGGATTGAAAACTACTACGTGATACCGTTCATCCTCGGTGTCATCTGCCTGCCGATGATTGCGCTGTCGGATTTGCTGCAGGGGCTGGCGCGTGCCAATTCATGGGCATTGTTCGCGCTGTCGCCGACCTACCTGATACGGCCGGTGCTGATCCTGCTGTTCATGGCGCTGATGCTTTGGGCGGGTTACGCCCCCGACGCGCGGACGGCGATCTTCGCCTCGATCGCCGCCACCTACGTCACCACTCTGTCTCAGTTGATCGGCGTTACCCAGCGCATGGAAAGGCAGATTCCCGCCGGCCCGATGAAAGTGCATTTCGCGCAATGGTTCGTCGTTTCGCTGCCGATCTTCCTGGTCGAGAGTTTCTTTTTCCTGCTCACCAATGCCGATGTGCTGATGGTCGGCGCCTATATGGATCCCAACGACGTCGCCGTCTATTTCGCTACGGTCAAGACGCTGGCGCTGGTGCATTTCGTCTATTTCGCGGTCAAGGCCGGCGTCGCCCAGCGCTACGCGCAGTTCACCCATGGCGAGCCGGAAAAGCTTGCCGCCTTCGCCCGCGAGACGGTATCGTGGACGTTCTGGCCCTCGCTGCTGATGGCGATCCTGGTGCTGGCGCTGGGCGAACCGATGCTGGTGCTGTTCGGCCCGGAATTCACCTCTGGCTATCCGCTCCTGTTCCTGCTCGTCTTCGGCGTCGTGGCGCGGGCCGCCGTCGGCCCCTGCGAAAGCCTGCTCACCATGAGCGGCAACCAGAATGTCTGCGCCGCCGTCTATGCCATGACACTGGCCTTCAACATCGGGCTCAACGTGGTGCTGATCCCGCTTTTCGGCCTGTGGGGCGCGGCCATGGCTACCGCCTTTGCCATGATCTTCGAGGCCAGCGCGCTGTCCTTCACGGTCTGGCGCAAGCTCGGCATCGTCATGGCGATCTTCGTGCCAGCCAAAGGAGCCGCCTGATGGCAGCCATCCCCTTGCTCGAGGAAACCAACGGCGGTCCGGCCGGCGCCATGGTGTCCGGCCTTGCCGGGCTGGCGCGCGACGCCGATCCGGCCCATATCGAGATCCTCGCCAACAACCGGCCCGAGCGCAAACTCGCCATCTACCCGGCATCGGCCGGCTTCGACCTGGTCGAGGAACTGGACTATCTCTGCGCCCGCACGATCGAGCCGAACGTCTTCTTCAACCCGCGCTTCCTGGCGCCGGCCATGCCCCGCCTGGAAGACCGCGAGGTGCGTCTTGCCGTGATCCGCGACGGTGATGAATACCGCAACCGGCTGCGCCTGCTGGTGCCGATCTCGGTGGAACGGCCGGTGGTGCCGCTCGGCGTGCCGGTCATGCGCACATGGTCGAGCCCGTTCGGCCCGCTCGGCACGCCGCTGATCGACCGCGACGATCCGGTCGGCGTGGTCGAGGATTTCTTCTCGATGCTGTCGCGCCCGCATCTGAAGCTGCCGAAAGTCCTGGTCCTGCCTGACATCAGGCTCGACGGTCCGGTGGCGAGCCTGATCGGCACCGTGGCCGAGACGCGCGGCCTGATGCTGGTCACCACGGGCCAGATCTCACGCCCCGTACTGGAGAGCGAACTCGACGGCGACGATTATCTGAAGGCTTCGCTGAGCGCGCACCATTACCGCGAGTTCCGCCGCCTGAAGCGGCGCCTCGGCGATCTCGGCAAGCTCGAACATGTCGTGGCACGCGGCCCCGAGGAGATCCGTCACGCCATCGAGCACTTCCTGACGCTGGAAGCGTCCGGCTGGAAAGGCCGCGAGCGCACCGCCATGGCCATCGACCGCTTCCGCGCCGCCTTTGCCCGCGAGGCTGTGCATCGGCTCGCCGAACAGGACATGTGCCGCATCCATTCGCTGACGCTCGACGGCCGCACCATCGCTTGCCTGATCGTCTTCGTCGAGGCCGGCGTCGCCTACACCTGGAAGACCGCCTATGACGAGACGCTGGCCGTTTATTCGCCTGGCACGCTGCTGATGATCGAGGTCACCAGGCAGCATCTCGACGACCCCAACATCATGATCACCGATTCCTGCGCCGTGCCCGATCACCCGGTGATGAGCAGGCTATGGAGCGAGCGCAAGCCGGTCGGCACATTGGTGATCGGGTTGACCAGGGATGCCGACCGTCTCGCCCGCCAGGCCGCCTCGCAACTGCATCTCTACCGCGAGACCCGCAACATGGCGCGCCTGCTGCGCAACCGGATGAAGAGCTTGCTGCGGCGGCGGTAAGGGGGGGCGTCGAGACGAGCCTGGCTGCGTTCAATCAGCTTGTCCCACAGCCGGCGTATCGCGTTCCGCAATGAAGGTCGCGGTTCTCGGCAGCAGCATTAATTCAGCTTGCCAAGAGTTGTGTCCAGCGATCACTCTCGAAGTGAAAAACAGATTCAGCCATTGAGTCGCCGATGACGAAACAAGATTCCGTCCCGATGAACGACCTCAAGCGGCTGTATCAACGATACCAGGTCGAAATTGAACGTGAAGTAACAAGCACACTGCGCTCCGGATGGTGGCTCAATGGCGCGATGGGCAAGAAATTCGCCGCCAACTTCGCAGGCTTCATCGGCGTCTCGGATTGCGTCCTTGTGGCCAACGGAACGGACGCTCTCGAACTGGCCTTGGCCGCGGCTGTCGGGCGCAATGGCGCTCGGGGACGCGGAGTCATCACGGCTGCCAATGCCGGCGGCTACGCAAGTTGCGCCTGCTGGCACAACGACCTTGTCCCCCACTATGTCGACATCGATGCAGCCAGCCAGTTGATCAGCGTTTCATCGGTGCTGGCCGCGGCCAGCACGGACACCGCCGCCATCGTCGTCACGCATCTTTATGGCGGCGTCGTCGATGTCGGCGCCCTCAAAAGCGCACTTGCCGAGGCCGGCCTCTCACATATTCCGATCGTGGAGGATTGTGCGCAGGCACATGGCGCACGCATCGGCGGGCGCGTGGCGGGTTCGCTCGCGGACGTGTCCACTTTCAGCTTCTACCCAACCAAGAATCTCGGCGCGGCGGGTGATGGCGGCGCTATTTTGACGTCCGACCCGGCGATTGCCGAACATGTGCGGCGGCTGCAGCAATATGGCTGGGTGTCAAAATATCATGTCGGCGTACCCCATGGCCGCAACTCCCGCATGGATGAGGTCCAGGCGGCCGTTCTCGATGTCTTTCTGCGTGATCTGGGCGATAGAAACGAACGACGCCGTGCTATTCTGGGCCGCTACAAGTCGGCCGCCAGGCGGCGGTTGCAATTCGTGGAAGGCGGTGACGGCGCGGTCGCGCATCTTGCCGTCGCCTTGTGCGACGAGCGCGATGCGTTCAGGATTTTCATGAAGGAGCATGGCGTCGATACCGAGGTCCATTACCCCGTCCTTGACTGCGATCAGGTCGGCTGGGCAGGACTGCCGATGAAAGGAACCGAAGATCTGGTGGTCACACGGGCCAGCGTCAACCGTCTCTGCACCGTGCCGTGCTATCCCGACATGACGTATGACGAGGTCGGCCAAGTCTGTCTGGCACTCGCCCAATGGGAGGCAATGTGACGACACGCTCGATCGTTTTTCCGATCTACCGCAATCAGGCGAATATCCCCTCCCTGATGCAGGCGGTCGCCAATTTTCATGCCAGGTATGAGGGCGATATCGAGTTCGTCTTTGTCATCGATGGATCGCCGGATGAATCGGGGCCCTTGCTTCTCAATGCGCTGAAGACCTCTGGCTTCGACTACAAGATCATCTTTCACAGCCGGAATTTCGGCTCTTTCACCGCCATTCGAACCGGTCTCGAACATGCTTCTGGCGAGCATGTCGCCGCCATGGCCGCCGACCTGCAGGAGCCGCCGGAACTGATCGTGGAGTTCTTCTCGATCCTGGAGAAGGATGGCGCCGACGTCGTATTCGGGCGCAGGACGGGTCGCAATGATCCGCCGATAACGCGGGTTTTGTCGAAGGCGTTCTGGGCGGCCTACCGCAGGCTCGTCCTGCCCAGCATGCCGAGCGGTGGGGTCGATATTTTTGCTTGCAACCGCCAGGTGCTGGAAGCGATCCTGTCCATCGAGGAGCCCAACAGCTCGCTTGTCGTGCAATTGTTCTGGGTCGGCTTCAGGCGGGAATTCGTGCCCTATCGCCGCCGCGAACGAGAGCATGGGACGAGTGCGTGGAGCATGGCCCGTCGGTTCAGATACATGATGGACAGCATCTTTTCGTTCTCCGATTTCCCGATAATTCTGACCCTTTGGGTGGGCTTCGCGGGCTGCCTGCTCAGCCTGCTGTTTGCAGCCGTTACCGTCATGGCGCGGTTGCTCGGCAACATTGACGCGGCCGGCTACACAACGCTGGTTCTGCTGATCGTGGGCTTCGGATCGGCCAGTCTGATGGTCCAGGGCATTCTGGGCTGCTATCTCTGGCGGGCGGTTGAAAACACCAAGTCACGGCCCCTGCGAGTGATCAGCCGCGTCGTCGAGGGGACATCGAAATGACCGACAGGGCATTTTTTGTTCATGAGCAGGGCATCTGCGAAAGTCCGCATATCGGCCAGGGAACACGCATCTGGGCGTTTGCCCATGTTCTGAAGGGCGCCGTGATCGGTGCGGACTGCAACATCTGTGATCATGTCTTCATCGAGAATGACGTGGTGATCGGTAATGACGTGACCATAAAAAGCGGCGTTCAATTGTGGGACGGCCTCCGCCTTGGGAACCGCGTGTTCGTCGGTCCAAACGCGACATTCACCAACGATCGTTTCCCGCGCTCGAAAGAGTATCCCGAGGCATTTCTTCTGACGACGGTGGAGGACGGCGCGTCAATAGGCGCCAATGCGACCATCCTGCCAGGCATAGTCATCGGACGTCAGGCGATGATCGGCGCCGGCGCGGTCGTGACCAAGAATGTTCCCGCCAATGCCGTGGTGGTCGGAAATCCAGCCATCATCATCGGCTACCAGACCGGTCCGCAAATCCAGCCGACAGTGACGCAGACATTCCCCGATACGCCCGGCGAAAGAATGCCGCTTGGCATCGGCGGCAGCGAACTCTGGAGGCTGCCGCATTTTGGCGACCTGCGCGGCGAGATCGCACCGCTGGAGTTCGGTTCGAACCTGCCCTTCAAACCGGCGCGCTCCTTCTTGGTCTACGGTGTGCCTTCCGACAAGGTCAGGGGCGAGCACGCGCATCGCGAATGCCATCAATTCCTGATCGCGGCCCATGGGCGGCTTTCCGTTGTCCTCGACAACGGCCATGACAGAAAAGAGGTTTCTCTGGCCGAACCGTCGATCGGGCTCTACATGCCGCCGGGCATCTGGGGAATCCAATACAAATTCCAGCCGGACACGGTCCTGCTGGTCATGGCTTCGCATCACTATGATGCGGGCGACTACATCAGGGACTATACGGATTTCCTCAGCGTGGTCGGACAGGACGGCCGTTGACCGAATGCGCGCAGACGCTGTCCGCTTCCTCGTCGCCGGTGGTCTCAACACAGCCTTCACCAGCCTCATCTATTTTGCCGCCCTCGCTGTCCTGCCTTCAGGTCTTTCCTATGCCATTGCCTGGCTGACAGGTCTGTTGTTCGTCATGGTGCTCTATCCGAAACGCGTTTTCCCAGGCGGCCGCACCGCCCTTGCGGACCGGCTGGCGATGGGCGGCCTGGTGGTCGTCGTGTTCCTGATCGGATTGGCAAGCCTTCATTTTCTACGAGACATCCTCGAAAACGCGCTGGCCGCATACCTCGCCACCCTCGCCATCACGACGAGTCTCAATTTCCTGGCCTCTCGATGGATACTTCGCAGAGCGCTCTGATCGAAGTTGTCTCGGCAGCATTTCGACCCCCCACATCATGACGACCGAATGGAACATCACATAGCGGGAGCAGGTTGCCGCAACGGCGCCAGCCTGCTGCTCTGAATTGTCCCGGATGAGCCGCGAGATCCCGCGAAATACCGCCTGCGCCTGCTGTCACCTGACGGACAGCCCCATTGTCATCAGACAGCCATGGTCTCACCGGGTTCGCCTGGACCATCCGCGGGCAAGCAAAGGCGAATCAGCAGCTGAACATGGAATGGTGCCCCTAGCCGGGATCGAACCAGCACTCCTTGCGGAACTCGATTTTGAGTCGAGCGCGTCTACCAATTCCGCCATAGGGGCTCAGGCCGGGCGGCCTGGATGGGCGCGGACTATACGGTCGGAGGCCTGTTCGTCAACTGGCCTGTTGCAGATTTGCCGATGTCGGCGCGCTTGAACCCGCGCCTTACGATTTCGTAAACAGCGCTGCCATTGTGCGGCACGGAAAATCTTTCTAGACAGGCTCGCGTTCAAATGTCCGCGAAAGCGATGGCTGCGGCGCTTTAGGCCCTTGTCTCATGCATGCCGGTATCCGAGAACCGCAGCGTGCACGACATCCACTAGGAGAGCCGATGCTTCGCGGACTGTACGACTGGACCTTGTCACTGGCGGCCCGCAAATCCGCCGAATGGTGGCTGGCCTTCATCGCCTTCGTCGAAAGCTCGGTATTCCTGGTGCCGGCCGACGTGCTCTATCTGCCGATGGCATTGTCGCGGCCGGACCGGGCCTATCGCTATGCCTTCATCGCCACCGTCGCTTCGGTGCTGGGCGGCATTGCCGGCTGGTTCATCGGCCACTACGCCTATGACGCGGTGGCGCGGCCTATCCTCGAATTCTACGGCAAGTATGACGAGTTCGAACAGTTGCGCTCCTCCGCGGGCGTAAGCATCGAGTTCATCGCCCTGATGCTGGTCACCTCGGGTGCGGCGCATCTGCCGCCGATCAAGGTGGTGACGATCCTGTCCGGCGCGCTGGGCGTCAACCTGGCGCTGTTCATCGTGCTGGCCATTGTCGCGCGTGGCGGCCGCTTCCTGCTCCTGGCGTGGCTTTTGCGCCGTTATGGCGAGCCAATCCGCGAATTCATCGAAAAGCGCCTGGGCCTGATCGCCGGCGCCGCCGCGGTTGCCCTGATTTTGCTCTATATCCTGATCAAATACGTCGTCTGAGGCCCTCTCAAAACCGGTTTTGAGAGTGGCAGGCGGACCTGGCGGGCGGCGAACACAACGGACGATAGAACCATGACAGCGACCATGAATGCCGATACCGGACGCCAGCGGACACGCGCTGCCTTGTTTCTAGCGGTCGCAATGGCCGCGACCGTTGGCTCGGCGCTCGGCTTCCAGCACATTGGCGGCTACATCCCCTGCCATCTCTGTCTGGAACAGCGCACGCCATACTACATCGGCGTGCCCTTGATGGTGCTGGCGGTGATCGCATCGATGCTGCGCGCACCGGCATGGGTGACGCGCGGCCTGCTGGCCATCGGCGGCCTCCTGATGCTCTACGGCCTTTATCTTGGCGTCTATCACTCCGGCGTCGAATGGGCCTGGTGGCAGGGTCCGGCCGATTGCACGGCGGGCGCCGGCCCGGTCGACACCGGCGGCAAAGGCGTGCTCGACGCGCTCGACAAATTCGTGCCGCCCTCTTGCGACAAGGCGGCGCTGCGCATCCTTGGCCTGTCACTGGCCGGCTGGAACGCCATCGCCAGCTTGATCCTCGCCGCCATCGCCTTCCGCGGCGCATTTTCCCGCGACTGACACGTCAGTGCCGTCGTGGCCTGGTGGAGACAAGGGCAATAGCGGACCGGGAGATAAGCGGAGATAAGTCTGCCAGATAGGCTCCCGCCTCAAGCCGTGTGCTGTCGTGGTGCGGCACCAAAGGTTCGACGAAAAGCGTGGCCAAATGCGCTTTGAGAGGTGTAGCCGACACTCGCCGCCACCTTGCTAACGCTCGAATAACGTTCGGCCAGCGCGGCCCGTGCGCGCGTCATTCGCCACCTGCGGACATAGGCGAGTGGTGCCTGTCCTACGCGATGGGTAAAGGCCGCCGAGAAGGCGGCCCGCGACATCCCGGCCACGCCGGCCAGATCGGCAACGGTCCACGGCCGCGCGATATCAGCATGAAAACATTGGATCGCTCGGCCAATGCGTGGATCCACCAACGCAGCAAGCCAACCGTGGGTCGTGTCCGAAGCCGATGCGAAAGTGCGGATCGCCTGGATCATAAGAACCTCGGCCAACCTGGCCGTGACGACGGCGTTTCCCATGGCGGGCTGCCCTGCTTCCGCGTCCAACAGACCCAGGACCGCCGTGATCGCCGCGGCTCCAGTCGACGTGCTGGGGATGTGCATGAACGCCGGCAGCATATCGAGGAGAAAGGCAGCATTCCCTCGCGTAAAAGAAATTCCACCGCCGAGCGCCACCGCGTCGTCACCCCCCAGGCGCACAAGGTCATTTCCTTCGGCGTACAGTGACGAACCGTCGATCGGCATCAGGGCGGGATTGCTCGCAACCACATATTCAGTGAAGCCGATCAAGCAGCAGTCGCCCGCCTCGATCCGCTGGGGAGCAACATTGGGCAGCAGGAGCCAGCTCACCCCACGCAGAACAGCGACGAATTTCAGGCGCTCTCGCGCGGGAAACGCCAACGCCCAGTCGCCGGAGCCCTCCAAGCGCGTCCTCCGGGTCGCCCGCGCATCGAGCACCGTAAGTACATCCGATAGCGGATCGAAGGTTCGAGACGATTGCGACAAACTCATGGCCATTCAAGCATAGCACGTCCAGCGCGCCTTACCCATCTCTGGTGAAAAGGAGATGAACATGAGCATTGTTGGCAAAGTGGTGGCGATCACCGGGGCGAGCAGCGGCATCGGCCGCGCGACCGCAATTCTCCTAGCGGAAGCGGGTGCGACGGTGGTGCTCGGCGCACGGCGCGAGGACGCCCTGGCGGAGGTCGCCCGGGATATTGCCGCGGTCGGAGGCAAGGTGGCCTACAAGGTGACCGACGTGACCGTTCGTGCCGATCTTGAGGCCCTCGTGGGACTCGCGGTGGACCGTGAAGGCGGGCTGGATGTCATAGTCAACAATGCCGGTATCAGCCCTATTTCGCGCTTTGATGCCCTGAGGGTCGAAGATTGGGACGCGATGATCGACGTAAACCTGCGTGGCACGCTGTACGGGATCGCCGCTGCGCTGCCGATCTTCGCACGCCAGCGCAGCGGACATGTCATCAACGTGGTATCGACGGCCGGCATCAAGATCGTGCCGACGATGGGTGTCTATGCCGCGACCAAGAATGCCGTTCGGACAGTCAGCGAGACCCTGCGGCAGGAAGCAGGACCGCATCTGCGAGTGACCGAGGTGTCGCCTGGTATGATCGCGACCAATCTCGCCGACTCGTTCACCGACATGGCGGTCAAGGAGACCATTGCGGCACGGATCGGGGCTATCGCCATCCCGCCTGCCGCGATCGCGCGGGGCATCGCATACGCCATCGATCAACCTGATGACGTGGATGTGGGCAGCATCGTCATCCGGCCGACCGCTCAGGATTGAACGCCCATGACACGATGCGGCGCTCGGTAGACACGCCAGTAGCTACTCAGACCCCAAAATCGGGGCGGCCAGCCATCCGAATGTCGAAAACTCAAGGCTCCAGTTCGACGTCCCAGTAGAGATAATCCATCCAGCTTTCATGCAGATGGTTGGGCGGGAACAGCCGGCCGTTGTTGTGCAGATCATGCACCGTCGGCTGGTAGGGCTTCTGCAGAGGAAACATCTTGGCATGCGCCGGCATCATGCCGCCCTTCCTCAGATTGCAAGGCGAACAGGCGGCGACGACATTCTCCCATGTCGTCGCGCCGCCGCGATGACGGGGGATGACGTGGTCGAAGGTCAGGTCCTCGGGCGTGCCGCAATACTGGCACTGGAAGCGGTCGCGCAGGAAGACGTTGAAGCGGGTGAACGCCGGGTGCCTCGACGGCTTCACATAGGCCTTCAGGCTGACCACGCTCGGCAGCTTCATCGAGAAGGTCGGCGAGGACACCGCATGCTCGTATTCGGCGACGATGTTCACCCGGTCGAGGAATACCGCCTTGATGGCGTCCTGCCAGGACCAGAGCGACAAGGGGTAATAGCTGAGCGGACGGTAATCCGCATTCAGCACCAGCGCTGGAAGCCCATCCGGAGATACGGCAACCGTCACCTTGTTGACCTCCTTGGTTCGCACATGATCCCGAAAATCGAATTCGACTTTCGGAAAGGGTCACGTGCTGCTTCAAAAGCCCGACCGTTCGGCGCGGATACTGTAAGCCTGACATGACAGGGATGTGAAGCGGATTGTCGCGGGCGCGGCGTGCCAAAAACACATGATTTTTATGCTTTTTTGCGGATTCAGGCCGGCGGTGCGGCGTCTCGGCCCCTGGTTTCGCGATAATAGGACCAGAAAAGCCGCGATGCGACACCTCGCCACGGGCTCCATGATTCGGCCAAGGCGATCAGTGTTTTCTCAGGCGGGCGCGGGTCGATGCCGAGCGCGTGGCCGACGGCGCTCTGCAGGGCGACGTCACGCGCCGGGAAAATATCGGGGTGTCCGGCGGCAAACAACAGATACACTTCCGCCGTCCAGGGGCCGATACCAGGCACCGCTGTCATTGCCGCGATCGCTTCCCCGGCGTCGAGCGAACAGAGATGATGCAGGTCGAGGCCGTCGGCCACCGCTTGGGCGGCCGCGACAAGACCACGCTGCTTGGGCCGCGACAGGCCGGCCTCGCGAAACATGTCCTCGCCGGCGGCAAGGATAGCCCGCGGCGTTAGCGGATCGACCAGTTTCGTCAGCCGGCCGAAGATGGCATCGGCACTCGCCCGGGAAACTTGCTGCGACACGATGATCGAGGCGAGGCTCCTGAACCCGGGCTCCGAAAGCCTGAGCGGCACCTCGCCGGCCATGCCGCGCACTTTTTCCAGGCGCGGATCGATGATGCAAAGCGCATCCAGTCCCCGTTCAACGTCGTCCAGTGTCGCGATGCGCTGCATGGTATCCTTGTCCGCGAATGTGCCGCAAAGTAGCAACCGCCAAAACCGCAGCACAACCCGATTGCCGCCCGAGACATGACGCTCCTGACATTCCGCTTCGCGCCCAGCCCCAATGGCGAACTGCATCTGGGCCACGCCTATTCGGCGTTGCTCAACCAGAAGCTGGCAAAGGCGTCAGGCGGCCGTCTGCTGCTGCGTATCGAGGATATCGACACCACGCGCTGCACGCCGGAGTTCGAGGCGGGCATGCTTGCCGACCTGAAATGGCTGGGGCTTGGCTGGCAAGAGCCGGTGCGCCGCCAGTCCGAGCATTTCGCGGAATACCGGACGGTGCTCGAGCGCCTGATCCGCGAGGAACTGGTCTATCCCGCCTTCATGAGCCGTGGCGAGATCAGGGCTTTCATCGCCGACAGCGAAATGCGCGGGCGCGACTGGCCGCGCGATCCCGACGGTGTGCCGCTCTATCCGCCAGCCGACAAGGCATTGCCGATGAAAGCACGCAGGCGGCGGATTGCCGAGAATACACCCTTCGCCTGGCGGCTGGACGTCGGCGCCGCCATGGCGCGTGCCGGCAACGACCTCGCATGGGCCGAATTCAGCGATGAGACGCTATCCGCGACGCACCTGGTCGAGGCCCGTCCGCAGGACTGGGGCGACGTGATCGTGGCGCGCCGCGACATCCCGACCAGCTACCACCTCGCCGTCATCGTCGACGACGCGCTGCAAGGCGTCAGCCATGTCGTGCGCGGACAGGACCTGTTTTCTGCCACAGGGGTGCAGCGACTGCTTCAGGAGATTCTGGGATTGCAGCCACCCGCCTATTTCCACCATCGGCTGGTCCTAGGGCCGGACGGCCGAAAACTGTCGAAGAGCCTTGGCGATACCGGACTTGCCGCCTTGCGTGATGCCGGCACGACGCCAGACGACATCAGGCGGACGATCGGGCTCTGAGCCCAGCAATCCTTGGGAGACACCTTTTTGAGCCCTTCACCCGTTGAATTCCGGTGATGTATGGATCAACGGTTTGGTTTTGCGCGCCAGGTTGAACAGGGTTAGAGCATCGCCACGGTCAATTCTCACCAGTACGGCGGTCTCCGGAAAAATGCACAGCATCAAGCGGTTCATCCCCGCCACCTTCGTTGTCTTGTGGGCAACCGGCTTCATCGGCGCCCGCTACGCCATGCCGTGGGCGGAGCCATTCACCTTCCTCGCGGCGCGTTTCGTCATAGCCGCCATCCTGCTGGCAGTGCTGATGCTTGTGCTGGGCTCGAAGCGAGCCACCCGCGAGGAGGCGCTGCATGCCACCGGTGCCGGCGTGCTGATGCATGGCGTCTATCTCGGCGCCGTCTTCTGGGCCATCCACAGGGGTATGCCCGCCGGATTTTCGGCCCTTATCGTCGGCTTGCAGCCGCTGATCACTGCGGTGCTTGCCGGCAAGTTCCTGGGCGAGGCCATCCTGCCGCGCCACTGGCTTGGCCTTGGCATCGGCCTGGTCGGCATCGTCATTGTGCTGTGGCCAAAACTCGGCGCGCTCGGCGGCGGCGTAACGGTGGCGACGCTGACCGCCTCGCTGGTCTCGGTGCTCGGCATGAGCGCCGGAACCATCTGGCAGAAGCGCTTTGCCTCCGGCGGCGACCTCGTCGCGGCCACCATGTGGCAATATATCGGCGGCGCCTCGCTGATGATCGTGGCCGCGCTCGCCTTCGAAACGCACGCCGTCGTCATCAACGGCGAACTGATCTTCGCCATGGCCTGGCTGGTGCTGGTGCTGTCGCTCGGCGCAATCTTCCTGTTGATGGTGATGATCCGCGACGGCGAGATGTCGAAAGTGGCGTCGTTGTTCTACCTTGTGCCGGCGGTGACGGCCATCATCGCCTGGGCTCTGTTCAACGAACAACTCAACGCACTTCAAATCGTCGGCATGGCGATCACCACCTTTGGCGTGGGCCTGGCAACGGCGCGACCGGCCAGGGGAGGAATTGAGGAATTGCAGAACTGAGGAATTGAGGAACTGAAGAATTGAAGAATTGAAGAATTGAAGAAGAAGTGCACGGCGCCGGATATGGCGCCTTTTTCTCCAATTCCTCAGTTCTTCAACTCCTCAATTCTTCATTTCTTCAATTCCTCCGTTCTTCAATTCCGCCGGTCAACCCACCCGGGCACGCGCCTCCAGATAACGGCTGATCGCGGCGTTGAGCTCGCCGCCGAGGATGAAGATCGCCGAGACGATGTAGAGGAAAACCACCGCGATCATGATCGAGGCGAGACCGGCATAGGTCGTCACATAGGACGAGAAATGGTCGAGATAGGTGGCAAACATCGTCGAGCCGATAAGCCATGCCGCCAGCGTGAAGATGATGCCCGGCACCAGCGAGACGAAACGGCGCTTGCCGGCCGGCAGCCAGTAGTGAACGGCGAAAAGTCCGCCGATGATGACGGTCGAGGCAATGACGTAACGCCACAGCGTGATCGTGCCCGTATAGGGTTTGATCCACTCGAAATGGGCCTCCGCCAACCGCGCCAGCAGGGGCGCGAACACCAGGAGCACGCTGATCGCCAGGAACCCGGCGGTCGCGATCAGCACGAAGAAGATGCTCTGCACCCGGCGGTAGATGATGCCGCGCGTCTCGGTGACCCGATAAGCGCGATTGAGCGACGTGCGCAGCGCCTCGATGCCGTTCGAGGCGAAATAGGCGGCAAGCAGCACGCCATAGGTCAACAGGTCGCTGCGCCTGACGGTCAGCACGTTGAGCACTTCATGCGCGATCGGTTTGGCGATCTGCTCGGGCCATGTGTCGAAGACCAGATGCACCGCCGTGTCGGCGAACGCCTGGGCGCCGAGGAAGCTGCCCAGCGTCGTGGCGAAGATCAGGAACGGAAACAGCGCCATCAGCGAGGTGATCGCCAGATGGCTGGCCATCGCCCAGCCGTCATCGGTGTTGAAATGGCCGAGCGCGTCGTAGAGCACGCGACGCAGGGCGACAATATTCCGCAGCAAGAACGCGCGCTCCCTTCGATTGTCTCGACGCCGCGAATATGGGAAGGGAATGCGGCAAATGGCAACCCTTCGTCAAACTCCGAATTCTCCAGCGGCAGAGTTGCGCACCATCATCGTCACCGGTGCGTCTTCCGGCATAGGCGCCTATTGCGCCCGCGCATTGAAGGCCGAGGGCTGGCGGGTGTTCGCGACGGCGCGCAAGCCGCAAGACATCGCCGCGCTCGAAGCGGACGGAATTGAGGCTTTCTATCTCGACTACACGGAACCGGGATCCATCGCCGCCCTGGCATCGGCCGTGCTCGAGCGCACCGGCGGCAAGCTCGATGCCCTGTTCAACAACGGCGCTTACGCCCAGGCCGGCGCCGTCGAGGATCTGTCCGTTGCGGCGCTCAAAGAGCAGTTCGAGGCCAATTTCTTCGGCTGGCACGACCTGACCCGCCGTCTGGTTCCGGTGATGCGCCGCCAGGGCCACGGCCGCCTCGTCCATTGCTCGTCGATCCTGGGTCTCGTGCCGGTGCGCTTCCGTGGCGCCTATTCGGCATCCAAGCACGCCTTGGAAGCCTTGATGCTCTGCCAGCGCCAGGAACTAACCGGCAGCGGCATCCATGTCTCGCTGATCGAACCGGGGCCGGTGAAATCGAAGATCGCCTCCAATGGCCTGCCCTGGTTCCTCAGGAATATCGATCACGAGAATTCCGTGCATCGCGCCGACTATGCCGGGCAACTGGAGCGCATGCGCGCCGGCGGCAGCCAATCGGCACTGAAGCCCGGGCCAGAAGTGGTCCACAAGGTGCTTCGCCATGCACTTCTGTCGCGGCGCCCGCGCCCACACTATGTGGTAACAATGTCGGCCAGGATCGGGGCCGTGCTCAAACGCATCCTGCCGGCCCCAATGCTCCACCGCCTGCTTGCCAGGCGCGCCTGAACAAGCAGAGAACTGGAAACGCAAAAAATGGCCACCGTCTTCAACATCCTTGCCATTCTGGTCATGGCCGCCGTGGTGGTCGTGCTGATCAGGGGCCTCATCAACATGATGCGCGGCGGCTCCGGCGTGACGTCCAACAAGCTGATGCAGGCCCGCGTTCTGCTGCAGGCCGTGGCGCTGGCGCTGATCCTGCTGGCCGTGTATTTCACCCGCAAGTAAGGGCCTTTCGGAGGCGATGTGGTCAAGCTCAACAAGATCTACACCCGCACCGGAGACGACGGCACAACCGGCCTCGGCACTGGCGAACGGCGGCTGAAATCCGATCTCCGGGTGGACGCCTATGGCACGGTCGACGAAGCCAATGCCTGTATCGGCATGGCCCGCGTGCATACCGCACCGAGCCATCAGGCGATCGACGCCATGCTTGGCCGCATCCAGAACGACCTTTTCGACCTCGGCGCCGACCTCGCCGTGCCTGACGACGGCAAGCCGCTCGGCTACGAGCCGCTGCGCATCGTTGCCGCCCAGACCGACCGTGTCGAGCACGACATCGACCTCCTCAACAAAGACCTCCAGCCGCTGAAATCCTTCGTGCTGAACGGCGGCACGCCGGCGGCGGCCGCCCTCCATCTCGCCCGCACCGTGGCCAGGCGAGCCGAGCGGCTGATGGTGGCCCTGGCGCAGGACCCGGCCGAACACGTCAATCGCGACGGGCTGAAGTACATCAACCGCGTCTCGGATTTCCTGTTTGTCGCCGCCCGGGTGGTCAATGACAATGGAAATGCCGACGTGCTATGGGTTCCCGGCAAGAACCGCTGAAACGGACCGAAAGGCGGGAGGGGGCCGACAACCGATGTTCATCCCGCTTTACGACACCAACAGGCTGCGCCATATCAGGCTGCAATATGTAACGATCGGGCTGATCGTCGCCAACGCCGTGATTTATTGCGCCACGGCGCTCGGCGGCAAGGACTTCACCAATGCCGCCGTGCTTGGGCTCGGCTTCATTCCTTCCGTCGTTCACGACACGGCCGAACTCGACCCCCGCTTTGTCATCATCCCCGAGAGCCTGAGCTACCTCACCTACTCTTTCCTGCATGCCGACATTTTCCATCTCGGCGGCAACATGCTGTTCCTTTGGGTGTTCGGCGACAATGTCGAGGACGCGCTCGGTCACATCCGCTACCTGATCTTCTATCTCCTGTGCGCCGTCGCCGGTGCCGCTTTCCAGGGGCTCATCGCCTGGGATTCGCAAGCGCCGCTGATCGGCGCCTCGGGTGCCATTGCCGGCGTGGTCGTCGCCTACCTGATCCTCTATCCCAGGGTGAAGGTGTGGGTGCTTGCTTTTGCCCGCATCCCCTTGCGTATTCCGGCCTTCATCCCGCTCATACTATGGGTGGCGTTCCAGGTCGTCATGTTCGCGGCCGGCGGCGAGGACCAGATCTCCTGGGCCTGCCACATCGGCGGCATCATTGCCGGCGCGGTCCTTGTGCTGGTCCTGCGCAGTCGCGGCGTGCCGCTATTTGCCCCCGCCGACGAGGATGCCGTGGTTCCGACCCCCGAACAGCCGCCGGTCGTTGGCGAACCAGCGACGCCCCAAACGTCCGCCACCACGGCGCGCTGGGGCCGGGGAAACCCTTCTGGCCCAAACTGAACCGATTTGAGCAGCTTCCAGCGTATTGACGGCAAGGGTTGCCACAATTACGGAAACGTCTCCGTCGCAGCCCAAGGCGGGCAAAGACCAGAATTTCCATCCGGCCAGAATTCAGTCTGGCCGGAATTCAGTCAGGAATGTCGGCTTTCGACAACTCAGAAAGGGCGCAGGCTGCTATAGCGCGCCCAACTAGCGTGAAGAGGTGACAGGCAAATGAAGATCCTTGTGCCCGTGAAGCGGGTTGTGGACGCGAATGTGAAGGTTCGCGTGAAGGCTGATGGTTCGGCGGTGGAACTCGCCAACGTCAAGATGGCGATGAACCCGTTTGACGAGATCGCGGTCGAGGAAGCGATCCGGATCAAGGAAGCCGGCAAGGCCGAAGAGATCATCGTCGTGTCGATCGGCCCGCAGCAGGCGCAGGAAACACTGCGCACCGCGCTCGCCATGGGCGCCGACCGAGCCATCCTGGTCAAGACCGACGAACAGACCGAGCCGCTCGGCGTCGCCAAGGTGCTGAAGGGCGTGGTCGAGGCGGAGAAGCCGGGCCTTGTCATCCTCGGCAAGCAGGCGATCGACGATGATTCCAACCAGACCGGCCAGATGCTGGCCGCGCTCCTGGGCTGGGCCCAAGGGACATTCGCCTCCAAGGTCGTGCTCGAAGGCGACAAGGCCAAGGTGACGCGGGAGGTCGACGGCGGCTTGCAGACGGTGGAGCTGAAGCTGCCGGTGATCGTCACCGCCGACCTTCGCCTCAACCAGCCGCGCTATGCCTCGCTGCCCAACATCATGAAGGCCAAGAAGAAGCCGCTGGACGAGAAGAGCCCGGCCGACTACGGCGCCGACGTCAAGCCGCGCCTGAAGGTCATCAAGACCGAGGAGCCGGGTGGCCGCAAGGCGGGCGTCAAGGTCAAGAGCGTCGCCGAACTGGTCGACAAGCTCAAGAACGAAGCCGGCGTTTTGTAAGCGATCGGGAAAGGAACAGATAAAATGGCAATTCTCCTCATCGCCGAACACGACAACGCCACCCTTTCCGACCAGACCGCCAAGGCGCTTTCGGCCGCCCTGCAAATCGGCTCGGACGTTCATGTGCTGGTGGCCGGCAAAGGCGCCAAGGCCGCTGCCGATGCAGCCGCGAAACTGAAGGGCGTCGGCAAGGTGCTGCTCGCCGAGGCCGACGAACTCGCCGAGCGCCTGGCCGAGCCGACGGCGGCACTGGTCGTTTCGCTGGCTGGCGCTTACGACACGATCATCGCGCCGGCGACGTCCGCTGGCAAGAACATCGCGCCGCGCGTCGCCGCCCTGCTCGATGTTGCGCAGGTTTCCGAGATCATCGAAGTGGTGTCGCCTGACACCTTCAAGCGGCCGATCTACGCCGGTAACGCCATCCAGACGGTACAGTCGAGCGACACCAAGAAGGTGATCACCGTGCGCACCGCTTCCTTCCAGGCGGCACCCGAGGGTGGTTCGGCTTCGGTCGAGACGGTTCACGCGGCGGCCAATCCCGGCCTGTCCACCTTCGTCGAGAACAAGCTGTCGGAGACCGACCGTCCGGAGCTGACCTCGGCCAAGATCATCATCTCGGGCGGCCGCGCGCTCGGTTCCTCGGAAAAATTCCAGGAAGTCATCCTGCCGGTCGCCGACAAGCTCGGTGCCGCCGTCGGTGCTTCCCGAGCCGCCGTCGATGCGGGCTATGCGCCGAACGACTGGCAGGTCGGCCAGACCGGCAAGGTGGTCGCCCCCGATCTCTACATTGCGGTCGGCATCTCCGGCGCCATTCAGCACCTCGCTGGCATGAAGGATTCCAAGGTCATCGTCGCCATCAACAAGGACGAGGAAGCTCCGATCTTCCAGGTTGCCGACTACGGCCTCGTCGGCGATCTCTTCGTCATCCTGCCTGAGTTGCAGAAGGCGCTTTGACGCTTCCGCGCAACCGTATTAAATTACCAAGGGTGGGGTAGACGAAGTCGCCCCACCCTTTTAGTTTGCACCGCACAATAAGCAGGCCACAAAAGGCTGAGAGCAATTCCAGCGGCAGTGCGCAGGGGTTTTTGCGCCGGGAATTGCGGGAAAACAAAGAGATGGGGCGGTTCGCGATTGTGGCGAAAAACGCTCCGGACGGGATCGGGTAATGAGCAAGATCGAGACGATCGGCATCATTGGTGCGGGCCAGATGGGCGGCGGCATCGCCCACGTCTCCGCGCTTTCGGGCTACAAGGTGCTGATCTACGATATATCGCCCGACCGTATCGAAAAGGGCATCGCCACCATCAGCGGCAACATGGCCCGTCAGGTGGGGTCCGGCAAGCTAGACGAGAAGCTCCGCAACCAGGCCATGGCACGCATAGCGTCGGCACCGGCGATGGCCGATCTTGCCGGCGCCGATCTGGTGATCGAGGCGGCGACCGAGGACGAAACCGTCAAGCGCAAGATCTATGCGCAGCTCTGCCCGCAGCTCAACCCCGAAGCGATCCTGGCGACCAACACCTCGTCGATTTCGATCACAAGGCTGGCCGCGCAGACCGACCGGCCGGAGCGCTTCATCGGCATTCATTTCATGAACCCGGTTCCGCTGATGAAGCTGGTCGAACTGGTGCGCGGCATCGCCACCGAGGACCAGACCTTCGAGGCGGCGAAGACCTATGTGAAGCAACTCGACAAGACGATCACGGTCTCGGAGGATTTCCCGGCCTTCATCGTCAACCGCATCCTTCTGCCGATGATCAACGAGGCGATCTACACCCTCTATGAGGGCGTCGGTTCGGTCGATGCCATCGACACCGCCATGCGGCTCGGCGCCAACCATCCGATGGGACCGCTGCAGCTTGCCGATTTCATCGGCCTCGACACCTGCCTGTCGATCATGCAGGTGCTCCATGACGGCCTGTCGGATTCGAAGTACCGGCCCTGCCCGCTGCTGGTCAAATATGTCGAGGCCGGCTGGCTCGGCCGCAAGACCGGACGCGGCTTCTACGACTATCGCGGCGAGCACCCCGTTCCAACACGCTGACGCGTCCGCTCACGAGGCCGCGGCGAGCGGCTTGGGCAGTTCCAACCTGTCGTCGCTGATCTTGCCGTCCGGCGCCACGGAAAGGCATCCGCGCCCGGCCGCCTTGGCCGCATAGCAGGCGGCGTCGGCCCTTGCGATGATCTCGTCGACTTCGCCGCAATTGGCGCAGATCGCCGCTAGCCCGATGCTGGCGCCGATCGCGTGGGGCCGGCCATCCCAGGTGAAGTTCAAGCCGGCTATCGCATCGATGATGGAGCGCGCCGCGATCCTCGCGCCGGGTGCGGAACCCGACTTCAGAATGACAGCGAATTCGTCGCCGCCCAGGCGCGCGACGATGTCTTCAGGACCAAGCACGCCGCGCACCGCCTCGGCGACCCGCTTCAGCAGGGCGTCTCCCGCCGCGTGACCGCCCGTGTCGTTGACCAGCTTGAAATGGTCAAGGTCGATGAACATGAACTGATGGTGGCCGCCAGCCGTCGAGCCGTCCTTGCGTGCCTGATCGACCAGTCCCTCCATGGCGCGGATGAAGCTCGAGCGGTTGGCAAGCCCGGTCAGCGCATCATGGGCGGCGGCATGGGCAAGCTGGCGCTGCAGGGCGCGCGCATCGGTGAAATCCTGGAAGACGATCACCAGACCGCCGAACTCGTTGCGTTCGTTGATGATCGGCGACACGACCTGGCGGATGCTGCAGCGTGTGTCGTCGCGACGGATGAGGACCGCGCGGCTGTTCTGGTCGGAGCGCGCCTCTTCGCCTGTCGCCGGCCGCGTCATGCCGATCCTGTGGCCCGTCTCCTCGTCGACAGCCCAGTAGACATGGCTCAGCGTCTTGCCCAGCGCGTCGTCGCTGGAAACGCCGGTCAGCTTTTCGGCCACCGGATTCATGAAGGTGACGCGGTTCGCGGCATCGGTGCAGATGACCGCATCGCCGATCGATTGCAGCGTCACCTTAAGCCGCTCCTTCTCGTCGGCCAGCATCGCCGCCGAGACGATGAGCCGTTCTTCGGCCTGCTTGCGCCGAGTGATGTCGGTCAAGCTGCCGATCGCTCTGATCAACTGTCCGTTGGCATCGCGCTCGATGGCCTTGCCACGGTCGAGGATCCAGATCCGGCGGCCGTCCTTGTGGCGCATCCTGAACTCGGCCTCGAAGAATTCCGTCTGGCCGTCGAGATGGTCGCGATCGGCCTCCGCGACCGTGGCGCGGTCGTCCGGATGGATCATCGTCAGCCACCGGTCGGGGTCGCCATCGAGCTCGCCATCCCCATAGCCGAGCATCTTGACCCAAGTGGAGGAATAGGTAGTGCCCCCCTTGCGGATGTCGAAATCCCAAACACCTTGACCGGCGCCGGCGAGCGCGAAGTTCCAGCGCGTTTCGGCCTCGGCGATGCGCCCTTCGGCCTGCTTGCGCGCGTCGATATCCTCGATCTGCGAGACGAGATAGAGCGGGCGCCCACTCCTCCCATCGCGAATGACGGAGCCGGCAAGGTTAGCCCAGACGGGTGTACCGTCCTTCTTGAGATAACGCTTCTCGAAGTGGAAAGTATCGACGGTGCCCGCCCTCAGGCCGGCCATCGTTTCGCGTCCGATCTGCAGATCGTCGGGATGCGTGATCTGGAAGAAGGTCAACGCCTCGATTTCCTCGCGGCTGTAGCCAAGCATGGTGGCGAACGCAGGGTTGGTCTGGAGAATACGCCCGTCGAGGCTGACGATGGCGATGCCGATGGCCGAGTCCTCCATGGCCCGGCGGAACCGCTGCTCGCTCTCCGTGATCTGCCGTCGATCCTCCGAGATTCGACCGATGAACAGATAGGCCAGGAAAAGCGCGCAGACCGTCACCGCGACCGATATTTGAAGGCAAAGTCTGAGTGCTTCCACGCCAAGGTCCAGCCTTGACGTCACAAGCGAGGCGGCCACCACGGCAAGACCGGCCGCAAGCAGCGCCAGCGCTGCATGCTTGTACCGTCCCGACCCGATGATACTTCGCAATGTCACGATTTATGCCACCCCCGTGGGCAATCGCTTTTTTCCATCGAACCCTGAAGGATCGATTTTAAGGAAAGGTTGCGTCCGGGGCATCGGCGATATGGACAACCGGCAAACAATTGGATCGGTATTCACGGTGTCTGGACGCGGGTATCCCGCTACCAACGCACGAAAAACCGCCCGCCGAGCGCGCCAAGCAAAGCAAGGGCCGCGATGGCGATCGTGTACCAGGTGGCAACGAAAAGCGGCGAGTCGTCGAAGCAGTGCGCCGCATAGAAAGTCGCCGCCAGCCCGCCGGCAAGCAGCCCCGCGACCGCGCCGGCAAGCACCGGCCGTGTCGGCGCGCCATAGCGCAGCATCCACAGGAAGATGGCCAGCGGGCCGATGCCTATCAGCGGGATGAAGCTCATGCAGATCATCATGTTCGAGCCGATCATGCGCGTGCCCCACAGCGCCTGCGGCACCATGAAGAGCTCCAGCACCACGGCCACCGCGACCAGCAGCGGCGCGGCGATCATCGCCGCCATTGCCCGGCCTGTCGCCGCACCCGGCGTCGACAGGGCTCGGATCAGGGCGAAGGCGCTGATGGCGAGCACGATGGTGAAAACAAACTTGGACAGGAAGCGCATCGTGTGCGCGGCAACCATGAAGTCGGGGCGCGGCCCGATCGTCATCATGAAAACAGCGGCCGCGACGACGACGGCCGCGCCGGCCGCGAGCCACCAGGCCAAGCGCAATGGCATTGCTTTGCTGCGGGCATCGGCGTCGAGCGCCTTGATGAGATCGTCGGTCTTCATGTCATTCCCGTCCGAACCGCCCCTGTCCGAATCGCTTGGCTATGGCGGTAAGTCCTCGATGCAGCGACACACGCACCGCCGTCTCGCTTATGCCGAACTTCGCTGCCGTCTCGCCGATCGAGCGGCCCTCCACGGACACGGCCGACACCACGGAACGCTGTGCCGGCGGCAGGCCGTCGAGCGCCCGGTTGATGTCGCGTTCGCTGACCGTATCGGTCTCCGGCTCGGCAAAAGTCTCGGCGATTTCGTCGACATCGATCTCGATGCGCCGCCCGCGCCGCCGGAACGCGTCGATCAGCTTGAAACGGGCAATCGCATAGACCCAGGGCAGGACCGGCGCGTCCTGGCGCCAGGTGTGCCGTTTCACATGAATTGCCAGCAAGGTTTCCTGCACGACGTCCTCGGGGTCGACCCCGCCCTGCACGATCTTGCGCCTGACAAAGCCGCGGATGAGCGCGGCAATCCGGTGGAGAAAGTCGGCATAGGCCTTTTCATCTCCCGCGATCGCGGCCCGCATCAGCCGGGAAAGCTCGGCCTCGTCCTTGCCGCTCACAAGAGTTCACTCCCCGATCTTCGCGCCTCGGCGCTGGTTTGTTACGTGGACGGCGAAATAATGTCCAAGCCAAACTACGGGCAAATCACGAAAGTTTGCGGGACGGTCCGCGAAATTCCCTGATGGGTTCCCTGGTTCCCAGCCCAGGCGCGAGGAACAGCGCGGACCAAGCTTTGTTGACGTAGGGTAAACCCTTCTGTAGCGTCAAAGGATCGGAGGGCGGCCGAAATGGATTTCATTGAACGCTTTGGATTTTCTCCCGACAATGGCTCGGGAACTTTCGAGGGCAGCCTTGTCATTGCAGCCATAGTCCTTGTCGCTGCCATCTACTTCTACCGGAGACAGAGATCACTGAAGAAATAACCGCTGGAAAATCGGCGGGGACACGTCCGCCAGGAAAAACATTACCGTTGCGTCCTCTCAGCGTGGGAAACACGACATGGCAGGATCTCTGGTCAACCACATCAGAACCGCGGCCCTGCTGTTGTTCGCCGCCGAATTCTGGAAGCGTCTTGCCACCGGGCTGAAAGTGCTGTTTGCGACGATTCGCATGCTGCTATGCCGGCTGGCCAAGGGCCAGCGGCTGCCAAGCCCGGCGCAGAACGATTGCTGTATCCAGCTGCCGCCCGACATCTACAAGCGCGCCGATCCTCTTCTTTATGCCCAGTACTATCTGATGGCGCAGGGCCTCGCGGTCACCTGGGACAATCCCGACATCGACATTTTCGACGGCGCCGCGCCGGTTACCGGCGCGCTCCAGCCAGCACACATATATCGCGTTCGCGTCCGTGTCTGGAACGGGTCCTACGACGCCCCGGCCATCGGCGTCGGAGTGGCGCTGTCCTACCTGTCCTTCGGCGCACAGACCGTTTCCCGTCCGATCGCCAACACCGCCGTCAATCTCGGCGCCAAGGGCACGATCGATTGCCCTGCCTATGCCGAGTTCAGTTGGACCACGCCCGCCACCAGCGGCCACTATTGCCTGCAGGCACAGCTTTCCTGGGGCGATGACGCCAACCCCAGCAACAACCTTGGCCAGAAGAACGTCAACATTGCCGAGATGCGCTCACCGGCAAAGTTCGTCTTCAGCGTCCGCAACGAGGCCTCGGTCGTCCGGCGTTTCCAGATCGAGGCGGACTGCTACGGTCTGCCGAAGCTGCGGCCATGTGCCCCGTCACGCGGCGAAGGTCGCGACGGGACCACCGACACCCCGCAGCCGCGGCTCGGCGAGAGCAAGGCACGCTGGGCCAGGGCCCTCGAGGAACAGGCCTATGGCCGGTTTCCCATCCCGGACGACTGGTCGGTCAGGATCGTTCCAAGAACGCTTTCACTGCAGCCGCGCCAGATCACCGAGATCGCCGTCGAGATCGAAGCGAAGGACGCCGCCTTCCGTGGCTCGAAGACCTTCAACGTCCATGTGTTCGCGATCGGCGAAAGCGGATCGCGCACCATGACCGGCGGTGTGACGCTCACCGCCACGAAAGGCTGAGGCGTTCCGATGGCCTACAAGCACTATACCAGCTGCTTTCTCTATCCCGCCGGTGGCAAGCCCTACAATGAGGACGACCGGCTGGCTTTCCTCGCCGGCCAGGCGCTGCAGATCATCGTCATCACCGGGCTGGCAGCCGCGTTCGGGTTGCTGCTGGGGCCGGTCGGTGCGGCACTTGCCGCGGCAATCGCATTTCTGGCGTCCGCCACCGCGACGATCGACAAGGCCGCCGGGGAATGGCTGAACCATCGCCTGGTCTGCCTCGACAAGGACAATCCGAAATGCGCGGTCGGCATCGTCTCCTACAATCCGTTCCGCAGCGATCTCGGCGCCTTCGACAACGACCAGTATTTCGACCTCATCCTGATGCCGCATCCGACGACCGAGATCCTCAACGCCGAGACCAACGAGGCGGCTTTGGCCGCCGCCAATCACTACAATGCCGACGGCACCGTCGTCACGGAATTCGCCGCCAGCATCGCGGCCCATCCGGCCAACGACATTCTCAATGACGGCTTTCAGGGTCATGAGCTTCTGTTGCCGCGCGATGACCTGAAGACCGACCTGGGCTACGCACCCGCCGACGACCATGCCCGCTGGGGCCTGCACTGCGAGGCCGAGGGCGATTTCTGGATCAAGATGCGCCAATGGGCGCCGGCCATCGTCATCCTGCTGACGGCGGCTCTGGTCGTAACGGCGGCCGCGGCGGCCGCCGGCGCCAGTGTCGGGGCGGCTGTCGGCTGCGCCATAGGATCGTTCTTCCTGGGTGCGCTGGGCTGCGCCATCGGCTCGTTCCTGGGAGGATTGCTCGGGGCGGCCATTGGCGGCGCCATCGGCGGCGCCGCGTCCTACTTCGGCGGGGTCAAGCCGGTCCTGCAGGGACTGTTCAACTGGAACCCCGGCAATGTCGAGGACGCCAATGTCGGCGACAAGGCGCTCGGCCCGATCAGGATGGGCGATCATGTCGCCGTCCTCGGCGAACATGTCTATGACGGCTATCACAAGGGCTGGCACGAGTTTCATCCGCTGATGGCGGTGGTCAAGTTCGATGCGGCCGCCGGTGTCGACGCAAAACACTATCTTCAGTGGAACCCGGACTTTCCCGACATGGGCACAGTCCCGCCCAAACCGCCGGGCGAGGCCACCGACCTCACCGCGCAGGATATGCGTGACGGGCTTGGCAGCACGGCATTCAGGACACGCTGCGAGAACCTGCGCAGAACCTGGTGCGCCATGCTGAACGACGCGTTCGATCCGGAGACCAAACGAACACAGCAGGGCCTGGATCAGCGCTGGACCATTCATCCCATGGTCGATGGCTGCATTCCGCAGGAGCAGCCACCGGCACCGCATATCGGGTGAAGTCAAATGCGTCCGACACGCGAAACCGTGATGATGCCGATTGGCTTTCAATCTTGACTAACCCATTCATGAATTGATACTCGGACGCACCCGCAGTGCGGGCAACCCGAGGAGTACCTTATGAAATCCCCCCTTCTTGCCCTGGCCAGCGTAGCGGTGCTTGCAATCAGCCTGGCCGCCGGTCCGGCAACGGCCGAAGATGCCGGCATCATCGTCTATAATGCCCAGCATGAAAGCCTGACCAAGGAATGGGCCGAAGGGTTCACCAAGGAAACCGGCATCAAGGTCACCTTGCGAAACGGCGGCGACAGCGACTTCTCCAACCAGATCGTCTCCGAAGGCGCCGCCTCGCCCGCCGACGTGTTTTTGACGGAGAATTCGCCGGCCATGGCGCTGGTGGAGAATGCCGGCCTGTTCGCGCCGGTCGACGCCGACACGCTGGCTCAGGTCCCGCAGGACTATCAGGCGGCCAGCGGCAAATGGGTGGGCGTGGCCGCGCGCAGCACCGTTTTTGCCTACAACACGACCAAGCTCAAGGCTGATCAGTTGCCCAAGTCGATGCTCGATCTCGCCGATCCGAGCTGGAAAGGCCGCTGGGCGGCTTCGCCTTCCGGCGCCGATTTCCAGGCCATCGTCAGCGCGCTGCTGCAACTCAAGGGCGAGGCCGCCACGGCCGACTGGCTGAAGGCGATGAAGGAGAATTTCACCGCCTACAAGGGCAACAGCACGGTGATGAAGGCGGTCAATGCCGGCGAGATCGAAGGCGGCGTGATCTACCACTATTACTACTTTGGCGATCAGGCCAAGACCGGCGAAAACTCCAAGAACGTCGCGCTGCACTATTTCAAGAACCAGGATCCGGGCGCTTTCGTGTCGGTTTCCGGCGGCGGCGTGCTGGCTTCGAGCAAGCACCAGAAGGAAGCCCAGGCCTTCCTGAAATGGGTGACCGGCAAGGGTGGCCAGGACGTGCTGAAGAACGGAACCTCCTTCGAATATGCGGTCGGCAAGGGCGCCCAGTCCAATCCGAAGCTGGTGCCTCTGGCCGACCTGCAGGCACCGAAGGTCGATGCCACGACGCTCAACTCCAAGAAGGTCACCGACCTGATGACGGCAGCCGGCTTGCTTTAGTTGGCGTTCGTCCTAATAAGAACGCCGGACCGTGCTCCCGCGGACTCTCTTTCCGCGGGAGCGTTTTGTTTTTCGAGATTGCATTCGTCGATGACGACACGTTGCCTATCCGACCGCGACCGTGGTCCTTCAATTGCCGCCGCCGGGCGGCAACGGCGCGGCGTGTGAGCTGATGCAGTCCGCGGTCCATCTCGCGCGCCCGGGCCCGCCGCTCAAGATGCGCCGGCGGGCGCAACGGCGGGCGGCGCCCTGGCTTGTCGCCGCCGCCATATCTGTCTCCCTGCTGGCGCTGCTGCCGCTCTCTTTCATCCTATGGATCGCGGTGCAGACCGGCTGGGAGACCGTCTCGGCGCTGATCTTCAGGCCACGTGTCGGCGAGCTGCTGGCCAACACCGGCCTGCTGGTGCTGTTGGCCGTACCGATCGCCATCACCTTGTCGTTGATGCTGGCCTGGCTGACCGAACGCAGCGACCTGCCCGGCGCCCGGCTCTGGGCCTGGCTCTGCGTGGCGCCGCTCGCCATCCCCGCTTTCGTCCATTCCTATGCCTGGATCACCATGGTGCCGGGGCTGCACGGCCTGTGGGCGGGCGTGCTGGTGTCCGTTATCGCCTATTTTCCCTTCCTTTACCTGCCGGTATCGGCGGCGCTGCGCCGCCTCGATCCTGCCCTGGAGGATGCCGCGGCGGCGCTTGGTCTCGGACCCTGGCGCGTGTTCTGGCGTGTCGTGTTGCCGCAGCTCAGGCTCGCAATATGCGGCGGCTCGCTGCTGGTCGGACTGCATCTGCTGGCCGAATATGGCCTCTACGTCTTCATCCGCTTCGACACCTTCACCACCGCGATCGTCGACCAGTTCCAGTCGACCTTCAACGGCCCGGCCGCCAACATGCTGGCCGGCGTGCTGGTGACCTGCTGTTTCGTGCTGCTCGGTCTCGAAGTGCTGGTGCGCGGCGAGGAACGTTATGCCCGTGTCGGCTCGGGTGCTGCGCGGTATCAGCAACGCATCGGCCTAGGCCGCGCCACCATCCCGAGCCTTGCCTTGCTCCTCGTCACCACGCTGCTGGCGCTTGGCGTGCCGTTCATCACCATCGGGCGCTGGCTCCTCGCCGGCGGCGCCGATGTCTGGCGTCTCGACGAGATTGGACTGGCACTCGGCCAGACGCTGTTCCTGTCCCTTGCCGGGGCGCTGCTTGCCACTGTCGCGGCGATGCCGATGGCCTGGATCTCGATCCGCGCGCCGGGACCGCTGCAGCGCCTTATGGAGGGATGCAACTACATTGTCGGCTCGCTGCCGGGTGTCGTCATTGCGCTGGCGCTGGTCACCATCACCGTGCGCATCGCCCTGCCGCTCTACCAGACCCTGTTCACCATCCTGGTCGCATATGCCTTGATGTTCCTGCCGCGTGCCCTGGTCAGCCTGCGCGCCTCGATCGCCCAGGCGCCGGTCGAGCTCGAGCGCGCGGCGTCGAGCCTCGGCCGGCGGCCCCTCAACGCGCTGTGGTCGACGACAATCCGCCTGTCGGCGCCGGGTGCGGCGGCCGGCATGGCGCTGGTGGCGCTCGGCATCATGAACGAGTTGACCGCGACCCAGATGCTGGCACCGAACGGCACCCGCACGTTGGCGATGGCTTTCTGGTCCTACAGCAGCGAGATCGATTACGCCTCGGCCGCTCCTTACGCCTTCATCATGGTGGCGATGTCGCTGCCCCTGACCTGGCTGCTCTATGTCCAGTCGAAGCGGATGGCCGGACGATGAGCTTTCTTGAAATCGGCAATTTGCACAAGCATTACGGCCCGGTCGCTGCACTGGCCGGCGTCGACCTGAACGTCGCCAGCGGCAGCCGCACGGCGATCGTAGGACCTTCCGGCTGCGGCAAGACGACCTTGCTGCGCCTGATCGCCGGCTTCGAGGCGCCCGATCAGGGCCGCATCGTGCTCGACGGGCAGGTGCTGGCCAATGGCGGCGCCGCCGTTCCGGCGCATCGCCGCGGCATCGGCGTGGTGGCGCAGGACGGCGCCCTGTTCCCGCATCTGACCATCTCGGACAATATCGGCTTCGGTATGGGACGGGACGATGACAAGCGCGCCGAGCGCATCGTCGAACTTGCCTATATCGTTGGACTGGACAAGGCGATCCTGAAACGCCGCCCGCACGAGCTCTCCGGCGGTCAGCAGCAGCGCGTGGCGCTGGCCCGCGCCATGGCGATGAAGCCGCGGCTGATGCTGCTCGACGAGCCGTTCTCGGCCCTCGACACCGGCCTGCGCGCCTCGATGCGCAAGGCCGTGGCCGAACTTCTGGAGGCGGCCGGCATCACCACCATCCTGGTGACGCACGACCAGGCCGAGGCGCTGTCCTTCGCCAGCCAGGTGGCGGTGATGCGCGATGGAAAATTTTCCCAGGTCGGCACGCCGCGCGAACTTTATCTCAAGCCGAAGGACAGGATGATCGCCGAGTTCCTCGGCGATGCCATCATCCTGCCGGCCAGCGTCTCGGGCGGCTTCGCCAGCTCCCCGCTCGGCCGCATCGCGGTCGATACGCCGGACAGCCGCGATATCGTCCGCATCATGCTGCGGCCGGAACAGATCGGGCTGAAACGCACCTCGCGCGAGGGCATGTCGGGCACATCGGACATGCTGTTCGGCGAGGTGACGGAATCGGAGTTCGCCGGCTCGACATGCACGGTCGCGGTGCGGCTCCTGAACAATTCCGATCCGCCGGACGCCGCCGCCATCGGCGGCACGCCGCTGATCCTGCGCAAATCCGGCATGGACGCTCCGGCGGTCGGCGAGATCGTACGACTGACCGTATCGGGCAAGGCGCATGTCTTCGCTTGAGAGCGACGGCTGAAGGCGCTGAACCCCAGCGAAGTGGCCAGCTCACGCCGTGATGCGTTCGCCGGTTTCCGCTGAATAAATCGGCCATTGCTCGAGAAAATCGCAACCGTGCACCACCACGCACTGGTTGGCGCTGTCGACGAGGATGACGGCGTAGGAAGGCGGCGCCTGTTCGACGATCTCGCTCGATCGGTCGAGGGCAAGCTCGAACCGGGCATGTAGGCCGCGCTGCGCCGAGAACGGAATGCCGGCAACGGTGCCGGCAATGTCGCGATGGACATGGCCGAAGAAGATGTGGCGAACGTTGCCATGGCCCCGCAGCAGGCCGAGCAACCGCTCGGGCTGTTCGAGCGCCAGCGGATCGAGCTGCGGCAGGCCGAGCGCGACCGGCGGATGATGCAGGAAAACGTAGGCTGGCCTGCCGCCGGATTGTCCCAGCCGGGCTTCGAGCCAGGCGAGCCGGCTGTCGCACAGTTCGCCTTCTATGCGTCCTTCCGCCAGGCAGTCGAGAAACAACAGCACCTCGTTGCCGGTATCGTGGACCGACTGCACGAAGCCGTTTTCGTCGACCGGAATTTCGGGAAACGCGGCCACGAGATTGGCCCGCCGGTCATGGTTGCCCGGCAGCAGCCTGTACGGCATCGACAGCATGCCAAGCGCAACGCGCAGATCGGCATAGCTCTGCGGCGCACCGGTCTCCGTCAAGTCGCCGGTGAAGACGCAAAGCGCGGCGTCGGGGTGATGCGCATTGATGTGCGCGATGCACCGATCCAGCCGCTGATGCAGGTCCGCCCCATAGCGGCGCTCACCTCGCCGGCCAAGATGCACGTCGGTGACCTGGATGATTTTCATGCGCGTCTCTTGGCTGAGCGTTTGGGAAATCAAAGCGCCGGCTCGGGCACGGAAGCCTTGAAGACATCGAGACGGGTCCCTGTCTCCGACGAGAAGAAGTGCATGTCGTCCGGCGAGATCTTTAGGCCGACGGTGCTGCCGGGTTCGGGATGAACGGCCTCCGAGGTCATCACCGAAAACGGCGCGCCGTCGAGGTCGACATAGATCACCCGCCCCGCACCCAGTTCCTCGACCAGGTCGACAGTCGCATCGAGCGCGCCCGGCGTTCCCGGCGCCACCAGCCGGACGGCTTCCGGCCGGATGCCCATCGCCACCTTCGTACCGACCGGCAGGCCGGCGCGAGCCATGCCCAGGCGCCGGCTGCCGCCGAGCAGCGACAGCCCGTCGAGTTCGACAGTCCCCTCAAGGATGTTCATGGCAGGCGCACCGACGAAAGTGGCGACGAAGCGGCTGGCCGGGCGGGTGTAGATTTCACCTGGCGTGCCGACCTGCTCGACGCGTCCGCCATTCATCACCACCAGCCGGTCGGCCAGCGTCATCGCCTCGACCTGGTCGTGGGTGACGAAGACGGAGGTGGCGTTCAGCCGGCGATGCAGTTTGCGGATTTCCGAGCGCATCTGCACGCGCAGCTTGGCGTCGAGATTGGACAGCGGTTCGTCGAACAGGAAGACTTTCGGCTCGCGGATCATGGCGCGGCCCATGGCGACGCGCTGCCTCTGGCCGCCCGAAAGCGCCATCGGCTTGCGGTCGAGCAGCTGTTCAAGTTCCAGGGTGCGGGCCACCGCCTGGATGCGCTGGTTGCGCTCGGCCGAGGGAACACCTGATACCTTCAGCGAATAGCCGATGTTCTGCGCCACGCTCATATGCGGATAAAGCGCGTAGTTCTGGAACACCATGGCGCAGCCGCGCTCGCGCGGCTCGAGCTTGTTGACGACGGTCCCGTCGATGGCGATCGTGCCGTCGGAAATCTCTTCCAGCCCGGCGATCATGCGCAGCAAGGTGGACTTGCCGCAGCCGGATGGCCCCAGGATGACGACGAACTCGCCCGATGCGAAGTCGAGGTCGACGCCATGCACGACCTGCGTCTTGGCATAGTTCTTCTTGACGCCGCGTATTGCGATGGAGGCCATTCTTCTGTCTCCCTGTTATTTCTCGGTGGCGATCAGGCCGCGCACGAACCAGCGCTGCATCAACACCACGACAATCATCGGCGGCAGCATGATGATGAGCGTTCCGGCCATGGCGATGTGCCATTCCGGGGCGCCACCGACATTGGGGATCAGCTGCTTGAGCTCGGTCACCGCCATCGCATGCGACTGGTCGGTGGTGATGAGCAGCGGCCACAGATACTGGTTCCAGGCCCACAGGAACATGATGGTGCCGAGCGCGGCCATATTGTTGCGCGACAGCGGCAGCAGCACGTCGATGAAGAACCGCAGCGGCCCGGCACCGTCCATGCGCGCGGCCTCGGTCAACTCGTCCGGCACGGTCAGGAAGAACTGCCGGTAGAGGAACGTTCCGGTCGCGGTGGCGACCAGCGGCAGGATCAGGCCGCTATAGGAATTGAGCAGCCCCAGGCTCAGTGCAACCCGCACGCCCGATACTTTCTCGATCAGCCAGGACAGCCCGGTCAGGTCCAGGATCGTCTGATAGGGCTCGAGCACGTTGGCGACCACGGCGTAGGTCGGCACGATGCGCACTTCGAGCGGCAGCATCAGCGTGATGAAGATCAGCCAGAAGATCAGCATGCGGCCAGGATAGCGGAAGTACACGATCGAGAAGGCGGTGAGCGCCGAGATGATCACTTTGCCCGCCGCGACGCCGAACGCCATGATGAAGCTGTTGAGCAGCTTGGGGCCGAGATTGGCCGTCACCCAGGCCGTCTTGATGTTGACCCAGAAGTCACTGCCCGGCAACAGCGACATCGGCACATCGTTGACGTCCTTGAGATTGTGCGACGCGGCGATCGCCACGATGGCGAACGGCGCGACACAGAAAACGAAGCCGACGAACAGGATCAGATGCGTGAAGAAATTGAGGAACGGGGTGCGTTCGACCATGGTCATCTCACCTGTAGTGCACGCGCCGCTCAATGAAGCGGAACTGGACAATGGTGAGGGCGACGATCAGCACCATCAGGATAATGCTCTGCGCGGCCGCGCCCGAATAGTCGAGGCCTTTGAAGCCGTCCGAGTAGATCTTGTAGACCATCAGGTTGGTGGCGTTCGCCGGTCCGCCTGATGTCATGATGTCGACGATGCCGAAGGAGTCCTGGAAGCTCTCGGTGATATTGATGACGAGCAGGAAGAAGATGGTAGGCGTGATCAGCGGGAACTGGATGTCCCAGAAACGCCTGAGGACACCGGAGCCGTCCATCGCCGCCGCTTCGATCAGGGATCGCGGAATGGCCTGGAACGCCGCGAGGAAGAAGATGAAGTTGTAGCCGACATATTTCCACGAAAAGGCGACGATGATCGAGGCCATGGCATCAGTGCCGTCGAGGCCGGGATCCCAGAAGCCGGGCCAGACCTGGTTGACGACGGCCATGAAGCCGGCTTCCGGCGCCAGGATGAACCGAAATGCCAGCGCCAGCGCTGGCGCGGCGATGCCGTAGGGCCAGATGAGCACCACGCGATACAGCCACGAGCCGGCAAGCTGCCGGTCGGTCAAGGCGGCCAACACCAGCGCGATGAACATCGCCAGGCCGGTGCTGATGGCCGCGAAAATCAGGCTGGCTGTGATCGAGTTCCAGTAATCGGCGTTGGACAGGATCGAGCGGAAATTGTCGAGGCCGACCCAGATGTTGCCGCCGCCCCAAGGCTGCTGCAGCGTCAGCGACCAGTATACCGCCTGGCCGGCCGGCCAGTAGAAGAAGGTGAAGATCAGGAACAGCTGCGGCACCGCGAACAGGATACCGATCGTCCATCTGCTGAAAGTGACGCGTTTTTCCATCGGTCCGCCGACGCCGCTCAAGTGGCTCGCTTGGTGCAAGGTGAGACTAATAACGAAATGGCCGCCCGTCGACCCAAGCATGATCCCGGAAAGTGGAGAACGGTTTCGCGATCATGCTCAACGGAGTCGCCGGACGGCCAGTGCATTTCAGCGGATCAGGGCAGCGTCTTGCCCGGATAGGTCTGCTGGAAGCGGTCGAGGATGGCGTCGCCGTTCTTGACCAGCGTGTCGAGACCCTCCTGGACGCTGACCTTGTTGGCGAAGATCGCCTGCATCTGCGTGCCGAACTCGGCGCGGATCTGGGTGAAGTTGCCCAGGCGCACGCCACGGGTGATCTCTGTCGGCTCCGACGCGGTCAGGCTGGCGATCGCGACTTCACGACCCTTGTAGGGCGCCTTGTCGTAGAACCCTTGCGACTTCAGGTATTCGAAGCCCGACTTGGTCACCGGGATGTAGCCGGTGTTGGTCGACCAGAACAGGGCGGTCTTGGGGTCATGGATGAAGTTGAGGAAGGCGGCCGCGCCCTTGTATTCCGCGTCCGACTTGCCGGAAAGTACCCACAGTGAAGCGCCGCCGACGAGCGAGTTCTTGCGCTCGGTGCCGGCATAGACCGGCAGTTCGGCGACATCCCACTTCATGCCTTCCTTCTGCGTGCGGCCGACCGTGCCGTGGTCGCCGACCGAAGTCAGAATGACCTGGCAGGTGCCGGTGGCGAAGGCCTGCACCATGTCCTGGCCGAGATCCTTCGACTTGATCTTGATCAGGCCGGCGTCATACCACTTCTTCAGATCGGTGACGTACTGGACGAATTTGGTCTTGTTGACCTCCAGACGGGCATCGAGACCGTCATAGCCATTGTTCTTGGTGGCGATCGGCTGGTTGTGCAGCGCCGAGAACTGCTCCATCAGCTGCCAGCTTTCATTGGCCGAGATGTTGATCGCCATCGGGCATTCATAGCCGGCGTCCTTCAAGGCCTGGAGATCGGTGGCGACATCTTCCCATGTCTTGGGCGCTTCGGTCTTGCCGATCTTGGCGAAAGCATCCTTGTTCCAGTACATCAGCGGGGTCGAGGAATTGAACGGAAAGGACAGCATCTCGCCCTTCGACGTCGCGTAGTAGCGCGCGATGCCGGGGAAATAGTCGGCGTAGTCGATCTTGTAGCCGTTTTCTTCCATCAGCTTGTCGGCGGGCTTGTAGGCGCCCGACAGCATCATGGTGGCGGTGCCGACGTCGTAGACCTGGACGACGGCGGGCTGCTTTCCGGCGCGGAAGGCGGCGATGGTGTTCTGCAGCGTCGCGTCGTAATTGCCCTGGCTGGTGCAGGTGACTTCATAATCCTTCTGCGACTCGTTGAAGTTCTTGCACAGCGTATCGACGACGCGGGCAAGATCGCCAGAAAGGCCGAACCAGAAATCGAATTTTACCGGTTCCGCGAAGGCAGGAACCGCCACCGCCGTGCTGAGCACGCCTGCGGCAAGGGCAGCGAGGCCCCGCTTGATGATCGTCATGATTTCTTCCCTCTTGAATGACTGTTGACAAGGGTCTGCGCAAGTCCTTGCCCGCTCTCTTAGAGAAGGTATGTGACAGTTCTGTTGTGGCCTCCCGGGCCTGTGGACAGCCGGTCTTTCCTCCCCCTCGGCGGTTGCGCCGGCATGAAAACGTCACACCGGCGCCTTAGGTAGCTAGGGCGGCTGTCAGGGACGTAAAGGCCGTCATGGTTATCCGGCTAAAGGGATGATGAAATGCTGGTGAAGCAAGCGCCATGAGCCGCTGTTCGCGGCCCTTGCCGAGCGCGGCTATGATTGGCAGGCGGCCAACGACATGGACCTGCCCACCCAGCGCCGGCCTGCCGGCATGCCGGTCGGCCGCATCGACTGGTTCTTCACACGCGGCCTCGCGGCCAGCGCGCCGGCGGTCCTTCCGGCGGTGTTGCCGGACGGCAGCCCGAGCTCGGATCATGAAGCCCTGACCGTGACCGTTCGCCTGAAATAGCCGCCATCTTCAAGTCGACGCGGCTGAACCGGTCGGTGCCTTTGCGGCCAGCCTGCGCCACGAAGGCACGCTATGGTTGCAGGCGACTTTATCGATCCTTCAACAGCCAAGCATTAATCAGTCATATTTCTTTTTTTATTTCCTGTGGGCTAGGGGGAAATAAGATGCTGACGGTCTATAACTGCATCGTGCACCAGCACGATCTGCGACTGGTCGCATTGGCAGCGCTGATCTGCGGAATTTCCTGTTTCTCTGCTGTAAACCTGCTTCACCACATCAGCCGCTCGACGGACCGTAACCGGCTGGTCTGGCTGATGATATCGGCGACTTCGACGGGGTTCGGCATCTGGGCAACGCATTTCATTGCCATGCTCGCCTTCACGCCGGGCATCCCCAGCGCTTACGATCCGGGGCTCTCCGTGATCTCGCTCGCCGCCTCGGTCGCATTGACGGCGGCCGGCATGTGGATCGCCACCTTGCGGGACGAGATCGATTACCATCTCGTCGGCGGCGCCATCCTGGGCGGCGGCATCGCAGCCATGCACTACGTCGGCATGGCGGCGTTCGAGGTCCAGGGGCGGATCGAATGGAACCTGATGCTTGTCGCCGTTTCCCTGCTGGCCGGTATGACGCTTGCGGCACTGGCGCTGCATGTCGTTCTGCGCCGCCCTTCCTTGTCAGCGACATCCGCCGGCGCGGTGCTGCTGACGCTGGCTATCTGCACCTTGCATTTCATCGGCATGGGCGCCGTCTCGATCTTTCCCGATTCCTCGATTGTCATATCGCAGTACACGATCGCGCCGACCTCGCAGGCTTTCGCGGCCGCGGCCGCCACCCTGGTGATCCTGGTTCTGTCGGCATCGGCGTTGTGGATCGACCTGCGCTTCCGTCGCCAGAAACTCGAGGTCGACCGCATGCATGGCCTGGCCAATGCAGCCGTGGAAGGCCTGATCGTCTGCGATGGCAGTCGCATCGTCAGCGCCAATGACAGCATGGGCAAGCTGACCGGCGCGCCGGCTACGACCCTGAACGGCATGCAACTGGGCGAACTTTTCGACGAACGCGCAGCATCCGATGCGACCAGCCTGGAGGGCCAGCCGCAGGAAGCGGAGTTGAGGAGCCGCGATGGGACGAGAATACCCGTCGAACTGATCGCCAGGAGCATCGATTATTGCGGCAAGCCCCACAATGTCATCGCCGTACGCGACATACGCGAACGCAGGAAGGCGGAGCAGGAGATCCTTCGCCTTGCCCATTTCGATCCGCTGACGGGGCTTGCCAATCGCCGCAGTTTCTCCAGCCGTCTCGACGCGGAAATCGCATCGATGAACCGCGTCGCGACTGCCGACGCAAACATCAAGGGCCGGCATCTTGCGCTCTTGCTGCTCGACCTCGACCGCTTCAAGGAGGTGAACGACCTCTACGGGCACGGCGCCGGCGATGCCATGTTGCAGAAAGTGGCAAGCTGCGCGTCCGGCGTTCTGCGCCACGGCCAGATGCTTGCGCGCCTGGGCGGCGACGAATTCGCCATCATAGCCCCCAATTTGCCCGACCCGCAGGCGGCGGGCCGCATCGCCAATGCGGTACTCGCCGCCATGCGTGAGGAAAACCGGGCAGCGGTCGGTGGCGGGCTGGTCTCGGCCAGCATCGGCATTGCGGTCTATCCGCTCGATGCCGAGGACCAGACCAGCCTGATCAGCCATGCCGATACGGCACTCTATCGCGCCAAGACCGAAGGCAGGGGCACGTTTCGCTATTTCGAAGCCTCGATGGGCGCCGAGGCTCGCGACAAACGCGTGATGGAGCACGAATTGCGCCAGGCCGTCGTGCGCGGTGAATTCTACCTCGTCTACCAGCCCCAGAAGGAGATCAGCAGCGGCAAGATGGTTGGCTTCGAGGCCCTGATCCGCTGGCGCCATCCTGAGCGTGGCGAGGTTTCTCCTGCCACTTTCATTCCGGTGGCCGAGGACAGCGGCGCGATTGGCCAGATCGGGGATTGGGTGCTCGAAGCGGCCTGCGAGGAAGCCGCGCGCTGGGAAAACCCGCTGACTGTCGCCGTCAACGTCTCTGCGGTGCAGCTCCACAACCCAAATTTCAGCCGCAAGGTCCACGAGACCTTGCTGAAGACAGGCCTTGCCCCGACCAGGCTCGAACTCGAGATCACCGAAACCGCGCTGGTGAAGGACATGCCGCGTGCGCTGGCAACCCTGCGCCAGGTCAAGTCGCTCGGCGTGCGCGTAGCCATGGATGATTTCGGTACCGGCTATTCCTCTCTTTCCAACCTGCGCGCCTTCCCCTTCGACAAGATTAAGATCGATTCCTCCTTCATCAAGGCGGTCGACACGAACGGCCAGGTCGCGGCGATCGTGCGCGCGGTGCTGGGGCTGGGGCGCGGCCTTGGCCTGCCGGTTCTGGCCGAAGGCGTCGAGACGCTTGGCGAGTTGAAGTTCCTTGACGCCGAGGCCTGTGAGATCGGCCAGGGCTACTATCTCGGCAAGCCGGCGCCGATCGAGGCGTTCGATGACCTGACCGGCCACGGCAAGCCCACTCCGGTGCGTGCCGGCCGCCAGGATGGCAGCCTCGTGCGGTTCAAGCCGAGCGTGCGCTCGGCTTGAACCGCGACATGCATTGGCTCACGACCCGAGCGCCGTCTCGACCAACCGCTTGGCGTCCGGCCCGGACCATTCGGCCGGACCGTTCATATGGGCGATCAGGCAGCCTTCGCCGTCGATCAGCATGGTGACGGGCAGGCCGAGCGCCAGACCGCGCGTCTTGAGGTCGTTGAACAGTGTCATCGTCGAATCCCGGTAGTAGCCGAGCGTGTGCACACCGGTATCGGCGAGAAACTTCTTCGGCTTCACATCGTCGCCGGCATCGACGTTGACGGCGACGACCTGAAAGGCGTCGCTGCCTTTCTCTTTTTGCAGCGCATCGAGCGCCGGCATTTCGGCACGGCATGGCGCGCACCATGTTGCCCAGAGATTGAGCAGCACCGTCTTGCCGGCATGGTCGGCGATCGTCATCGGCTTGCCGTCCGGCCCGTTGAAGGCGAGGCTCCTCATCGACTGCGGCGGATCGGCCGGCAAAAGTGCCGCGACCTCACCGGTGGCCGCGGCCGCCACCTTCTTGGCGCGATCGCTCTTGGCGGCGCAGGCGACGTCGTCCTTGCTGTCGCCGGCGGCCACCTGCGCCGGTGCGTTGTTGCCAGACCGGCTCTCGCTGACATATACCGCGACCGCGCCGGCCAGCGCTCCCGCCACCAGGGCGGCGAGGATCAGGCGCGGGGCCGGGAAAAATCTGTTTCCGTCTGCCATTTTCTCAAAACTGCTCCGAAGCACGGGTTTTATAGCGATGAGCGACAAGAAGACCAGCAACCAGATGTGGGGCGGACGATTTGCCTCGGGTCCGGCCGCGATCATGGAAGCCATCAACGCGTCGATCTCGTTCGACCGCAAACTCTACGCGCAGGATATTCGCGGTTCGATCGCCCATAGCGAGATGCTGGCGCAGACGGGCATTATTTCGGCTGCCGATCAAGAAAAAATCGCTCACGGCCTGAACACGATCCTGAAAGAGATCGAAGCTGGCACGTTCGAATTCTCGACCAGGCTGGAAGACATCCACATGAATGTCGAGGCCCGGCTCGCCGACCTGATCGGCTCGGCGGCCGGCCGGTTGCACACCGCCCGCTCGCGCAACGACCAGGTGGCGGTCGATCTGAGGCTCTGGGTCAAGGACGAGTGTTTTCGCGTCGCCGAGGCGTTGAAGGGGTTGATCGGGGCGCTGCTGGAACGGGCCGGGGAGCATGCGGCGACCGTGATGCCGGGCTTTACCCATATGCAGGCAGCACAGCCGGTGACCTTCGGCCACCATTGCATGGCCTATGTCGAGATGTTTTCGCGCGACCTGTCGCGCGTGCGCGACGCCATCGAACGGATGGACGAGAGCCCGCTCGGCGCCGCCGCCCTTGCCGGCACCAGCTTCCCGATCGACCGCCACCAGACCGCCAGGGCGCTCGGTTTCCGCGAGCCGATGCGCAATTCGCTGGACAGCGTCTCCGACCGCGATTTCGCGCTGGAGTTCCTCGCCATGGCCGCGATCTGCGCCACCCATCTGTCACGGCTGGCGGAAGAGATCATCATCTGGTCGACGCCGCAATTCGGCTTCATCAGGCTGTCGGATAGCTTTTCCACCGGCTCTTCGATCATGCCGCAGAAGAAGAACCCCGACGCCGCCGAACTGGTGCGCGGCAAGACCGGCCGCGTCAATGGCCATCTGGTCGGCCTGCTGACGGTCATGAAGGGCATGCCTTTGACCTATGGCAAGGACATGCAGGAAGACAAGGAATCGGTCTTCGACGCCGCCGAGACGCTCGACCTGATGCTGGCCGCGATGACCGGCATGGTCTCGGACATGACGGTGAACGCAGCCGCGATGAAGAAGGCCGCCGGCTCCGGCCACGCCACCGCCACCGACCTTGCCGACTGGCTGGTGCGCACTTTGGGCCTGCCGTTCCGCGAAGCCCATCATGTCACCGGCCGCGCAGTGGCGCTGGCCGAAGAGAAGAAGGTGAGCCTGGAGAAGCTTGCGCTGGAGGATCTGCAATCGATCAACCCGGGCATCACTTCCGACATATTCTCGGTGCTGGCGGTGCAGAACTCGGTCAAGAGCCGCACCAGCTTCGGCGGCACCGCGCCGTCGGAAGTGAGGAAGCAGATCCGCGCCTGGAAAAAGCGTATCGCCAAGGCGTGATCCCGGATATTGCGATCAGCAATATCCCGATGTTGCGACCAGAAATATCCCGATGTTGCGATCGGCAATATCCGGGGTGCAATACGTTGAGAACTCGGCTAAAAGCGGCGGCTGGCAAACGTTTCGGACGGATGGATCGATGACCGGAAGCAGGATTTTGGTAACGCTGACGCTGCTTGCGGCGCTTGCCTCCGTGACCGCCTGCGGCCGCAAGGCCGGCCTCGATACGCCGTACGAGGCGGCTGTCCAGGCGCGCAAGGATGCCGAGAAGGCCCACCAGCCCGTGCCGCCGGAACCGGAAAAACCGGTCGTGGACAAGAAGTTCATCCTCGACCCGCTGATCTAGCACCCGCCAACTTCCGGAACCACTCTCGTGAACCATTTCGACTACCGCGACGGCGTGCTGCATGCCGAGGACGTGGCAATCCCTGATATCGCCGCACAGGTCGGCACGCCGTTCTACTGTTATTCGACGGCGACCCTGACCAGGCACTACCGTGTCTTCGTCAAGGCCTTTGCCGGGCTCGACGCGCTGGTCTGCTACGCCATGAAGGCCAATTCCAACCAGGCCGTGCTGCGGACCCTGGCCAAGCTCGGCGCCGGCGCCGACGTGGTCTCGGAAGGCGAATTGCGCCGGGCACTGGCCGCCGGCGTCCCGGCCAGCAAGATCCTGTTTTCCGGTGTCGGCAAGACGGCGCGTGAAATGGACTTTGCGCTCGAAGCTGGCATCCTTTGCTTCCACGTCGAATCCGAGCCGGAGCTCGAACTCCTGTCGGCCCGCGCCTCGGCTCTCGGCAAGGTGGCGCCGGTGTCGCTGCGCATCAATCCCGATGTCGACGCCAGGACCCACAAGAAGATCTCAACCGGCAAGGCCGAGAACAAGTTCGGCATTCCGTGGCAGCGGGCGCGCCAGGTCTATGCCCGCGCGGCAACGCTTCCAGGCATCAAGGTCACCGGCATCGATACTCATATCGGCAGCCAGATCACGGAACTGCAGCCTTTCGACGACGCCTTCGCCTTGCTGGTCGACCTGGTCGGCGCGCTGCGCGCCGACGGACATGCGATAGAGCATGTCGATCTCGGCGGCGGCCTCGGCATTCCCTATCGCGTCGACAACAACCCTCCCCCCTTGCCCGACGCCTATGCCCAGGTCGTCCGCAAGCATGTCACCAAGTTGGGCATGAAGGTGATGTTCGAGCCGGGCCGGCTGATCGTTGGCAATGCCGGCATCCTGGTCTCGGAAGTGATTTTCGTGAAGGAAGGCGACGCCAAGAACTTCCTCGTCGTCGACGCCGCCATGAATGACCTGATCAGGCCGACGCTCTACGATGCTTTTCACGAGATCAGGCCGGTCGTGCAGCCGCCGGCCGACACGCCGCGCATGATGGTCGATGTGGTCGGCCAGGTCTGCGAGACCGGTGACTATCTCGGCCTCGACCGCGACCTGCCGAGGCTGAAGGCGGGCGATCTCGTCGCCGTTTCCACTGCCGGCGCCTATGGCGCGGTCCAGGCCGGAACCTACAACACACGCCTGCTGGTGCCGGAGGTGCTGGTCGACGGCGACCGTTTCCATGTCGTTCGTCCGCGCCTGACCTATGACGAACTGATCGGGCTGGATTCGGTGCCGGACTGGCTTGCATAGAAGCTGCCCTGGCCGCGATGCTATAGCCGGTTCTGGATGAGCGCCCTTGTGTCGGCGATCCTGTCCTCGTCGCGGCGGTAGAAGGTCCATTGCTTGATGCGCTTGGTTCTGAGCAAGCCGGCCTGGGTAAGCACACGCATATGCTCGGAAAGCGTCGCCTGCGTGATGCCGAGCTTCTCGGCGATCAGCAGCGCGCAGACGCCGTCCTCGACCAGATCGCCATCCGCCTGTGCCCGGAAATGCGCACGCGGATCCTTGAGCCAATCAAGAATCTGTAGCCTGCGTTCGTTGGCGATCGCCTTGAATACATCAACCTCTTGCATTTAGCCATTTTGCCAAGTTACTAATTGCTGTCAATCCCGAGGAGATTTTGATGTCGCAGGGCAACACCGTCACACGCGAACGCATTGCCGCGATGGAACCGCGTATCCGCCCTTATGTCAGGCACACGCCGGTGCTGCGCATCGACATGGCCGACTTCGACCGGCCGCCACTGGCGGTCGACCTCAAGCTCGAATGCCTGCAGCATTCCGGCTCGTTCAAGGCGCGCGGCGCCTTCACCAACCTTCTGGAGCGGCCGGTTCCCGACGCCGGCGTCGTTGCCGCGTCGGGCGGCAACCACGGCGCCGCTGTCGCCTACGCCGCCATGCGGCTTGGGCACAAGGCGACCATCTTCGTTCCCGAAGTGAGCCCGCAGGCCAAGCTGGACCGCATTCGCGGCTATGGCGCCGACCTCGTCGTCGGCGGTGCCCGCTATGCCGAAGCGCTGGCCGCCTGCGAACGTTTCGCCGAGGAAACCGGCGCCCTGCAGATCCACGCCTTCAACCAGGAGGAAACGTTGATCGGCCAGGGCACGCTCGGGCTCGAGATCGAAAGCGATCTGCCTGAAATCGACACGCTGCTGGTCGCCGTCGGCGGCGGCGGCCTGATCGGCGGTATCGCCGCCTGGTATGCCGGCCGCATCCGCATCGTCGCCGTCGAGCCCGAGGGCGCGCCGACGCTTCATCGCGCCTTCGAGGCCGGCCGTCCGGTCGACGCGCCGGCCGAAGGCATCGCCGCCGATTCGCTGGCGCCAAAGCGCGTCGGCGAAATGATGTTCCCGATCGCCGAAGCCTTCGTGGAACGCTCCATCCTGGTCAGCGATGACGACATCATCGCCGCCCAGAAAGCGCTCTGGAACCGCGTGCACATCATCTCGGAACCAGGTGGGGCCGCCGCCTTCGCCGCGATCCTGTCCGGCCGCTACACGCCGACGCCGGGCGAACGGGTGGCCGTGCTGGTCTGTGGCGCCAACGCAAACCCCGCCAATTTCTGATCGCAACCATTTCGGCCGGCTTCACGTTTTCTCAAATCGCCTCGCCTTTGCCGTGTTTGCTGGTATTCTTCGAGTCGTGAGGCTTGGGCCATCCTGCCCCGCCCCACGGCATGGTCCCGAAAACTCGAATCCGGTTTTCGGAACAGATCATGCTCAAGGAGATAGAGCCCATACCGGTCCTTTCAGGACGGAACAGAGCTCTAGGAAGGGCCGATGACGCAACGACCCATCTTCAGCAACGATCGCGGCCTGGCCGGACGCCTTGCCTTGAGCCGGCTGGCGACGCGGATCGCGATAATGGTCGAGCGTGGCTGGCCGCTGCTGCTCCCGCTCATCATTGTCGTCGCTCTCTTCCTCAGCGCCTCCTGGTTCGGCATTTTCCCCCGGCTGCCGGATGTGGTGCGCGTCGGCCTTGTCGCCCTGTTCGGCCTGGCAGGGCTGGCCGCGCTCTATCCGCTGCGCTTTTTCCGCATGCCTGGCGCCGCCGAGGTCGATCGCCGCATCGAGGCCGCCAATAAACTGCTGCACAGCCCCGTACAGGTGCAGAGCGACCGGCCCAGCGGCCAGGAAAGCAGCTTTTCGCAGGCGCTCTGGCGCGAGCACCAGAAGCGCATGGCTGGAAAGCTCGACAGTCTCGGCGCCGACCTGCCGCGCACGCGCGTGCCGGAGCGCGACCCCTGGGGACTTCGCGCCGTGGCGGCGCTGCTGCTCGTCACCGCCTTTGCCTTCTCCTTCGGGCCGACCGGCGGCAGGATAGCAGACGGTTTCAGCGCACATGGCACGCTCGACGCCGTGCCGCCACGCATAGACGCCTGGGTGACGCCGCCGGCCTATACCGGCAAGCCGCCGATCTTCCTGACCGCCGACGCCAACCAGGCGACGCCAACTTTCCACGTCCCCGAGGGTAGCGACGTCTCCTTGCGCGTCACCGGAGGCTCGGGCGAGGAAACGCTTGCCTATGCTGACCAGGACGGCAACGCCCGCGCCATCGACCCGGCCAGCCCGCAAGCCGCCGCCACGGCCAAACCGGCCGCAAGCCCGGCACCGTCCAAGGTGCGCCAATTCACCGGCAAGCTGACTGGCGATGGCACGCTGACGCTGAAATCGCGCGACGACCAGCTTGGCCGCTGGGCCTTCGCCGTGATCCCTGACAAGCCGCCGCAGATCCGCTTCGTCGGCGAGCCCAAGCGCGCCGCCAACGGCGCCTTCGAGCTCAACTACCAGATCGACGATGACTATGGCGCCGCCACCGCCAAGGCGGTCTTCGCGCTGGCCGATCCGCAGGCGCCAGGTGCGCATCCGCTCTATGGTCCGCCCGACATGCCGCTGACGCTGCCGCGCCGCGGCGGCAAGTCGAATGCCGCCCGGACCACGAAAGATCTGACCGAGCATGTCTGGGCCGGCGGCAGCATCAAGCTGACGCTGGTCGCCACCGACGACGCCGGACACACCGCGTCCAGCGAAACCAAGACGCTCTCGATGCCCGAGCGGCCATTCGCCAACCCGCTGGCGCGCGCCGTGATCGAACAGCGCCGCCTGCTCGCGCTCGACGCCAATGCCAGGCCGCGCGTGCTCGACCTGATGGACGCCATCACGCTGCGGCCTGAAGACACGTTCGACAACATGTCCCACTACCTCGCCATCATGAGCGCGATGAGCCGGCTGAAACTGGCCGGGAACGATGATCAGCTGCGCGGCGAGGTCGCCTATCTCTGGGAAATCGCGCTCGGCATCGAGGAGGGCAATCTATCGGCCGCCGAAAAGCGGCTGCGCCAGGCGCAGCAGGCGCTCCAGGACGCCATCAAGAACGGCGCCAGCGACGCCGAGATCGAGAAGGCGATGAAGGAACTGCGCGAGGCGATGAACCAGTTCCTGCAGGAATTCGCCGAACGCGCCAAGCAGAACCCGAATGCGCCGCAGATGCAGCAGAACGGCCAGGAACTGCGGCAGAGCGACATCGACCGCATGATGGACCAGATCGAGAACCTGGCGAAGTCGGGCGACCGCGACAAGGCGCAGCAATTGCTGTCGCAACTGCAGGACATGATGAACAACCTCCAGGCCGGCCGCCAGCAGCAGGGCGGTGAGCAGGACAGCCAGATGCGCCAGCAGATGGACAAGCTCGGCGAGATTTTGCGGCGCCAGCAGGAGATGATGAACGACACGTTCCGCATGGACCAGATGCAGCGCGGCGAGCGACAGCGTGGCAAGAATCGCGACGAGCAGCTCGGCGAAGGCAGCGGCGAGAACCAGGACAAGCCAGGGGCTGGCGAGGACCGCGATCCGCTCGCCAGGCAAAAGCCGATGACGCCGCAGGAATTCGCCGATGCGCTGAAGCAGTTGCAAGAAGGCCAGGGGCAGCTGAAAAGCGATCTCGAACAGCTGAAGAAGGGCCTCGAAGGCATGGGCATGGAGCCCAATGAAGGATTTGGCGAAGCCGGCAAGTCCATGGGCAGCGCCGAGCAGGCGCTTGGCCAGGGTCAGGGCGACGAGGCCGTCGGCCACCAGGGCCGGGCGCTCGAGGCGCTGCGCAAGGGCGCCAAGGACATGATGAAGCAGATGCAGGCCATGCAGGGCGACCAGGGCGGCAGCCAGGAAGGTGGCCGTCAGCAGGACGCCGACCGTGACCCGCTCGGCCGGCCGCGCGCCAGCCAGGGTCCCGATTTCGGCGATTCGGTGAAAGTGCCCGATGAGATCGACGTGCAGCGCGCGCGCCAGATCCTGGAAGCGATCCGCAAGCGGCTCGGAAACGCGCTCAGCCCCGATATCGAGCGCAGCTATCTGGAACGGTTGCTGGAACTGAAATAGTAAACGGCGGAGCAACCGAAGACGTCTATGACGCCGGTTGGACCTGCCTGTTGACGAACGCCTCGCGGATCGCCTCCTGCATGCCGTCGATCGCTTCACCGGAAGCGTTCGGGTTGCGGTGCATCACCACATTGGAGGAATCGATGTCGCCGAACCCATCCGCGGACGTCAGTTCGCGGCAGTCCGCCGGAATGTTGCTGCGCGAAATCGGCGCGATAGCCAACCCTGAGGTGACGGCAAGCTTCAGGCCGCCATTGGTGTCACTGGTATAGGCGACGCGATAGGCAAGGCCGCGCTGCTCCAGCGATTTGATGGCGAAGTCCTTGCACCAGCCAGCGCGGTTGTAGAGCGCGATCGGCAGCGGCTGTTCCTCATGCATGTGATGCAGGTTCGACGTCACCCACACGGTCGGGTCGTGCATCAGCACCTCGCCGCCGGAAAGGTCCTGCCACTCGAAGACCACGGCGAGATCGAGCTCGCCGGCGGCGAGCGCCGCGACCTGCGCCCACGAATGGGCGTAGCGCACGGTGACTTCGACCTTGGGATGGCGCTTCGAGAATGCGCCGAGCGCGCGCGACAGGATGGCGTGGCCATATTCCTCCGGAATGCCGATGCGCACCGGCCCGCCCAGCGGCGCCGCCGCCATCGACGCAGCCGTCTCGTCGAGCAGCGAGACGATGCGGCGGGCATTGACGATGAGTTCGCCGCCACGCCGCGTCAGTGCGACGCCACGTGAACCGCGCTCGAACAAGGTGTCGCCGACCAACTCCTCGAGCTTCTTCATCTGCATCGACACGGCCGACTGGGTGCGGCCGGCCTGTTCGGCGGCCCTCGTGAAATTGCCGGCCTCGGCGATGGCCACGAAGGTACGCAGGAGATCGCTGTCGAGGGTTGGCCGCATGGCATCCATCATAAGTAAATTTGATTGCTGGCATCATTCCAATTCGTTTGCAACATGTCAAACGTCGACCGATAGTCGCCTCACCCATTGGATATGCAGCCGCGAAATCGGCTGCGGACCAATCGAAGAGTCCTCACTCGTGCCCGCTGCCCGAAAACGGTGGCGGGTTCTTTTTGATCTGGACAGGGGCGCCGGATCGTATGCGCGGGAGCCTGAACACGGATGCACAATAGGATGGTGCGCGGCATCCTGAGCCTGTGCCTGGGCGTGCTGGTGTTCTCGCTGCAGGACCCGCTCGTCAAAGCCGTGTCGAGCGGCTATCCGGTGACCGAGGTGATGGCGATCCGCTCGATCGTCGCCTTGCCGATCCTGATCGTTCTCGTCCATGCCGATGTCGGCTTGCGTGCCATCCTGTCGCGGCGCTTCGGCCTGCTGACGATACGCGCCTTCATTCAGTTCACCTCCTACACGGTGTACTACCTGGCCATCGCCGCCCTGCCGCTGGCCGACGCCGTGGCGCTCTATTTCATGGCGCCGCTGTTCATCATGGCACTGGCCGGGTCGTATCTTGGCGAACGCGTTTCCTGGCGGACGCTGGCGACCGTGCTGATCGGATTGCTCGGCGTGGTCGTGATGGTGCGTCCAGGCGCTGGGCTGTTCGATTGGGCGGCCTTGCTGTCGCTGGGCTCGGCGGCGCTCTACGGCTTCTCGCAATTGATGGCCCGCAAGATCGGCGACACCGAATCGTCTACCGTCATGGCCTTCTACCAGAACGGCGCCTATCTCGTCGGCGCCGCCGTGGTCGCCGGCACGTTCCACCTCGCCGGCATAACCCACGCCGTCCATCCGAGCCTCGAATTCCTGGTGCGGCCGTGGATCTGGCCGTCACTGCCGGATTTCCTGAAAATGGCGGCGTGCGGGTTCGTCGCCTCGGCCGGCATGATCCTGCTCTCGCAAGGCTACCGGCTGGCGCCGGCCAACCGCGTCGCCACCTTCGAATACACCGGCATCCTGTGGTCGCCGCTGTGGGGTTTCCTGTTCTTCGCCGAGGTACCACGCTCGACAACCGTGATCGGCGCGGCGCTCATCATCGGCGCCGGCCTGCTGGCGCTCAACACCGAGCGGCGGACCGCTCCGGCGCCGGCGCTTGTCGCCAGGGATCCAGCCTGATCAGGCGAAGCAGATCAGCGCCCGTTCGACGCGCGAACGGATCTCGGCCAGCGTGAAGGGCTTTTGCACGACATCGAGGATGATGCCGTTCAATTCCTCGGCGCGCTCGCGCTGGTCGGCATAGCCGGTCATCAGCATGATCTTCATCGCCGGGAAAAGCGCCGCGGCCGCAACCGCCATCTCGATGCCGTCCATCTCCGGCATGCGGATGTCGGAGACGACGAGATCGTAGCCGCCGTTTGCGGCGCGGATCAGCGAAAGCCCCTGCGCGCCATCGGCGGCGATATCGATTGCGTGGCCGGCGCGTTCGAGCGCGCGGGCTGCCAGGGTGCGGACGGACTCATCGTCCTCGACGATCAGAAGCTTTGCCATGGCCGGCATATTTGGCGGTGAAAAGTTGACTTTTCCTGAAGGCGGGACGGGTCAGCAAGTCTTTTTGGGGAGTGGCTCAAACGTCGCCTTTGACGACACCCACGAACGGCAATTCACGAAAGGCGTGCGCAACGTCCATGCCATAGCCGACGACGAAATAGTCGGGGCAGTCGAAGCCGACATAGTCGGCATTGAGCGCGGTCTGGCGGCGCATGCGCTTGTCGAGCAGCACGGCGATGGAACAGCTTTTCGCGCCACGCGACAGCATCAGGTCGCGGGTGAAGCTCAGCGTCTTGCCCGATTCCAGAATGTCGTCGATCAACAGCACGTCGCGGCCGGCAACCTCGTTGTCGATGTCGCGCAGCACCCTCACCTCGCCGCTGCTGGTGCCGGCGCCATAGCTGGAGATGAAGATGAACTCGACTTCCGGCGACAGGCCGACATCGTGCATGGCCCGGATCAGGTCGGCGGCGAAGATGAACGAGCCTTTCAGCACAGAAATCACCAAGAGATCGTGATAGTCGTGCCCGGCGATCTCCTTGGCGAGTTCGAGATTGCGCCGCGCGATCGCCGATGCCGAAAACAGAACTTCGATGTCCTTGCCGCGTACGATGGGCATTGATGGTCTTCCCCGGTGTCGCCTACTTGGCGAAAGTAACCAAAACGGTTCTTACGCCGTTCTTAGGCACGTCGAGCCGGCTGGCAAAGCCGAATCTTTCGCCCGACGCCAGCGAATGGCCGGATGTCCCCAACGTATAGCGGGTCGTGCGCCCGTCATTGCCCGTCACCCGGATTTCGAGCGGCGGCAGGGTCGCGGGGCTTGTTCCGTCGTTGGCGGCCTCCCCATCGACGAACAGCACCGGATTGGCGCCCGAGACGTCGACGTGTGAGGTGACGCCTGAAATGGTCAGCGCCGACGCTTGCGCGCCGGCCAGGAGCGGCGCCTGGCGCACCAGAGCGTGGCCACCGGAAACCCAGAACGCGGCAAGGGCTGCACCGATGCCGGCGATCCAGAAAATCGGACCGCCGCGCGAGGCCGGCCGCCGTTCCGCCGGCGCTTCCGGCTTGCGCAGCATGTCCATGCCATCGATGGGCGGGGTGACAATCAGGCGCGGCAGCGGCGAAACGTTTTCGACCGGTGAAGCGGGCCGCGACACCACAACATAGTCCGCATCGACGATATCTGCCACCGGACCGCGCACGATCCGGTCCGCCATGGCAATTGCCGGCGGTTCGGTCATGATTTCGCCGGAAACCGGGCGCGCGGTTCGTTCCTCAGCCATCATGGCCCCAGCATTGCGGCACGTTCGCTTTTCGTTTCTTTTGCGTAAACACAAATGGTTAACGCTTCCCCACCGGAGCCCTCTTGAAGAGCCGAAACAAGCCAGGAATTAACCGCCGGTTAACCATGCCGGCCGATGGTCTTTTCACAGAACAGGCTGGCTCGCCGCGGCCAGGAACCTCAGGTCATCGAAATTGATTCGCTTCGAAAATGTCGGCCTCCGCTATGGCATGGGTCCGGAAATCCTCCGCGACATCTCCCTGCATATACCGGAGCGCTCCTTCCAATTCCTGAGCGGGCCTTCGGGCGCCGGCAAGACGACGTTGCTGCGCCTTTTGTTCATGTCGCTGAAGCCGACGCGTGGGCTGATCACCATCTTCGGCAAGGACCGCTCCCGCATCTCACGCACCGAGCTGCCGCACCTGCGCCGGCGCATCGGCGTGGTGTTCCAGGATTTTCGCCTGCTCGACCACATGACCACTTACGAAAACGTCGCTTTGCCATTGCGCGTGCGCGGGCGCGAAGAGGCGAGCTACCGCACCGACGTCACCGAGCTCTTGAAATGGGTGGGGCTCGGCGAGCGCATGCATGTGCTGCCGCCGGTCCTGTCAGGCGGCGAGAAGCAGCGCGCCGCGATCGCGCGCGCCCTGATCGAACAGCCGGAAATCCTGCTCGCCGACGAGCCGACCGGCAATGTCGATCCGCCGCTGGCGCGGCGCCTGCTGCGGCTGTTCATCGAACTCAATCGCCTCGGCACCGCGGTGGTGATCGCTACCCACGATCTCGGCTTGATGGAACAGGTCGACGCGCGCCGCATGATCCTGGCCGGCGGAAGGCTGGATATCTATGACTGATCTGTCCGCCGAGCATTTCGAAGAGCAGGACGCCGAGGCAGCCGTCGCAAGACCGCGCGCCCAGCGCAAGATGGCGCCGATCGTGCCGGCGCAGAACATTGCCGGCCGCGCCTTGGTGCTGGTCATAGCCATCATGACCTTCCTGTCCTGCCTGACCTTCGGCGCGGTGACGCTGGTGCGCGATACGGCCTCGGTATGGGAAAACCAGATTTCGCGCGAGGCGACCATCCAGATCAAACCGACCGACGGCCTCGACATGGAGGCAGCGCTTACCCAGGCTTCGCAGATCGCCAGCGAATTCCCCGGCGTGAAGTCGACCCGGATCATCGACCGCGAAGCGACCGCCAGGCTGCTGGAGCCCTGGCTAGGTTCGGGCCTCAATATCGACGACCTGCCGGTGCCGCGCCTGATCATCGTCACCATCGACGAGAACAGCCCGCCAGACTTCGCCGCCATGCGCGCCGCGATCGCGCCGAAACTGCCGAGCGCATCGCTCGACGACCACCGCACCTGGGTCGACCGGCTGGTAGCCATGGCCCGCACCACGGTGACCATCGGCATCGCCGTTCTGGCCCTGATGCTGTCGGCAACCGTGCTGACGGTGGTCTTTGCCACCCGCGGCGCCATGGCCGGCAACGGCCACATCATCGAGGTGCTGCATTTCGTCGGCGCCGAAGCGCAGTTCATCGCGCGCGAATTCCGCCGGCATTTCCTGGTCACAGGCATGAAGGGCGCGGCTGCCGGCGGAGCGGCGGCGGTGCTCGTCTTCATCGTTTTCTCCTGGTGGTCGTCGCGCAACATGGCAACACCACAGGCCGATCAGGCAACCGCTTTGTTCGGCAACTTCGCCATCGGCTCGGCGGGTTACCTGGGTGTCGTCCTGATGGTGCTGGTGATTGGCGCGCTGACGGCGGCGACCTCACACGCCACCGTCGTCGCCTATCTCAGCGACATCGACGTTCGCCAACCCGACGCATGAAAGGAGTTCGTCTTGGCGTGGATGGAACGAGCGCGATCACGGATGGAGAATTTGCGTAACGCAAAGTGCGTCTTTTACCTACCAAACGCCGCATTTCGGGATTAACCATATGGCTATGGACGTGCGGGATTCGACCGGGACGGCTGGACAGCTGCCAGTGGTGGTTGCCCGTTGGCGCGGCCATGGCAAGGTTAGCCGTTTAAGGACCGCCCTGCGTCTCTTCGCTCTATCCCTGCTTATGCTCGCAATGGTGTTCGCTGGCGGCTTCGGCTGGTTTGCCAGCAAGGTCAGTCACCTGACCACGCCCGCCAACCCGGCCAAGGCCGATGCCATCATCGTGCTGACCGGCGGCCAATCGCGGCTCGACGCCGCGATGGAACTGCTCGCGTCCGGTAAGGGCGAGCGGCTCTTGATCAGCGGCGTCCATCCCTCGGCCAGCCGTCGCCAGCTTCAGGCGGCGACCGGCGGCGACAAGAAACTGTTTTCCTGCTGCGTCGACATCGATCGGGCCGCGCTCGACACGATCGGCAATGCCGAGGAGAGCGCCAAATGGGTGGAAAACCATGCCTATGGCACGGTGATCCTGGTCACCAACAACTATCACATGCCACGCAGCCTGCTGGAGATGGGACGGCTGTTGCATGGCGCCAAGCTTGAGCCCTATCCGGTGGTCAATTCCAATCTCGACAATGGCGGCTGGCTGACCAAGCCGCGGGCGTTGCGGGTGCTGTTCACCGAATACACCAAATATCTGCTGGCGTTGGCACGTGGTATTATCCCGGTGAAGCCGACGCCCGAAGGCATCGCGCTGGCCGAAACCGCCGCCGGCGGCTGAGCCCGCGTCATTCCTTGGCGCCAGCCCCTGAAACGCCCTTGAGGCGCGCGATCTCCCGTTCAAGGTTCTGGATGCGCCGGTCGCGCTCGGCAAGCGCCGCCGCCACATCAGCCGCCTCGAAGCGCTGCGGTATATGTTGCGGGCAATTGGCGTCCCACGCCGAGACGGTGAACAGGATGACCTGCTCGGGACGCGCCTTGTAGTCCGGCGGCATCAGCCTCGCTGTCAACTCGGCATCGTCTTCGACAATGCGCGCCGTACCCCAGATCTTGATGCGCTGGCGCATCATGTAATCGATCAGGAACAGGAAGGCCCTCGGATTGTCGGCCAGATTGCCCTGCGTGATGAACTGCTTATTGCCCAGAAAATCCGCGAAGCCGACCGTCTTCTCGTCAAGCACCTTGAGAAAGCCGGCAGGGCCGCCGCGGTGTTGGATATAGGGCTGGCCATCGCCATTGGCAGTCGACAGGAAGACGCTGGTCTGCATTTTGATGAAAGCGGCAAGGTCCGGTGTGATCGCCGATTGCCAGCCGCCGCGCTCCTCGACGCGGGCATAGGACTGGCGCGAACCCTTGCGCGCCTGGATCGCCTTGACTGTCGGCGTGAAGGCGACATCGCTCGTAAAAGCGTGTGCGTTCATCGAGACCTCCTTGCATGTTTCTAGAGCCCGAGCTCCGACAGCGTCGGGTGGTCGTCCGGCCGCCGGCCGAGCGGCCAGTGATATTTGCGCTCGGCCTCGGCAATCGGCAGGTCGTTGATGCTGGCGATGCGCAGGCGCATCAGCCCGTGCTCATCGAATTCCCAGTTCTCGTTGCCATAACTGCGGAACCATGAGCCGCTGTCGTCGTGCCATTCATAGGCGAAGCGCACGGCGATGCGGTTGTCGTGGAAGGCCCACACCTCCTTGATCAGCCGGTAGTCGAGTTCGCGGCTCCATTTGCGGGTCAGGAAGGCCTGGATAGCATCGCGCCCTTGCAGGAATTCGGCGCGGTTGCGCCAGCGGCTGTCCGCCGTATAGGCAAGCGCAACCCGCGCCGGGTCGCGCGAGTTCCAGGCATCCTCAGCCATGCGCGCCTTCTGGGCTGACGTCTCGGCGGTGAAGGGTGGAAGCGGCGGGCGGCTCTCAGACATGGGATTCCTCTGCGGCATGAAGGGTGGGGACCGATGGGCACCGCCACTCCTATCCGGATTCAGGCAGCATCTCGGGCGCAAACAACCGGAAAATCAATGTCGGTCTGGGCAACCTCATTGATATAGTTGGTCCAGACGTTCAGGGCGACATGCTGGACGATCTCGATGATCTCCCCATCGTCATAGCCTGCGAGCCTGACAGCGGCGAGATCCTCCTGGCCGACCTGTCCTCGGCTTTGCGCAACGCTGGCGGCAAAACGCACCGCCGCAGCTGCCTTGGGGTCCGAGGAGCCGCCGTGGCGGTTGGCGATCATCTCGGCATCGTCGAGCCTGGCGAGCGTCTTGCCGAGATAGCTGTGCGCGGACAGACAATAGTTGCAGCCATTGATCTCGGCGATCGCCAGCGCGATGCGCTCGCGCGTCGGCGCCGCAAGCCGGCCCTTGGCCAAAGCTCCCATCATGCCGAGATAACCTTCCAGCGCGGCCGGACTGTTGGCGACCATCCGAAACAGGTTCGGCACGACACCGAGCTGTTTTTCCACGGCCTGCAGCATTGGCTGCGCGGCGGCGGGAGCGGTTGCGATCGACGAAGGCGTGGCAATGCGGGGCATGAAGATTTCCTTGTTGAGATGCCTCGCTTATATGCAGCCTTCCATGTTGCGGATGTAGATGCCATATTTGCAATCAACCCTTCCATTTTCTGGAAGAAATGATGGATCGTCTTGAAGCCATGTCCCTTTTCGTCGCGGCGGCGGAAGGCGGCAGCCTTTCCGCCGCCGCGCGCCGTTCGGACGTTCCGCTGGCAACGGTCAGCCGCAAGGTCTCCGAGCTGGAGCGGCACCTGAAGACACGGCTGTTGAACCGCTCGACGCGGCGGCTCACACTGACCGATGCGGGCCATGCCTATCTCGCGGCCTGCCGCCGCATTTTGGACGACGTCGGCGACGCCGAACGCACCGCCGGCGGCGAATACAGCGCCCCGACAGGGGAATTGATCATCACCGCGCCGATTGTCTTCGGCCGCCTTCACGTTCTGCCCGTCGTCACCGACTTCCTGGCCGCCTATCCCCTGGTGGATATCCGCCTCACGCTCGGCGACAGGATAAGCCAGTTGGCCGAGGACCATATCGACCTCGCCATCCGCATCGGCAGGCTGCCGGATTCGCGCATGGTCGCCATCAGGGTCGGCTCGATCGGTCATGTTGTCTGCGCAAGCCCGGCCTACCTGGCCGCGCACGGCATTCCACGGACCCCGGGAGAGCTCGAGACGCACAGCTGCATCACCTTCGAGGGCCTTGGCTCGCTTGCCACCTGGACCTTCAGCGTGGACAAGGCTGATTTTATCGTACCGGTCCGCTCGAGGCTCCGGGTCAACACCGCCGAGGCGGCGATCGATGCGGCGATCGCCGGTGTCGGATTGACGCGGGTGCTTTCCTACCAGATCGTTGCCGCCGCACGATCAGGAACACTGCGCCCCGTGCTCGGGGATTTCGAACCCGAGCCTTGGCCGGTAAACCTGGTGCATGCGGGCCAGGGCCGGCTGCCGGTGAAACTGCGCGCCTTCCTCGACTTTGCCGCCCCACGCCTGAGGGAACGCCTGGCGCAGGCAACCTGGTAGGACGGGCAGCATCGCACCGTTTCCTTTTTCCCCGCGCTTGGTGTAACCAACGCACACTTCCTCACCGGACCTCCCCCATGCTCTATGTCAGATCGCTGGCGTTCAATTTCGTCTTCTACGTCAATCTGATCGTCCAGATGATCCTCTGGACCCCCTACTATTTCCTGTCACCTCGCCACCGTGCCTGGTTCGTGCCGAAATTCTGGTCGCGCACCTCGATGTGGCTCTATGACAAGATCGCCGGAACGAAGAATGACATCACCGGGCAGGAAAACCTGCCCGAGGGTTCGTTCATCCTGGCGCCCAAGCACCAGTCGTTCTGGGACGCTATCGCCTTCTTCCCTTACCTCCAGGACCCGCTCTACATCCTGAAGCGCGAGCTGACCTGGATCCCGTTTTTCGGCTGGTACATCTTGAAGATGCGCATGATCCCGGTGCATCGCGGCAGCCGCTCCAAGGCCTTGAAGGCGGTGGTCGCCGCGACCAAAGAAGAAATGGCGCGCAACCCGCGCCAGTTGATCATCTATCCCGAGGGCACGCGCCGGGCGCCGGGCGACGAGCCGGCCTACAAATACGGCATCGTTGAAATCTATTCGCAGCTTGGCGTTCCGGTGGTGCCGGTCGCCCATGTCGCCGGCCTCTACTGGCCGCGCCGCAAGTTCCTCCGCTATCCCGGAACCATCAAGGCACGCTTCCTGCCGCCCATACCGCCGGGTCTGGGCAAGGAAGAGTTCATGGCGCGGCTGATCGGCGAGACGGAAGCCGCCTGTGACCAGCTTCTTGTCGAGGCATCACGCGCGCCCAACCCGCCGGCCCTGCCGACAACGGCGGCAAAGCGGTTGCGGGAACTCGGCGCGAAGCTTGACGGCTCCGCGGCCTGATCGTCAACCGTACACAGCCAGCACCGTGGTCAACAGCAGCGTCGCGGCAAAGACCAGATTGATGATCCGCGAGGCGACAGGCCTGCGCAGGAAGCGTGCGAACGCCGCGCCGGCAACAAGCCACACGGCGTGGATGACGACGATCATCACCGCCAGAACAGTCAGTTTCGTCCACAGGCCGAGCTCGACATCGCCCTTTCTCGACGAGGCGCCGGCGAACACGGCGGCGATCGCCACATAGGCCTTGGGGTTGGCGACCGCCAGGAGAAATCCAGCCAGCCAGGTTGGGCGCGAAGCCTCGGCGACACGTGCGGCCAGCGGCGGCGCGGTGGCAATCTTGAAGGCGAGATAGAGGATGTAGGCCGCCGATGCGACAACCAGCAACGGCGCCAGCTTCGGCATCGACCCAAGCACCGCCATAACCCCGGTCGCCACAACCAGCAGCACGGCGATCGTGCCTAGGACGATGCCGCCGGTGTAGCGAAGCGAATCGCGCAGGCCGAAGGCGGCGCCGACGGCGGTAACGCTTATCGTCGCCGGCCCAGGGCTGCCCATGACGACGGTGGCGGCCAGCAACAGCGCAAGCAATTGGCGCCAAGGCTCCGGCTGCGAAAGAAGCGATCCGTCCATCTGGTCCTCCGCCCTGAGCCCGTGCGAAGGACGGTATGGCAAGGCATGAGGATCGTCTTGGACGTTCGTGCGTCCCGTCTTGCCGGCAGCCCTCAGGCGCTGGCTTTGTCGAGCTCGGCCATATCGTCGGCGCTCAACTTCAACGACACCGCCCTGATCAGGCTGTCCATCTGGCTTGGCTTGGTGGCGCTGGCGATCGGCGCGGTGACGCCCGGCCGCGCCATGGCCCAGGCAAGCGCCACTTCCGCCTGCTTGGCCGAATGCCTGGCGGATACGGCGTCGAGCGCCGCCAGAATGCGCGTGCCGCGTGGATTGAGATAGCTGCCGACATCCTCCCCGCGCTCGCTCTGGCCAAGATCGGCTTCCGTGCGGTACTTGCCGCTCAAGAAACCTTTGGCCAGGCTGAAATAGGTGATGACGCCGACATCCTCGGCCACGCAGAGGTCGCGCAGCGGGCCATCGAAGGAGGAGCGGTCGTAGAGATTGTATTCCGGCTGCAGCACCTCGTAGCGCGGCAGGCCGCGCAGGCTTGCCACGTCAAGTGCAGCACGCAACTGGCCGGCATCGAGGTTGGAACAGCCGGCATAGCGGATCTTGCCCTTGGCGAGCAGTTTCTCATAGGCGCCGAGCGTTTCCTCATAGGGCGTCGTCGGATCCGGCCAGTGCGACAGATAAAGATCGATGAATTCGGTCTGCAGCCGCTTCAGCGATGCATCGACGGCCTTTTCAATATAGGCGGCGGACAGATCCTTGTGGCCCTGCCCCATATCCGAGCCGACCTTGGTGACCACCACGACCTTGTCGCGATTGCCGCGGTCCTTCATCCATTTGCCGATGATGGTTTCCGATTCACCGCCCTTGTTGCCGGGAACCCAACGCGAATAGGCGTCGGCCGTATCGATGGCATTGAGGCCCGCGCCGACGAAGCGGTCGAGCAGATCGAAGGAGGTCTTCTCGTCAGCGGTCCAGCCGAAGACATTGCCGCCCAGAACCAGCGGCGCGATGGAAAGGTCGGTGCGACCGAGACGGCGTTTCTGCAAGACGGATCTCCGTGATGATTGGGGCCGGGCGATGCCGCCCGCTGGCTGGGTTCGGAGCCTAACCTAGGTCTTGCCGCATCGAGGTCAAAGGCCCTGGCCACCGTTTTCCGCAGAGCCAGCGCTTCACAAAGACGCTATCCCCCGTTTCACCTCCTCCAGCCAGTGGTCGCGGATGCCCAGTGCTTCCAGATGCTTCAGCGTACTCAGCACATAGTCCTCGTTGTTGCCCGATCGGCCGACCGCGCCACGCACCACGGCCGCTGCATCCGCCGCGTCCATCGCCCCGGCATATTGCTCATGCTTGCGGTCGACGATGTAGGCCACGGCCTCGACCGCGCCGCCGCCGTCGAGACGAACCTTGAGCGTCCGCTCGAGATAGACGCTGGTGACAAGCTCGCGCTCACGCAGATAGGCAATGACCTCGTCGCGCAGTTCGCCGGGCACGCGGAAGGCGAGGCCGACGCAGGACCCGCCATGGTCGAGGCCAAGCACCAGTCCCGGCCGCTGGCGCGTGCCGCGGTGCACGAAGGAATAGACGCAAAGCGAGCGGCGGTAGCCATGCAGGCGCGCACGCCGTGTCTCGACATGCGCGAAACCGGGCCGCCAGATCAGCGAACCGTAGCCGAACACCCAAAAATCGCCCATATCACCGCGCCTGATTGCAAAAGAATGGCAACACCGCACCGGAAACCGGTGTTTTTTCCGCCCGTGTCCGTCTACCTATCGTCTCTGTCCACTGGTGTTCCCGGAATCGAGCCAAAGCATGACGTCAAGTGACGAACGCCGACCGGGTAACCGTCGCCGCCTATGGTGGCTTGCCGCGTTCATCCTGGTGCTGTTCGCCATATACAGCGCCGGATGGTTCTATCTGGCCAACAGGGTCAGGTCGGAGGCCGACAAGGCGGTTGCCACGCTCAATAAGAGCGGCATCCAGGCTGGCTGCGCCAACCTCGAGGTCAGTGGCTATCCGCTGAGCTTTGCCGTCTCTTGCGACAATCTCGCCTACGAGGACGATGCCAAGAACATTGCCGCCTCGGCCGGCTCCTTCAATGCCACCGCCCAGATCGCCCAGCCCTTGTCGCCGGTTGCCAATCTGCGCGGTCCGCTCCGAACCTCCGTCCCGGGCATGATGCCGCTCTGGATCGACTGGGACAATCTGCAGGCCAACGTCAAACTGTGGTATCCGCTGCCGCGACGTATAGCGCTGCAGGCCGAGGGCCTGTCGGGCCAGACCGATCCGGCCGACGATACCGATCCAGTCGAGCTGTTCAGTGCCGGCAAGGCATCAGGCCAGTTGCAGCCGAATGGCGCGGATATCGACTATGTCGGCAGCTTTGGCGATCTTGAAATCGATCCCGACACGATCGGCGGGCGCGTGCTGCCGGCGCTCGATGCCAGCGGCGACGTGACACTGAAGAACGGCGTGGCGCTGGTCGGCACGCAGGTGAAAAGCCTGCGCGGCCAGAGGATCGAAATCCGTAATCTCGATCTGTCGTCGGGGACGGCGCGTGTCACCGTTTCCGGACCGCTGTCGGTCGATGCAGAAGGCCTGGTCGATGCCGATCTGATGATCAGGATCAAGGATCCGAAGGCCGTGGCATCTATCCTTGCCGGCGCCGTGCCCGAGCAGAAGAATGCGATCGAGCAAGGTTTTGGCGCCCTGGCTCTACTCGGCAGCGAGCCGTCGATGCCGCTGAAGGTGGTCAAGGGCAAGGCCTCGCTCGGCTTTATCCCGCTGGGCAAGATCAAGCCGGTGCAATAGCACCCATGGCAAGACCCGTGAGGCTCTTGAGTGTTGGAGCGCTGACGCTGGACACCATCCTGCGCGTCGAGTCGCTTCCGACGCATCAGGGAAAATTCATCGCCTCGGACGGCGTCCAGATCGCCTCGGGCATGGCCACGAGCGCGGCCTGCGCCGCACGTCGTCTCGGCGCCGAGATATCGCTATGGGCGAGTGCTGGCGACGATCCTGTCGGCGATCAGCTGATCGCTGGAATCGAGGCCGAGGGCGTCGATTGCAGCCATGTGCGCCGCGTCAGCGGCGCACGCTCGGCGCTGGCCTCGATCCTGGTCGATGCGCATGGCGAGCGTATCATCGTGCCGTTCTACGACACGCGTGCGCAGGCTGATCCCGAAGCCTTGCCGTTTCCCGACATCACGGCGTTCGATGCCGTGCTGGCCGACGTGCGCTGGCCGGGTGCAGCGGCACTTGCCCTGAACGCGGCGCGCGCCGCGGGCAGGCCGGCTATCCTCGATGCCGATACCGCGCCGCTGGCGGTGCTGGAGCAACTGTTGCCGCTGGCCTCGCACATCGTCGCCTCCGAACCGGCAGTGCGTATCATCTGCGGCCACGCGTTGGATCTGGAGACCGCTTGCGAGGATCTCGCCTCCAGCACCGACGCCTTCGTCGCGGTCACCGGCGGCGCGGCGGGTACCTGGTGGTTCGATCGAAGCGCCGGATCATCCCGCCATGTCGAGGCGCCGAGGATCAAGGCGGTCGACACGCTGGCCGCCGGCGATGTCTTTCATGGCGCCTTTGCCGTTGGGCTGGCGGAAGCCATGGCGATCGAGCACGCACTGCGCTTTGCGAGTGCCGCCGCCGCGCTCAAATGCCTGCGCTTCGGCGGCAGGCTGGGCGCGCCGGATCGGGCGGAAACGCTCGCCATGATGGCAGCGACCTGGCCTGAAACAGCTTAGCTCTTTGCCGGATGCTCGACCGCCTGGCGGCCAAAGTCCGGCGCGTCGATATCCTGGCCCGCCTCGATGATCGAGCGGCGCACGGCGCGGGTGCGGGTGAACAGGTCGAAGAGTTTGTCGCCATCGCCCCAGCGGATCGCGCGCTGCAGGAACGCCAGATCTTCCGAGAAGCGCGCCAGCATTTCCAGGATGGCATCCTTGTTGTGCAGGCACACGTCCCGCCACATGGTCGGATCGGAGGCGGCCAGACGCGTGAAATCGCGAAAGCCGGAGGCGGAATATTTGATCACTTCCGTCTTGGTCACCGATTCCAGGTCGTCGGCGGTGCCGACGATGTTGTAGGCGATGATGTGCGGCAGATGCGAGACGATGGCCAGCGTCATGTCGTGATGCTGCGGATCCATCGTGTCGATGTTGGCGCCGCAGCGGCGCCAGAATTCCGACAGCCGTTCCAGCGCCTCCGGATCGGTGCCCGGCACCGGCGTGAAGATGCACCAGCGATTGTCGAACAGGTCGGCAAATCCGGCATCCGGGCCGGATTTTTCGGTACCCGCCAGCGGATGGCCGGGAATGAAATGGACGCCCTCAGGCACATGCGGCTGCATCTGCGCGATGACTGAGGCCTTGGTTGAGCCGACATCGGTGAGGATCGCACCTTTTTTTAGCGCCGGCGCAATCTCCTGCGCCACCGCACCGGATGAGCCCACCGGCACCGAGACGATGACCAGATCGGCATCACGCACAGCTTCCCTGGAATCGGTGGTGTAGGAATCGCCTAGTCCCAGTTCCTCGGCTCGCTTGAGCGTTGCCACACTGCGCGTCGAGATCGCGACATGGCGAGCCAGGCCTTCGCGGCGAATGACGCGGGCCAGCGACGAGCCGATCAGGCCGATGCCGACCAGCGCGATTTTTTCGAACATCGGTGATGCCATGGTGTGTAACTTTTCAGGCGTTCTAGCTTTTCAGGAATGTCTTGAGCGCGGCGACAACGCCGCGATTGGCCTCTTCGGTACCGACGGTCATTCGCAGCGCGTTGGGAAAGCCGTAGCCTGAAACGCGCCGCAGAATATAGCCGCGCGCGCTCAGATAATCATCCGCCGCAGCCGCCGAATGCCTCTGGTCGTCGGGAAAATGAATGAGCAGGAAATTGCCGACGCTGGGCGTCACGCGCAGTCCGAGTCCAGTCATCTCCTCGCTCAGCCAGGCGAGCCAGGTCTCGTTATGCGCCACGCTGCGCTCGACATGGGCGCGGTCGCGGATCGCGGCGATGCCGGCCTCGATCGCGGTCGCATTGACGTTGAAGGGGCCGCGCACGCGGTTGATCGCATCGACAATGTGCATCGGACCATACATCCAGCCGATACGCGCTCCGCCGAGACCGATCTTGGAGAAGGTGCGGGTCATCACCACGTTCTCGGCGCTGCCGGCCAGCTCGATGCCGGCTTCGTAATCGTTGCGGCGGACATATTCGGCATAGGCCGCGTCCAGCACCAGCAGCACGTTTTTCGGCAGTCCGGCATGCAGGCGACGCACCTCCTGGAACGGCACATAGGTGCCGGTCGGATTGTTGGGATTGGCCAGGAACACGATTTTCGTGCGCGGCGTCACAGCCGCCAGCATCGCATCGATGTCGGCGCGCTCGTCGGTCTCCTTGACCACGACCGGGGTGGCGCCGGCCGACTGGATGTAGATCTTGTAGACCATGAAGGCGTGTTCGGTGAACATGGCCTCGTCGCCGGGCGCGAGATAGGTCTGTGCCAACAGGCCAAGGATCTCGTCGGAACCGTTGGAGCAGATGATGTTCTGCGCGTTGAGGCCATGCACCTCGGCGATCGCCTCGCGCAACCGCCTGGCGGTGCCGTCGGGATAGATGTCGAGTTTGCCGGCGACCTCACGCGCGGCCTCGATCGCCTTCGGCGACGGCCCAAGCGGGTTCTCGTTCGACGACAACTTGTAGACCTTGGCGACCCCGGCCGGCGCCGTGCTCTTGCCGGGCACATAGGCGTCTATGTCCATGATGCCCGCGCGGGGGGTTGGACGTGCCTGATCCGGTGTCTGGTTCATGTCTTGCAAAATCCGTCGAAAATGCCTCCATCCGGAAGCCGCTGCGGAAATACAAGCCATGGCCGGCAATGTCGAGAGGCGGCACTAGTGCCAGCCGCCGCCATTGACGGCGAGGCGGGCGGGTTCTAGAAGGGCGGTGACAGTTCCGTGGTGATTTGGCCGGTCGGCTTGCAGCCACGTTAAACAATTCGCTAAAGGGCCGTTTGCGTGACGTAACCGGCTTTGCGAAGGCAATGCCGGTTTTTTATTGTCCGCTACCGGCCCGGACGACCGCATCGGCGCCGCGAAAATCAGCGGAGATTTTCGCAAGAAACGATGCAGCAAGAGAGATTAGGAATGGCCGCTCTGCGCGCAGCAAGGACCAACAACGAGGTCGACAATCCGTCGAGCCTGGTGTTGCGTTTCGGACCCGACAAGCCGCTCAAGCTCGATGCCGGCACGGTGCTGTCGCCGTTCCAGATCGCCTATCAGACCTATGGCGTTCTGAACGATGCCCGTTCCAATGCCATCCTCGTCTGCCATGCACTGACCGGCGACCAGCATGTCGCCAACACCAATCCGGTGACCGGCAAGCCAGGCTGGTGGGAAGTGCTGATCGGCCCCGGCAAGATCATCGACACCAACCGTTTCTTCGTCATCTGTTCCAACGTCATCGGCGGCTGCCTTGGTTCCACCGGGCCGGCTTCGACCAACCCCGCCACGGGAAAGCCCTATGGGCTCGACCTTCCTGTCATCACCATCCGCGACATGGTGCGTGCGCAGCAGATGCTGGTCGACCATTTCGGCATCGAGAAGCTGTTCTGCGTGCTGGGCGGCTCGATGGGCGGCATGCAGGTGCTGCAATGGGCGTCGAGCTATCCCGAGCGGGTGTTCTCGGCACTGCCGATCGCCACCGGCGCGCGCCATTCGTCACAGAACATCGCCTTCCACGAGGTCGGGCGGCAGGCCGTGATGGCCGATCCGGACTGGCATGGCGGCAAATATTTCGAGCACGGCAAGCGCCCGGAAAAGGGGCTGGCGGTGGCGCGCATGGCCGCCCACATCACCTATCTGTCGGAAGCCGCCCTGCACCGCAAATTCGGCCGCAACCTGCAGGACCGCGAAGCGCTGACCTTCGGCTTCGATGCCGATTTCCAGATCGAGAGCTATCTGCGCCACCAGGGCATGACCTTCGTCGACCGCTTCGACGCCAACTCCTACCTCTACATGACACGGTCGATGGATTATTTCGACCTTGCCGCCGACCATGGCGGCCGGCTGGCGGACGCCTTTGCCGGCACCAAGACCCGCTTCTGCCTGGTGTCCTTCACGTCGGATTGGCTGTTCCCGACCGAAGAGAGCCGCTCGATCGTGCACGCGCTCAACGCCGCCGGTGCCTCGGTTTCCTTCGTCGAGATCGAGACCGACCGCGGCCACGACGCCTTCCTGCTCGACGAACCGGAACTGTTTGCCGCCATCAACGGCTTTATCGGTTCGGCCGCGCGCGCCAGGGGGCTCGGTGCATGACCCCGAAACGTTGCAGACTTTTCGGACCACGGTCATGCGTCAGACGGAAAGGCGAAGCCATGACCCAGAAAAATTGCGGACTTTTCGGACCATCGTCATGCGCCACTCAGGAGGCGAAGCCATGAGCGTCAATGGCAGCCAGCGTGTCGACCTTGAGGTCGTCGCCAACCTCATCCCGCCGCAATCGCGCGTGCTTGACGTAGGCTCCGGCGACGGCTCGCTGCTCGAATTGCTGCAGGAAACCAAGCAGGTCGACGGTCGCGGCCTTGAGCTTTCGCAGCGCGGCGTCAACGAATGCGTGGCGCGCGGCCTCTCGGTCATCCAGGGCGATGCCGACAAGGATCTCGAATTCTATCCCGACAAGGGTTTTGACTTCGTCGTCCTGTCGCAGACCCTGCAGGCCACCCGCAACCCGAAGCTGGTGCTCGACGAACTGCTCCGGATCGGCAATCGGGCGATCGTGTCCTTCCCCAATTTCGGCCATTGGCGGGTGCGCCTGTCGCTGTTCGTCAAGGGCCGCATGCCGGTGACCAAGGATCTGCCCTACTCCTGGTACGACACGCCCAACATCCACTTCTGCACCATCCGCGACTTCGTCAATCTGTGCGAGGAGCTTGGCGCGACGGTGGAAAAGGCGACCGCGCTCGACGCCAACGGCCAGAAGATCGGCCTGTCGATGCCCTGGTGGTTCTGGAATTTCTTTGGCCAGCAGGCGGTGTTTTTGTTGAAGCGATAAGGCTGCCGTCGGCCTCCTATGCGAGGACATCCGTGGGCTTGTGCGGATGTTCCACGCCGTCGGCCAACACCACATGGACGCAACCGCGAAGAGCTTCCGCCAATTTCAGCGGTGGCAAAAGTGTTGCGGTTGAAGCGCTAGGCGCCGGAATTCACCATTCCCTTGTCGTCAGAACGACGGCACAATGGGTGACATAACAGGTTGTTTTTTGTAGCGTCGCACTTAATCCCGATGAGGGCCAGCCAGGGGGAAGTCCGATCCATTCAACCATCCTGAAGAGCTATCGGAAAGTGCATTTTCGCGCTGGAAACAGCTGACGTGGAGCATTTGCCCCTCATCACGGTCATCACCCCGACTCACAACCGGCGCCAAACGGTGCTCCGCGCGGTGGAAAGCGTGCTTTCTCAGAGCATGGCGCGGTTTGAGCATATCGTCGTCGACGATGGCTCGACCGACGGGACGGAAGCGGCGCTTGCGCGCATTCGCGACCCTCGGCTGATCTATGTCGGCGCGAAATGGCGCGGCGCCAATGCCGCCAGGAATGCCGGCATCGAGCTGGCGAGGGCGCCCGTGGTGACTTTTCTTGATTCGGACGATCTCTTCCTGCCACACCGGCTCGAACGGACGCTGGCATGGTTCGACGACAATCCGGCGCTCGAAGTCCTGCTCTCCTCATATGTCTCGGTGAAGGCTGGCCGTGGCACCGCCTGCGTCAACCGCCGTGCTTTCCTCAATCCGGCGATGCTGGAGCGGGCGGTGGTTGCGCAGACGGCCTTCATCGCCGGGTCGGCGATAACGGCGAGGCGGGAAGCCTTGCTGGCCATCGGCGGCTATGACAGCGACATTCCCCGGATGCAGGACCGGGAGCTTCTGCTGCGCTTCGCACAGCGCTTCGGCGCGCAATTATCGGAAGATATCGACTGGACGAAGCACAATTCGCAGAACTCGATTTCGGGCCGCCGGGACGGCTATGTCGAAGCCTATGCGATCCTGATGAGTAAGCACCCGCACATCGCTCGCTCTTACCCGCATGTCCCACCCTTTATGATCACGCGGCAGATCATCGCCGATATTCTCCGGGGGCGGATACCACAGGCATTTGCTGGATACATGGCCAACCGCTCGTCCGACGCGCTTGGTTATTCATTGCCGGAACTGATCGCCGGTTATCTCTACGGCCGCCGCTGGCGGCGCGGCCTCTACGACGAGGTTCGCGGGAAGTTTGGAATTCCACCGGCCTGACCTGGCGGCAGCGCAGCGATCGAGTACGGCGCGTTGCAGGGGCCTGCCTGGCTCACGGCCAGGCCTATCGGTCCAGTTCCGGGAAATAGGGATCCGACAGGAACCGCCTGTCCCGTTCTCCCAGAAGGCAGTCGATCGGCGCGTCCATCTCGGCGGGCATGATTTTGGGCTTGTCCTGAATGCCGCTGACTTCGAGAATCAGCTTGCGCCGGATCGCCGTTGAGAATTCGGCGGCCGCATGGATCGGCAGCACGAAGGAACCAGGTCCGCCGGTCACGCACTGCGCATAATACTGATCGAGATGGCTGAAGGTCGGTGATGGCTTGATCAGGATCGGCAGGCCGTTGATGACGATGCCCTTGGCAATGGCCGCATCGCGCGTCACAGTGACCGGCGGCCCGATATTGTTGGGGCCGTCGCCAGATATGTCGATGACGCTGCGTTCGCTCGCGAAATTGGTGCCGTCGAAAAGCTCGGCGCCGAAAGCAAGCGCGCTCGAAATCGAGGTACCGCGGAAACTCCGGAAAGGGCGGGCCGCAAGCTTGTCGGCAAAGCTGTTGGCGCTCTGCGCACTGTCGATGATCTGCCAGCCGATGACCGCGTCATCGCGCACCGTGCCGGCCCACTCGAAATAGGCGAGCGCAATGCGCCCAGTATGGCCGGAACGGACCGCCTGGATGAAATCGGCGTGCCGCAGCGCCTCGACATAGCCGGCGCGTTGAAGGGCGAACTCGGTCTCGTCCATCGACAGCGAGATATCGACCGCCAGCACCAGTTCGACGTCGACAGCCAGCGTATTTGGCGCCGAAGGAACCGGGGCGGCCTCGGCGCAAGCCAGGCAGGCAAGCAGGCTCATTATCTCAAGCATGGCCAGCACGAGCGATGTTTCGATCGCGACATTCGCTCGCGATCACGGCGAAATAAAGCTTGTGGCAGGCGTGGCCGCCCAGTCCGAATGCCGGCCGTTCTATGTCTTGCGCCGAGCGGCGACTGGCGGCGGTTCGATGGCGCCCGCCCTGACACGGGCGGGTTTTAGCGGGGGCACGCCGGTATCCTTCACGATCGTCAGGGAACGCGGGAAAAATTGATTGTTGTGCAGGCCGCGCCCGATATTGATGATCGCGGCACCTTTCAGATGCTTATCCATGAGCGACAGCACCCGCCTCAGCGACGGGCCGTCGAACGCATCCATCGCTTCATCGATGATCACCCATTTCGGCTTCCGCAAGGCAAGCCTGGCGAAGGCGAGCGATCGCTGTTCGTCATCGCCCAACTCACGCTCCCAGCGGGCCGACCGGTCGAGCGAGGATGACAGCCGCTCGAGGCCGACTTCGGCAAGCACCGCCGAAATATCGGCATCGCTTGCCGGAGCGACACCATAAGGATGGTCAAGCACCTCGCGCAGCGTACCGGCGGGGAAGTAAGGGACACGGGGCACGAAGATGGGGGCTTCTCCCGCCGGCATGCCGATCTTTCCGCCTCCCCATGGCCACAGGCCGGCAATGGCGCGGAAGAACAGCGTCTTGCCGGCGCCGGGCTCGCCGGTGATCATCACGCGCTCGCCGACAAGGATTTCGACATGCTGGTCGGAGAGCTTCGTACAACCCTCTGGCGAGGCCACCTGGAGTTTCTCGAACGTCAGGCTGCCATTGGCGTTTTCATCGAAGGAGATACGCTTCTCCTTGTCGTGCAGCACATCGGTTTCATCGAGCGCGATGCGGAAGTCGGCGACACGCATCAGCGTGGCACGCCAGTCGGCGATGCTGCCGATGTTGTTGATGAACCAGCGCAACGATGAATGCACCTGGTTGAAGGCGCCGACCGCCATCATCAGCCCGCCAAAGCTGATATCGCCCGAGAAATAGACCGGCGAGGCAACCAGGATCGGGGCCACGACGGTGATCCAGCCATAGGTGTCGGTTACCCAGGACAGGTTGATCTGGGCGGTGTAGATGCGCCGCATGGCACCCAGCACCGTGCCAAGGTCGAGTTCGAGCCGTCGCCTGGCGTCATCCTCGCCCCGGTACAGCGCGATGGCATCGACGTTCTCGTTGACGCGCACCATCGAGGAGCGCAGCTCCGCTTCGCGCGTATAGCGGTCGCTGTTGAGACGGATGAGCGGCCGGCCGACCAGCCAGCTCAGCCAGGAGGCGGTGCCGGCATAGAGGAACGCCGCCCAGACCATGTAGCCCGGTATCGCCAGCGACAAACCACCAATGTGGAACACAAAGCCCGAGGACAGCTCCCACAGCACGCCGACGAAAGACACGAGCAGGATGAACGACTGCAGCAGGCCGACACCAAGATCGGTCGACAGGTCCGACAGATGCGCGGCATCCTGCTGCATGCGCTGGTCGGGATTGACGCCGATGGCGCCGGCATTGGCTAGCCGGAAAGCACGCGCCGGCCGCATCCACTGGTCGATCAAATCCAGCGTCAGCGCCTCGCGCAGCTTCAGCCGGATCATCTGGTTGAGCCATGTCTGGCCGATGTTGAGCACCAGCAGCCCGCCGGCGATCATGGCAAAGACGAGAAGCTGATGCAGGAAGGCGGCCATGTCGCGGCGCGCGAGCGCGTCGTAAAAGGGTTGGTTCCAGCGATTGAGCAGAACCTGGCCGATCGACGTCGCGACGATGACGGCCATGATGCCGGCCGACGTCCATAGCAACCATTTGCGAACCGGCGATCCGATCAGCGCCCGTTTGATCGTCGCCACCTGATCGCGCAGGCTGCTGGCCACGGCGACCGGTTGAACGGTGGCCTGATTGTCCAGTTGATCAGCCATGGCCGAGATCCTTGCATTCAGTAGCGAAGCTGAAACCGGATGAAGAGAGCCGACGGCGGCAGCCCTCAAGCACTCCGCGAGCCCAGCACGACAGATAGGTCGGAAACATGCCGCGCGATGCAAGTTTCCATTGCGATCACGAAGGTGTCACTTGCCGAGCCGACGATGCTGCACCCCTTCCCTCGGCCCGGCGGCCGAGCCGCGTCGCGCCATGCGGCGACAGCACCGGCATGAAGACGCGGCGAGATGCGCGCTGGGCCACCGGCACGCCTTGATAAAGCCGCTTCTGCGCTTCCACCACGATGACGCCGGAGAAGATCGGCCACAGCCGCCGGCCGGCACGCTCCAGCACATTGTGGAAGCGCATCATGAAGTGCCGCCGCGATGGCGGGAAGAACAGGGCATCGGACCAGGCGGCCGGCGTGAAATTCGCCTCGCGCAGCAGTTCGGTGAGCTGCCCGCGTGAGAACGGCCGCCCGTTGCCGAACGGCGTATGCTCGAAGCGCGCCCAGACACCGCGCCGGTTGGGTACCACGATGACGACGCGCCCCGCCGGCGACAGGACCCGCCAGATCTCGTTCAGCGTTTCGCGCGGGTTCTCGACATGTTCGAGCGAATGGACGAGCAGCATGCGGTCGATGCAGGAATCGACCAGCGGCAGCTCCTCGTCGAAGACCAGTGCCGTTGCCGTCGGCCCGGTCGCCGGCCAGACCACGGCGCCCTGTGTCGCCGGCATGAAGGCGAAGACCCGCTCGGCATCGGAGCCGAAGCGCTCCAGCCAGGGCAAGGTATAGCCGAGGCCGACGAGCCGCTCATTGGGCACCGCGGCCCATATCGACGACAGCGCCATGGTGATCGAGCGCTCGGCGAACCGGCCGAGCGTTGTCGAATAGAAGGAGCGAAGGTCGACGATGTCGGAATGCATGTCAGGGATGTAGCCGTGATATCAGCCGGATTCAACAAAAGGCCCAAGTGGTCGGCGCGGCGGACGTCATTTTGACATCCCGGGATGACTATTCGCTTTGTCACCCGGGATGACATTCACGAAGCGGCGCCCTATGTCTGCGGCGGTACTGCATCGGCCCGAAATCGGTTTCGATTTCGGAAAGCACGATGCAGCAGCAAAAAAATGTTAGAGCGTCCTTGTGCGTCCAGCTGGACGCACGGCGCTCTAATGGAGAGACGCGATGCCGGTCGAAATCGAACAGTTCATGTGCCGCACCGACAATTTCGGCGTCTTAGTGCATGATCCCAATAGCGGCCAGACCGCGATCATCGACGCGCCCGAGGAAGCGCCGATCCTGGCCGCCATCAAGCGCACCGGCTGGACGCCGACGATGATCCTGACCACGCATCATCATATGGATCACGTCGAGGCCAACCTGGCGCTGAAGGAGCGCTTCAAGCTGCGCATCGTCGGCCCGGAGGCGGAGAAGGCGAAAATCCCTGGCATCGACGAAACGGTCGAAGAAGGCTCCGTCCTTCATCTCGGCGATGAGCGCATCGAGGTGATCGCCACGCCCGGGCATACCGCCGGCCATGTCTCCTACCATCTGCCGGCATCGAAAGTCGCGTTCACCGCGGATACGCTGTTCGCGCTGGGTTGCGGGCGGCTGTTCGAATGCAAGCCGCCGGTCATGTACGAATCGCTGAAGAAGCTCGCAGCCCTTCCGGCCGAGACGACAATCTATTGCGGCCACGAATACACGCTCGCCAATGCCCGTTTCGCGCTGAGCGTCGACCCCACCAATTCGGCATTGAAGGAACGCGCCGCGCGGATTGAAGCGCTGCGGGTCGACAACAAGCCGACACTGCCGACGACGATCGGCGAGGAACTGTCGACCAATCCCTTCCTGCGCTGGCACGATCCGGCAATCCGCAAGCATCTGGGCATGGAAAGGGCCGGGGATGCCGAGGTCTTCGCCGAGATCCGCAAGCGCAAGGACAATTTCTGAGCGCCATGCGAGCTTCCTGCCGATGACCAGTTCCGCGCAAATCATAGCAACGCTCGCACTGAAGCCGCATCCGGAAGGCGGCTGGTATGCCGAAACCTTTCGCGACGAGGCCGGCGGTGCGCGCGGCCATTCGACCGCAATCTATTTTCTGCTGGAACGGCACCAGCTTTCAGCCTGGCATCGGGTCAGGGATGCCGCCGAGGTCTGGCATTTCCATGCCGGCGCGCCGTTGGCGCTGTCGATGTGTGAAGAAGGCGGCGCCGTTATCGAGCAGGTTCTCGGCATCGACCTCGCGGCGGGCGAAAGGCCGCAAATCGTCGTGCCGGCAGGCTGGTGGCAATCGGCGCGCAGTCTGGGCGAGTGGACGCTGGTCGGCTGTACCGTCGCGCCGGGTTTCGATTTCGCCGCCTTCGAACTGGCCGAGCCGGGCTGGCAGCCCTAACCCAGCAGGAAACCCAGGGTAATGGCGAGCTGGGCGGCGTAGTACAGCACCCAGACTGCGAGGCGCATCCAGGCGCGATGCGGCGAGATGGCGGCCACCAGGAATTTCTCCGTGGCAAGTAGCCCGTCCGATGCCATGAACAGCACGGCGCCGCCGATCACCCAGATACTGTTTGTCGTCAGCGCCGACATGCCCATCGCCAGGATCGCAAGGACATAGACGGCGATCGGGATACGCAGGCCGGGGCCGACACGGCGCCAGAGCGCTGCCAGCATCACGATCGCGAACACCGCCATGGCCAGTGCAATCGCGCCTCGCCAGGATTCGGCGGAAAGCAGCTCCAATCCACCACCGCTACGCAGGAACAGCGCGACATAGACGATGTGGGCGACGAGAAAGCTCGCCAGCCCGCCGAGAAATGCCCTTTCCCCGTCGCGCGACAGGAAGGCGTCGCCGATCGCGCTCAGCGCAAGGGCGGCAACCAGCAGCAGCGGGCCGCCCTGCATTGCGGCGAGTGCGGCGAGCATGGCCACGGCAAGCGTCTTTGCCGCCGAGCGGGCCAGCGCCGGCGGCATGCCTGATGTGAAGGCATAGATCACCGCCGCTACCATCGAAAAGATCAGCGTTGCATTGGCGTTGGCGTCGATGCCGCCGGCAAACGGCATCGTCATGCCCTGGCTCCGTCTTCGGATGCCCGGGCTCCACCTTCGGATACCCTGGCTCCGTCTTCGGATGCCCCGGCTCCGTCTTCGGATGCCCCGGCTCCGTCTTCGGATGCCCCGGCTCCGCTCTCGATAGCAATGGACTTGCGCAGAAACAGCGACTTTGCCGCCAGCGCCGCGCCGCCAGTGATGAGCACGCAGGCGGCCAGAATGCGCAACGAAGGCTCGGCGACGCCAGCCGCGATCAGCACCAGCGTCGACAAAAGCGGCGCCGCGTAGCTTGCCGCACCCAACACCTGGATGTTGCCGCGCTTGACGCCGATGTCCCAGGCATAGAAGGCCGCGCCCACCGGCATCAGGCCAAGGCCGAGCACGGCCAGCCACTGGCCGGCGCCGACCGGCAGCACTGTTTCCTCGAGCGCCAGGTGGCAGGCGAGCGACAGCACGGCGGTTGCCGCGCAGAACCAGGTGACGATGCTGGTCGGCACCGACGGGAAACGTCGCGACAGCAGTGAATAGGACGACCATAGCAAGGCGCAGACGGCGGCCATGGCATAGCCGAAGGTATAGCGAGCATCGAAGGCCAGGCCGCCACCCTTGGTGACGATCAGCACGGTGCCGGCAAGGCCGAGCAGCGCGCCGACGACATGGTGCCACGCCAGTTTTTCGCCCGGCATCAGCGCCGAGCCGAGCACGATCAGCAGTGGCCAGAGATAAGCAATCAGGCTCGCCTCCACCGCCGGCGCGTTGCGCAGCGCTGTGAAGTAGAAGAAGTGGTAGCCGAACAGGCCGGCAATGCCGATCACCCACACCTGGGGTGGGATTTTCTGGCCCCTGTCGGCAGCCGGCATGAACAGCCGTGCGACTAGCCCGACACCGGTGCCGATCGAGAAGGTGATCGCCGACAACAGGAATGGCGGCACCTTGCCGGATGCGTCCGTCAGCAACGCCAGCAACGCCCACATGGCGACCGCCGAAAAGCCGATCAGTGTTGCGCGCCCCATTTTGTCTCCAGTGGCGCGCCCCATTCTGTCCCCGGTGGCCTGCCTTATTGTACCGCTTCGAAACGTCCGGCGCTGATGGTCAAGGTGCCAATCTGCGTTCCGACCGTAGCGTGGATCGGCGCATATACGCCGGTTTGGCCAAGCGGCGCAAACGTCACCATCATGCGGCTCTTGCTCTTGAGATAATTGAGCGCCTTGCGGCCCTTGCGGTAGCCTGCCACCGGCTCGAAACCCATCTGGCAGGTGACTGTGTCGCCCTTGTAACCCGGCACCGAGATCGTTCCTTTCGAGGCGTAGGTCAGCGTCAGGTCGGCGCGCATCTCACCATCATAGAACTTGACCTTGCGGCCGCAGACCTGGTCGGGGCTGTCGGCATGGATGACGGTGGCGGCCATCGGATCGAGTACCGATGCCAGATCGCCGGCACCGAGCGGTACCCAGGCCTTGGGGTCGCGCTTGCCCGGCGCGGGGATGACCTGCGTCGACGCCACGTTGCCATTGGCAAAGCGAATGTCGATCGAGGATGCCTTCTTGCCGGAAGTGTAATCGGCACGGAATGCCTGCGGCACCATTTTCTGCCCGGAGATCGTACCCTTGGACGAGATTGTGCCACGCGTGTCGTCGAACAGCTTGGCCAGACCCGCTGCGGAGACGGTGCCATTGATCGCATAAACGCCACTCTGATAGCTGCTGGAGAAAGTCGATCTCGCGATCGAGAGCCCCAGGAACGACACCGTGTATTCGCCCTTGAAGGATTGCGGCGACGCAGCCGACGCGGCGGACGGCAAGGCGATGGCAAGCGCGGTGACGAGCGCGTGAGACAAACGAGGCATGGCGGATCGGATCCTTGATTTTGGGCCGGAGGCGGGCGACTCCGGTCTGGCATGTCCCTATGAGACCGCTTATAGGGGGAAATCCGGCCTTAATATGAAATGCCGGGCGGTTCCGTGGCGAAGCCGGAGCTTGACGCCCCGGTGAAATGCAACTATGGAACGCCAACTTTTTCCATAAGGCCGCCTGACCAGAACCGCGCGCCACCCGGCGTGGGCACAAAGGTTTGGCAGGTCACGAAAGAACTGAAGGTTAGAACCCATGTCCCGCACCTGCGAACTCACTGCCAAAGCAGTCCAGACCGGCAACAATGTGAGCCACGCCAACAACAAGACCAAGCGTCGCTTCCTGCCGAACCTCGTCAATGTGACGCTGATTTCGGAAGCGCTGAACCAGAACGTGCGCCTGCGCATCTCAGCCAACGCGCTGCGTTCGGTCGAACATCGTGGCGGTCTCGACGCTTTCCTGGCCAAGGCCGACGTCAAGGAACTGTCGCAGCGCGCGCGCCTGCTGAAGAAGCAGATCGCCAAGAAGCTCGCCGAGCAGGTCGCTGCGTAACATCAGATAAGGCGGGGGACGACCGCCCCGGCCAACCTCTTGTTGGCCTCTGGCCAATCTTTTGTTGGCCACTGAGCATCGGATAGATCCGCAAGGCTCGACAATCCGATGCCCAACTGCGAAGCGGGCACCGCCCGATCGGCATGATGCTCCGCTGGTTCCATTACCCAGGATAAAAAAATGTCTTCTTTTTCGCGATACCTGCCTTTCGTGGCCGCCATGGCGCTTGTCGTCGTGGCATCGAACATCCTCGTGCAGTTTCCCATGCAGGGCCAGATTGGCGGCCTGTCGCTCGCCGACGTTTTGACCTGGGGCGCGTTCACCTACCCCTTCTCCTTCCTGGTCACCGACCTTGCCAACCGGCGCTACGGACCTGCCGTGGCGCGCCGCATCGTCTTTGTCGGCTTCATGACGGCGGTAGTGTGCTCGATCCTGATCCCACCCTTCCTGTTTCGCCACGGCTTCATCGAATTCGAGACGTCGGCCGACCGGCTGGTGCGTATCGCGGCCGCTTCGGGCGCTGCCTTCCTGACCGCGCAATTGCTCGACGTCACCGTGTTCAACCGGCTGCGCCGGCAGAGCTGGTGGCGGGCGCCGATCGTCGGCACGCTGGTCGGATCGGTGTTCGACACCGTCGTGTTCTTCGGCGTGGCCTTTTCGGGCGCCTTTGCCTTCGCCGGCCCAAGCGACAGCTTCGCGCTGGAGAGCGCCCCGTTGATGGGCGTGTTTCATGTCGAGGCCATGCGTTGGGTGTCCTGGGCGCTCGGCGACCTCAGCATGAAACTGATCATCGCTGTCGTGGCACTGATCCCTTACCGGCTGCTCGCCGCCCGCTGGAGCCAGCCGGCCGTTGCCGCGGCCTAAGCCGTGATTCCCTGGATCCAGCTGGACTCCGCGAAAACGCCTGATGGCCAACAGGAACTGCGGCTGAAACGGCGCGGTTCCGAATTCTCGATCATGCTCGGCACCAACGAGTTGATGAACAGCCGCCTCAGCGGATCCGAGGAGGCGCTGGCGAAACTATCCTGCCAGAGGATCGCGGGCCATCGGCAGCCGAGGGTGCTGATCGGCGGACTTGGCATGGGTTTTACGCTGCGCGCTGCTCTCGCCGAACTGGGCAGAAATGCCGAAATCGTTGTCGCGGAACTGGTGCCGGCCGTCGTCGCCTGGGCGCGCGGCCCGATGGCCGAGATTTTCGCCGGCTCGCTCGACGATTCCCGCGTCACCATCCGCGAGGCCGATGTCGGCAAGTTGATACGGTCCGAGCCCGCAGCCTGGGACGCGATCCTGCTCGACGTCGACAATGGCCCCGAAGGCATCGTCCACAAGGGCAATGACGCTCTCTACAGCCTGGCAGGGCTCGGCGACGCGCGTAGCGCCCTCAAGCCGGGCGGCGTGCTGGCGGTGTGGTCGCAAGGCCCGGATGCCGGCTTCACGCGGCGGCTGAAACAGGCCGGCTTCGCCTTTGAGGAGGTCAACACGCGCGCCAACGGCAAGCGCGGCGCGCGCCATGTCATCTGGATCGCCACCAACGGCCGATGATCCTGACGTAAGGTCGGCCAGCGGGTCCGCCTCAGGCGATGTTCAGCGGGACTTAGGGCGATTCAGAGTTTGATAGAATCTTTGACCGCTCTAACTTCTTGTTTTTACGCAATTCCGGACGGAAAACCGCTACGCACTTTTCCTGGAATTGCCCTAGTTCGACTTCTGGAGCTCGGCGGCAAGGGCCTCCAGGAGCCCGCGTGTCCCCTCCTCCCGCTCCTTGGCGGAACGACACCGTCGAAGAAGGCGCCCTGGTCGGTATGATGGCGTTCCGCGGTATGCGGCGTTCGGCAATCCAGTCGGCGAGCGGGTGAGCGTAGGTCCGGTGGTGAAGCCGGTGTTGAATACACTCAGCTTCAGATCGTTGGGGCTGCCGCTCATCAATCCTGGTGCAGGATGAATTCCAGGTAGAGATTGCGCTGCAGGATCGAGTGGTTATCGTCGGAGATCAGCGACACCATCAGCGCGCCGTCATCGCGGGTCCAGACGTCAAGACCTTCCATATTGTCGATCTGGTAGCCCATGTCGGCCTGCAGCAGCACCGGCCCATCGGCGACGGCGCCCTTCTCGACGCTCTCTCCATAAATGCGCCGCAGCCGCATCTTGAGGCCGCCCGCCATGGTGAAACTGCGCTCCAGCAGCAAAAGATCGCCATCCGGCAGGAAGGCGCCATCGGTGATGTCGAAATCGTCGTTGCGCTTGACGGTGAAGACGCCCTTGTGCGGGCCTTCGATGATGGCGGCGTAGATATTGCCGGCCTTGTCGAGGCTCTTCTCCGAGACCACGACCAGGCCGCCCTGATGCTGGCCGTTGGCATTGGCATGGGTGACGGTCTCGAAGCCGCGATTCTGCCGCAGCTCCCGCGCCGGCACCAGGAAATCCAACTGCCGGAACGACCCCTTCATATTGTCTTGGTCAATCCTGAACTGGGCGACGCGATGGTTGCGCTCGAAACCAACGGTGGCGATGCCGTCCTTGACCGCAAGGCCCTCGGCGTCGACTTCCCATTTTTCGTCGATCGGCTGGCCGTTCTGGTCGACCATCTGCTGCATGCGAAAATTCTGGATGCCAACGGGCCGCCTGTCAGCGTCGCGGGCCACCGAGCCGAAGAACCAGTAACCGGTGTCGGCCACGCCGATGAAATCACTGCCGGCTTTCAGAAACCGGAAGGCCGACAGCGCCCCGAAATCACGTGATGGCGAGGTCATTTCCAGCCCGCCGACGAATTCGAGCTGGCCAAACTGCTTGTCGGTACGGCCAATATGGAATTCGGTGATCGGGCGGGCCGAGACCGCGACAGGCTCAACCGGAGCCGGGTCGGCCGAACCGGCTGGCGCCGAAGCCATGCCGGCAAGCAAGGCGAAGGCGGCGAAAAGCGTGTGCCGAAACCCGCCTCGGAAAAAGATCATCCGGCGCGCCGCATGCCGCCGCGACGCGTATCCTTCGCGCTTTCCTCGGCAAACAGCGAAGCCAGTTGCTCGGTCATGGCGCCGGCCAGTTCCTCGGCATCGACGATGGTGACGGCGCGCCTGTAATAGCGCGTGACGTCATGGCCGATGCCGATGGCCAGCAACTCCACCGGCGAACGCGTCTCGATCAGTTCGATGACGGCGCGCAGATGGCGTTCGAGATAATTGCCCGGATTGACCGACAGCGTCGAATCGTCGACGGGCGCGCCGTCCGAGATCATCATCAGGATCTTGCGCTGTTCGGGCCGGGCAATCAGCCGGTTGTGCGCCCACAAGAGCGCCTCGCCGTCGATGTTTTCCTTGAGCAGGCCTTCGCGCATCATCAGGCCGAGATTGCGCCGCGCCCGCCGCCACGGGTGGTCGGCCGACTTGTAGATGATATGGCGCAGGTCGTTGAGCCGACCGGGGTTCGGCGGCTTGCCGTCCTTCAGCCATTTCTCGCGCGCCTGCCCACCCTTCCAGGCCCGCGTGGTGAAGCCGAGGATCTCGACCGACACGCCGCAGCGCTCCAGCGTGCGCGCCAGAATGTCGGCGCAGGTGGCGGCGACCGTGATCGGCCGGCCGCGCATCGAACCGGAATTGTCGAGCACCAGCGTCACCACCGTGTCACGGAATTTGGTGTCGCGCTCCTGCTTGAACGACAGCGGCTGCATCGGATCGATGACCACGCGCACCAGCCGCGCCGGGTCGAGATAGCCCTCTTCCAGGTCGAAGTCCCAGGACCGGTTCTGCTGCGCCATCAGGCGGCGCTGCAGCCGGTTGGCGAGCCGTCCGACGACGCCCGACAGGTTGGCGAGCTGCTTGTCGAGGAAGGCGCGCAGCCGGTCGAGCTCTTCCTCTTCGCAGAGCTCCTCGGCGCCGACCGTCTCGTCGAAAGCTGACGTGTAGACCTTGTAGTCGATTTCCTTCGGCAGATTGGTGAAGGGATTGTCGTTGCGGCGCGCCTCGCCGGGGGTTTCGGCATCGGCATCGTCGTCATCCGACAGATCGTCGGCCGTCGCGTCGGAGGCTTCGGTCTCCGCCGACTGCTCGTCGTCCGCCGATGCCTCGGCGTCCTCGGATTGCGACTGCTCGGAGCCGGAATCGTCTTCGCCGCCCTCCTCGCTCTGTTCCTCGCCTTGCGGCTGGTTGTCGTCATTGTCCTCGGAGTCTTCGGTCTCCTGGTCGTCGCCGAGTTCCTCGGCCATTTCCATGGAGGCGAGCATCTCGCGCACGACGCGGGCGAAGGCCTGCTGGTCCTCGAGCTTTTCCGACAGGCCGTCGAGGTCCGCCTTTGCCTTCTCCTCGACCCACGGCCGCCAGAGTTCGACCAGCCGCTCGCCGTTCTTCGGCACCGGCCGGCCGGTCAGCTTTTCGCGCACCATCAGCGCCAGCGCCTCCTCGATGGGCGCGTCGGCCTTGTCCTTGACGTCGACGAGGTTGGCCTTGGCGTATTTGTCCTCCAGCATCGAGCCGATATTGTCGGCGACGCCTTGCATGGCGCGGCTGCCGATCGCCTCGACGCGGGCCTGCTCGACCGCATCGTAGATGGCGCGGGCAGCCTTGCCTTCGGGCGCCAGCTTGCTGTGGATGCGCACGTCGTGGCAGGCGCGCTTCAGCGCCATGGAATCGCCGAGCCCGCGGGTGATCGCGATGTCGGTCTTCGATGCCTTCTTGGGCAGTTCAGGCAGCCGCGCGCGGCTACCGGCCAGCGCCGGCCTGTCCTTGGCGAAGCCGACTTCCATCTCCTTATCGCCGGCGATGGCGCGCATGCAGACGGTGACGGCGCGCTTGAAGCTATCGGCTTCAGACCCCGTCTTCGACTTGTTGCGCGTATTGTCGCCCGGACCCGCCATCGACGCTCTGCTTAGCCCAGCACCACGTTGGCCGCGCTCTCGGGCAGATCCTGGCCGAAGGCGCGCTGGTAGAACTCGGCAACCACCGAGCGTTCCAGCTCGTCGCACTTGTTGAGGAAGGTCAGCCGGAACGCCATGCCGACATCGCCGAAGATCTCGGCATTCTCGGCCCAGGTGATGACGGTACGCGGGCTCATCACCGTCGACAGGTCGCCATTGATAAAGGCCGAGCGCGTCATGTCGGCGACGCGCACCATCTTGTTGACGATGTCCTTGCCCTTGGTGTCGCGATAGTGCTTGGCCTTGGCCAGCACGATGTTCACTTCATTGTCATGCGGCAGATAGTTCAGCGTGGTGACGATCGACCAGCGGTCCATCTGCGCCTGGTTGATCTGCTGGGTGCCGTGATAGAGGCCGGTGGTGTCGCCCAGACCGACCGTGTTGGCGGTCGAGAACAGCCGGAACGCCGGATGCGGGCGGATAACCCGGCTCTGGTCGAGCAGCGTCAGGCGGCCGGACGATTCCAGCACGCGCTGGATGACGAACATCACGTCGGGACGGCCGGCATCGTATTCGTCGAAGCACAGCGCCACATTGTGCTGATAGGCCCAGGGCAGGATGCCGTCGCGGAATTCGGTGATCTGCAAGCCGTCCTTGACCACGATCGCGTCCTTGCCGACGAGGTCGATACGGCTGACATGGCTGTCGAGGTTGACGCGCACGCAAGGCCAGTTGAGGCGGGCGGCAACCTGTTCGATATGGGTCGACTTGCCGGTGCCGTGATAGCCCGACACCATGACGCGGCGGTTGTAGGCAAAGCCGGCGAGGATCGCCAAGGTCGTCGCCTTGTCGAACAGATAGTCGGGATCAATGTCGGGCACATGCTCTGATGTCACCGAATAGGCCGGCACCACCATCTTGGACTCGAAGCCGAATTTCTCCTTCACCGACACCGTCGTGTCGGGCAGGTTGGCGATATCGCGATCGACCTTGTTCATATCTCTCAACGTCTCCACAAGCGAAACGTCGCGTTTCGCCGGCAATCGATTTTGTTCGGGGGCGGTCTTAAAGCCTTTTCCAACCTTATGAAAGTTGGAAAACGACACAAACCATAGGGTCGCTCAGCACAGGCCTGCCTGTTTGAGCACGCGATAGGCCTGAAGCACATCGCGGAACCGGTCTTCCGAACCTCTGTCGCCGCCATTCGCATCCGGATGGTGACGCTTCACCAGTTCCTTATAGCGCGCCTTGATGTCCTTGCCAGTCGCCTTTGTATCAAGGCCAAGCGTTTCCAGCGCCTTGGCCTCAAGGGGCTTCGCCTTGCGCTCGCGCGCCTCGCGCGGATCCTTCGGCCCCTTGAACAGGTCGAACGGGTCGCGCATGCGGTTGTAGTAGCCGGCGCGGCCGGAGCGCATCTGCGCCATATCGGGCGAGGAGCGTGTCGAGGCGCCGTTGACGCCCATCTTCCAGGTCGGCCGGTGGCCGGTCATGGCTTCCTTCTGGAAGCGCGCGACCTCGGTGTCCGGCACGCCGGAGAAGTAGTTGAAGCCCTTGTTGTACTCGCGCACGTGGTCGAAGCAGAAGCGGAAATACTCGCCCTCCTTCATGCGCCCGACCGGCGCGCGATGTGTGCCCGCCTCCTTGCAGCCATCCCACTGGCAGATCGGCGCGTGCGACTTCACCTCCGCGTCCTTGTCGGGGCGAACGCGAATCTTCTCGAAATATTTGGGATACGGCTTCATCTCACCCATTTATGGGGCGTTCGCAGATGCGAAACAAGAATTGACATTTTCGCGATCATCGCCCTAACCGCTGAATCGCGGCTTAAAGCAGGCGAATGACTGATTTTGTTGCGCGCCAGCGGCCTGGTGAGACCGATTTCCGGTTTTCACGGCAGCGCCAACCATATGTGGTGAAGGGAGAAAACGATGTCCATACAGGCGACCATGGAAGACAAGCTCAACAAGGCATTTTCGCCGGACCGGCTGGTCATCCTCAACGAAAGCCATCTGCACGCCGGCCATCATCACGTGGAATCCGGCCACCACGCCGAGTTCGACGGCACCGGCGAGACGCATTTCCGTGTCCGCATCGTCTCGCCGAATTTCGCCGGCATGAGCCGCATCGACCGTCACCGCGCCGTCAACGAACTGCTGGCCGACGAGTTGAAGGCCGGCGTGCACGCGCTGGCGATCGAGCCGGCGGCGCCGGGCGAACAGACGCGCTGGTAAGAACCGGTCAGATTACCGCTTCGATCAGAAACGGCCCCGGGCGAGACAAGGCAGCGGCGAGCAGCGCGTCGAACCGCTCGCAGGTATCCGCACGCGCAGCCTCCACGCCCATGCCTTTGGCCAGCGAAACCCAGTCCAGCGCCGGATGATCGAGATCGAGGATGCGCCGCGCATTCTCGCCGATCGCATTCACGCCGACATTCTTCATCTCGCCATGCAGGATCGCGTAGGTACGGTTGGAAAAGACAATCGTCACCACGTCGAGACGTTCCCGCGCCTGCGTCCACAGGCCCTGCACCGTGTACATGCCGCTGCCGTCGGCCTCGAGATTGATCACCTTGCGGCCGGGACAGGCGATCGCCGCACCCGTCGCCAGCGGGATGCCGCCGCCGATCGACCCGCCCGTGCCCATCATGTAATCGTGCGGCGCGGCAAAGGCCGACAGCGCGAAGAAGCGCCGCGCCGAGGTGACGGCCTCGTCGCAGACGATCGCGTCGGCCGGCAGCTTTCTCGCGACAGACAGTGCGATGGCGTCTTCCGTCAGCGGGCCGTTCGGCGTCGCCTCGTCGGGAAAGGCGCTGGCAACCACCGTCCGTTGCGACGGCTTGACGCCAAGTTCACCGCGAAGCGCTTCCAGCGCCGCATGCAGGTCCTGGCCGTGGCCGGCGAGCGTCAGCACCTGGCAGTCGTCACGGACAAGCCGTCCCGGCTTTCCCGGATAGGCAAAGAAGGCGACCGGCTCCTTTCCGCCGACCAGCACCAGGACATCGATATCCCTGAGCGCTGCCGTCGCCGCGTCGACCGGATAGGGGATGCGCGTCGGCGCGACACGTCCGCGCCCGCGCTGCATCCTGGCGATCAGGACCTCGCTGAACAGCCTGACATCGCAGGCCGCCGAAATCTGGCCGGCGATCTCGAGCGCATCGGCGCGCGCCGCCCGCCCGCGAACGATCATGCCAACACGGCCGGGCGCGGAGCGGATCGCCGCGGCAACCTGACGCACCGCATCCACGTCAAGCACCGGCGGCGGTGAAAGGACAACCTTGCCGGGCGAAACCGCGTCAGCCTCCCCCCAGGCCGCGTCCGCCGGCAGGATCAGCGTCGTGACCCCCGGCGGCGTCAGCGAGGCGCGAAAGGCCGCCTCCGTGGCCGGCTGGACATCGGCAGGCCCTTCGATGCGGCGCACCCAGTTGGACATCGGCGCCGCCAGGCCTTCGATATCGCTGGTCAGGGGCGCGTCGAGCGGCAGATGGTATGAGGCATGGTCGCCGACGATGTTGATCATCGAACTCCTGGCGCGCCTTGCGTTGTGCATGTTGGCAAGACCGTTGGCCAGCCCCGGCCCTGTGTGAAGCAGCGTCGCTGCGGGGCGATCGGTCATGCGCGCATAGCCGTCGGCCGCACCGGTCACCACGCCCTCGAACAGGCCAAGCACACAACGCATCCGCGGCTTGCGGTCGAGCGCGGCGACGAAATGCATTTCGGATGTGCCGGGGTTGGCGAAGCACACCGTCACATCATTGGCCAGCAGCACGTCGCACAGGACATCGGCGCCATTCATGCAAATTTTCTCCCGTTAACGAGGAGCAATTGCACCCGCGCATGTCCGCGCCGCAATATTCCGCCGACGCTTTTGGCATGATCCAGCGACGGAATGGGCGAGCGACAATCGGCTGAGTCAACCGACCACCGATTTCAGGAACGTCAGCGCGGCGGCGGTCAGCGCATCGCCATCCCTGCCGAAATCGCGGTTGATCGACATATGCGTATACGCGCTGCCATCGAACAGCGTCACCTCGGTGCCTGTGGCGCGCAGGCGCTCGGCAAAGGTCGTGGACTGCTCGCCGCGACCGTCGGCACGAGAATAGGCGATGAAGGTCGGCGGATGCTTGCGGCCGTCCACATAGCTCGCCGGCGAAAGCGCCGCCCATTGCGAAGCATCGGAAAACACGCGCGCATAGGCCCGCACCATGCCGCCATTTTCGGCGAGCGCGGCGAGATCATAGGCCCGGGTATCATCGAGAAGCAGCCCGGCGACGCCGGGCAATCCACCGCGCATGCCGGTCAGAGCAATCAGGTGGCAGCCGGCCGAATGGCCCATGCCGACGATGCGGTTGGGGTCGCCACCATGCCGGGCGATGTTGGCCCTGACATAGGCATAGGCCTTCTCGACGTCGCCCGCCTGGGTGGCGACATCGGCCTGCGGCAGCATACGGTAGTCGATGGAGACGAAGCAGAAGCGGTTGGCAAGCAGGAAGGCCGGCTTGGCGCCCACCTGGCTGCGTTTGCCGAGCCGCCAGGCGCCGCCATGAACGAAAAACACCACCGGCAGCCCGCTTGCGTCCTCCGGTGCATAAAGGTCGAGTCGAGCCGGTCCGTAGTCAAACGTTTCTGGCGCGGGCTGGCGCGGCACGGTCCATGCTTCCAAGGGCAGCATCGCCGCCAGGGAGGTCAGGATGAGGTTTCGTCGATCGATCATCGTAGTCTCCCGGCTGTGCAGGTCCAACAGTGCTCGCGGGCGCTACGCGCGTCCAGAACCGGGTCGCAACTCTCGCCGCCTCAGGCCGCATCAACGCGCTTCAATACCGTGCAGATCACGAAATCAATATCTGCCCCTTGACGACCTCGTCTGGCCATCACCACCTAAGTATTGGGTAAGCATTTCGGCCAGATGGCTGGCGTCTCGGGTTTCAATGCCAAATGCACGCGCGCTCCTAATAAAGGGAACCACCATGCGTTCCGGCAGTTGAATATGTGATGAGCCATTAGGTAGCCAGCACGGCTCTGAGGGCAAAGCACTATGCGCGACAATCAGTCCGACGTCTTCGACCTTTTTTCGGAGATTTATGCCAACGCCGCCCAGGAAGAAACCAGCCTCCAGCAGTATCTCCTTGCCTGCCGAGAGGACAAATCAATGTATGCCTCGGCGCCTGAACGGATGGTCGAGGCGATCGGCGAACCCGACCTGGTCGACACCAGCAAGGACGAACGGCTCGGCCGCATCTTTTCGAACCGCACCCTTAAAATCTATCCCTCCTTCTCCGACTTCTACGGCATGGAGGAAACGATCGAGCGTATCGCCGGCTATTTTCGCTATGCCTCCCAGGGACTCGAGGAGCGCAAGCAAATCCTCTACCTCCTCGGCCCTGTCGGCGGCGGCAAATCCTCCCTGGCCGAACGGCTGAAGAAATTGATGGAACAGCGCCCGATCTACACGCTGAAGGTCGGCAACCAGATCAGCCCGGTTTTCGAATCGCCACTTGGCCTTTTCAACCCCGATCGCATGGGCGACCTGCTGGAGGATAAATACGGCATAGCCCGACGCCGGCTGCATGGGCTCATCTCGCCATGGGCGGCCAAGCGACTCGACGAACTGTCCGGCGACATTTCCAAATTCAGCGTGGTCAAGTTGATGCCTTCCCGGCTGCGCCAGATCGGCATTGCCAAGACAGAGCCTGGCGACGAAAACAATCAGGATGTCTCGGCCCTGGTCGGCAAGGTCGACATCAGACAGCTGGAAAATTTCAGCCAATCCGACCCGGACGCCTATTCCTACAGCGGCGGACTGAACCGGACCACGCAGGGCCTGCTCGAATTCGTCGAGATGTTCAAGGCACCCATCAAGGTCCTGCATCCGTTGCTGACGGCGACCCAGGAAGGCAGCTACAACGGTACCGAGAATTTCGGCGCCTTTCCCTACCAGGGCATCATCATTGCCCATTCCAACGAATCGGAATGGCAACAGTTCAAAAACAACAAGAACAATGAGGCTTTTCTCGACCGCATCCTCGTGGTCAAGGTACCGTATTGCCTGCGGATCACCGAAGAGCGGCATATCTATGAAAAGCTGCTGCGCGAGAGCGACCTGGCCGCAAGCCCCTGCGCACCTGAAGTGATGGACATTCTCAGCCGATTCACGGTCTCGACCCGCCTTGCCGAGCACGACAATTCGCCGCTCTACACCAAGATGCGCGCCTATGACGGTGAGAACCTCAAGGAAGTCGATCCCAAGGCGAAGTCGGTCCAGGAATATCGCGATGCCGCCGGCGTCGACGAAGGCATGACCGGCGTAAGCACACGCTTCGCCTTCAAGATCTTGTCCCAGACATTCAACTACGACACCAAGGAGGTGGCTGCCGATCCCGTGCACCTGATGTACATCCTGGAAGAGGCGATCAAGCGCGAGCAGTTTCCAAAGGAAACGGAAGGCGCCTATCTCGACTTCATCAAGTCGGAACTGGCAACGCGCTATGCCGAGTTCATCGGCCACGAGATTCAGAAAGCCTATCTGGAATCATACAGCGAATATGGCCAGAACCTCTTCGACCGCTACATCGCCTATGCCGATGCCTGGATTGAGGACCAGGACTACAAGGATCCCGACACGGGCCAGATTCTCAATCGCGAGGTATTGGACAAGGAATTGTCGCAGGTCGAGAAACCGGCCGGCATCGCCAATCCCAAGGACTTCCGCAATGAAGTGGTCAAATTCACGCTGCGTGCCCGGGCGCGAAACCACGGCCGCAACCCGTCCTGGACGGGTTATGAGAAACTTCGCGAGGTCATCGAGAAGCGGATGTTCGGCCAGGTCGAAGACCTCTTGCCGGTGATCAGTTTCGGCTCCAAGCAGGACAGCGTCACGGAAAAGCGGCACAATGAATTCGTGCAGCGCATGGTGGAACGCGGCTACACCGAGCGGCAGGTGCGCCGGCTTGTCGACTGGTACATGCGGGTGAACAAGGCGGGTTAAGAGAGGCCCGAATGGTTCCATGCCTATTTTCATCGACCGCCGCCTGAATCCGAAGGACAAGAGCCTGGGCAATCGCCAGCGGTTCCTCAGGCGCGCTCGGGAAGAACTCAAGCGAAGCCTACGCGATCAGATCCGCATCGGCAGGATCGCCGACGTGGATGCCGAGCACGCAGTGCCCATGCCCGACAGAGGCACGGGCGAGCCGACCTTCAACAACGCCAGGAACAGCGGCAGGCGCCAGTACATCCTGCCGGGCAACAGGCATTTCTCTCCTGGAGATCTGATCCCCAAGCCCGGCCAGGGCGGCGGCGCCGGGGCGTCGTCCCCGGGAGACACCGTGTCTGAAGACGACTTTCGTTTTGTGCTGTCACGCGAAGAGGTGCTCGATCTTTTTTTCGAGGATCTCGAACTCCCGGATATGGTCAAGCTCAACCTCAAGGAAATCCTTGCCTTCAAGCCGCGCCGGGCTGGCTTCGCCGCTACCGGCTCACCGACCAACATCAATGTTGGGCGCACGATGCGTAACAGTCATGGCCGGCGTATTGCGCTGAGGCGCCCCAAGCAGGGCGAGTTGGACGCGATCCTCGAGGAGATCGCCATGCTCGAGTTGGTGCAATCCAGCGCGGCAACGCGCCAGCGCATTGCCGCTTTGCGCGAGGAGCTGGACCGGTTGGAGCGGCGGCGCAGGCGAATTGCCTATGTCGATCCTGTCGACATTCGATTCAACCGCTTCGATCCCCAGCCCGTGCCGAACGCCAATGCCGTCATGTTCTGTCTGATGGATGTGTCCGGGTCCATGGGTGAGCGCGAAAAGGATTTGGCCAAGCGCTTCTTCGTGCTGCTGCACCTGTTTTTGAAACGGCGTTATGACCGGATCGAAATCGTCTTCATTCGCCATACCCACGAGGCGCAGGAGGTTGACGAGGAGACATTCTTCAATTGCACCCAAAGCGGCGGTACCGTCGTTTCCACCGCGCTCGAGGAAATGCATCGCATCATCGGGCAGCGATATCCGGCCAGCCAGTGGAACATCTATGCCGCCCAGGCCTCGGACGGAGACAATTCCATCACCGATTCCGAGCGCTGCATAGCCCTGCTCGACGGCAAGCTCATGCGGCTGTGCCAGTATTTTGCCTATGTCGAGATCATCGACGAGCGCGAAGCCCATATATTCGGCACGACCGAGAACGGGACATCGCTATGGCGTGCCTATAGCGCGATCGACCTGAAATGGCCGAACTTCCAGATGAGCCGCATCGCCACGCCCGCCGATATCTACCCGGTCTTTCGCCAGCTCTTCGGCAGACAGCCGACTCTCCTCAAGAGAGCGTGAGGGAGCTGATGACCACACAAGCCGCTAATTCCGAACTGCTTTTTTCCGGATCCGACTGGGATTTTACGAAATTGTCGCGGGTCTATGATGCGATCGAGGCGATCGCTGTCGAAGAGCTCCATCTCGATATCTATCCCGTGCAGATGGAGATCATCTCCTCCCAGCAGATGCTCGACGCCTACTCGTCAGTCGGTATGCCGCTGATGTACCGACATTGGTCTTTCGGCAAACACTTCCTCCACCAGGATCTGCTCTATCGCAAAGGCGGGCGCGGACTTGCCTATGAACTGGTCATCAATTCCAATCCCTGCATCGTCTATCTGATGGAGGAGAACACCATGGCCCTGCAGGCCTTGGTGACGGCTCACGCCGCGCTCGGGCACAACCATTTCTTCAAGAATAACCATCTGTTCAAGCAGTGGACGGACGCTGGAGCGATCCTCGGCTACCTGGACTTCGCCAAGAGCTACATTGTCCGTTGCGAGGAGCGGCACGGCCTCGCTGCCGTCGAGGCCGTTCTCGATTCCGCCCACGCGCTGATGGAACAGGGCGTGTTCCGCTATCAGCGGCCGCCGAAGCTGTCGTCGGAGCGACTGCGCGAAGGGCTTCGCGAGCGTCTCGAATACGAAGAGCGCTCCTATAACGATCTGTGGCGCACACTGCCGCATTCGCAGCAAAGGGCCGACGTCAAGGTCCAAGACCCGGAGTGGAAGAAATCGCTCAACCTGCCCGAAGAAAACCTCCTTTATTTCCTGGAAAAGAACAGTCCGGTCCTGGAGCCCTGGCAGCGCGAGATCATCAGGATCGTTCGCGTCATAGCGCAATATTTTTATCCGCAACGGCAAACACAGGTGATGAACGAGGGCTGCGCCACCTTCGTGCACTACACCGTGATGAACACGCTGTTCGACCGCGGCCGGATCAGCGAGGGCGCCATGCTCGAAATCCTGCGCAATCATTCCAACGTGGTCTTCCAGCCGGCGTTCGATGATCCGCGTTTTTCGGGCATCAATCCATACGCTCTCGGCCTCGACATGATGCAGGACATCAGGCGCATTTCGACCAAGCCGACGGCCGAGGATCGAGACTGGTTTCCCGACATCGCCGGCCACGGCAACTGGCGCGAGGTCCTCCTCGACGCCTGGGCAGACCACCGCGACGAGTCCTTTATCCGCCAGTACCTCAGCCCGGCCTTGATCCGGAAATGGCGGTTTTTTGTGCTCGGCGACGCTGCCGACCAGCCGCATTGTGAGGTCGCCTCGATCCACAACGAGCGCGGCTATGAAAAGATACGCGCCGCGCTCGCTCACAACTACGACGTCGGCGCGAACCGACCGGACATCCAGGTGGTGGATGTCGATCTGCTCGGCGATCGGCATTTGCGACTGCAGCACAAGGTGAAACAGGGCATCCTTCTTGAGGACACCAGCCGCGACGCCACGCTTCGTCACATCCGGAGGCTTTGGGGTTATGAGGTCAGCCTGGCCGCCGTCGACGCTGAGACGGGCCTGACGGTCAATGAACGGTCGACGAGCCAGATCGCGGAATGAGGCTTGGTTGTTGCACCGATGCCGTGGCTCAGGCCCGGCGCATATCGATCAAAAAGTGCGCAGCGGCCTTGGGGCAACTAGCATAAAGACAGGCTTCAGGCGTCGCCGGCCGGCCGGATCCTGACCCTGGCAATGCGGTTCTTGTCGCGCTTCATTACAACGAAGCGCTTGCCGTGGAACGTAAAAGCCTGCTTCTCCTCGGGGATCGATTGCGCCTCGTGGATGACGAGGCCGGCAATGGTGGTCGCCTCCTCGTCGGGCAGGTTCCAGTCGAGCGCCCGGTTGAGGTCGCGGATCGGCACCGTGCCATCGACCACGATGGAGCCGTCTGCCTCCTGCTTGACGCCCTGGATGTCGACATCGTGCTCGTCAGCGATCTCGCCGACGATCTCCTCGATGATGTCCTCCAGCGTCACCAGCCCCTCGACCTCGCCATATTCGTCGACGACGACGGCGAAATGCGCCTTGCGGCGCAGGAAGGCGTTGAGCTGTTCCTGCAAGGTCGTGGTGTCGGGCACGAACCAGGGTTTTGAGGCGATCTTCATCACGTCGATTTGCGAGAAATCGTTGCCGACTTCGTTCAGCGCGCGCAGCAGATCCTTGGCGTGCAGCACGCCGACGATGTTGTCGAGCGAGCCTTTCCAGAGCGGCATGCGGGTGTGCGGGCTCTGCAGGATCTCGCGCACCACTGCCTCCGGCGCATTGTCGGCGTTGACCGAGCGCATATTCGTGCGGTGGACCATGACGTCGGAAACTTCGAGCTCTTCGAGGTCGAACAGGCCGCCGATGCGGTCGCGGTCCTCGCGCACCACCTGCCCGTCACGGCGGAAATCGTCGACCGCGCCGCGCAATTCGTCCTGGCTCGAGCGCTGCGGCTCGATGCGCGACAGTTCGTAGCCGAACATTGCGAGGAGACGCTTGCGCACGGCAACGACCAGCAGGACGATGATGGCAAGGACGGCGACGACGATCCAGCCATTGTCCATCTCAGCCGGCTTTCCGGCTGGCTGGATGGCTTTCCCTGAGGAACGACAGCACTTCCGAGGCCGGTACATCCTTGGCGATGAAGGCCTGGCCGATGCCGCGCGTCAGAATGAAGGTCAGCGCGCCGCGCGACACCTTCTTGTCCTGCGTGATGAATGAAAGCAGGGTATCCGCATCGGGCAAATCGCCCGGGATATCGGCCATCCGCCACGGCAGCCCGACGGCACGCAGATGCGCCTCGACGCGGGCCGCATCGTCGGGGCTGGCGAGATTGAGCCGCGACGAGAACCGGTGCGCCAGCGCCATGCCGATGGCGACCCCCTCGCCATGGACAAGCCGAGCGCCGTCATACTGCGTGGCGGCTTCGAGCGCGTGTCCGAAGGTGTGGCCGAGATTGAGCAGGGCGCGGTCGCCCGTTTCGAACTCGTCGCGGGCAACGACGTCGGCCTTGGCGCGGCAGGCCTCGGCAATGGCCTCGGCCCGCTCCGGTCCGCCGGCGAACACCTTTTCCCAGTTCGCTTCCAGCCAGGCGAAGAATTCCGGCCGGTCGATCAGCCCGTATTTGGCGAGCTCGGCATAGCCGGCGCGAAATTCCCGGATCGGCAGCGTGTCGAGCACTTCGGTGTCGGCCAGCACCAGCCTGGGCTGGAGGAAGACGCCGACGAGGTTCTTGCCGCGCGGGCTGTTGATGCCGGTCTTGCCGCCGACCGAGGAATCGACCTGCGCCAGCAGCGAGGTCGGAACCTGCACGAAATTCATGCCGCGCCGCACGATGCCGGCGGCAAAACCGGTGAGATCGCCTATGACGCCGCCGCCAAGCGCGATGACGACGTCGCCGCGCTCCAGCCTGGCGGCCAGGACGCCATCGACCACCTCTTCGAGATGGGCAAAGCTCTTGGTCTTCTCGCCGGGCGGCATCGTGATGACGGTGGGCTGGATGCCACCCTTCTCGAGCCCGGCCTTCAGCGTATCGAGATGCGCCGCGGCGACGTTCTCGTCGGTTACGACGGCGGCGCGTGTGCCCGGCAGCCGGCGCGAAATCTCAGCACCGGCGCGCGACAGCAGGCCGGCGCCGATCAATATGTCGTAGGCCCGGTCACCGAGACCGACTTCGACGATGACAGGCTGATCCGCGCTCATGATTCGACCTCGCCCGTCGCCGCTATCGTATCGATGCCGAAATGCCGGCACAGCGCCTCAAGCACCTCGGCGGCGATGATCTCCTTGCGGTCGTCGCGGGTCGGCACGGTGACGTCGGAAGTGGCATAGACCGGATAGCGTTCCTCCATCAGCCGCTCCAGCACGGCGCGGGGATCGGCGCTTTTCAAAAGCGGGCGGTTCTGCTTCTTGGAAACGCGGTCCATCAGAAGGTCGAGTTCGGCCTTCAGCCACACCGAGACCCCATGGGCGGCGATGGCCTCGCGCGTCTGCGCGTTCATGAAGGCGCCGCCACCGGTCGACAGAACCTGCGGGCCGTTTTCAAGCACGCGCAGGATGACACGCTGTTCCAGGGCCCTGAACTCGGTCTCGCCGTAGCGCTCGAACAGCTCCGGAACGGTCATCCGCGACACGCTCTCGATCTCCTGGTCGCTATCGATGAAGGGCAGCGAAAGCATCGTCGACACCTTGCGGCCGATCGCCGTCTTGCCGGCGCCCATCAGGCCGACAAAGACAATGGACCGGCCGCCCAGCCGGCCAAGCAGCGCGGCATGGGTCTCGCCTGGAGGATTTGCCTGTAGCGCGTTCATCAGCTGTTTCTTGGGCCCTCTTTGCCGGCGTATCGACATGAAAAGCCGGTTTGCGTCAAGCGTGCCGAGCGCCGTGGGCTCGATATGGACGGAGGGACGCTCGCATCAGAAGTTGCTAACACGCCCCCGCTTCCTCCTTGAATTGGCCGGATTGGCGTCCCATAAGGGCACAGGGTTTGGAAACGCAGAACAAAAAGACGGGCGAGAATTGATGCCGACACTGTTTCGCTTTGTCGTGACCCTCGCGATTCTGGCCGGCATTGCCTATGGTACGATGTTCGCGCTGGTGATGTTCGTCGAGCCGAAAAAAGCGGAAATGAGCGTGCGTATTCCGCCGGAAAAGCTCAATCCCAAGAAAAACTGAACCACACCGTAACTGTCTCGGAACGCCTCAAGGAAATGAACAGCGCCGCCCGTATCGAGGCCTTCCTGGAAATGATGAGCGCCGAGCGGGGAGCGGCCGAGAACACGCTTTCCTCCTATCGCCGCGATCTGGAGGATGCCTCGCAAGAAATCGATGGCGGGCTTGCCGGTGCGGCTACCGCAGATATCCGCGCCTATCTCGACGATATTGCCGCGCGCGGCTTCGCGCCGACGTCGCAGGCGCGCAAACTGTCGGCGATCCGCCAGTTCTTCAAGTTCCTCTATGCCGAAGGCCTGCGTGCCGACGACCCGACCGGCACGCTGGACAGCCCTAAGAAGGGCCGTCCACTGCCCAAGACGATGAGTGAGGCCGAAACCGGCCGGCTGATCGACCGCGCCGCGCACGAAGCCGGCGATGCCGGGCTCGGTCATGCCGACAGGTTGGCGGCCTTGCGCCTGCATGCGCTGGTCGAAGTGCTCTACGCCACGGGTCTGCGCGTTTCCGAACTGGTCGGCCTGCCGGTGACGGTGGCGCAGCGCGACGACCGTTTCTTCATGGTGCGCGGCAAGGGCGACAAGGAACGCATGGTGCCGCTGTCGGCCAAGGCGCGCTCGGCGATGCGGAGCTGGCTTGACGTCCGGGCCAAGGTGCCTGCTTTCGGCGACAGCCCGTTCCTGTTTCCGGCGGCATCCGATAGCGGCTATCTCTCGCGCCAGGTCTTTGCCCGCGACCTGAAAGGGCTGGCGGCGCGCGCCGGCATTGCCTCGGCGAAAATATCGCCGCATGTGCTGCGCCATGCTTTCGCCAGCCATCTCTTGCAGAACGGCGCCGATCTCAGGGCCGTGCAGCAACTGCTTGGCCACGCCGACATATCGACGACACAGATTTACACCCACGTGCTTGAGGAGCGGCTGGTGCGGCTGGTCAACGATCATCATCCGCTTGCCGACTAGGCCTCATATCGCTATGTGAGGACGACATTTCACCGCCCGGAGCCTTGGTTTCAACGGTTCCGCAGTCCTTGCCTTCCGACGCATCGGTCCGCTCAAGCATGTACAATTACCTCGATTTCGAAAAGCCGGTGCAGGATCTTGAGCTCAAGATCCTCGAGCTCAAGAAGCTTGCCGAGAACGGCGAGGCGGTCGATGTCGCCGACGAGATCACCAGGCTCGAGAAGCGCTCGCGCGACGCGCTGCGCGAACTCTACAAGGCGCTGACGCCATGGCAGAAGGTGCAGGTGGCGCGCCACTCCGACCGGCCGCACTGCGTCGACTACATCAAGGGCCTGTTCAGCGACTTCACGCCGCTCGCCGGCGACCGCAATTTCGGCGAGGACCAGGCGATCGTCGGCGGTTTTGCCCGTTTCCGCGGCGAACCTGTCGCCATCCTCGGCCAGGAAAAGGGCTCGGACACGGCGAGCCGGCTGAAGCACAATTTCGGCTCGGTGCGTCCTGAAGGGTATCGCAAGGCGGTGCGGCTGATGGAACTTGCCGACCGCTTCAAGATTCCACTGCTGACGCTGGTCGACACGGCCGGCGCCTATCCCGGCGTCGGCGCCGAGGAGCGCGGCCAGGCCGAAGCCATCGCCCGCTCGACCTCGGCCTGCCTTGGCCTGAAAGTGCCGTCGATCTCGGTCGTCATCGGCGAAGGCGGTTCGGGCGGCGCCATCGCGATCGCCACCGCCAACCGCGTCTACATGCTCGAACACGCCATCTATTCGGTGATTTCGCCCGAGGGTGCCGCCTCCATCCTGTGGCGCGACACGACGCGCTCCAAGGACGCGGCGACCAACATGAAGATCACCGCGCAGGATCTTCTCGAACTGAAGATCATCGACGCCATCATCCCCGAGCCGATGGGCGGCGCCCAGCGCGCGCCCGAAACGGTGATAGCCGCGACCGGCGACCTCATCGCCAAGACGATGAAGGAATTCGCCGGCGCCAACACCGATTTCCGTGAACAGCGCCGCGAGAAATACCTGGCGATGGGCCGCAGCCTCTGACCGTCCGACGGCACAATGGGACCATCGAAGCCCCGTGCCCACGGCAATGTGGCGGCAATGAGCGCTTTCGCCACAAAAATGCCGCCGGATTCGGTTCAATGAAATTGCCGTGAGGGGTTTGTCGAAGCTTGCGGTAAGGAATTTTCAAGGTTAACGGGCTTACGGTCCGTCGGTGTTCAGCATACGGGTCCAGCCGCTTTGAGGCCATGGACCGAGGAAAAAGACATAGCCGTATCCATGTTTGCCAAGTTTGCCCGCACCGGAGTCCTCATTGCCTCGATAGTCGTTGCCGGCTGCAATGATTCGTCGATGAAGGATTTTGCCCCGGAAGCCAACAAGCCGCTGCCCGACAAGATCCTGGCCGACATGAAGGCCAAGGGCATGATCCGCACCTCCTCGGTGATGGCCCGTATCTTCAAGGAAGAAGGCAAGCTCGAAATCTGGAAGGCCAAGACCAATGGCCGCTACGACATGGTGGCGAGCTACGATATCTGCAAATGGTCGGGCAAGCTCGGGCCGAAATACACCGAGGGCGACCGCCAGGCGCCGGAAGGTTTCTATACGGTTCGGCCATCGCAGATGAACCCGCGCTCGAACTACCATCTGTCCTTCAACATCGGCTTCCCCAACGCCTATGACCGCGCCAATGGCCGCACCGGCCAGAACCTGATGGTGCATGGCGCCTGCTCGTCGTCGGGCTGCTATTCGATGACCGACGCACAGATCGAGCAGATCTATGCCTTCGGCCGCGACGCCTTTCAGGGTGGCCAGACCGAGTTCCAGATCCAGGCTTTTCCGTTCCGCATGACCGCGGCCAACATGGCGCGCTACCGCAACGATCCGAACTATGAGTTCTGGAAGATGCTGAAGGTCGGCTACGACAATTTCGAAGTCACCAAGGTGCCGCCGAAGGTCGACGTCTGCGAGAAGCGCTACGTCTTCAACCAGGTTGCCGCCGACGGCCAGACCTTCGATCCGACCGGCGCCTGCCCGGCGACCACGCAGCCGGATTCCTTGAAGAGCGCCTACAACGCCTATCAGAGCACTTACGATGCAGCGTTCAACGGCGCGCTCAAGGCTAGCGTGCCGCCGCCGAAGCCAACCATTGCCGGCATCAAGGAAGCCAGCATCGTCTCCGACTGGTCGAAGCGCCGGGCGCGCGGCGAACGCGTGCCGATCGACCCGCCATCGCTCAACACCGACGGTTCGGTGACCGAGACGGCGCGCATGGGCCGCATCGATTCGCCCGCCGGCCGCAAGATGGCGGCGCTCGACGCGGAAAAAGCGGCCAAGAAGAAGGCCGAGGAGCAGAGGCTGGCAGCCATTGAGGCCGCCAAACAGGCCAAGGAAGCCGCCAAGGCGCAGGCGTTGGCAGAAAAGGAAGCCGCCAAGGCGCAAGCCGTGGCTGCAAAGGAAGCGGCCAAGGCCGCCAAGGAAGCTCCCGTCGCCACTGCGACCATTGCTGCTCCGACGGAAGCCCAGCCGGCCGAAACGCAGGCCGCCAGCGCGGACGAGAGCCGGGTGACGAAGCTGAAGAACAAGCTGCTCGGCATGTTCGGCGGCTGATCGCCGTGGCCAGCGACACCGTCTATGATCTGAAGGGGCTGAATTGCCCTCTGCCCGTGCTGAAGGCGAAGAAGCGGCTGGCCGGCATGCAGCCGGGCAGCCGGCTCTGGCTGGAAACCACCGACCCGCTGGCCGTCATCGACATCCCCGCCTTCTGCTCGGACGCCGGCCACCAGCTGATTGAAACAGCGTCGGTTTCAGGCCATCGCTTTCTGGTCGAGCGCGGCGAGCAATAATCGAAAGATTTACAGTCCGGCGATCGCCAACGGGTTGTTTTCCAGCGCCGCGCGGTCGGGCGTATCGACCGACGGCCGGTTGGTGAAGGCGGCGAACAGCCGGCGCACATAGTCTTCCGGCATATCGAGCGTGATCAGAACCAGCCGCGTGCCGCGCTGGCTGTCCGGCCAGGACGGCAACCGCACCGGCGGATGCAGGATCTTCTGCACGCCATGCACGACCAACGGCCGCGACGGATCCTCCTGCAATTCGATAATACCCTTCATGCGCAGCAGGTGCTCGCCATGCGTCGAACGCAGGAGATCGAGAAACATCTCGATGGCTGAAAACGGCACCGGGCCGTCATGCACCAGCGAATGGGTTTTTACGCGCTGATCGTGGCGATGGGCATGGGCATGGGCATGGGCATGGGCATGGGCATGGGCATGCTCGTGATCATCATGGCCATGATGGTCAACATGGTCGTGATGCGCAGCCTCTTCACCAAGCCAGCGCCGCACGTCGGCGGACTTGGTGGCAGGATTGTAGAGGCCGCAGTCGAACAGCGCCGCCACGCCGGTCTTCGTCTCCCCGACATCGAGCAGTTGAGCTCCGGGATTGATCTGGCGCAAGCGCGCCCGCAGCGTTTCGAGATCGCCGGGATCAGCGACCAGATCGGCCTTGGAGAGCACGATACGGTCGGCCACCGCAACCTGCTTGACCGCCTCGACATGCGCATCGAGTGTCGCCCCACCGTTGACCGCATCGGCCAGGGTGATGACGCCGTCGAGCCGAAAAGCCTGGACCAGCGCCGGATGGGCCATGATCGACTGCAGCACCGGCGCCGGGTCGGCCAGTCCCGTGGTCTCGACGATGACGCGGGCAAGCCGGGCAATACGGCCGGTCTGCAGCCGGTCGACCAGGTCGGCCAGCGTGTCGACAAGTTCGCCGCGCACCGTGCAGCACAGGCAGCCGTCGGAAAGCTGGATGATGCCGTCGGAGGCCTGCTCGACCAGCAGGTGGTCGATCGCCACCTCGCCATACTCGTTGATGATGACCGCGGTGTCGGCCAAGGCCGGATCCTTCAGGAGCCGGTTGAGCAATGTCGTCTTGCCGGCGCCGAGAAAGCCGGTCAGCACCGAGACGGGTATCGGGAAACCGCTCATCGGGTTAATTCGCGGCTTTGGTCGGCTGGTCGCCTTGCGCGGCGGCACCCACGACTTTCGGACCGGTGCCGGCCGGTACGGGTTTGTCGGGCCGCCAAGGCGGAATCGGCACGTCGGCATATTCCTGCGCGCCCTCGTCGAGGATCGCTTTCGGCGCCGGACCGGTGGCGCCGCCGAGGCCGACGGCAACCAGTGTCGGCACATGGTCGAGCTTCTCCCGATAGGGCGATTTCGGCACGTCCTTGGCGGCGACGGCTGGCGGCGCCTCGGACTGCTCCGCCTTCGTCTTCTTCTTGCAGACCTCGTCATGCATGTCGTTGGGCGAGATCAGATCGCCGTAGGGCGCCAGCGTGGTGACGGTGGTCGACCCGGCGGCAGGCGCGTCAAAGCCTTGATCGAGCAGTTTGGCCGCGGTTTCGGCACGGCTGATCGCCGACTTCTCGCCAAGCACCACCGCCACCAGCGTACGCCCGTTGCGGGTCGCCGAACCGATCATGTTGAAGCCGGACGGGCAGACAAAGCCGGTCTTCATGCCGTCGGCGCCGGGATAGCGGCCGATCAGGAGATTGTAGTTGGAAATGGCCTTCTTGCCGACCGCGAGCCCCTCGATCGAGAACCACGGCGCATATTGCGGAAACTCGCGGCGGATCGCCATCACCAGGATCGAGAGATCGCGCGCCGTCGTATACTGGTCGGGCGAGTAAAGCCCGTTCGGGTTGACGAAATGGGTGCCGTTCATGCCGAGCCGGGCCGCCTCGGCGTTCATCCTTTCGGCAAAGGCTGCCTGCGACCCGCCGACATTCTCGCCGACCGCCATGGCGATGTCATTGGCCGATTTGACCAGCATCATCTTCAGCGCATTGTCGAGCCGCATCACCGAGCCGGGCTTGAAACCCATCTTGCTCGGCGGTTCGCCAGCGGAATGTTTGGTCACCTTGATCGGCGAATCGAGCTGGACTTCCCCGGCCGCGATCGCCCTGAAGGTCACATAGGCGGTCATCAGCTTGCTGAGCGAGGCTGGATACCAGCGCTTGAACGCATCCTGATGCTGCAGGATCTGGCCGCTCTTGAGGTCGAAGACCACCACCGGATTGGCCAGCGCCGGCCCAGCCAGGACCGACAGCATGATTGCGCCAGCCGGGAATAGTTTGAGGAAATGCCTGTGCCGCATGATCGAATCCGAAATCGCCTCTTGCCCTGATTGCCCCTGGCTCCGTAAGATTTCGTTACGTGACCGCCAGCATAAGGATCCGACCCTCAAAAACCGGACCGCATTATTGCGGTGCTATTTACCCTATGTGACGCCAACATGGCAAAGCGCCTGACAATCACAATTCCAAAACATCGGGCTGAAGCCGGCTGCACCAACAACGAAATGGAACCATCATGCCAATCCTGAACCGCGCCGCCGAAATGCAGGACGAAGTCACTGGCTGGCGACAGCATCTGCACCAGACGCCAGAACTGAACTTCGATGTCTTCAAGACGGCGGCCTTCGTCACCGAAAAGCTGAAAGAGTTTGGCTGCGACGATGTGGTGACCGGCCTCGGCAAGACGGGCGTCGTCGGCATCATCCGCGGCCGTCAGGGGGAAGGCCCCACAATCGGGTTGCGCGCCGACATGGACGCCCTGCCGCTCAAGGAGATCACCGGCAAGCCCTACGCGTCGACCGTTCCGGGCAAGATGCATGCCTGCGGCCATGACGGCCACACCGCGATGCTGCTCGGCGCGGCGAAATATCTCGCCGAGACGCGCAATTTCACGGGCTCCGTGGCGGTCATCTTCCAGCCGGCGGAAGAAGGCGGTGGCGGCGGCAACGAGATGGTCAAGGACGGCATGATGGAGCGCTTCGATATCGCCAAAGTGTTCGGCATGCACAATATGCCCGGCCTGCCGGTCGGCCAGTTCGCCATCCGTCCAGGCCCGATCATGGCGGCGACCGCCGAATTCACCATCACCGTGAAAGGCCGGGGCGGCCATGCGGCGATGCCGCACGGCACGATCGACCCGATCGTCATCACCAGCCAGCTGGTCGGCGCCTTGCAGACGATCGCCTCGCGCAGCACCGATCCTGTCGAGGCCGTGGTGGTGTCGGTGACCAAGTTCCACGCGGGCGACGCCTACAACATCATCCCGGAATCGGCCGAGATCGCCGGCACGGTGCGCACGCTGAAGAAGGAGGTGGCCAAGAAATCGGAAGAGCGTATCCGCGCGATCTGCGCGGGGCTGGCCACCGCCTATGGCGCGACGATCGAGGTCGACTACGACGCGAATTACCCGGTGACGTTCAACCATGCGGATGAGACGGTGTTCGCCAGCGACGTGGCCGCCGACGTGGCCGGCGATGCCCAGGTGCACCGCGCGATCCAACCGGTGATGGGCGGCGAGGACTTCTCCTATATGCTGGAAGCCCGGCCCGGAGCCTTCATCTTCATCGGCAATGGCGAGACCGCCGGTCTCCACAACCCGGCCTATGACTTCAATGACGAAGCCATCCCGCACGGCATGAGCTATTGGGTAAAACTGGCGGAGACGGCGCTAGCCGCCTGATGCATGTAAAGCGCCGGCCGAATTGCCTTCGGCCGGCCTCTTGGCGAAACGGTCCGAAGCGGCTATGTGTCGGGCCGCGTGGTCCCGTAGCTCAGTAGGATAGAGCGGCAGATTCCTAATCTGTAGGTCACAGGTTCGATTCCTGTCGGGATCACCAACGAAATCAGAGGGTTGGAATTGATTTTCGCGGTGACCACGTCGCACCGTGTTGCAAACAACCCTCATTGATTGTCAACGACTTCAACCAGTTGCGGCAGGTCAGGGCGACAAGAACGCTTCCTGGGACGGTTCCATCGGCTGGCACAGCGCATAGGCCTTCCCCAGCGCTGCTTCGGCATCCCTGTGCGTTTGCCGTTTCATGATCGCCTCGGCCTTGCCGATGACGCAGTCGAAGTAAGTATCATCGTCATCGGCAAGGGTCGTCTGCGTCATCGCCGCGCTGGCCAGCATGGCGATCGCAACGAGCGTAAGCAGGCGCGCCGGCAGCCTTGCCTCGGGCCGGCGTGCATCGTGGTTTGCCGCTGTCCTTTCCGGGACTGCCGGCCGATAGACCTCCCTGACGATCGGCATGAAGTAACCGGTCTGCAGCAGGGTTGCGCTGGCGGCGGCGCATGCAAGGGCGAGCCATGGCGAACCCGTCCTGAAATAGGCCGCGAGCGCGACGGACGCCGACGTTGCGGTCATTCCGATGAGAAACTGACGAAAATGCATCGTTGCCAACCGTTGGATCGGGACGGCCTTGTGGCCGCCTCGCCACAGCAGCAAATGCCGTGCCAGACGTGCTGACCCATTACGATGCATCTGGTCATTGAACGACGGAGCAACGCGTCGAAACCAATGCCACAAGCGAAAATCCCGCCATGGCGGACCATGGCGGGATTTTCATGCTCGAATGCGATCAGGCCGGCTCAGCCGACCCGGACGACGAAATGCTTGATCACCGGCTCGACGATCTTCCAGGTGCCCTTGAAATCGGCTTCCACCACGAAGGCGTCGCCGGGGCCCACTTCGACCGGAGTGCCGCCGTCGGGCGTGATGATGATGCGGCCGGCGATCATGTGCACGAACTCATAGTCGGTGTAGGTCGCGTGATAGGTGCCGGGTGACGCCCGCCATGTGCCCGATATCACCTTGCCGTCCGCGGTCGTGTGCTGGACGGCGGTCTGCATGGTCGGCTGGCCCTCGACCGCGATCCAGCCAGGCAGATCGCCGGCTTCCGCGTGCTCGACCGCGCCGAATTTGAGGATAGTCTTGTTCGTCATGCCGGGCTCCGTTTGCTTCATTATGTTCGAGGTCGGATAGCCGATGCACATGACGGGAGCAATGCCGTGCCATGCGAAACAGGCGCGGCCGCGCATCCCGCGCCGACCTGGAGTTGCTACGGTTTGTGCGGCGCCGAGACGAGTTCAGCCTTGCGTTGCGCCGTCTCCAGCCCGAGGCCGATGAAGGCGCGCGCGTGTTTGGCGAGCGCCATATTGTCGGTCCACAGATTGCGCCAGATCGCGGTCTTCTTCGACAAGTTCTCGTCGACGATCTCCGAGGAGAAGGATTCGAAGCTGAGATCGTCGGCGTAGCCGATTGCGGTCAGCGCATCGAAAATCGCCGCAAAGTCGATGTTGCCGGTGCCGAGGAAGCCGCGATGGCTTTCGCCGATATGGACATAGCCGATCTTGGCTGCCGCGTGACGGATGGCGAGCCCGACATCGGCCTCCTCGATGTTCATATGGAAGGTGTCGAGATGCAGGAAGATGTTATCCGACCCGGTGTCCTCGATGAAGGCCAGGCCCTGCGCGGCGGTGTTGAGCAGATTGCTTTCGAAGCGGTTGACGATTTCCAGGTTGAGCGTGACGCCGGCCGCCTTCGCCGTCTCGGCAACCTTGGCCAGCGCCGCGGCGCTGCGGTTCCATTGATCGCGTGTCGGCGCCTCGACCTGCAGCCCATGGCTGGCCGACAGAATGCCGGCGACCTTGCTGCCGCCAAGGTCGCGCGTCAACGCGACGGTCTGGTTGAGGATCTCGACGCCGCGCGCGGCGATCGCCTTGTCGGCGCTCGATATGTCGCCATCACCAGGCAACCCGATGCTGATCGCCACGCCGAGGCCGAGATCGGCGATGCGTTTGGCAAGGCCGCCAATATCGACATCGGCGGGGTCGAGATAGGAGAATTCTATCAGGTCGAAACCGGCCTCCTTGGTATTGGCCAGCGTGCGTTCGAGCTCGTGCTGCGCCGAGCTTGCCGACCAGACGAAAGAATGGATTCCGATGCGCGACATGATCGTCTCCGGCATTGAGGTGGGGAGAATGGGTGCGGCCGGATCGCGCCGGCCGCACCAGCCTTGGGAGGCTTAGCGGGCCGCGGTCCAGCCCTTGTAGTCCTTCAGGTTCTCGGCGGTGATCAGCTTCGGGTCGAGCAGCACGGTGGCCTCCGCCGGCTTCTTGCCGGCCAGCAGGTCGGCCGCCATGGTCAGCGACTGGCCGGCCATCACATAGGGATCCTGCGAGGCCGAAGCCTTGATCATCGATTTGCCGGAAGAAAGTTCTTTCTCGATATCCGGCGCGCCGTCGACCGCGGTGAAGATGAACTCCGAGCGGTTGAGCTGCTTGGCGGCGAGCTCGGCGCCGATCGCCGTCGGGTCGTTGATGGCGAACACCGCGTCGATCTTGTCGAAACGGGTAAGCAGCGACTGGAACACTTTCAAGCCGCCGTCGCGCGAGCCTTCGGCGTTCTGGTCGTCGGACAGTATCTTGATGTCGGGATGCTGGGCAAGCACGTTCTTGCAGCCCTTCACACGTTCCAGGATCGACGACGACGCCGGTCCATTGAGGATGACGTAGTCGCCCTTGCCGCCGGTGTGGTCGACCAGGTACTGGCAGGCTTCCTCGCCGGCCTTGACGTTGTTGGTCATCACGGTGACGTCGGCGCCCGGCGCCGAAACGTCGAAGGCGGCGACGACGATGCCGGCAGCCTGCGCCTTCTTCACCGCCGGTGCGATCGCCTTGGCATCGACCGCGTTGAGCATGATCACGTCGACGCCGGCGGCGATGAAGGAATCGACCTGCGAGACCTGCTTGTTGAGGTCATAGTCGGCCGAGACCGATGTTACCTCGACCTTCGGATTGATCTTCTTGGCCGCATCCTCGATGCCCTTGATGGTGGCGACGAAGAACGGGTTGCCGAGCAGGCCGACCGAGATGCCGACCTTGTTGAGGTCCTTGGCCGATGCCGGCGCGATGGCGACGGCCGCGAAAGCGGCGCCGCAGAGCAGTCTGGTGATGATCTTCATTACGCTTACTTCCTCCGATGCACCGCGCCTCTCACGGTGCGTTGCACAAGCCGGTCGTTGATGCCGGCGACCAGGTCACTCACGTTCTTGCCCCTGCCTGGAGCCGGTAGCGGTCGAGGGCGACCGCCACGATGATGACCAATCCCTTGATGATGTACTGCCAGATGTCCGAGACACCGGCCAAGATGAGCCCGTTGGAGAGCACCGCGATGATCAGGCCGCCGATCAGCGTGCCCCAGATCGAGCCGACGCCGCCGACGAAACTGGTGCCGCCGAGGATGACGGCGGCGATGGCGTCGAGTTCATAGCTTTGTCCGAGCTGCAGGCCGTTGGCGGCGTAGAGCCGGGCCGCCGACATGGCGCCGCCAAGGCCGGCGAGCAGCCCGGAAACGCCATAGACGAAGAGCAGCACCAGCGGCACCTTGATGCCGGTCAGCCGCGCAGCCTCGGCGTTGCCGCCGACGGCGTAGATCCAGGTGCCGAGCACGGTGCGTTTCAGCACCAGCCAGGACAGCACCACCACCGACAGCGCGATGATGACCAGCCAGGGGATGCCGAGCACCGAACCGTTGCCGATGAAGTCGAACGGCAGGTCGGAGTTGAACACCGTCGTGTCCTGCCCGAGCAGGCGGGCAACGCCGCGCACGGCGGTCAGCGAACCGAGCGTCACGATGAACGGCGGCAGCCTGATATAGGCGACCAGCAACCCGTTGATGAGCCCGAAGCCAAGGCCGACCAGGATGGCCGCCGGCACGCCGAGCAGGCCCCAGTCCGGCACCAGCGACACCAGCACCGCCACCATCGCGGAGGCGGCAAGGATGGAGCCGACCGACAGGTCGATGCCGCCGGTCAGGATGACGAAGGTCATGCCGGCGGCAAGCACGATGTTGATCGACGATTGCTGCGTGACGATCAGCAGGTTGGTGCCGGTCAGAAAGCGCGGATTGATGAACTGGAAGCCGGCGGCCAGCAGCACCAGCACCGGCAGCATGCCAAGGGCCGCAAGCGCGGTGCGCAGCCGCCGGCTCCTGACCGCCGCCTGATCCACACTCTTCGTCCCGGTCGTCCTGTCTGTCATCGCTGAGACGCTCCCGTCGCAAGTTCCATGATCGCTTCCTGACGAAGCGGCTCGCCTTCCGATGCCGTCACCTCGCCAGCGATCGCGCCATCGCGCATCACCAGCACGCGGTCGGCGACGCCGATCACCTCGGGCAATTCGCTGGAGATCATCAGGATGGCGATGCCCTTGTTGGCGAGGTTGTCGATCAGCCGGTAGATTTCCGACTTGGCGCCGACATCGACGCCGCGGGTCGGTTCGTCGAGGATGACCACCTTCGGCTCGGTCTCCAGCAGGCGCGCGAGCAGCACCTTCTGCTGGTTGCCGCCCGACAGCGAGCCGGCATTGGCCTGTGCCGAGCCGGTGCGGATGGAGAGGTCGGCAATGGCCTTCGCCGCTCTCCTGTCGGCGGCGGTGAAATCGCGAAATCCGCCGGCTCGTGCGTCCCTGGCCAGCACGCCCATGCTGATGTTGTCGGAAATCGACATGTCGAGGAACAGGCCGAGTTCCTTGCGGTCCTCGGTAAGGTAGGCGATGCCGGCATCGAGCGCCTCGCGCGGCGAGCCGATGGTCACGGCCTTGCCGTCGAGTTCCATCGTGCCGGCGCTGCGCTTGTCGGCGCCGAAGATCAGCCTGGCAAGCTCCGTGCGGCCCGAGCCGACGAGGCCGGCCAGCGCCAGCACCTCGCCGTGGTGGAGGTCGAACGAACAGTTCTTCAGCAAGTGCGCGTCGGACATGCCGCGCACCGAGAGCGCCACGGCGCGTTTCTCGTCCGGCGGGCGATGATCCTTCTTGTAGAAGGCGGAGAGATCGCGGCCGACCATCATCGACACCAGCCGCGAGGCGTTGAGGTCGGCGCGCTCCAGCGTACCGACATAGCCGCTGTCGCGCAGCACGCTGACGCGGTCGGCGAGTTGGTAGACCTCTTCCATGCGATGGCTGATGTAGATGATGGCGATGCCTTGCGCCTTCAGCGTCGCGATCACCTCGAACAGCCGGTCGGTCTCGCGCGAGGTCAGCGACGTGGTCGGCTCGTCCATGACGATGATGCGCGCATTGGTCGACAGCGCCCGGGCGATCTCGACCAGCTGGCGCTCGCCGAGCGACAGGCTGGAAACCAGGGCACGCGCCGAGAAGGCGACGCCGAGCCGGTCGACGATCTCGGCGGCGCGTCGGTTGCACTGGTCCCGGTCGACGACGCCGAAGCGCCGCGGCTCGTTGCCGAGGAAGATGTTCTGCGCCACCGTCAGGTTCGGCGCCAGCGACAGCTCCTGGTAGATCACCGCGATACCGGCCGCGCGTGCCTTGATCGGATCGCCGGTCGCGGCGGGCGCGCCATCGATCAGGATCTCGCCGCCGGGATCCGGGCGATAGGCGCCCGACAGCACCTTCATCAGCGTCGACTTGCCGGCGCCGTTCTCGCCCATCAGCGCGTGCAATTCGCCCGCGTGGACGCTGAGCGAGACGTCCTGGAGGGCGCGGATCGCGCCGAAGGTCTTCGAGATGTGGCGCATCTCCAGCACCGGCTGGCGCGTCGCCTGTGGTTGGACTGCCGCGCTCATGGCGCACCACCCGCAGCCTTGGCGGCGGCACCATGTCCGGCAGCGCGATCGCGCCAGGCGTCGCGATAGCCGGCAAGACCGCCGAATTGCGTCGCCCGCACCGGCTCCGGCGGCTCGGCGGCGAAGTCGCGCCCCACGCTCTCGAAGGCGAGCGCCGCGGCACCGGTGGCACTGCCTTCCAGCGAGGCGCCTTGCAGGAAGGTCTGGCCGGGACGCAGCTGCGCCAGCAGCCCGGCAAGCAGGCCGCCAGTGTTCAGCCCGCCATCGACGATCACCGTGTTATCGGAATGGATGAGATCGAGGCAAAGGTCGACCATCAGCGCAACGTAGAGCAACGCCACCGCCGCGCGTTGCACGGCGCTGGGCGTACCGCCGATGATTTCGCCGCTACGGTCCGATATCGGTCCACCCGGCGCGAAACTCGGTAGTGCCATGAGACCGGCGTCGATCGCCTGCTGTATCGAGCCTAGCGGGATCGCGCCTTGCCAGCCGCCGCTGATGACGGCGAATTCGCGCCCGCCCATGAAGCGGATGGTCGGCACCGGGCCGCCATCGACGTCGACATTGACCAGCATGTCGCGCTCGTGGTCGAGCGCCTCGAGCGGACAGTCTGGATTGAGCACGACGACCCAGGTGCCGGTCGAGACGACGGTCAGCGGCCCAAGCCCTTGCCGGCGATAGGCGTACAGCGCCGCATTGGAGTCGTGGACGCCATTGTGGATGGCGATCGATCGCTCGGTATTGCCGAAGCGCTGCTCGCCGATGACGGCGCCGGCACGTTCGAAAGCCGGCATCTGGCCGCGCCAGCCCTCGGCGTCGACCAGCGAGGAAAAATCACGTTTGCGCGGTGCCCACAAATGCGAATGGCAGCCGAGATAGGAGACTTCCGAGACCGGCCTGCCGCCGAGGCGCCAGCTCCAGTACTGGGGATAGCCCAGAATCGATGTCGCGTTCGAAAACGCATCGGGATCGACCGCCTGCAGCCACAGCATGTGGCGGCCATAGTTGAAGCCGAGCGGCAGGCGAGGAGAGAAGGTTTCGGCGAAATCCGGGATGCGGCGGTCGATCCGCACCGCGATCTCGGCCGGCGGCTCCTGTTCGTAGTCGAGGATCGGATGGGTCAGCGCCTTGCCATCGACAAGGGCGAAGGTGCAACCATGGCCCGACACCATCACCCCTTCCACACCATGGTTTTCGACCGCGTCGGTAACGGCGCCCAACCCCCAGTCATGAAGGGCGGCCTCGTCGAGTACGCTGAAGCCGCCTTGACGCGTCCATTTCGGCTGCGTCCGGCGTTCGTCGAGAATGCGTCCGTCCTGGTCGAAGACGAACAGCTTCGAATTGGTCTTGCCGAAGTCGAGCACCGCCACGTTCACGCGAGGGCTCCCGAGGTCGAAGCGATCCGCACCATGACGCCGGCGTCCTCCAGCATGCGCGCATCGGCATCGGAGAGCCCGTCATCGGTGACCAGCGTGCCGATGCGCGACAGCGGCAGCGCGACATTGCGCGCGTGGATCGACAGTTTGCGGCTGTCGGCCAGCACCACGATCTGATCGGCGCAGAGGCTGAGGTCGACGATGGAGCGTACCAGCAGCGGATGCGATTCCAGCAGCCCTTCCTGGTTGAGGCCTTGCGTGCCGAGAAAGAATTTCGAGGCATAGAAGGGCGCCGCCTGGGTCGGTGAATGGATGATGCCGGGCTCGCGGTGCAGGTCACCGCCCGCGACGGTCAGGCTGCAATGGCCATGGTCGCTGAGATAGGCCGCGAGCGGCATCGAGTTGGTGTAGAGCCGGATGTTGCGGTCGGCGAGCTTGACGCCGAGGTGGAAACAGGTCGAGCCGCCATGGACGATGACGGCATCGCCATCGCGCACCATGGTCGCGGCAACGGCCGCGATCTGCCGCTTGGCCTCGACGGCAAGGTCACGGTTCTCGTCATAGGGCCGGGCATAGGCGACGCCCGCATGCGAAGCCCCGTCGAGCGCAGAAATGCCGCCATAGACCTTGCGGGCTTCACCGGCCTCGTCGATCCGGTCGATATCGCGCCGGACCGTCGCCGCCGAGACCCCGAGCCGCTCCTGCAGCTCGCGCACGGAGGCGAACGGGCGGTCCCGCAGCAGTTCGACGATCTGACGCTGGCGGCCGAAGTCGCTCAACCCTTTCCTCCCTGACGCCATCTCCCACGGCAATTGGTGCAACTTAATCAACAGTACCCGGATTGCAAGCCGATTTTGATGATAGTAGATCACTGTTGACGCAGATCGCTCATATCTGCGATATCAGCGCCCAGCAGCGGCCCGGCGACGGGATTGCGTGCAAACGTTGGAGGAAAGGCGCCGTGGCAACCCAAGCTGATGCACAGGAACTGGCCGCCTTGCGGGCGCTTTCGGCCAGCATCGGGCTGAATCCGCACATGACGCAGGCGGCGGGCGGCAACACCTCGCTGAAGGCCGGCGACACGCTGTGGATCAAGGCCTCGGGCACCTGGCTGAAGGATGCGCTCCGCGACGACATCATGGTGCCGGTGGCGATGGCACCGCTGCTCGAGGCCGTCGAACAGCGCGATCCAGCCGCCGACAAGCCGCAGGCCTTCGCCATCGAAGACCTCAATCCGCGTGGCCTGCGCCCGTCGATCGAGACCACGGTGCATGCCTTGATGCCGCAACGCGTGGTTCTGCATGTCCACTGCGTCGACACGATTTCGCTTGCCGTGCAAGCCGATGGCGAGGCCGAGGTCGCCAGGCGACTGGGCGGTGTCGAATGGGCTTGGGTACCCTACTTCCGGCCGGGTCTGCCGCTCGCCCGCGGCATTGCCGCGAAATTGCGGCCCGGGGTCGACGTGCTGATCCTTGGCAATCACGGGCTGGTGGTTGCTGCCGAAACCGTCGCCGAGGCCGAGGCTCTGCTGCACCGCGTCCGGTCGCTGCTGGCGCGGCCGGCGCGCGCGACCGCCGCACCTGATATCGCCGCCTTGACGGCACTTGCCGGCGACTACCGATTGCCGGCGGATGTCGAAGCGCATGCGGTCGCGCTCGATGCGGAAAGCCTAGATATGGCCGAGGCCGGCAGCCTTTATCCGGATCATGTCATCTTCCTTGGCCAGGGCTCGGTCGTTGCGAGGCCGGGCGAGAACGTGGCTGGCGTCACCGCGCGGCTCGGCGCGGCACCCGTGGCGATCCTGTTTCCCGGCGCTGGTGTGCTGATGCGCGGCGACGCCGGCGCCGGCGCCGACGCCATGCAGCGTTGCCTCGCCGACGTGACCGCGCGCGTCGACGGCAAGGCGCGGCTGAACTATCTCACCGCCGCCGAGAATGACGAACTGGTCAACTGGGACGCCGAGCAGTATCGCCAGAAGCTCAATGCGGCCGGCACGGCCTAGCGAGGGACGGACGACATGACGCCACTTGTCGTTGGCATCGACATCGGCACGTCCGGCGCCCGCGCCGTCGCCATGCGTCAGGATTTTTCCATTGCCGGCCAGTCCGCTGTCCGGCTCGACAAATTCGGCCAGAACCCCCGCGACCCCTCGATATGGTGGCAGGCGGTCCAGGCAGCGCTGGCGGAACTGCTTTCGGGCGTCGACCGCGCCGCGATCCGCGCCATCGCCATCGACGGCACGTCGGGCACCCTGCTGCCGGTCGACGCTGATGGGCGGCCTCTGGCCGAGCCGCTGATGTACAACGACAAGGTCGATGACGGCGACATCCTGGCCGCGATCGCCCGCGCGGCGCCGGAAGCGAGCGCCGCCCACGGGGCGACTTCCGGCCTGGCCAAGGCGCTCCGGTACCAGCATCTGCCCGGCATAGCGGCCGTGCTGCACCAGGCCGACTGGATCGCCGGCAACCTGTCCGGGCGCTTCGATGTCAGCGACGAGAACAATGCGCTCAAGACCGGCTACGACGTCGAGGCGCGCCGCTGGCCGGATTGGATCGCGGCCACCGGCATGCGCATGGATTTGCTGCCTGATGTCATCGAGCCGGGCGACGTCACGGGCACCCTCACCGCGGCCGCCGCCGCGCTTTTCGGCCTGCCGCGCGATGTGGTCGTGGTTGCCGGCACCACGGACGGCTGTGCCTCGTTCCTGGCGACGGGCGCCACGGCGGCCGGCGACGGTGTCACGGCGCTGGGGTCCTCGCTGACCATCAAGATCCTGTCCGACCGGCCGATCTCGGCGCCGCGCTTTGGCATCTACAGCCATCGTCTTGGCGACACCTGGCTGGCAGGCGGCGCCTCGAATTCCGGCGGCAAGGTGCTGGCGCAGCATTTTCCGCTCGCGCGGATCATCGAACTCAGCGCGATGATCGACCCCACGACCGAGACCGGCCTCGACTACTATCCGCTTGGGACGGCTGGCGAGCGGTTCCCGATCGCCGATCCGGCCTTGCCGCCGCGTCTCACCCCACGGCCTGCTGACGATGCCGATTACCTCAAGGCGATGTTCGAGGGCATGGCGGCGATCGAAGCGCTTGGTTACGGCAGGCTGGCCGAACTCGGCGCGCCGGCCCTGACCTCCATTCGCAGCGTCGGCGGCGGCGCCGCCAATCCGGTATGGAGCGCGATCCGGCAGCGCAAGCTCGGCGTCGCGTTCCTGCCGGCATTGTCGGACGAGGCCGCCGCCGGTACGGCCCGGCTGGCGCTGAAAGGCGCCAGCGAGACAGGGCTCCTATGAAAAAGGTCGAACGTCTCGACGGCATCGGGAAGCTGGCGCAACGCTACCAGGTCTTCCTGCTCGACCAGTTCGGCGTGCTGCATGACGGCCAAGCTCCGTATCCCGGTGCGGTGGAGGCATTGTCCACGCTGAAGCGCGCCGGCAAGACCGTGGTGCTGATCTCCAATTCCGGCAAGCGCGCCCGGCCCAACGAGGATCGCCTGCTGAAGCTCGGCTTCGAGGCCGGCAGCTGGGACCATTTTGTGTCTTCCGGCGAGGTAGCGTGGCGACGTTTCCATGACATGGCGGCGGCAGGAGTGTTGCGGTCCGGCACGAAATGCCTGTTGATCAGCCGCGACGGCGACCGCAGCGCGATCGAAGGCCTGCCCTTCGCGCTGACAGAGGCCGGCGAGGACGCCGAACTGGTGCTGATCTCGGCCAGTGAGGGGGACCGCCACGACCTCGACCATTATCGCCGGCTGCTGGGCCCGGCAGCGGCGCGGCAAGTGCCGTGCTTCTGTACCAATCCCGATAGGATCATGCTGACGGCGGTCGGACCCCGCTTCGGCGCCGGCGAGATCGCCGATCTCTACGAGAACCTGGGCGGCGGCGTCACCCGCATCGGCAAGCCCTATCCGGCGATCTTCGATGCCGCACTTGCACTGGCAGGCGAGCCGGACCGCCACAGCGTGGTCTGCGTCGGCGACAGCGTCGAACACGATATTGCAGGCGGCAATGGTGTCGGCATCGCCACCGCGTTGGTATTGGATGGGATCCTGGCCGGCGCGCCTGACCTCGCCGCTGTTTTCGGCGAGCACAAGGCCTGGCCGGACTACATCACGGGATCGTTCAGCTTTCGCTGACCGCATTCAGCATACGCCTTGCGCTTTCCTCGTCGGTGATCAGGATTGTCGGCGCAATCAGATTCATGGCGCCGAGCAGCGCGTCGGTCTTCTCCGCGCCGCCGGAGGTCAGAATGCGGATCGGCGCCTTGCGCAGCCGGTCGACATCCACCGACATCACATGGTTGTTGACGGGATGGTCGACCAGATCGCCATTGCGGTCGTAGAAATGGAACAGAAGGTCGCCGACGGCGCCGCGCGCCAGCAGCGCCTCGCGGTCCGCTTCCCTGAGGAAGCCGCCGCGCGAGAAGGTGGTGGCCGAAGCGATGCCGCCGACACTCAGCAGAACGGCATCGAGCGCGTCGGCCATCTCAAAAACCTCCTGCAGGCCGCAGCGCTCGACCAGCGCGATCTTGGTCTCGACGCTGTCGACGACGGCCGGCGTCGGCATCAGATAGCCATCGCCCTGGAAAATCTGGGCGAAGCGCCACGCGAACTCGGCCGGGTTGACCCGGCGCGCGACGCCGACGCCACCAAGCAGCGAAATCACCTTGAAATCGGTCAGCGATTTGGCGCTGATGAACGGCAAGGTGTGGAACAGCGTATTGCCCCAGCCGACGCCGACCTGCATGCCGGATTTCATCGCGTCGGACAGGAACATGCCGGTCTTGGCGGCGATCGCCGGGATCGGATCGGCATTGGCCGCGGTCAACGGCGCCACCAGCGCCTGCTGCAGTCCGAAGGTCCTTTCGAGCGCGCGCTCCAGCCGCACGATCTCCAGAAGCTCGCTCTCGATGGTGATCTTGACCTCGTTGCGCGACCGCGCCTCCGCCAGCATGCGCACGATGGTGACGCGGCCGACGCCAAGCACATCGGCGATCTCGTTCTGCGTCATCTGCTCGACGAAATACATCCAGGCGGCGCGGATCCTGAGGCGGTCCGTTCGGCTCTCGCTGACGACCGGCTCGGTCGCTTCGGCTCCTGCTCGACTTTCGTTGGCCCGCCTTTCGTTGGCCCGCCTTTCCTCGGCCCGCCTTTCCTCGGTTTGTCGTCCCCTGGCCAAATCATCCCTCCCCCGCGGCGGCGGACGCGCGCCGTCGCCGATTCTGCGTGCTGGTCTAGTATCGCCTATTGATCTACCAATCGATAGGAACAATGTAGAGTCGGTGGCCGCCCTACTGCAGCTGGCCCGCACGGCACATTCGAGGCAAACCGCGATGCTCCGACAAATCTCCGAAGACGTCCGCGTCAACCTCAAGGACCGGCTGCGGGAAGTCCGCGACATCATCCGCCAGAGCCGTCATGACGGCAGCGGCGACGCCAGCGCCCTGCGCGAAGCCACCAGCCATCTTCCGCCGTTTCCGGGCAAAGGCATCGAAGGCCTGCTCAGCCATGCCGCGAGCGCCGTCGACGACGCGCTGTCGATCGCCGAATCCTTCGTCCCGCATGAACGCCCGATAAGCGTCGATGGAACGACCGTCAAAGGTCTCGGCACCTATTTTCCGGCCGGGGACGAAGACCAGCAATTGAACGCCGAGCGCCTGTTCCGGCGCGACATGTACTATCTGAGCAAGGCCGTGCTTGCCGGGCTGAAGATCGAGAATGCCCGTATCCATGAAGCCGGTTTTGCCGCCGTCCACTCGGCCATGCGCAAGCGCCATGGCGATCTGTTGGCCGCACTGGCCGCGCCGGGTGCCGGACTGCAGGCAATCGCGGCAACCTGCGCGGCGCTTTTGATCGAATTGCTCAACCAGCGCCCGGTCCGCTTTGGCGAAGCCGCGCCGGAATCGAATGCTGCTGGCGGCCGGGCGCTCGATATAAGCTGCCTGGGGCCGGTCGTCCTGGCTTGCGGCCTGGCGACAACCGGCCGCGACGGCGCGCCGGAGCCAGACATGCTGGAGATCGCGATGCTGGCCGCCGATATACGTCATGAGCGCATTGTCCAGGCCTGCGCCAAGGCGAGCCCGGTCGATGAACTGACACCTGTCTTCGCAACCTTGCTTGCGCACTTGCCGTAAGCTCCAGCAGCAGCGGTCGCAGGAACTACTCCCCGGCCGCCATCGCCGTGATCGTCTTCTTGGCGCGCTGGATCGATGCCGGGCTCATCGACAGCTCGGTCAGGCCCATCTTCAGGAAGGCTGGAATGAGATCCGGCCGACCTGCCGCCTCGCCGCACATGCCCACCATGATGCCGGCGGCGACCCCGGCCCTGGCCGTCAGTTCGATCGCCGACATCACGGCCGGATTGGTGACGTCGTTAAGCTTCGCAACGGTCGGGTTGAGCCTGTCGGCGGCCATGATGTACTGGGTGAGATCATTGGTGCCGATCGAGAAGAAAGCCACCTCCCTGGCCAGTGCCGGTGCGATCAGCACCGCGGCCGGGGTTTCGATCATCACGCCGAGATCGAACGTGGCGTGCGGCACGCCTTCGGCCTTGAGTTCGGCGGCGCATTCATCGACCAGTGCGCGGCTGCGCGTCACTTCGGAAATATCCGACACCATCGGCAGCATCACCTTGATGTTGCCGTGTACGGCGGCCCTCAGCAGCGCCCTCAGCTGGCGCTTGAAGATATCGGGCCGGTCGAGGCACATGCGGATGCCGCGCCAGCCGAGGAAGGGATTTTCCTCGTCGGGAAACTCGATGCCGGCGATCGGCTTGTCGCCGCCGATGTCGAGCGTGCGCACGATGACCGGATAGGGGGCGAAGGCTTTGGCCAGCGCCGCATAGGTCTCGGCCTGCATGTCTTCCGACGGCAGGTGCATATGGCGCATGAACAGAAGCTCGGTCCGGAACAGGCCGACACCCATGGCGCCGGCTTCCTGCGCAGCCTCGATCTCCTCCAGCGAGCCGATATTGGCCGCGACCTCGATAGTCCTGCCGTCCGCCAGCTTCGGCGTCACCGTCTTGAACGCGGTCAGGCCGGCACGCTCCTTGGCCGCCGCTTCGACGCGGCCGGCGAAATCGGCGCGTGTGGCCGCATCGGGGTCGATGATCACCTGGCCGCTGTTGCCGTCGAGCGCCACCTCTTGCGCCGTGCGCAAGGCATTGATCTTGTCGCCGAGGCCCAGCACCGCCGGAATGCCGTGCGAGCGGGCGATGATGGCGATGTGCGAGGTGGCGCCGCCATGGCCGCACACCACGCCGCCGATGCGTTTCAGCGGCGCGCGCGCCAGATCCCAGGCGCCGATATCATCGGCGATCAGGATCGCACCCTGCGGGATATTTTCGAGGCTGACGTCGTCTTGGCCCAGCAGCACCAGGCAGATCTGCCGTCCGACCGCATGGACATCGTCGGCCCGCGCATTGAGGTAATGATCGTCGACGGCGCTGAAATCGGCGGCGATGGTGGAAGCGGCGGTGATCGTGGCCGACACCGCGTCATTGCCGCCCTTGATCGCCTTCTCGGCCTCGCCGGTCAGGCTGTCGTCGGCGGCGATATCCCTGAGCGCCGCGACGATGCCCCGGTCACCGGCCGACAGACTGTCCTGCGCCAGCGCCCGGTCCATGCGCGCCTGGACGGCGGCGACGGCGGCGCGGAATCTGTCGATTTCGCCGGCGATTTCTTCTGCCTGCAGCATGCGGCCCTGTCCCGCGATATCAGGCGGGAAATGCGCGAAGGCGGGTCCGATGGCGACGCCCTCGCTTGCGGCGACACCGCGCAAACCATTCGCCTCGCCTGATACCGCCGGCGCGGATTGGGGCGCGGGCGCCGCTTCCTTGCCTGCGTCATTCGCCGGGGCGTGGGTGTCTTCGTCATCGAGACCCGCCGTTGGGTTCTCGAGATAGCCGATCAACGCCTCGATCGCCTCGATGGCATCGGCGCCGTTCGCCCGCACGGTGACTTCCTGGTTTTCCTTGACCGCCAACAGCATCAGCTTGACCGAGCTCTTGGCGCTGACCGCCTTGCCGTCCTTGACCAGTTCGACGTCGGATTCGAAACCCTTCGCGAGCTTCACGAAGCGTGTGGCGGGGCGGGCGTGCAAACCTTCATGCACTCTGACGATGGTCGAGCGTTCCATGGCAAATACTCTGCTTTTTTGGGCGCCAAAGCCAGACTGGGCGGGCGCAAGTGCTTTCAGGCGGCGATGGTGATGATCGCGTCTGTCTTCAGGGCGGCCACGAGGGCTTGGCGATCGACCTGCGATGCGCAGATCTCGCCCGGCCTTTCGGCCTCGGTGGCGCCGTTGAACGAGATGACGACGTGGCCCATCTCGAGGACCTTGCTCCAGGCGCTGGAGCCGACGGCGGTTATGACGGCGGTAACCGGACCAAGGGTGATCGACGCGCCCTTTTCAGGCGCGCCGTCACTGGGTCCGAGCTCCGTCTTGTGGAGCACCGAGACCTCGGCAAGCTCCGGCGGCGAGCCATCCGCGAACAGGATGACCACGCCCCCTTCGGCAAGGTCCGCCACTTCGGGTCCTATTGCCGTGACCCGTGTCTTGAGAAAAACCGACATATGGCGAACCTCGTTATTTCAGGTGTTTAGAATACGATCAGGGAGACGACCCAGGCGATCAGCACCGAGACCGGCCCCATGATCTGGCGGCTGATGAGCACCGCAGGCACGCCGATCTCGATGGTTTTCGGCTTGGCTTCGCCGAGCGCCAGGCCGACCGGGACGAAGTCGCAGCCCACCTGGGTGTTGTAGGCAAACAGCGCCGGCAGCGCCATTGCCGGCGAAATCGTGCCGTTGGCGATCTGCGGGCCGATGATGGCCACGCCGATGACCTGCGCGATGACGGCGCCTGGTCCCAGGATGGGCGACAGGAACGGCAGTCCGCAGATTGCCGAGATGATCAGCAGGCCGACGATGTTGTTGGCCAGCGGTCCCATCGGCTGCGCCAGCACGTCGCCGATGCCGGTGTACAGGATCAGGCCGATCAGCATGGTCACGAAGGCCATGAACGGCAGCACGTTGCGAACCACCTGGTCGATCGTGCGGCGGCCGGCATTGAAGAAGATGCCGACCACACGGCCCATGACGCGGCCGATCGAGCTGATCAGGCCGATAAGCCCGCCTTCGCTCGGCAGCGGCTGTGGCGCGGCGGCTGAAGTGCTGTTGTTTGAACTCATCGACGCTGCTCCCCCCGCAGTGGTGACCGCTTCGGATCCGTCCGCCATTGCGACGTTGGCCGGCTTCACGCCCGAAACGTAGATATCCTCTGTGATGAACTGGGCGAGCGGCCCAGCCTGTCCGACCGGCGTCAGATTGACGGTCGGGATGCGCTTGCGCGGATAGACGCCGCAGCGTGCGGTGCCGCCGCAGTCGACGACGACGACCGCCATCTCACTTTCGATCGGCGGCGCCTTGAAGCCGTCGACGGCCGTGGCGCCGGTCATGTCGGCGATAAGTTGGGCGACAGGATGGATGCCGCCGCCGGTGACGGAGACGATCTTGTCGCGCTGGGCGGTCGGCTCGATGACGAGCGGGCCGCCCCAGCCTGTGTTACCCCGGGAGATCTTTACGGCTTTGAATGTCTTGTCCATGATGTCCTCCCCGCCCTTACAGCTCGACGCCTTGGCGGCGTGCCATGATGGTGGTGATGCGCTCGGTCAGCATGCCCTTGAGCAGGATGACGACGAGGCCGACAATGGCGTACCAGATCGCCACCTTGACGTGGTAACCGGCGACGACAACGCCCTTTTTCTCAAGCTCGAGCAAAGCCACGAGAATACCGCCCCAGACGAAGTATTCGCCGGGATTGATGTGCGGGAACAGGCCGAGCGGCGGATGCACATAGGACACGGCCGCGTCATAGAAGGCGGGCTTGTGCTTTTCTTCCAGGAACGATCCGAACGTATAGGCCATCGGATTGGTCAGGAAGAACACCGCCAGCAGCGGCAGCAGCGTGTATCGCGTCAGCGCGATCCGGCCCGCGCCGCGCGCCAGGCCATGCACGCGCTCTTCACCGACCAGTTCGGTGACGGCATAGAAGGCGGTCATAAGCACCACAAGCGTCGGGATGATACCGGTGACGAAGCCGGCGAACACTTCGCCGCCCTTCTGGAAGATGCCGATGAAGTACTTGCCGATGGCGGTCAGCCAGCCGAGCTGCTCTTCCTGCTGGACGTCCTTCAGCTTTTCCTTGAATTGATCGACGGTAATCGGCCCGCTGTCGGCCTGCGCCAGGACAACGAGATGGTCGGAAGCATGCTCGACGGCGAGCTTGCCATGCAAAGCAGCATCCGAAACCATGGCACCCGCGACATGCAGATTGTGCACGGCCATGTCGGCATGCTGCGCCAACAACGAAAATACAGACATTTCTCCTCCTTATGCCGGCCCGCCGGGTGGTCCCAGTCGGCGCACGGCCTCCTCTATGCCCTTGCTACGTTCAAGCCGGCCAGGCCCGGCTTCTTCCCCGGCTCCGACCGTGCTTTGTCGATCTGTTCGATCGCCCGCTTCACGGCCTCGGCCACACCGGGTTCCCCCTCCCCCATGATCGCAGGGTTGGACCGGAGTCGATCGATGGGAACACCCTCGAATTCTTCATGTCGTTTGAATTTGGTGAACACGGAACGGCCGCTCATCACCATCATCCGGCGCACGATCAGGTCAGGCGTCACCACGACCAGCGCGATGGTCCCCTTGGCAAATCGGCCGCGAAAATTGCCTGCGCCGACGAAGCCGTCCTTGTATTGGTCAGTGACGCCCCGGAAGACATCCGAATAGTGCCGCATCTGCAGCCAGACGCCGAGCGACTGCAACGCCCACACAATAACCAGCAGAAGCAGTCCCCACTGCCAAATCGCCATTCGGTTCTCCTCCCGAAGTCTCAGTCGAGGCGCACCTTGGACCGGCACGCGACAACAGCAAAGTGAGAACATTTGTTTCCGCGAATGTCAATATGTATGATATTGACCTCGACCTCGGTCATCCACAGGGCCGTCGGCCGATTTCGGCGGCGGCACGGCTGTGCTAGCCTGTCGTGAAACGGGATGCATACAATGGAACTGCCCTTCAGGGACGAATTGGCCCTCATGCCCGACCTGCGCCACCGGCTGCGGCAGTTGCGTTGGTTCCGCGCCACTTTCCGTGGCAGCGCCAAGGTGGTCTCGGACACATTCGGCGTGCGCTTCGAAATCGACGAGGCGAAGCTGACGCGGGCTTTTCTCGACTGGGTCGAGGTCATGGAAGCGCAGAAGCGGTTTGCCGCGATCGACCGGGCCGACTTCATCGTCTTTGCCGCCGGCCTTGTGTTGCGCGAACTGATAAAACAGGCGCCGGCCAGGGAGATCTCCGGTCTTACCCAGCTCGTCGAAACGGATCAGAATGCCGGCACGCTGGACATCATCCGCTTCTGGCCGGAAGGCTTTCTCTACACCAACTACTGCGTCTCGGTCATTTCGGCCATCTACGAGCAGGAGTTCGGCTCGGCGCCCAGTATCGACAAATGCGCCGACGACCTGCGCACCTGGTGGTCCTATCGCGAGAACGTCACCGAAATCCCGGCCTATGCCGTGGCTTTCCTCGACCGCTTCCTGGGCGCGGAGCCCAACTGGATCACGCCCGACCGCGCGCAGTCGCGGCAGGCCATGCAACGGGCACTGGGGTCCTCCCGCGCCAGCGACGTGTTGCGCCAGCTTTGAGCATCGCCGGTTTTCGCATGTCCCCAAAAAACACCGCTATTGAACATCTGACTTTTTGCCGATAGCGATGTGCGAAATTTGAGTTGAGGAGACAAGCGCGTGGCGCGAGCAAGGCCCATCATCTTCGATTGCGACGGCGTTCTCGTCGACAGCGAGCCCCTGGCCGCCAGGGCCTACGAGCGCGTCTATGAAAAGCATGGCATGCCGGGCGTTCACGGCGGCATCATCGCGCAGTGCGTCGGCATGAAACAGGCCGACATCATCGTCAGGATCAAGGAATTGACCGGCCATCAGTTTCCCGCGGCCGCCGACAGCGATATCTGGGCCGAGACCAAGATCCTGTTTTCGCAGGAATTGAAGCCGACACCGGGAATCGCCGCATTCCTGGAGACGCTCGACGGCGACCGCTGCGTTGCCTCGTCGTCCTCCGTCGAACGCATCAACCACAGCCTGGCCATCACCGGGCTGGCGCGGTTCTTCGGCGATGCGATCTACAGCTCTTCGATGGTCAAGAACGGCAAGCCCGCGCCTGATATTTTCCTGTTCGCCGCGGCGGCGATGGGCGCCAGTCCGGCCGACTGCATCGTCATCGAGGATTCGCCTTTCGGCATCCAGGGCGCGGTTGCCGCCGGCATGACGGCGGTCGGCTATACAGGTGGCGGACATACTTATGCGGAGCATGCCGCACGGCTGATGGCCGCCGGTGCCGATTTCGTCTGCGCCGACTGGAGTGAAGTGAGCCGGCAATTGTCGGGGCTCGGTGTACCGGCGTAGCTAGTAAAGCCCAAGGCGGGCCCATTGGTCGCGCGGGATCACTGGCCCCACACGGAAATTAAAGGACAGGACCCTCGTCGCATTGGTGTCGACCTCGCACCGGAAGCCCAGATGAAACCAGGTAGTTGTGGTGCGGAAGGCTACATCCGAGCCGTCAACAACATTGCCCGCTCTAAGTGGGACACTTGGGATCAGGTCGGGAAAGTAAGAGGCGTCCAGCAATTGCTGCTGCAACACACTGGCACAAAGTTTGGCTCCCCGCTGACTGCGCGGCAAACCACCCATCGAGGTCGTGGCCAACGCATCGTCAGTGGCACCCTGCGAGTAGAGTTTGCGAACGCCCGGAAGGCCCGAGTCGCGCTGCGATGCCGACTTCGAGACCTTGGGTTTCGGCGCATTTGCTGGTTTGGGCTTTGGCGCTTCGGCTGATGTGGGAAGCTCGACGTCGCCATCGGCAGCCAACGGCGTTGATAGCGCGCCCTGTTGCTTGGCGGCTTCGAGCCCCGCCTGCTTTTCTGCCTCCTGTTTGGCTGCCTGTTGTTTATCCACGTCCTCGGTTGAAGCTGCCTGCTTCTGCGCGTCCTTGGCTGGGTCGGAGTCTGGTGGTGTGGCAGGCTGGTTTTCCGCCGGCTTCGGTTCGACCGGCGGCTTCGAAGGCTCATTCTTGGCCGGGAATGGCGAGCTGTCTTGAGCGCTGGTCCCATCCAGGGATTTCCTCGGGCCGGTATCCTTGTCGCCGAACTGAAAAACGGGCTTCAGGACCTCCACTGGCGGGGGCTTCTGCGCCTGCTTTTCCGACGGAGGCTGTTTCTCAACCTTCTGCTCAGGCGGTTTTTCTACCTTTGGTTTCGGTGGAGGCGGAACAGGTTTCGGCTTTGGCTGATCGGGCGGAGGCACGAGCGCGACATTGACCGGCTGCTCCTCCCGCAGCTGTTGGGGAGGGATTGGCAGCCCATATATCAGGATCGCCGCGATGAGCACGTGCAGGATCAGCGATGCGGGCACGCCCCACAACAGATTCCGACGCCGTTCTCGTGCCTCGTCCTTCATCACCTTCGATGTGGAATGAAATCGCGGCGGCTTCAAGCACGGGCACTGGATTGGCGCTATTTAACCGCCGACAGCTTGGCGACCTGGATGACCGGCGATTGTCCCGGCTCGGCGTGCCGGCCTAATTTAGCGGATACTTGGTGAATCCACGGCTGGCCCATTCGCCGGGCGGGATCAATGACCCAACACGGAAGTTGAAAGACAGGACCCTCGTCGCATCAGCGTCGACCTCGCACCGGAAGTTCAGACTGTACCATTGGGTTCTGGTGCTGAAGGCGGCATGCGGAGGGTTAAGGACGTTGCCCAGCTTCAGCGGAATGGTTGGCACCCATTTGGGCGAATAATCGGCACTTTGCAATTCCTGGTCCAGAACGTTGCCGCAAAGGTTGGCAACGCGCTGATCGCGCGGCACGTTGTCCATGGAGCTTGTGGCCAGCGCATTGCCGGTTGCGCCTTGCGAGTAAAGCTTTCTGACGCCCGGAAGGCCGGAGTAGATCGGCGATCCCGCAGCCTCGGTGTTGGTGGGATTTGACCTTCCCGCCTTCCCGCCTGGGGCTTTGAAGGCTGTTGCGGATTTGAACTTCATCGGCTTTGCGGGTTTAGGCTTTGCCTTTTCTTCCGAGGATGGAGGCGCCGGCTTGTCGGCGGCCTCGGCAGCCAATGGCTTTGGCGCCACGACCGCTTGCTTTTCGCCGGTTTGCGGCGTCGCCTGCTGTTTGTCGGTGTCTTCAGTCTCCTCCTTTTTCTCGCTTTGCGCGGGTTTTTCGGCCGGCACGGCGGTTGCCGGCTTCTCGTCGGCCCTGTCGGAGGCTGCCTCTTGCTCAGGCGCAGCGGATTGGGTCGGGGCGGGCTTCGGTTCGACTGGCGGCTTCGCGGCCTCATCCTTGGCCGGCAACGGTGCATTGACTTGAGCGCTGCCGCCGTCGAGAGATTTCTCAGGCCCCGTATCCTTTTCGCCATATTGAAAAACGCGCTTCAGTACCGGAGTGTTCACCGGCTTGGGCGGCTGCTCGGGCGGTTTTTCAACCTTGGGTTCCGGCGGCTTTTCGGCTTTGGGCTGCGTTGGCGGTGGGGGAACAGGTTTCGGCTTCGGCTGATCGGGCGGAGGCACGATCGCGACATTGACCGGCTGTTCCTCCCGCGGCTGCTGGGGACGTGGGGGCACACCATATATCAGCAGCGCCGCGACAAGCACGTGCAGGATCAGCGATGCGGGGATACCCCACAACAGATTCCGATGCCTTTCTCGTGCCTCGTTCATCCTGACGGATGTGGAATGAAATAGCGGCGGCTTCAAGCATACGGATAGGATTGGCGCAATTTGGCCACTGACAGCTTGGTGATCTGGATGATCACGCGCGGGCCTGCGTTACGAGTCGCGACTCACCCCGCCGAGCAAGTCATGCGGCGGCTCCCGGGGCAGGGATCAGCCAGCCGGATCTTATGCGCAGCCGGACCTGCGCACCGTTCTCCAGCACGACCGGATCGGGCTGCTCGAAACGCAAGGTCAGGTCGGGACCGGCAGCAGGCGTAAATTCTACGCGCGCGGTACCTCCCTGATAGATCGCCCGCTTGACGAGACCGTCGAAGCCCGAGGCATCGGCGGAAAGCTCGATATCAGCGGATCGGCAGCAGATCCTGGCGCCGGCGCGTGGCCGCTCGCCAGGCCGACAGCGGACCACCAGTTCGGTTCCGAGAACCCTGACCTTGCAACGGCCGCCGTCTTCGCTCGTCATCACATCCGCTGGCAGCAGGATGCCTTGCGAGATGAAGGAGGCCACCATCTCATTTGCCGGCTCATGATAGAGTTCGCGCGGCGTCGCAAGCTGCGCCAGGCGTCCGTGGTCCATCACCGCGATACGGTCGGCCAGCGCCATCGCCTCGGCCTGGTCGTGGGTGATGTAGACGATAGTCGTGCCCGTGCGCTTGTGAAAGGCGGCGAACTCGTCCTCCATCGAGGCTCTCAGATGCACGTCGAGATTGGCGAGCGGCTCGTCGAACAGCACCAGCGACGGCGCGGCGACAAGGCAACGTGCGAGCGCCACGCGCTGGCGCTGGCCGCCGGAAAGATTGGCGGGCCAGCGCTCACCCAGCCCTTGCAGATTGACCAAGGCAAGCGCGTCTTCGACCTTCTGGCGCGCAACCGCCTTGTCGAGCCTGGCAACCTTCAGCGAATAGCCGACATTCTCGGCGACGCTCATATGCGGCCACAGCGCATAGTTCTGGAAGACGATGCCGACACGCCGCTTTTCCGGAGCGACGCTGCCGCCCTTGCCCGACACGACCTCGCCGCCGATGCGGATTTCGCCCGAAGTCACTTTCTCGAAACCGGCGACCAGCCGCAGCAACGTCGTCTTGCCACAGCCGGAAGGTCCGAGCACCGCCAGGAACTCGCCGTCAGCGACATCGATCGAGACATCCTTCACGGCATCGAAATCGGTGAAGCTCTTGGTCACATGGTCCAGGGTCAGTCGCGCCATGGCAGAACTCCGCTCGGAAGATGAGGGGCAAGCAGGTGGGTCACCAGCATCAGCGCGAAGGTGACCGCGACCGTGATGACGGACATCGCCGCCGCGTAGTTGGAATCACCGCCCTGCTCGAAGGAAAACATCACCACGCCGATCGTTTCGGCCCCCGATGACCACAGCAGCGCCGAGACGGTGAGTTCGCTGAGCGCCGTCATGAAGATCAGGAGGCCGCCGGCGATCGCCGCCGGTGCGACGAGCGGAAAGATGATGGTGCGCATACGCGTGAACAGGCCGGCGCCCGCCACCTGTGCGGCCTCCTCCAGCGCCCGGTCGATCTGATGATAGCCGCTGATGGTCGGCCGCAGCGCCAGCACCAGGAAGCGGGCGAGATAGGCGTAGAGGATAATCCAGACGGTGTTGTAGAGCTGGATGCCGGTCAGCGGGATCGGCCTGAGAAACAACAGCAGCGAGGCGATCGCCAGCACCACGCCGGGCAAGGCATAGGGCAGTTCGACCGACAGGTTGAGCAGCCGCACCCAGCGCTGCTTGCCCCAGGCGATGAGATAGCCGACAGGCACGGCAACGATAACCGCGAAGAAAGCAGCCACGATCGACAGCCAGAAACTGTTGAAGAAGGCGCGATTGGCGGCATCATGCTCGAACAGCACGAAACGGTAATTGTCGAGCGTCGCCGTTTTGGCGGTGAGCGCGATGCCGTAGCCCGGCACCAGCGAGGTCAGCACCAGCCCGAACAGCGGCAGGACCAGCACCAGCAGGATGAGCAGCCACATGCCGGCCTGGACGACCGGCCGCCAGCGGCCGAGCTCATAAGGTTCGGACGGCAGCGATGTCGAGGAAATACGGTAGTCGCGGCGACGGCTCATCCCCTCCTGGGCGAGGATGCCGGCCATGGCGATGATGCCGATCAGCACCGACAGAAACGCGGTCTCGCCGAGCACCGCCGGACCGCCGCCGGCCAGCTTCTGATAGATGAGCGTCGGCAGCACGAGATAGTTGGCGGGAATGCCGAGAAACGCCGGAATGCCGAAATTGCCGACACAGGAGACGAAGGCAAGTGCGGCCGCCGCCATGATCGACGGCGTCATCAAGGGCAGCACGATGGTGACCAGTACGGTGAACCAGTTCGCGCCGCCGGCGCGCGCCGCCTCGACCAGTTCGCGCGGCAGCTTGCGCAGGCCGGCACGCACCAGCAGGAAGACCAGCGGGCCGTATTGGACGCCAAGCAGCAGGATGATGCCCGAGGTCGAATAGAGCAGGTTCTTCGTGCCGAGCGGCGGCGCCGCCCCGAACAATTTTAGGAACGGGCTCGCCGGGCCGAACAGTTGCAGCCAGGCCAGCGCCGTCACCTGCGGCGCGATCAGCAGCGGCATGACGTAGCAGAGCACCAGGGCGCTTCGGCCACGTATGTCGGTCAGCGAGACCAGCACGGCCACCAGCGTCCCCGACAGCACAGCCAGAAGAGTGCCGCCAATGCCGACGACCAGCGTGTGCCAGGTCGCGATCCAGGTTGCCGGGCTTCTCAGCCCGGCCTCCACGGCCACGGTCGTCAAGACGCCGCCGGGTGCCGCGATCTCCTTGACGAGGCGCAGCATGGGCAGCAGCGAAAGCAGCACAATGACGACGGCAACCGCCGCCGTCAGGGCCATTTCCTGGCCCCGGCTTTCCCTGATTCGTGCCGACATGATTGGTTTCCTGGGATCGGTCGATCGATTCGATCACGTTTCGCCGGAACCGGCGAGATGCCGTGGAAACGGCATCTCGCCTGACTGTCGGCTCAGCCGCCGAACAGTTCCGAGAACTTTGCCTTGTCGGCGTCAGTCTTGGCAACAATGGCCTTGGTGTCGAACGGCATCACCTTGATTTTGACGCCTTCCGGCAGCCAGTCGGGACGGCCGACCGAGGCGCGCGCCGGCAGATAGCCCATCGACAGCGCCAGCTTCTGGCCTTCATCGGACAAAATGAAGTCGACGAATTTTTTCGCGCCATCGACGTTCTTGGCGGTCTTCATGATGGCGACCGGCTCGGTCACGGCAGGCACGCCTTCGCTGGGGAAAACGAACTCGACCGGCGAGCCCTTCTTCTTGGCGTTCATCGCCATGAAGTCGACGAGGATGCCATAGGGCTTCTCGCCCGATGCCACCGACTTCAGCACCGCGCCGTTGCCGCGCACGCTGACGGTGCTGTTGGTCTTCAGCTTCTGGAAGAAATCCCAGCCATAGTTAGCGTCGCCGACAAAGCCCGAAAGCAGGTAGGCGGCAGCGCCCGAATAGAGCGGGCTCGGCATGACCAGGCCGTCGGCATAGGCCGGCTTGGCAAGGTCTGCCCAATGCTCCGGCTTTTGCGCGGCCGCGGTGTTGTAGACGATGCCGGTGGTGATCAGCTTGCTGCCGAAATAGGTCTTGTCGGCGTCATAGGCATCCGCATCGATACCGTCGAGCTTGGCCCCGGGATAGGCCATCAACCGGTCATCCTTCTTCAGCAACTCCATCGAGACCGCGTCGGCGATCAGGAGCACGTCGGGCTGCGGGCTGCCCGCGGCGAATTCGGCCGCCATCTTGGTCAGGATGTCGCTGGTTCCCGAGCGATAGATGGTAACGTCGATGCCGGGCTGCGCCTTCTTGAAGGCATCCACGGTCTTGGCCGCGTCCGCCTCGGGTTGGGATGTGTAGAGCGTCAGCGTTTCGGCATTTGCCACGCCGGCAAACAAAGTTGCGGCGAGCGCCAGCTGGCTGGCCAGCAGCTTGATGAATAGCGTCTTCATGAGACCTCCTGATCCTGTCTGTGCATGAGCGGACCGGCATCCTGGCCGGTTTCCATATTCTCCCTGCACGGCCCATATGACTGGTGGATGACACTGAGTGTCAGCGTCCGGATCAGATCGCATTCATCAGGAAAGAGAGGCTGTCTGGCAGCCTCGAGTGGGGCCGGGAAGGCCCCGGGCACATCGCAACGAACAGCCTCAACGGAGCGGGAGGCGGGCTCCTGCTGTCAACCCGCTTTCCGCTGCCGGCATACTCCGAAGGCAGCGCGGAAAACCGTTCAGACCAGCATGCCCATCGGGTTCTCGATCAAGGTCTTGAAGGCGACCAAGAGTTCCGCCCCCAGCGCACCGTCAACCGCACGATGGTCGGTCGACAGCGTCACCGACATCACGGTGGCGATCTTGATCTCGCCGTTCTTGACCACCGGCCGCTCCTCGCCGGCGCCGACCGCCAGGATCGTCGCGTGCGGCGGGTTGATGACGGCGGCAAAGTCCTTGATGCCGAACATGCCGAGATTGGACACCGCCGTGGTGCCGCCCTGATATTCCTCCGGCTTCAGCTTGCGGCTACGGGCACGGCTCGCGAGATCCTTCATCTCGTTGGAAATGACCGACAGCGTCTTTTCATCCGCATGCCGAATGA
>NZ_SRTH01000019.1:0-82950 GCF_004792065.1 Mesorhizobium sp. M8A.F.Ca.ET.165.01.1.1 | reverse complement strand
ATTTGGACCCGATCCGCAGATCACCATACCGGCCCGCGCTTCTTGAAAGGCCGCAACGAAAAGCCTGAGAGAAGAACGCACTCGATCACCGGCACATCAGGTTGGAAGGCTTCTTGCATCAAGGGCGGCAACCAGAGAAGAATGATGCGACCGATGCCGAGGCGATCTGCGAAGCGGTGACGCGACCGACGATGCGCTTCGTTCCGGTGAAGAGCGAGGAGCAGCAAAGTGTACTGATGCTGCATCGGGTCCGTGAGCTGTTGATCCGCCAGCGGACGATGCTGGTGAACGGCCTGCGCGGCCACCTGGCGGAGTTCGGTGTCGTGACGCGCCAAGGCATTGCGGGTGTGGGCACGCTAATCGCGCTCGTCGAAGACCAGGGTGACGAACTCATTCCTCCGCTTGCGCAGGCCGCGCTCCTTCCCCTGGTCGAGCAGCTACGAGCGGCGCATGAGAAGGTCATTGACCTGGATCGTCAGATCCACGCCTGGCACCGCTCGAATGAACTTAGCTGGCGCCTAGAGACAATACCTGGAATTGGCCCGATCACCGCCAGCGCGATCGCCGCGACGGTGACAGACGCGTCGCTGTTCAGATCCGGCAGACAGTTGGCTGCGTGGCTCGGTCTTGTGCCGCGGCAGAACTCGTCAGGCGGCAAGGATCGTCTCGGCCGGATCAGTAAGCAGGGCGATCCCTATATCCGTCGACTGCTTGTAGTTGGCGCCCATGCCGTCCTCAGGTTCAGTCGCAAGGGCAAAGCGGCGCCGACCCGCTGGGCTGCCGAGCTTCTGACGAAGAAGCCGTACAATGTCGTCGCCGTTGCACTCGCGAACAAGATGGCGCGAATCGTGTGGGCTCTGATGATCACCGGCAAACGCTTTGAAGCTTCGGCCACCGCGTGACGCGGCCGTAGAGGATGCAGAGATTGGTGAGGTGCTAATGGTGTGATGACGGACGGTGGGACTGTCAGGAATTCCGTGTGCGGGCGGGCATAATGGGTAAAAAGGATTCCCACTATGACCCGACGCAAAGAACCTGCGATACCAAATGACCTTCTTGACCAGTTGCTGGCGGGAGGGGCGGCCAGTGCAGCCTTCGAACAGGGCGGGCTGCTGGATACGCTCAAGAAGGCTCTGACCGAGCGCGCGCTAACGCGGAGATAGACCATCACCTTGCCGGCGGCGAAGACGCTGGCAACACGCGTAACGGCTATGGCCGCAAGACGGTGACGACCGAGACCGGCAAGCTGGAGATCGATGTTCCGCGTGACCGCCAGTCGAGTTTCGATCCGCAGCTGATCGCCAAGTACCAGCGCCGTTTTCCCGGCTTCGACGACAAGATCGTATCGATGTACGCGCGCGGCATGAGCACCCGGGAGATCACCGGGCACCTGCATGATCTGTACGGTTCGATGTATCGCCCGATCTGATCTCAACGGTGACGGACGCCGTGCTCGACGAAGTCGTCACCTGGCAGCAAAGGCCGCTCGATCCGATTTACCCGCTGGTCTTCTTCGATGCGATCCGGGTCAAGATCCGTGATGAAGGGATGGTCCGCAACAAGGCCATCCACATCGCGCTGGGCGTGCGCGCCGATGGCGCCAAGGAGGTACTCGGCCTGTGGCTCGAGCAGAATGAAGGCGCCAAGTTCTGGCTGCGGGTTATGAACGAACTTCGCAACCGCGGCACGGAAGATATCCTGCTTGCCGTCGTCGATGGCCTCAAGGGCTTCCCCGAAGCGATCACCGCCGTGTTCCCCGAGGCGATCGTTCAGACCTGCATCGTCCATCTGCTGCGCAACTCCATGGACTTCGTGTCCTGGAAGGACCGCAAAGGCTTGGCGACAGCGCTCAAGGAGATCTACCGCGCGCCAAGCGCCGACGCCGCCGAACAGGCGCTGACCGCGTTCGAAGCCGGCTCCTGGGGCCAGCGTTACCCCGCTATCGGGCAGAGCTGGCGGCGGCCATGGGGCGAGGTCATCCCGTTCTTCGCCTTCCCGGAGGCGGTGCGCAGGATCGTCTACACCACGAATGCCATCGAGGCGCTGAACTCGAAGCTCAGGCGCGCAATCAGGGCCAGGGGCCATTTCCCGAGCGACGATGCCGCCACAAAACTGCTCTATCTGATCTTGAACCGATCCGAGAAAGAGTGGAAAATGCCGCCACGTGAATGGTCCATGGCAAAGGCCCAGTTCGCCGTAGTCTTCGGTGAGCGCTTCATAAGAGCAACGGCGGCGTAATGTTTAACCGTCCGCCCGCACACGAAATTCCTGACAGTCCCCGGACGGTCGAGCCGGGATCGGACAAACCCGCTCAGTGGGTGCCGCTCGAAAAAGCGCGTTGACCTGTCTGGGATCCGATCAGCGGACTTCATCAGGGCCAGCGGCATGAAACGCGCCGCACTTCAAAGGCCGTATACATCCCTGCACCCGACCAACCCGTAAGAAGCGCCAAAATCACCTTGCCACGCGGAGGCCGTCCATACATGCCACTGAACATTCATCCAGCGGCGATTAGAGCCTCGACCGGTTTTGCTCCGAACCCATTCTTTGGACCACCGGAGAGTAGAGTTTCCCGGCCTGTTCACGATGGCGGGCTTGATGCGCATCGGGATTGAGCAACGAGATCGGGACCTTGTGCCCGATCGCCGCATGTGGGCGCTCCTCGTTGTACAACTCAGCGACGCAACACCCACGGGACCGGCCCGGAGCGCGAGCTTCTCTATCCATGGCATCCTTGGGCGGGTCGCCAAGTCCATATTCACGAAGTGATCGATCGGAATGACGCAGCAGTCTTCCTCTGTAGCGTTTTCGGCCAGGCCTCGGATCGGTAAAAGAGGACTATTTCTCATCAAAGCCTTCCGACATTTTCTGTCCGGTTTGTCGGGCTCGCCACACAGCTTGTTAGCCTAATTACCCAGGCCCTTAGTGTCTGAATCGGAACGATGGCGGTGTTTTCATGCCCTTGCGAGCCGTCGGGTGAGCATGCGGATGTTTGCGACGAGAACCCAGGCCTGGGCGGATTCGATGGATCGCTCGAAGTCCTTGGCCAGCCTGCGGCATCGGCCCAGCCATGCGAAGGTGCGCTCCACCACCCACCGGCGTGGCAGGACCTCGAAGCCTTTGGCGCGATCCGAGCGCTTGACAATCTCCATTGTGAACTTGCCGATCTTTTGCAGGGCGCCGCGCAGCTTCGGCCCTGCATAGCCGCCGTCGGCGAAGACATGGCGTAGCCACGGCAGCGCCCGAGTATGGATTTCAGGACGGCGGGCGCGCCGTCACGGTCCTGGATGTCGGCGGCGTGAACGACGACGCCGACCAACAGGCCCAGCGTGTCGACGACGATGTGCCGCTTGCGGCCCTTGACCTTCTTGCCGGCGTCGAAGCCACGAACTCCGCCGCTTTCCGTGGTTTTCACACTCTGGCTGTCGATGACGCCGGCGGACGGGCTTGCCGCCCGGCCTTCCCGTTCGCGCGCCGCCATGACGAGTTCTTTGTTGATGGCGCGCAGCAATCCTTCGTCCCGCCAGCGCCAGAAGTATTTCTGCACCGTCGAGAACGGCGGGAAGTCCTTCGGCAGAAGCCGCCAAGCTCCGCCCGACGAAGCCATGTAAAGCAGCGCGTTCACAACCTCGCGCAGGTCCGTCTCGCGCGGCCGGCCGATGCGGTTCGGTGCCGGCAACAGCGGCTCGATCAGCGCCCACTCCGCGTCCGTCAGGTCGCTTGCGTAGCGCCGGCAGCACCGTGCATAGTGAGGGCGAGTGGTTTCGGTCCAGGGCATCGTGATCTCCGTCGAATCTCAGCAATCCGACTGAATCACAACCCGCTGAAATCACTCACTTCTTTTTGGAGCAGACCCTTAGAGACCGTTTTGAAAATCGGCCTGCTATGGGTTCGGTCTGAGGCTGAATGATTCATGTGTGGACGTATATGGACCCCGCCCGATTGCAACAGGTCGGCTGGATCAGGATCATTGGTCACAACTGCTGACGTATATCCGGCTTCCTAATGCGGCTGGACAACGTCTTCGCCGCGAGCCCCGATGGATTTTCGCGCGCTTCCACCTCATCGGCCCCTAGACATTGGCCGAAGCCGGGTTGCACTGCTGTCTCAGCAAAGTGCGTCGTCCACAAAACCGTGCACCCGGCCGCGCCGTATCCGCGCGATAGATGCTTGACGCCCAAGCCGCGAGCCGTGGGTGGATGGCCCAGATTGGCAAGAAGACCAAGGGCTGCCCGTCTGATTTGACGGACGAGGAGTGGGAGCAGTTCGCACCGCTGATGCCCAAGCCTGAGCGTCGCGGGCGTCCGCGCGAGGTTGATTTCCGGGAGGTGGTCAACGCGGTGCGCTACCTGGTCCGCTCCGGTTGCGGTTGGCGGATGCTGCCGATCCATTTCGGCCCCTGGCAGACGGTCTACGGGAGGTTCCGCGAATTGGCGCGGCGCTTTCTGTTTCAGACCATCCACGACGTGGCGCCGATGCTGGATCGCGAGCGAGCTGGGCGCGAGGCCAGTCCCACGGCTGGCGTGATCGACAGCCAGTCGGTCAAGGCCCCGCAAGCTGAAACAAGGGGTTACAACGCCGGCAACAAGATTGTCGCCCGCAAACGACACGATACGGATGGACGGCTGTTGATGGTCAACCTCACTACCGCCGACATCTCCGACAGTGCCAGCGCTCAGGCGATCCTGGATGGGATCCGCAAGCGCTGGCCTTGGGTCAAGCGTCTGTTCGCGGACGGCGCCTATGACCGGCTGAAACTCATGGACAAAGCCACCTATTTCGACTTCGTGGTGGAGATCATCCGTCGATCCGACGACCAGAAGGGCTTCGAAGTCTTGCCCGCCGCTGGGTTTCGTCGAGCGGACCTCTGGATGACAAGATGGCGCCGCGTCGTACGCGACTACGAGCAGCGCGTCGACGTCTCTCACGCCATGATCCTTGTCGCAATGGGCGGCGATCTCATTCGCCGAAACGCTCATCCGCGATTTTCAAAAGGGACTCTTAAGGCCGTTGATAGCCGTTGAGCCAGAACTTGGCGGTTTTCCGAGGCGCTCATCATAGTCTCGTGGTCGCCTGGAATTGGCAAGGCACGAATAGCCTGTACACTCAAAATACGTTGCCAACCCAGGAAACCTCTGTCTGAACCTATTGATTGTTCTGGAGGTTTCGCCCGACGGCGGCAAGGCCCGTTAGCGTAGAACTGGTGTATCTCGACCGGCAGGGATGGAGCTTCATATACGTTTAGCATCCTTTGGAACGTTGCGGCCTTTTCATACCTAGAAATGTCAGCGTGTAAATCACGACCACTAGGAATCGCTCCAATTTCCTGCGCCTTTTCCAGGAGCTGGACGGTTGAGCTTTGTTCAGCGAATCGCTCAAGCTCTGCGAAGCGTTCGTCATCCAACGATTCGAGCCCTACCAGAACGAGTTCGTTGATGATTTTGGTTGGTGATATGGTGGGGCCATTTTCAGGTAGCTCAACATCGATGAACGCCATGAATGATATAGCTTCGCCCAGCCTCAAGAGATGTTGCGCAATTGCGTAGGCCAAAATGCCGCCTGACGAGTATCCAGCAAAGCGATACGGTCCGGACGGCTGAATGTCCTTGATCCTCAGAAGTGCTCGCGCGGCCATTTCTTCAAGAGTGGGTGGACAAAGCTCATTGAAATCCGGCCATGGCAGAGCATAGACGGGACAGTCTATGTCCATTTCGCTCCCCAATTTGACGGCGTAGGAACAGTCTCCCGAGCCTGTCGGAACAAAGAAGAGCGGCGGTTGCGATCCAGTCTCACGAATGGAAATCGCTCGCGGACTACTTGGCTGCGGTTCCAACTTAACCTTCGATGCAAGGTCCTTTAGAATGGGCGTCCGGAAAAGATCGCTGGCGCTCAACTTCAGTCCAAGGTTTGAGGTTCGACTTAGCAGTTGCACCGCCAGCAGCGAATGGCCGCCGAGTTCGAAGAAGTGGTCGTGGCGGCCGATGCGCTCGACACCAAGCAGTTCCGCCCAGATCTGCGCCAGCGCGGTCTCGATCTCGTCTTGAGGCGCCTCGTAGGCTGCCCGCGCATAGGTGTCGTCGTCGGGGGCCGGCAGCGCCTTGCGGTCGAGCTTGCCGTTCGGCGTCAGCGGCAGCGCCGCCAGCCGCACGAAGGCCGACGGCACCATGTAGTCGGGCAGCCGCGCGCCAAGATGCGCGTGCAAGGCGCCGGCAAGCCCTCCTTGGCCCTCGGCTCCGGCCGCGTCCTTCGCGCCGCCGTGCGGCGCGCACACCACATAGGCGACGAGCCGCATCTGGCCCGCTCGGTCCTCACGCGCCACCACGACCGCATCGCGCACCAGCTCGTGCTCGACAAGGCGCGCCGTGATCTCGCCCGGCTCGATGCGGAAGCCGCGGATCTTCACCTGGTCGTCGTTGCGGCCCAGGAACTCCAGATTGCCGTCCGGCAGATAGCGCGCCAGGTCGCCGGTCCGGTACAGCCGGTCGCCTTCCACAAAGGGGCTGGCGATGAACCGCTCCGCCGTCAGCTCGGGCCGGTTCAGGTAGCCGCGCGCAACTCCTGCCCCGCCGATGTAAAGCTCACCCACCGCCCCGAACGGCACCGGCGCACCATGACTGTCCACAAGATACACACGCGTGTTCGCGATCGGGCGGCCGATATGTGGCACAGCGTCGTCACTGAAGATCCGTCCCGAGGTTGCCACGACGGTAGTTTCAGTGGGGCCATAGTTGTTTACTAGCTTGAGAGGCGACGGTAGCAGGGAAGGCACATGCTGGAGACGATCACCGCCGATCAGCAGGTACTCCAAAGTGGGATTTACCAGATTGGCTTCCAGCGCTGTTGTAGCCAGCGGCGTAACTAAGAAGGCGGCGAAAAGTGATTGCTCACGCCACCATTGCAACAGACGTTGGGAATCTCCTGCTGATGCTCTGGGCGGGAGCAGCAATGTGCTACGATTGCATAACGCAGACCATAGCTCCCAGGCGCTGGCATCGAATGCTGATGCGGCCGTCAGTGCGCAGCACGTTTCGGGTTGCGGACAGAACGTTTGCACATGCCATGCTATAAGATTGACCAATCCCCGATGCTCGACCATGACACCCTTTGGCGTTCCGGTCGAGCCCGATGTGTATATAATGTACGCGAGATGGCGCGAGGTGAGCCCCAGCGCGCGCGGGTCGGGATCCGACGCCGGCAGCCCGGCCCAGGCCGGCGTGGCTGTGTCGAGGTCGACCACGCTCACTTGACCAGGAGCATCGTCGCCGAGGGCTGCGCGTCCCGCTGCATCGCAAAGGAGCAGCCGGGGTGCGGCATCCTCGAGCACCTGGTTGAGCCGTGTGCTCGGATAGGCCAGATCGAGCGGCACATAGGCGCCGCCCGCCTTCAGGATCGCCAAGACACCCACCACCATGGCCGGGCTGCGCTCCAGGCAGATCGCCACCGGCTGGTCCGGCTTCACACCGAGCCCGATCAGGTGATGCGCCAGGCGATTGGCCCGCGCGTTGAGCTGGCCATAGCTCAGTTCCTCAGTCTTATGCACCACCGCCATTCTATCCGGCGCCTCGCGTACCTGCGCCTCGAACAGCTCGTGGATGCACCGCTCCCACGGATAAGGCGCCACCGTCCGGTTCAGCTCCTCCAGCAGATGGCCGCGCTCGGCGGCCGACAAAAGCTCGATGCGGCCAACCGGCTGCCCAGCATCAGCCAGCACACCGCACAACAAAGCTTGCAAATGCTGTGTCATGCGCTCGACCTGCTCCGGCGCCAATCGACTGGCATCAAAGTGCCAGCGAAAGCTCCCATCCAGAATGCGAACCTCAAACGTCAGCAACGCGCCCGGCAGGGCTGCCTCGCAACACACCTTCGACGCTGAGTGAACAACGGCAGCACTGTTTTCTGCCGCAATCGCCATTCCAACTGGCCAGGGCCGACGCGATCGTAGCGCTTCCATCCCCTTTAATGACGGGAAGCGCCCGATAAGATCGCGCGCAAAGCTGTCGCGCTCCCTCAGTTGAACACATTCGGCCGCCACCGCTTTGCGTATTTCTTTGAAGTCATCGGCAAGGTCAATGGTGACTTCCATCGGCACGGCAGAAGCGATAACGGACTCCACTGCTTGCATGCCGGCTCGCGACGCTTTCGGCGCCGGCGTCCATCCCAGCTGAAGCTCTGCCTGGCCTGTGATGCGGGCCAGATAGATCAGCCAAGTCGTTACCAAGTATTCGACCCGATCAATGGCCGACAGCTCGGCCAAGGTCCCTGGACTTAGCCACGAACTCGACTGCCATCTCGCCGGCGTTTCGGCTTTGTCGGACGACAGGAAAGGCGGCTCCACTATTTTGAACTGCTCAAGCCGCTGCCGCCAAAAGTCCTCTGAAGACGCTACCTCCTCATGGATAGCAGTTAGGCGCCGCACCTGATCGTCGCTCAAGACAGGAAGGGCCTCGCCTTCATCCAAATTGCAGCGGCTGGCGAGTGCCCGCCCCTCGAGAGCCTGACCGTCCAAGCTGCCAAACCAGACGTCCACATCCTGTGTACCCGTCGCCACACGCCAATGGCTCGGATGTATTTCAAGCAGGCGACCTGCCGCAAAGCCCGAGCGGCGAGGCAGCACCTCCAAGCGCCTGACGGCAACAACCTCTTCCCCTACGAGGGCCTTGCACAGACACAATGGATTGGGATGGTAAAGCCCAAAATCCAAAGCCCGCGTCATCGCCGACAGAGCTTGCGCGGATCGATCCCAACGCAGAATACCTGCCGCATCGGGACGCATATGTCTGGGAAAGTAGCTTCTGTCTTCCAGTGCCTGCGGACGGGTACTGAGCTTGCCCCCCGCTAAGCCAATTAGAAGCTCTCGGAAGCCCTCGACAGCGGCTTCATAACATTTGAGGTTCAGGGTCAGCGCCGTATCAGCGGGCGTCACCAACACTTGGCGCTGAACCGCCACGTCACCCGTACCAACACCGTCAGCGACACGATGCCACGTGATGGCATGCTCGGTCTCTTGCGCCAGCAGAGCCCAAGACGTCGCGTGAGTTCCGGCATATCGCGGCAAAGGGCCGTCATGGTAGTTGAAAGCACCTTGACTGATCAGCCCTAGCACATCGGGCGGCAAGATGAACGGATTGACAACGGAAAAAAGCCAATCCACCGGCACGGTCTTCAGGAAGGTCGAGAGCTCTTCTACACCTGCAATGCATGGCACGTCGGCGCGAGCCGCCCAGTTGGCGAATATCGCATCTGCACACAGCACCGCGCGAATGTGATGGCCCATCTCCATTGCCCGCTGAGCGCAACTGACCGCGAGCTTCCCCTTGCCAATAACGATGCTGGACGGGACTGATCTGGCTCCAGAGCGGTGCTCATTCCGATTGCCTGTTTCAAAGGTTGAGGAGGACCGGGTCATCTCACGCTCCTGGGCAAATCGTATGTACGGTCTGGACAATTTCTGTCCTCGCCCCTGCGACTTCTCTGGCCGGACCCAATCGAGCACGGCGGAACCTTGCCTTGAACTTTTCTAGCTGACTCGGTGCCTCTCGACGTCCAGTACGATCCTGCATCAGCACGCCTACCTCTATGAGAAAACATCGACGGAGTCGCCGCCTGTCCCTCCCAAACCCACTGGCGCCGCAACCCTCTGTGGGTGTTACTGCATGCCGATCAAGAAAGGAAACAGCCGAGGTGCTAACCGTCACGGGATGAAAGTCCAGTGTTCAGCGGAAAGGGTCATACGCTCCGAATGCTTTCCTTAGTTCTGGGACGGTTATACCTCACGTTGCATAGGGCGTGCCAAAGAAGAAACCGTTTAGCCAATAGGATGGCGCCAACTCTGCAATGTCGCAGGTCAGACATTGTCGCAACTTTTACATGTCCTGAAAGGTTCTGCAAAAAACTCTGGAGAGAGAACAGGCCTTGCCCTGAGGCGAGGCGGCCATGGCACGCTGGTGACGTTGCGATCAAGGCTCCGAACATCGTCGCTCACGACTGCGGGCGAAAGGTGCCGACGGATAGCGCTGATGACGGTACGACAGTAACGGCTCCTTAACTGTGAATAGGCATTGTGAGCGTAGGCGCTGCCTCGCGCCTAACCTGCCGTCCGCCCTTGCGGAGCCTTCGCCTGGAGCCGGCGACCGACGCTTTCATGTACCCCCGACAGCATGCGCCGGCCGCCGGCCGGCTGCGGATCAATGTTGGGTACGGCGGGGTAGCTTTCAGCCAATACGAATAGTCTGAACTTCCAGGCCTTTCTTGCCCGGTCCCTGCTCAAACCGCACCTTCTGTCCCTCGGCCAGCGCCCAGAGCGAGATAGCGCCGAGGCATGAACGAAGACGTCTTTACCTCCGCCTTCAGGCGCAATGAAACCGAAGCCCTTTTCGGCATTGTACCTCTTCACAGTGCCTCTGGTTGCGAACTGCGTTTGCGGCCGAACGATGGCTGTGCCACCGGCAGGCGCATTTGCAGAACTTTTCGGAATGTCCTCTCCGATCTCCAGGACTTGCGCTACCTGATGTCCCTTTTTCGTTTCCTCCAACGTGACCTTCAGATGCGCTCCTTCGGCGACACCGTGGCTTCCAATCGCCTCCAACACGCGCAAGGGCAAATAGGCCCCTGTGCCGTCTGAGGCTTTGACGAACCCAAACCCCTTGCTTGCGTTGAACCACTTCACCTGGGTGTCGACAGGTGCCGCGACCGCGGACGGTGGCCGCTGAAAGAAGTTGGGTACGATAGGCTTCTCCGGAAAAGAAAACGGCTCGCCGTCATCTCGATGCCGACGCGGCTTGCGATGGTCTTTGTACCTGCTCATGTTCTCTCGGCTGGCGTAGAAGGAGGCGTTGCGCGCCTATGAATAAGCTGGGACGGCTGGCCGATCAACAATCGGGGTTGTTTTCGCAGCAGCGTACCTACCCGCGAAATGTCGTGGCACCCGTCGCCACTTCGTCGCGCGCCGTAATTGCCGCCCCCATGCCCACGCCCATTCACGCGCGGCATGCTTGCCACATGCTCGACCCCCCAGGATTAGCCGAACCCTCGAGCTGCCGATGGCGCTCAACCTTGCCCAACTCCACGAGGTGCTCCAGGCCTCCTTTGCTTGGACCGATAGCCATTTGCACCAGTTCAACTTCGGCGGCATCATCTATGGCGCGCCGGAGTTCGACGACGACGGCTTCACCGCCAATCGAACTTCGAGGCAACCGAGTTACGGATGGTCGAATTCGTTTGTTCCTGCGATCCCGACGAACAGCCCATCACGATCCTCTATGAGTACGACTTCGGCGACAACTGGCGCCATCTGATCCGTCTGGAACGCCTTCCGCGCGACGCAGGCGTCAATTATCCGCGCTGCAATCCAGCTGGCCGGTCAGGGCCGCCAGAGGACGTCGGCGGCCCGCACGGCTATGCCGAGTTCCTCGAAGCATGGCGCGACAGCAGTCACGAAGAGCACAAGGCCAGGCGCCGGTGAGCCGGCCGCAAATTTCATCCCGAAAACTGCGACCTCGACGCCATATGCAAGGCGATCGCCAAGGCAGTGCGCGCCGCACGAGGAAACTACCGCTTCCGCCGCCAACCCAGGGCAGAGTTGTCCGCACGCGACAGAAACCGATTCAAGCTCAAACCCGCCAGCAAAATGTAAGGCGGCATGGCGAGCGAATAGTGACCACAGTTCAATGCCAAAACAGTCGGCCTAGCTCCAGCGTCCTTGAGCCTCTGCATGAACCTCGCCGAGAGCTCCGGCAACACCACTTTGTCTCTCTTGGCCAACACAACGTGAAGATCGAGATCAGGCCGTGCCAGACTATGTGCGTAATTCTCCAGTTTAAGTGGAGCCCAGGCCCTTCTGAGATCGGTCAGCTCAATCTCGGCCTCAAGGCTATCGCGTATCGATCGTGTCGCGCGGCCCGTCCAGACCATGTCCGCCAGACTCCCCGCCGTCAGATACAACGAGGCTTTTGACACGGCGGCATCGCGCGCAGCAATCAACCCCGCGACCCAGGACCCTAAGCTCATACCAAGAACCGAAATCTCTCTGTAGCCTTCGCTATTCAACCAACGTATGAGCTTTCGCCCGTCCAATACCCCCTGCCTCATTGACTGGACCGTTCGGCCGAGATTGGGGCTAAGCATATGGTCGGCGTGGAGGGAGCCGGGACGGCTGCGCTCGAAGTGATACGGCATGGCAATCTCGACAACCGTGATACCACGCCGCGAGAGAAAGTTGGCGATCTGAGGGTTCCGCGCGCTTGCATTCCAATGGTGAAAGATCACCAACGCCCGGTCGAACGAACCGCTTTCTGTGACTTTCGCCCACACAACATTGTTCGGCGCAATATCAGTCGCGATGTCCGATGGAAATTTTAGCCACCCGTCTTTCCATTCAAAACGCTCATCGCTCTCACTCGGCTCATCGAAAAAGGCTGGATCGGCCACGGCCTGGTCGGCAAGGACACAAAACTCTTCGATGCTTGCAATCTTCCCCGCGCCTGGAAAGGCACGGTCCGCGTCAAGGATGAAATCCGTTGTCTTCTTCCCTTCCTCACCGCGTCGCGCACGCCGCTCATCCCAACGATCAAGCCAGCTATGATACACTGTGATTTTTTCCTAACTCGCTCGCTGGCCATCGCCCAAATCCGGGATTAATGAGGCCGTATATCGCGAGCAGCCCTCCAACGCCCAGAAGGATCGAAAAGCCAGCGAATGCATCGATTAGCAAGTAGCCAGTAACGAGTAACGCCACGATCGCCGACATTTTCCACAAAGGAACCGGAAACCGACTTCCGACGCCCAAACGGACGGTCCCATACACAAAAACCACACAGGTCGAAATAACGATAAGAAAGCTGCTGTAATGCGTCGGCATCCTATAGGCGATGCCATCGCTCACGTCGTTGCCGCCATGGAAGGCTGAAGACATATCGCCGACCAACCAAGCCACGACATTTTCTCCACGCGATGTCAGGTAAGCACTCTGAACCTTCATGACTATGCCGATCAGAACCCCCAAAACAGTACAGCGAAAAGTTCCGCACATCACTCTGAGGCTGGCTTCGTTGAGCTCGTGTTGATAATCCACTTCCGGTCGATTACTCGCTGCTTCTCCAATTCTGCAAAGATCATGGACAACCGTATAGAGCAAAATGAGACCTACGAAGAACAGATAAAAGCAAAGGCACATGTATAGGTAAGCGAGCCCGGTGAATACGACCGCTTCTGGAACCGATATGACCTCGGGGCGCACAATCGCTAACGAGCCCCAATCCGTCGCATAGTCGCCACCACCTTTCATCAACGGGATCAATGACACGCCGATCCACTGAAAAAGACCGGCGAACAGCACACAAATCAAAAAAACCGCCCAATATGAATACGAAGAAGCTTCTACGCTGCGCGCCCAGGCATCGTCGCTTTCCATCTTATTGCCATTCCCCACAACCTTTGGGCGGCCTTCATCTTTCCAAAAGGTCACTAGCTCGGTCACGAAGGCAAAAAACAGTGGCAAAAATACCATGAAGACGAATGTCCAATTCGCTGTCCAAAGAAACCCCACCTGCTTGACGACGCCATCCGCCCGGAAATACCTCACGCTGTGAATCCCCAGAGTATATGACAAATACCCAAGAGCGGTGACACCTGCAAACACCGACGCCGGCAAATTCAGAGGAGATCCGTGAGTAAAAAACGCCTCCGATTTCCTCGCCAAACTAAAACGCCGCCTTGGCCCCTTGGCGTCAGTATCCCGTTTTAGCTCTGCCGGAGACGCTGTGTCGTCATCAAAGGTCGCAGCCAGTGCTGTATCTGGAATCTCCCGTGCAACGTTGCTTCCGGCGCTCTTTGATTCTCGTCTCTTGGCCGATAACCGCGATTGCGCAGCACTGAGCTCCATCTGCCATTCGCTGGTGGCCACCGGATCACCGCAGCCAAAAACCCTCGCCAGCCAACGAATGTTGGCAGCGCTAATACCCTTGTCGTTGTCTTGAAACCAAAGCTGCACTGTTCGCAGATCGACCCCGATCCGGTTGGAATCAATTTGTGAAATCGCCTCTGCAAGAAGCTCGGGCGTCCATGGGCCTGCAGGAAATCCATCCTTGCCCAACGGCCGACCCGCACCCGCAGCCGCTAACCGTCTGAATATTTCCTTGAAATCACTCCCATCTCTCGGTGGCGGGAGAAATAACTTTTCATTCTTAAACAACGACTTGCAGGCTCTGATTTCGCTTCGTTTCGTATCCTATCGTGCCATCGTTCCTGATCAACGTATTTCTCAACTCGATGCAACGGGCGAGGGGCGGGCCGCGAATTACTCGGAGCAGGACAATGGCTGTTGAACTGGCATGCAGCAACGGAGAGGCGCAAAAGGCGGAAGGAGTCGTGGGTCTGATCGCGGCGCACCGCCGCGCCATTTCAGAGCTGGAGTGTCTCGGGAAACGTTTGATGCACGCCGAAGAGGTCGAGGCGGAGCTGATCGGTTCGCGGCTTGACGCTGCGATGAAGAACGAGACGGTGATTCGACGGCAGGCAGCGATGGCGCCGGTGGCCAATCTTGGCGAGCTGAAAATCAAAGCCGCATATTTTAAGCGGCTCATGAACAACGGTTGGTGCGACGTGGATGCGGAAGACCTGCAGGAACTGCTGCGATCTTTCGCCGAGTTGCCGATCTAAGAAAAGAGAGCGGAAATCCACGACATGAGCGCGTGCCATGCGGCATAGGCCAACGCCGGCACCGCGATGATGGCGATGAATGCGAGCGCCCCGGCTATGGCACCGTGCGTGCGGCCCTCGACCGGGTAGTAATAACGGCTGGATTCATCTTCGTGGTTCATTGCTTGCGCTCCCCTGCCCGTCTCAGCAGAAGTTCAATGGGATGTTGAAACTTCGTCGCCCAGAGACCATCAGCTTTCATCTTCGCGTTGAGCTCAGCCACCAGATAGGTGGCGCTGACCGCCTTGCCTTTCGCATCAGTAGCGGCGAAGGCGTAGCCGGCCCCGATGAGCGCGGTGCCGAGGTCGACCGTATCGCCGTCGAGTTTCGCGCCACATACCACAAACGTGGCTTCGTCGAGCGCCAAGGCGATCGGCTGGCAGGTCACGGCCGCCGTCGAAAACAAGGCGGCCAGGTGCGCGAGCGAGACGTTGCCGCAATCGAGCTCTTTGCCATTGGCATCCGCGGCGATCGTGCCCCGCAAGCATGATTGCACGCCATAAAGCCGGTAGAGCTTGCCATCGTCGCGCCACGTATCTCCGGTCAGCAGCTCGACGCTTTTCGACACCAGGAAGGGCGCGGCTGTCGCGCTTCTTGGCTCGACGCCTGCGGCGCTCACGGCGTGGGCGGTCGCGAGTGAGATAAGCGCTGCGAGGCTAGTTCGCTTCATCGGTCTGGAACTGTTTGCCGAGATCTAAGGCATGTTCGAGATCCGGCCGCAGGGACTTGCCGTCCTTGTTGCGGCCGATCGCAGCCATCTCGAAGAAAACCATGGAATCGTCGTCATAGGAGACCGAATAGGGATCGTTGGCATTGCCAGCTCCGACGAGTGCAAAACACGAAACCGCGTCCGGCACCCCGGATTGGCTTTTCAGGACCAGCGTCTTGCACAACACGACGGAGGCGCGGGTGTTATAGACAGCCTCGTCATAGTCCCGCACGGCCTTCGTGCAATCCCATTTCTCAGCCTTGTAGGTGATATTGGGTTTCGGGCAGGCCGCGAGCCCACGCAGCCTGTAGATGACGCCGTTGATGACGCGTTCAGTGGCGGACCTGATGTCCACCGGCTTTGCCAGCGTTATCACCTCGCGTTGAAAAAGGCCTCCGCGTGCGTCGTAGCGCTCGTAGACGAAGGTCTTTTCGCCAGGCTTTGCGAACTTCTGCAGATACGCGGTCGAGGGCTGCTCGAACGGATGCGGCTCGTTGGTGCCCAGATCGGCGGCGCCTACGACGGTGCTGTGGAACAACAATGCCGCGAGGAAGAAGAACTGCTTCATCGGAAAATTGGCCTCGATCCTGCTTCTCGTATTGACACTTTACTTTGGCACCATGTACCCATAGTAAAGTGTCAACCTTGGTGGCGCAATGAAAAACCGGATCGCGCTTGCGCTTTCTCTCTCAGCCGTCATGGCGCCATTCGGCGCACATGCGGACAACACGAGTTCAACACGCATCGCGGTGGCATTTGCTCTGCCGGCCCGCCCAGCGGTTTCGACCCATTCGGCCGCTGAGAACGGTTTGCCGATCGGCGGCGGGTGTGCGCCGGCGGATCGAGCGGCAGCCGCGGCCTTGGTGCGCCAGATCGCCGAGGACGAAGGCTTCGATCCCGACCTGACCGAGGCGGTTGCCTGGGCGGAAAGCGACATGGGCGGTAATCAAGGGCCGTCTCGCGCGGGCGCTCTCGGCATCATGCAGCTCATGCCCGCGACAGCGTCCCGTCTCGGTGTTGCTGACAGATGTGACGCGAAAGCCAATATCCGTGCCGGCGTCCGCTATCTGAAAGCGCTTTATGATGAGTTTCATGATCCGCTTTTGATGTTGGCAGCCTACAATGCAGGCGAGCAGAACGTCTACAAGGCCAAAGGCATCCCGGTGAACGACGAGACCACGAAATACGTGGTCAAGGTGCTCAATCGCTGGAAGCTCGGCAAGCTGATCAAGGCTCCCCTCCCCAACCCTGTTGACGAGCGTCACGCAGCCGCGACCGGCGCTGTCGATGGCGTCGCCTGGCAAGATGGTCACGTCATGGATTTTGGCAACTGAAAAAGGAGTGAAATGAGGATGGACTATAAAAAGGCGGGCAAGTTCGCCCTGCAGTTCACGGCCGCCGCGGCGATCGGCATTGCGCTGGCGCCGGCGAGCGCATACGCGCAGTCAGCTGCCCCGGTCGAGGGCGTGCTGGAATGGTTCGTCGGTGTGCTGCAGGGCAGCATTGCCCGATCTTTCGGGATCATAGCGGTTTGCTTTCTCGGCTTCCTCGCCATGACCGGCAGGCTGGTGTGGATGATGGCGCTTTCGATCATCATCGGCATCGCTCTGGTCTTTGGCGCCGCAGCTCTGGTCGATTCCATCCGGTCGACCGCTGGAGGCGCGTGAGCAATGGACGACGAAGAGGTCTATGTCGAACCGGTAAGCCTGCCTCTGACGCGCCCGCCGATGAAATGGGGTGTGCGCTACGAGGTGTTCGCGCTTAACGGCATGGCTGCGGTCATCGGATTCATTGCGACCAGCAGCTTCACGCTTGGCCTCGGCCTATTCAGCGCTACGCATTTGATCAGCGCTTATCTGTGCCAGCGCGACCCGTACATTTTTCACATAGTCGAGCGCCGGCTGTCGAAGCGGGGCGCGGTCGCCAACTCAGGCTTTTGGGGCGCGAGGAGCTATTCGCCGTGACCGTAACCGCCGACCTGAAATTCGCCAAAGCGCGCAAACGGGAAAAGCCTGTGGAGGCACATGTCCCCTATTTGCGCCATGTCGACGACAATCTGGTCGTCACCAAAAGCGGCTTTCTCGTCGGGGTCATTCAGCTTGGCGGCCTGCCCTTCCAGACAATGGATCAGGCAGAGCTCAACAACCGCCTGTTCAATCGCAACACGACATTCCGCAACCTCTCCACGTCCCGTTTTGCCGCCTATGCGACCATCATCCGGCGTCACGTGACGCCAGAAATCGAAGGGGATTTCGACAACCCTTTCGTGGCGGAGCTCGATGCCCGCTACATGGATGAGCTGGGCTCGAAGAACCTGTTCGTCAACGAGGCCTTTTTGACGCTCATCCGCCGCCCGATGGTCGGGCGCGTCGGCTGGGTCGACAAGGCGCTCAACGCGTTCCGCATCAGCACCGCCGGCGAAGAGACACGTGAAGAGGCCATGGCCGAACTGCACGATGTCCTCAATGGCGTCACCAAGGACTTTTCGGCCTATGGCGCGCGGCTTTTGGGCGTGATGACGCGGCGCGGCAGCCTGTTTTCCGAACCTGCCGAATTCATCGCCAAGATCCTTGCCGGCGGCGCGGATGTCGAAATGCCGCTGCCGCGCATGAGCTTGGCGAGCGCCTGTGCGACCCGGCAAATCTTCTTCGGCAAATCCGCGCTGGAGATCACGGGAGCGCAGACAAGCAAGATCGGCGCCATGGTGTCGATCAAGGAATACCCGCCCTTCACCGCACCCGGGTCGCTTGATGGCCTGTTGCGGTTACCGCATGAATTCATCCTCACGCAGTCGTTCGCGATTGAAGATCGCGTGACGGCCATGCGCCGCATCAACACGATCTCGAACCAGGTCAGCGGTTCGGATGAGGCCGGAACCACGGTCGAGGATTCCGTGCACGCCGGCGCTGACAAGCTTGCCGGTGGCGAGGTCATTTTCGGGCAGCACCACATGACGGTGATGGCGCTCGCTGCCGACGTCCAAGCGCTAAACCGCTCCCTGTCCGACATCACGGCCGAACTGTCGCGCATGTCGATCGTGCCGGTGCGGGAAACGCTCAACACCGAACTAGCGTTTTGGGCACAGCTGCCCGGCAATTTCAGCTACATCGCGCGCCGCGCCCTGATCTCGTCGCTGAACTTTGCTGGGCTGTTCTCGGGTCACAATTTTCCCTCGGGCCAGCGTGAGGGACTGCACTGGAAGCGGCCGATCGCGCTCCTCGAGACGACCAGCCAGACCGCCTATTATTTCAACTTTCACGTTCACGACGTTGGCCATTTCACCGTTTTCGGCCCGACCGGTTCGGGCAAGACGGTCGTGCTGTCGTTCCTGATGGCCCAGGCGATGCGGATTTCGCCGCGACCCCGATGCGTCTACTTCGACTATATGCGCGGCGCCGAGCTCTTCATCCGCGCGCTCGGCGGCCGCTACGAGGTCATGGAGCCGATGCAGGCCACCGGCTTTGCGCCGCTCCAGCTCGAGGACACGGCGGAAAACCGCACGTTTCTCGAAGGGCTATTGCGCTATATCCTGACCCCCGACGACGGATCGCTCGACGTGGCTGAAATGCGCGTGATCAACACGGCCGTCGACAAGGTCTACAAGATCCCGCGCCAACAGCGCGCGTTCGGGTTGCTGCCGGAGGTGCTGCGCGGCTCGCTGACGCCCGGAATGAACGACCTCGCGGCGCGAATTGAACCGTGGCTGAACCCTGGCGACAAGGGCTGGCTCTTCAACAACCCTGTCGATCTCGTCGATTTCTCGAAGCCGGTGGTCGGGTTCGACATGACCAAGATCCTGGCCGACAAAAAATTGCGCTCGGCCGCCCTGCTCTACATCTTCCATCGGCTCGAAGAGATCATGGACGGCACTCCGCTTCTGATGTTCCTCGACGAAGGCTGGAAGCTGCTTGATGACGAGGTGTTCGCCGCCTTCATCAACGAGACTTTGAAAACGATCCGCCGCCGCAACGGCGTCGTCGGCTTTGGCACCCAGACGGCCGAGGATGTGGTCAACTCGTCGATCTCGTCCTCGCTGATCGAGCAGACGAAAACCAACATTTTTTTCCCCAATCCGAAGGCGAGCAAGGATTCTTACATGGCGCGCTTCTCGCTGACGGCGAAGGAGTTCGAGTTCGTGCGCCGTACCGCCAAGGAGACGCGCACATTCCTGGTCAAGCACGACAGCGATTCCGTCGTGGCCAAGCTCGACCTCTCGGCCATGCCCGACCTCATCAAGGTGCTGTCGACCAACGAAACCAGCATCAAGGAATGCGAACGGCTGCGCGAGACTTACGGGCAAGAGCCGGAAGCGTGGCTGCCCTACCTTTGTGGATGGGAAAGCGAGCATGAAGAAGCGGCTTAGCAGCGCGATTGTCGCGGCCGCGATTATGCCGGGGCAGATGGCGGTTGCCCCGGCGCTGGCGCAAATCGCGGTCATCGACAATTCCAATCTGGATAAGCGTGCGCAAGACGAGCAGCACAGCGCAAAATCGCACGATTCCAAATCGGACGAGCAGGGGAAGAAAAAGAGCCTCGTTTGCACCTATACGAACAAATACAGGTCGCAAATGTTCAGCCGCCCCCCAGGCGAGGCGCTGAGCCGCGACGCGGAAAACGCAAGGCTCATCAGCTACTATGCGCAAAAATATGGCGTTCCGGAGGGCCTAGCGCTGTCGGTCGCCTACCAGGAATCGCGCTTGGACAGCTGTGCCGGCTCGCACACCGGCGTCAAGGGCGTGATGCAACTGACGAAGGGAACGGGCAGGCAGCTCGGCTTCGATCGCGACATCAACGAGCAAAACATCGAGGGCGGGGTCAAATATCTCGGCAAAGGCGTCGCACAATGCGGCGCCAGCAACTACAGTTGCCTGGCGAGTTTCTATAACGGCTCGAACGCCGCCGAACAGGCTGGGTGGGCCTCGGGCGTCGGCCGATGGCACGGCTATTTTGACAATTACGTCTCCAGCGGAGAGGCGCCGGTGGCGTCCCCGCCAGCGATCAGCATCGTGACATCAAGCGGACCGGGCGGGTCTGCCCAAAGCGGCGCCCTCGATTCCGTCTCCAAAGCCGCGGCCAACCTCGACACCAGCTCCGCACGGATGACTGCCAATTCCTCGCAGATCGCCGCGCTCGCCGGCGGGGTCGGACAGGTTGGCGAATACAAGGACGCCTGGGAGCTCAACTCGTCCGCTCGAAGTCTCAATGCCGGCGTGACCGGCCAATATATCGGTCAGGCATCGGACTTCACCGCCCTGCTCGGCCAGTTTCTTTCGTTGAACAACGTCGGAGCCTCGCAGACCGCGCGGATCATTGCCCCGCCGCCGGATGGCGGGCCAAATCCCTTTTCATGCGACCCGGCCGAGCTTGAACGCCTGCGGATCGATCGAAGCCAATGGCTACCCTGTGCGAGCCGGAACGCCGAGAGCGGTTCGGGAAAAGCGCAGTCCGTGCCAATCAACGCCGATCCAAGCGGCGCGGCTCGCGCGATCGAAGCAATCCAGGAATAGGAGGCTGATGTGAGAAAACTCTCTTTCGCGGCATGTGTAACACTTCTGTCCAGCGTCGCTCATGCGCAGATCGCCGTCATCGACAATGCGAATTTGGACATTGCCCGCCAGAACGCTGACAACACCAATTCGATCATGGGCTCCAACAAGGACATCCTCGAGAAGAGCAATCAGATCCTGCAAGCGTTGACGGGCAGCCGCAACGGCTCTCTCGGTATCGGCCAAATGGGCCTCGGCGGCAACATGTCGATTGCGCAAGCCCCGAGCTTCGGCTCGATCCTCAATGGCGGCGCCCTCTCCTTCGGCGGGCTGTCGCCGCAAATCCAGAAGATCGCCGGCGCGGTCATCAACGGCCTGCAGCTGGTCAAACAGCTCCAGCAAATCAGCGGCAACGGCAGCAGTGCCGTCAACACAGCCTATAGCGGTAGCGTCAACGTCGCGTCGCTGTTGAGCGCCCTCACCTCGCAGGCCTCGCAAGGCGTCGCGCAACGCGAGCAGTCGTTGCAGTCGGCCAGCGGCCAGATCGGACAGTCCGAGGACGTCAAGGGATCGGTCGATCAAAACACGCGCATGCAGCTCGAGAACGCGCGTGCGGTCAACGAGCTCATCGGCGTGCAGAACGGAGCCGTCGCCGCGCTCAACGAGGAAATGAAGACCCGGCTGTTGCGGCAAAGCCAGGTGCAAAAGCTGATGACGCCGGCGCAAGTCAATCCGTTCCAGAACTTCGGCACCAGCGGGAACTGATCGTGAGGTGCCGAGCGAAACGGGTGCCAGCTTGGTGGCGGCGGGCCGGTGTCGTCGCCGCAACGGCGGCGAGTATTATGCTGGGCGGCTGCGCCGGGCCGGGTCGCGAGCTCAAGGCCCCGTGCGCGCCGCTAGCCTATGCCGGCGATACGAGCTGCGGACCCTTGAAGCCGGTCAACGCCCCGCCCTTCGATCGTGTTGAGGATGGATGAACGGGCTGGCGACAAGCATTCTGGGAGGCATCGACGACGTCGGGCGAGGCTTTGTCTCCAGCGTCTACATGCAGCTCGGCTATGCGCTGGGGAATGTCTACGCGCTCATGCTCACCGTCTATATCATCTGGTGGGGATACTCGATCCTCAGCGGCCGCGAGGCGATCTCTCCGATCGAGTCGGCATACCGGCTCGGTCGCGTGGTCGTCATCTATCTGCTGCTGACTGGCTGGGGCACATTCTCCGAGACGATCTACAAGCTGGTGCAGGCGGTGCCGAGCGGAATCGGCAAGATCATCGTCGGGGCCGTCTCGCGCGCCACCGGCAACCAGCTCTCGGATCAAGATGCGATTCCGGCACTGATCGACAATCTCTACCGCGGTGCCCAGGACGTTGCCAATCAGGTCTACAGCGGCACTTTCTACGACATATTCGGCGCGCTGCTTTCCACCATCGTGCTTCTGGCCGCCATCATCTTTTCGGCGCTTGCCATTGCGGCAATTATCGCGGCCAAGATCATGCTGTTCATCACTTTGGCGCTGGCGCCGGTCTGGATTGTGCTTTGGCTCTACCGGTGGTCGACGCGGATGAGCGAGGGATTCATTTCGCTCACCACCTATCTGATCATCCAGCAAATCCTCATCTACGGCTTCCTGGGCTTTTATTTTTCGCTGGTCAATCTGGCCTTGAACACTGCCACCTCGGGAGGCGCCAGCGTCGACAACAAGATGTCGATGGTCCTGCCGCTCGTCCTGGTCACGATCATCGGCATCTATGTGCTGATGCAGATCCCGGCGATCGCGTCGATCCTGAACGGCGGCGGGTATTTGAGCACAGTCGGCGCATACCGCTCCTATGGCAATGTGCCCGGCAATGTCGCGCGTGGCACGCGGTTTGTCGCCAACCGGTGGCAGCGGCTGAGATTATCCCGCACCAGCGAGGCGGCGCGATCATCCATTCAGCAAGCAGCGCGCGATAACGCGAGGCCGTTGGCCTAGAGGCGCAAACATGCGCCTGAGAAGTGCTGCTCGAGGGCCGCAGTGGGAGCTTGGACGTGAGGCTAAAGTAAAGTGACAAAAATGCAGGCAAGCATCCCCGCCGAGACCGGCAAACTCGTTGACCAGCGCTACTATAAGGCCGGCGCAACATGGGAGGACGACACACACCGGTCTCTCAGACGTTCGCGCACGTTGGCGTGGCTTGTCAGCGGCGTCGCCAGTGTGGTTGCGGGCCTGTCATTGCTGACGCTCGTGCTCATCCTTCCGCTCAAGCAATTTGAGCCCTATGTCATCGAGGTCGACAAGACGACCGGATATCTCGAAGTTGCGCGCGCGCTGAAACCCGGCGATCTGTCGCAGAATGAGGCGGTCACGGCCGCCAATCTCGTCCGCTATATCCGCGCCCGCGAAACCTATGACGCGCGCGAGATCAAGCAGAACTACGATCTGGCGCAGCTTTATTCGACGGGAACGGCGTCCAGCGATTTGACTTGGGCTTACACGCCGTCCAACGCGCAGTCGCTCGACAAGGTCTACGGGCGCAACGTCACCATTTCCGTCGACGTCAAGTCGGTTTCCCTGCTCAACAACACGACCGCGTCGGTGCGGTTTTCGACCACGACGCGTCGCGAGAATTCCTCCGCGACCGACAATTGGGTGGCCGTGGTGAAATTCCGTTACACGACGACGCCGATCAAAAACGAATGGCGTTTCGACAATCCGCTTGGCTTCCAGGTGATCGAATACCGTCGCGATCAGGAGTCCGCGCCGACGGCAGGGAGCGCGCAATGAAGATCCATCTTAGGGCTGCTCTCTCCCTGCTGATTTTGCTTGGCTCGGCCAGCTCAGCTGCCGCCCGGGATTATCGTATCCGATACGTGCCCTTCGACAACGACAATGTGACCACGGTCAACGCCGCGCTCGGCGTCTCCACGATGATTGAGCTCAGCCCGTCGGAAGTCATCGAAACCGTTTCGGCCGGCGACACCAAAGGCTGGTCGATCGTGCCGAAACGCGGCTCGCGGTTTCTTTTCATCAAGCCGCTCGAACGGGACGCCTGGACGAACGTCAACGTCATCACCGACCGGCGCGTCTATTCGCTGTTGCTCAAAGCCACCGACAGCGATCGCGATCGTGCGTCCTTCCAGGTCCGGTTCAAATATGCGGATGAGGATCAAAATGCGCGCCTGCTTTCCCAGGCCCAGCAAAGTGCTGCCGATCCTGACCTCAAGAACCTCAACTATGCCGATCTCAACTACAATTACGTCTATGCCGGCGACGATGGCCTGAAGCCGCGCGTTGCTTTCGACGACGGCACCAAGATGTTCCTGGAGTTCACCGGCGACATTCCGGCCATCTTCCTGGTGGACGAAAAAGGTCAGGAATCGCTGGTCAATCAGCGCACCCAGGGAAAATACACGATCGTTGACAAGATCGGCCGGCAATTTACGCTGAGAGCCGACGGCAAAACGCTCTGCCTCTACAATCGAGCCCGGCCGTCCAAGGCGGATCCCGTCTCCGCCGTCTACGGGCCGAAGAAGCTCGCGAGGCCCGACCCCTTCACTTCCCCGACCGCGAGGGGACGATAAATGAGCAACATCGACTATAACGAGCTGGATGGCGGGCCGACCGTCGCCAGGCGCTATGCCGGCGTGGGCACAAAAGTCGCCATGGTCGCCGCGGGGCTGATCGTGGCCATCGCGCTCATCTGGATCAATTGGCCCCGCGAGCCGCATTCTCGCGATGCGGCCTCGGATGCCAACGACAATTTCAACCCGCCTGAATTTCGCCCGCCGGCGCTGGCCGAGACGCCACAAGCGGCTGACAAGACAATCGACCAGATCGTCGTGCCGCCGCCCGTGGAAGGCGAAGCCAACAAGCAACAGGCCGACAATGTCGATCAGACGGTTGAGCAGGGCGCCGATCTCGACGCGCAGCGGCGCGCGATCGAAGCCCAATTGGCGGCCGAGCAGGCGCGCCGCAAAGCCGAAGAAGAAGAGGCCCGCCGCAAGCAAGCCGCCGACGAGGAGGCCCGCCGAAAGGCCGAGGAGGCTGAGCGGCAAAAAGCAATGTGGGAGCGCCTGCGGTCGAACCAGATGATTACCAGCGAGCAAGCAACCGCCGGGCACGATCAGCCGGCCCAGGCGCAAATCGCCGCCGATGGTCAGCTTGTTCCAGTGCCGGGCGCCGAGAACGATCCGAACAAAGCCTTTCTCGCGCAATCGGAAACCCATTCGAACGCGATGGCGAAGGCGCGGGTTTTCCGTCGCACCGATGCGCTGATCCCCGAAGGCACGATGATCCGCGGATTTCTGGAAACCGCCATCAACACCGATCTGCCCGGCATGGTTCGCGCGGTGGCGCGCGAGAACGTCTATTCGCTCGATGGCCGCCGCATTCTGATTCCAAAAGGGTCTCGGCTCACCGGCGAGTATCGTTCGGGGATCGCGCGCGGACAAAAGCGTGTGTTCATCGTCTGGAACCGCGTCATACGTTCCGACGGCGTGTCGGTCGACATTGCCTCGCCTGGCGCCGACCGTCTCGGACGGGGCGGTCTCGGCGGCCGCGTCGATACGCATTGGCTCGAACGCTACGGCAATGCGATCATGCTTTCGGTCGTTGGCGGCGTTTCGGAGTACCTGTCCTCGCTTGCCAACAATGGCGGCGACAGCCAGCAACGGCAGGTGACAACTGTTGACCCCGTTACGGGACAGACGGTCACCACCACCTATGGCGGCTCCGGTTCGCAACGCGACGCGCGCGGCATCGCCTTCGACAAATCCTCGACGGCGCTGCAGCAGCTGGCGCAAGAGGCATTCCGCGACACACAAAACATCCCGCCGACCATCTACGTTGACCAGGGCACGCCGATCATCGTCTTCGTGCGCCGGGATCTGGATTTCTCCGAGCTCTATGCGGATCCGGTAGAAGAGGAACTGGCGCGACTGAAGCGCGGCGGAAAGCCGGCAAGAGCGCTCGATCCGACGCTGCTCTTCATGACGCCGAAGGCTGAGGCTGATCCCTATTATCCAGGCTACGGGACTCCGGCCCGATGAATGTGCAGCTTGTTCCGAACCCCTGGGCGCGCGCACCGGTGCTGCGCGCCGAACTGGAACCGATCTGGCCCTATATGGAGGAAGAATCGGTTTCCGAAATCGCCATCAACCGACCCGGCGAAGTTTTCATTGAGCGCCTGGGTGCAAAGGAGATGGAGTACGTCGTCAAACGCGAGCTCACCAGAAACTGGATCCGCTCGGTCTCGGTTGGCGTCGCTTCGGCCACCAACCAGGTCGTCAACGAAGTCACCCCGGTCTTGTCGGCCGCTCTCCCCTCAGGCGAGCGGTTTCAATGCGTGCTGCCGCCGGCCGCACCCGATGGCGGCGCGATCTCCATCCGCAAGCAGGTCATCATGGACATGACCCTTGGCGACTACGCCAAGATGGGCGCCTTCGAACAGACCGAGATGGGCAGCGGCCTGGTGCTCTCGGCCGAAGAAAAGCAGCTCGCCGAGATGCTGCATGACACCTCGCCGTTGGAATTTCTGCAATACGCGGTTCGTAATCGGATTCCCCTCATTGTCTCCGGCGGCACGTCGACCGGCAAGACAACCTTCCTCAATGCGTTGTTGAAAATCATCCCCTCTCATGAGCGCATCATAACCATCGAGGATACGCGCGAACTCAAGCCGGCGACTGGCAACACCGTGACGCTGCTTGCCTCGAAAGGTGACCAGGGCCTTGCCAGGGTTACGCCGCAACAGCTGCTCGAGGCGTCATTGCGCATGCGGCCCGACCGGTTGCTGCTCGGCGAGTTACGCGGTGCCGAGACATTTTCCTTCCTGCAAGCCATCAACACCGGTCATCCGGGTTCGCTGACAACCGTTCACGCCAATTCGGCCCGTTCGGCCTATGAGCGCCTGGCCCTCATGGTCATGCAAGGAAATGTCGGGCTCTCTCGCAGCGAGATCCTCGACTATTTGCGCGAGGTGATGCCGGTCGTCGTGCAGATGGTGCGCGGCGAAGGCGGAAGCCGATCGATCAGCGAAATCAAGTTCACGAAGGCCGAGACGATCTGACGGGGGCGCCCATTATGGAAAAGATCGCCGGCGGGATCTTCCTGGCGTTGATGGCTGTGGTGCTGGGCGCCTTGGCATTTGTGGTCGCATACGCGGCGACCGACTGGTACAGGACCGGATCGCATTTTCTCTTCGACAGTATCAATGCGGACCCGCGGCCAGTCTTCGGCTACGCCTGGGCGGATCTGGAGGCCGGACGCCTCGCAAAGCTTCAATACGCCGGCGCCGCGGCCCTATTCGGCTTCGTCCTGCCGCTCGCGATCGCATTCTTGATCCGGCCGCCCAAGCGCAACGACGCAAAATTCATGTCGATGGCGGACGTTCGCCGAGCTGGCCTGCTGAAGCCGAAGGGCATCTTCATCGGACGAGCCGGCGGCAGACTGGTCAACGTCTTTGCCCCGCACCGCGATCGGCGCACCGGCAAATTGCGCCTGACGCGCCCCAGAGTTCGCGGCGGCAAGAAACTTTGGATCGACGGCGATGACGTCGGCGGCTTCGTCATCGGACCGCCAAGGTCGGGCAAGGGCGCAGCGCTGATCATTCCGAACGCGCTGATGTGGCCACATTCGCTTGTCGTGCTCGATCTGCGCGGCGAGACCTATGAAGCTACGGCCGGCCACCGGGCCACCTTCACCCAGGTCGTCCGCTTCGCGCCGGCCGACCGCGACGGCAACACCGCCTTCTATAATCCGATGGACTTCATTTCGCTCGATTCGGCGCAGCGGGACATCGACCTGCGCAACATGGCGGCCGCGCTCTTTCCACGGCCGCCTGCGAACGCCGATCCCTATTGGGTCAACGATGCCCGCCTCCTCTTTACCGGCATTGCCTCTTACGTCATGGAGTCCCAGCAGATCGCCGACGAAAACCGCAGCTTCGCCACCATCCTTAAGATCATGAACGGCGCCGATGAGCCGATCTTGGAGTTCCTGGCGAGCCTGCGCGACACCCGCCGGCAGGAAGTCTCGGATTTTACGCTGCAGACGCTTCTGCCCTATGCGGATATGGCGGAGAAGCAGTTTTCCGGTCTCTATGCCGGCGTGCGCACCGGCATGGCGCCCTTCCTGAACGAGCGATTGATGCGGGCAACTGCGCGGAGCTCCTTCGACATCCGCAATCTCAAGAGCGAGCGGGTCTCGCTCTATCTCGATTTCCGGCGCGAGCAGATGGCTTCGCTGGGCCCGCTTTTCAATGTGCTCATCACGCAGATGATGAATTTCATGTCCGAGTCCATGCCGCGCCCCGGCGAGCACCAGGTACTTGTCCTGCTCGATGAATTTCAGAACCTCGGCAAGCTTGAGAATGTGACGGACATGGCGACCGTCCTTGGCGGCCACGGCGTGCCGATGTGGTTTTTCGTGCAGTCGCTCAAATCGGTCGACGAGATCTACCGCAAGGAAAGCCGCGAAACGCTGATCAACGCTGCCCGTGTCCAGATTTTCTTCGGCGCCCAGGAGACCGACGATCTGCGCTACGTCTCCGAGCAGATAGGCGAAACGTCCGAACCCCAGAAGGACGTCACCAGGACCCAAGCCAGCCTTTTCGACACCTATTACACGCGCTCCGTCCACAGCAGGCAAGTGCGTCGGCCGCTCATGCGGCCGGACGAAATTCGCACCATGGACAAGAGCAAGGTCGTCATTTTGCCGCGTGGCGAAAACGCAATCCTTGCAACCCGGAATTTCTATTTCGCGGATCGGGAGCTCTCCAAGCGGGCTTTCATGGTGCTGCCGGAAAGGACGGATGCAAAGGGAACCAAACCCGTCGCTGCCGCCGCTGTCCTCCCCTCCCCGCCCGTCCAGTCGATCGTGCCGGTTGGGCCACGCTACCGCTCCGGCATCACACGGTCGCGGCTGCAGCGCGGTGCGACGTTCGCTGCAAAGGTTGGGTGTGCCGAGCCCCCAGTCGCTCGCCGTCGCCTGCCCGCCTCGCAAAAGGCAGCCGGGATTGAGGCGAGCCTCATCCCGCCGGCAGCGGCGGCGCCCGCAGCGGGCAATGCCGTCGATTTTTCGGCTTTGGCGGCCCGGGCGGCGGCGACCAGGATCTCGCCGCAAAAAGAGGCCGTGATTGCGGCCATTCTCGCCGAGGCTAAATCTTTCCGTTCGCAGTCGACTGACTCCGAGACATTCGATCGCAATTTCAGCGTCGTCGCGGAAGCATTGCCGGATGTCGTGGACGAGTGATCCAGTCCTACAACCGCGCGGCGGCGGTCATTGTTGGTGGTCCAACAAGCTCCGTTTCTGCTGAGAAGAGTTGACTTTGGCGGCAAAGACCCGGCCATTGGGTTTGGCGGCGCGCGGTGGCCGCACATAAAACACGGCGCCTGAAAAGGACTCACGCGCCCTGTCTAAGGGCTTGAATTAAGCATGTCTTCTGCCGAAACCGGACCCACCTTCGAAAGTAAGTGCTTAGCGCTCGTATTCGTTGTCCTGGCTGCGCTGTGTCTTGCGGTCCTGATCGTCGGCCTGCCGGCCCTTTTGCTTGGCTAAGTCTTTCTGCTGCTGAACGCGTTGCCGCGCCTTCTCGGCCTGCCGCGCCGGCGTCTCGGGCTGACGCGTGTCTTCTCGGGCCGGCAAATCGCGGCCGCGCGCCTCCCTTTCGGGCGCTGCTTCGCCGGCTCCGCCCACGCCCGTCTGCTCGTATTGAAGGCGGGCGAGACGATCGTGCATCTTGTCGTTCACGCCCTCACGGTATTGCTCGAAACGCGTTTGCTCGGCGTCGGGAAGCGTATCCCGCATCTGATCCAACGCTTGATTCACACGTGCCATCTTCTGCCGCATTTCCAAAGGTGTCTGCGCCATTTCGGTAGCTCCTATCAGCCTGGTCAATTCTTTCATGCCTGGATGGGACAAGAACGACGGGGTCCGCCCCGGTCCCCCGCCATCTTTGAAGACGCCAGTGGCCGGCTTCTCGCCTGCCCTGTGCGCATGAATCCGGAGGACAGTGTTGCCGATCGCCTCGGCCGCGGTCAGGGCCTGGCTGGTCACGCCAGCCGCCCGCATCACGGCGGCCGTCCGCTGCCACACGCCGGCGATCGCTCCGCCATTGGCGACGAGCAATCCGCGGTCCATTCGACCCTGCCGCTTGTCCTCCACGCGCGCGCTTGTCTTGTCACTGACCTGGTAGCGCGGGTCGTTCTGCGCGCGCTTGTAGGCGCCCGCATGTTCCTTCGTATACGGTCGGCTCATTGCGTGATCGTACCGGCGGGTTGCGACCATCGCTATGCCATTTTCGCGCGCTTTCTCCGCGTAGGCTTCCCGCCAGGCATGGAGATCAGCCTTGTAGAATGTCAGCCGCTCGCCGTCGTTCGACCGCGCCTGCACCATGGCGTGAATATGGACGTGCTTCGTCTCGGCATGGTGTGCGAGCACGAATTTGTGCCCGGGCGCGCGCTCCTCGAGCACGGCCCGCGCGACCGCCATGATGGCTTGCGCGTCCGTACCAGCCCGGGCAGAGAAAAGCAGGTGATAGGCATTGCGCCGCTCCCGGCCGGAAAGTTGTGGCCGCCATTGCTCATAGATCGCCGCGGCCGCCTTCGTGGGCTGTTTGTTGGGAACCGCCTGTCCATTCGCCTGGCGAACCTGATCGTGCGATCGAATGAATTTTTGCAGAAAGTATTGCGCCTTGCGCTCGTTACCGACAGCCGCGGTCACTTCCGCTGTGGCGCAAATACCGGCCTCCCCTAGGGCTTCGCGCAAGCCGGCTTCGATCTTATCGATCGCTTTGCTGCGCGAATTTGCACGCCCGGCCGATAGAAGCTTGGCAAGCGGTCCGGCGCGTTCCTCTGTGTGGCCATAAACGGCGACGCTATCGCCCGTGCGAGCATAGACGAAAGGCTTCGATCCGAAGGCCGTGTTCAACGCCTCCCCAAGTGCTTCGTCCGTGACGTCGCCAGCGAGCTCGAACCGCACCTCAATGAAATTCGTATTCTCAAGCTGCGCCTGGAATGTCTCCGTGAATTGGTGCAGAAAGCCGCGACGGTCCTGCGCGTTGGCAAGCCCCTGTCCGCTGTCGGTGAAGATCTCGATATCACGCTTCTCGCCCTGTTCATTGACGCGTGTGCCGATATAGGCAAGCAAGGCGCCGGCCTGCTTGCCATCGGCCGCGCTCGACAAGACCTTGAACACCGCCGGCTGCGCCCCCGCGGCATAGGCCGCTCGCGCCGCCACGGCCCTCGCCTCACGCGTCGACCGGGCGAAGTGTCGAGCGGACGGGAGCGCGCCCGACCTTCCGCCGCCGCCACGGCGCCGCCATTCTTCTTCCTCTTCGGTGACGAAAGCGCCGAGTGCCAGGTCGAAAATCGCTATCGCCTCATTTGCGTCGCTGGATGAACGCAGACTCTCGCTGGTGCCCACAGACAGCGGTATCGCGCTAAGCGGTCCTCCTCGACCTGAGGATGAAACAGGGGCCTTTGCGACGCGGGAGCTCGCTCCCGGGTGCCTCGCATTCCCCATCGACGATTGCACGCCAGCCATAGGCGAAGCCGGGTGGGCCTGGGTCACGCCACTCGCACGGATATTCATCGCTTGACGATCGGCCGTCTCCCGGCCAGCCGACTGCAAAAGCTTATCCTCCTCGAGGTCCTCGAGATCGCCGGCGCCCGATATGCCCAGATAGCGTTCGATCTCGGCAGCGTATCCGGCGAGACGGCAGCTCATGCCTTGACCTCGCTTCGCTTGCGCGGCCGGGCAATCATTGCCTTCAATTCTTCGCGGAACCGGCGCACGAGCTCGCCAACCGCGATCAAGGCGCGCTCGAGGTCTTCGTCATACGCCACCCGGCCCTCGTTCATCGCGCGGACCGCCTGGTTGAAATTCACACCGACGCGGCGAAGCTGGTCGGTGGCCACTTCAATGGCGGGTCGCAGCTCCCCTGTTGCTGCCGGCAGAAAGCCCGCCTCAGTGCGGACAAAGCGGCGAACGACTTCGCTGACCGTCACCGATTCCCCATCAGCGATGGCGCGCAGCCGCTCCAGTTCGACGCTTGAGAAGCGCACATGCAGGACTTCGCCATAGCGACGGGATGCGTTCTGACTTTCTGTTTGGCCACTCTTGGGTCTGATCTTCAAGCCCGCTTGCGGGCGCTAAGGCCCTTGGGCCGCGCCGTCCTTTTTTCGTGTGTAACACAAAAAAGGCTATCCTGCCAAAGACAAAAACCACCGTTACTGAAATACCTTTGAGGTATCATTCTGGCTGCCCAGAGCTTTCCTTTCGAAATAATCTGTAAACATTAGCAAGGAAACACGTTTCCCCAGAGACATTTTGCATTTTCAACTTGGAGACAAGCCAACTTAGCGACATGTCTCAAACTCAACATGTTGCCTTGCTGCGGAAATATCATGCTAACATGGAGACAAATCGCATAGAGCAGGGAACGTGAGCGCGAGCGACCGGGAATCGCGGGACCCTTGTGGGTTAGGAAAAGCGCGTAAGCTGAGTCACGCGCCCCAGGCCGGCGAGCACGGCTGATTTGCGCCGGGCCGAGCATCGATGGCCCGGCCTCGGCCGTGTGGCCCGCAGCGCTCTCTGGAACCTTGTGGGGACATGCCCCGGGGCGGGCTGTCCTAATCGTTCGGCAGCTTGTGCTTATGGGCCTTGATGTAGTCCTGCACCGCTTGGCGCAGCAGCTCGGTCATGCTGTGGCCGTTGCTGATGGCGAGCAGCTTGAATTGCCGCTGTTCGCCGGCCGTAAGGTAATAGCCGCAGCGCACCATTTCCTCTTCGCGCATCTTCTTGCCGGCAACCGGATCCTTTTTCTGGCCCTGTCGCAACATTTTGCGGAAGTCCGGCCGATGGACCGCCGCCGCAGCTTCAGCCTCCGCTGCCACCGCAGATGCGGCGGCAAGCGGCTGAGGGGCGGCATCGGATTTCGGAGCTATGAACATGCTCGGAAGCGCCGGCGGCTCAGTTATCGCTCGCATCATGCGAGCCTTCTTGTCGTCTTGTGTGTCCGGGAGGCTTTTCTCGGTCATGCCGCCTGCCTCATTGCTTCGGTGAAGGTCTTCAGGACATCGTCGAAGACCCCTTCACTTTCGGCAATCGCCTTCCGGTCGGGCTGGTCTGGGCTGTAGAGTGTCTGGCCGCTTTGCAGGTCCCGATAGGCGACACGGTTTTGCAGCGCATGGTCGGCGATCGGCGTGCCGTTCGCCTGGATGATCGCGCGCAGTTCGCTCAAGGCTCTCGCCTTCGCATCGATGATGGTCTGTTTCGTCAGGACAAACACGGCTGGCAGCGGTCGGCCGCGTGTTTCGACCGCGAGCGGAATGTAGTGGTCGGTGATCTGGATTGCTGCGGTCACGTCGTCGAGTGCGAAGAAGATCGGCACCACGACGATATCGGCGGCAAACAGCCCGGCCATGAGATTGTCGTTCGTGGTGCCTTCGGTGTCGATCAGCACCACGCTACGCTCGCCATTATGCAGCTCCGCCGCCTCCAGGATCTCGCGCGGCGTCGTGGCGCCGACCAGCTGGAGTGTCTCGGGACGATTGCCCGCCTCCTTGAGCATCTGAGCCCACCGGCTCATGTTCTGGCGAACGTCGCCGTCGATGAGTGTCACCGCGTAGCCGCGCTTAAGGGCGACCGAGGCGAGCGCGCGTAGCAGGGTCGATTTGCCAGTGCCACCTTTGGCGATAGCGGCAGATATGATCATAGCTCGGGGGACCTTCGATGAACCGCTTTTATGCAACCGCCTGCCCGGCGATTGTCATAACTGAACCCAAAGTGTAGTGTCAATTTATGAGCGATCAACCGGACAGGACAGTGATGTTCAGGGCAGCTTTGGCCGACATCTCGACGCGCGACGGCTGCGAGGCCGCGCTTGATGCGGCAGCCGCCACGCTGGCGCATTACAGCGCGCTTGCCTCCGTCGGGATGATGCGCCAGCGCGAGCTGATCTTGATGGTGCCGAACAGTAAGGTGTGCGCAACGGATGATTAGAGCAGTATTGGTGGCCGTAGCGGCGGCTGCGAGCGTCGGCGCGGCCGCTCCAGGGGATCAGTCCAAGGCGACCGGCAGCAATCCGATGTGGCCCGCCGGGCTGCGATGGGATTGCGCCACGGCAGCAAAAATCGTGTGTGAACGCGACGGCTCCTGCAAGGTCGCAAAAGGGGATGCTTCATTCCTGCTCAACTACGACAACAACAATATCGAGTTTGCCAGCGGCGATGTGCGCATCAAGCGGCATTATCAGCAAACGGTGCAGGCAAGCCCTCTGCAAAGCGAGATCAAGGTGGAGCTTGCCGACAACCGCGTCATCTGGCTGACAGCGGTGGACGCCAGTCGCACCTATTCCGACGCCTGGGTGGGTGCCCTCACTGAATTGAAGGGTGGCGCCGTCCTTTTGGAATCCCAAGGCGTCTATTGCACCCCACACAAGTGAACGCCGCGAACCGGGCCCGCGCCAGACGGCAGGGCTTCCTGCCAGCGGCCCGTTATCTCCGGCCTCCGCCGTCCCTACGGCGCTATTGGAGGCGCGCTCCGGCTCCGGCTCTTTGGGCATGGGAATTGCGGCGACACACAAGAAGATGCTTCGACGGGACGGACCGGATTGCGGGTCAGATAGGCCCGGTGCCACCAGCGGGCGATAACCGCAGGAAGGATTTGGAGGGGCGTACTGATCGACCGCAGAGCTGCGCCGAATCCGGACCTTCGCAGGCAGACATTATTGCAGCTGCACTGCTTGCCAACCATCGGGTCCCCTGGAGAACGCGACCTCGCCATCACCTTCGCCTTTCCAGGATGTGCGAAGCTTGTACTTCACGGCGCATTGCACGCCGGGTCCCATGATGTTCTTCGAGCACTCTCCGATGCGCAACGTCGCTTGATCAGTATTTTTCGCTCGCCGGAAAGCGCCCAAAGCCTCGGCCGGCGATGGAATCTCAAGGCCGGACGCGGCAAGTTTCGCACACAGTGCCGGCTCGGACGCAATCGCCGCGGAGAGCTGGCCTTGAGTCGGATAGAATGCGAGCGTGCCGCCTATGCCGACCAATGTTCCGGATGCCGCCATGATAAGGGCCCCCGCATTGAACATGATTACGGTTTCGGAAAAACGTTGAACGTCGACGCGATAAGGTCCGTCGTATAGACGGTTTCGCCGTTGCGTTTGAAAGAGTTGTTGCTGATGCGGCCTTCGACCAAGACCACATCGCCGGACTTGGCGTTCTCCGCCACCCAGGCGGCTTGCTTCTCCTCCAGGACCGTTACCTGGACCCAATCCGTGGCTTCCTTGGCAACGCCTTGTTCGTCGCGCCAATTGCGGTTGGTGGCAATGTTGACCCTCGTGCTTTTGTCGAAGGGCGCGACCGACCCCACATTGCCATGAATGGTGAATCTGTTGACGCTTTTCATCTGGGTAACTCCCTCATTTCGTGCGACTAATTTAGCCAGCCGGGGTGACTCGAGATTACGGTCTGCTAAGGTTGAACCAGGTGCGCTGCCGCAGCCCGTTCGCGTCGTCGTAATCGATGTAGTAAGGCTTCGCGCGGCGCGGGCGTTGAATGTCGTAATAGGTGGTCGTTCGATCGTTATGTGCTCCGCTGGAGACATGAGTAAGCTGGACCGGCACGGTGCGGTCGCCGAGCTGGATGGTTCCCGTCAGACTTCCGTCGGCCTGACCATGCCGCGCTCCAAAGTTGGCAGGCTGACCGAGATTGCCAGCCGCGATTCGGCACATGCTGGCCTGCTCTTGCCCCGGCCGGTCGCTGGCCGGCGCGTAAGGCGCCCACCCCTGTGGGCAGGCCTCGTACGGGTCGTAGCGGGCCCCGGACGAATTGGCCTGCGGACAAGTTGGCCACGAAAACCCGGGCAAGCCCATGGCGTCGATCAGCCGATCTATCGGCGGATGACAAGAGGGCGTGGCCTGCCAGTCACCAGACAGACAAAGCAGGACCTGGCAGCCCCACTCGGATGCGAATGTTTGGGACGGAACAGATGCGGTGCCCGCGATCGCGGCAGCGCCCACAACGAGACATTTGAGAATGGTGATGGCTCTTTTCCTCTGAGGGTTTTTGACACTTTACTATGGTTTTTGGCCCGGGAAAAGGGCAGACCGAACAGGCGGGTTCGTGCGAATACATAGATTCATGCTGCCAAACGAAGCGGGCGAGGTGAACAACCCGCTTCGGGACAATATCGCGTGGTTCCTCGAAGCCGAACGCCGTAAGCGAAAGCTTCGCCATCAACACATGGCGGAACTGTTCAAGACCTCGCCTGGTCAAGGGCTGGCATACCGCACCTACATCCGCACCATGAGAAAACGAAACAACGTGACGCTGCGCACGGTGGAACAGATGGCCCAGGCGCTAGAGGTGTCGATCGCGACACTTCTGGTCGGCGGCGCCGAGCTGGAACCCTGGGCGCACAAGCTCACCGAAAAATCGATCCGCGCGCGCCTCTCCGCCATCATCGACAGCGAGCGTAAGCGCCGCAACCTGGTCCGCTATCAAATGGCGGAGCTCCTGGGCGTGTCGGAGATCACCTTCACCAAGCTTGAGCGCGCGGCTGGCAATATCAGTGTCGATACGATCGCCGCCGTCGGCGATGCGCTCGGTCGCGACCCAGCGACCTTTTTGTTTCAGGAACCCGAGAGCAAGCATAAACCGGCCTGATATGGCGCAGCCGATCGCAAGGGCTGTTTTTCAAACAGCCTCGGGCCGCCTTTAGGGGGTTCCGCGGCAAGCGTGTTTTGGCGACTAAGGCGTCAGCCGGTCGGCAATGCGTGACTAGGGAATGGCTTCGGCCCATCCGGCGGCCAGTCGGATCGGCTGCCGAATGGTCGTCCGCTCTGATTATTGCGGGAGCTTCCTGTGGACGCCGCTTTTTTGAAGGCAGTCGGATAAAATTTCAGGCCGAGATTGGGCCGAAATTTCGCGATCCAGTCGATCTGACGCCAATGCACGACAACAATGTGATTGGTGAGGTTCCTGGCACGCCATTGCCGGCGCTCGGTGACGCGCAGCAGACCGAGCCTGCTTGCTTTGCGAAGCGCATTGCGAACCGTGGTCGGCCCGACGCCTGCGCGATCGCCGATTTCCTTCACCGATCGGTCGCATCTGCCGTGCTGTCGGCAGTCGCACATCACGATGTAGAGGGCCGCACTCTCCCCTTCGGTGAACGCGCCGGCGAACTCTGGCCGGACAGCCTGCATGCGGGCGAGGCGCCGCTTGCGCACCCACCGCACAGGATCTCGGTGGCCGCGGGCAGCCTCGCGCCGGCTTCGCTCGCTGCGAGGCCGTTGCGGATAACAGGAGCGAGGCAGTGCTGCCCCACCGGCACGTGTCTTTTTGAGATCGGAGCGTTGCCGATTAGCCTTCTCGCAAAGCCGTTCCGCTTCATCCTCGCCCAGGGACTCCTCGCCGTAGAGCTTCCATATTTGGCGGCAAAAATCGTCCAGCTCGGCCAATGACCGAATGTTCGTGAGCCATAGGCTCAACGTTGAATAGAGATCCATTTCTTTCCCTTCGCCAGGTCGTGCAAAGCCGTGGCGCGGAAGCGCAATTTCTCTTGCAATGCCGGGAAGGTCGGGCTACGGTCTCGCAAAATCTTCGGGCGAGATCAGGAGCGCCAACTCCTGTAGCCTATTCCCTGGAAAAGCCGGCCTCCGCGCCGGTTTTTTTGTGCTCGATTTTTCCTCCGTTCAGACTCACCTGGTATGATTGCAAGGCGGGTTGCACAAAGTAAAGTGTCAAAAATTGATCCTTAAAGGGGCGCTGGCTGACTTGTCCTGCTTGAGGCCCGGTGATGGGAGCTGGACTTATGCGAGCAATTGCCGGGGCCCTCGGCCTGAACAATCGCGACATGTCTTTGGCCTCCTCGTCGCCGTTTGCAAGGACTACAGCTCCCGTAAAGAGGTCCCTTCGCAAGAGCACTGCGAAATAATGCGCGCGCTGCCGACCCATGACCGCACTGAATCGGTCGAGCCGGTTCGATTCAAAGAACTCGTTGGACGTCGCTTTCGAAGTAAGCGAGACTCCGGCCATGGAGAACAAGGAGGCAGGCCCGGTTTATCTTCGCCGCATAGACCCGTCGCAGAACATGCGGCGCTTCTATCCCCTTGTGGTCCAACCAACCCTGTTCGGCGGGGCGTCGGTCATCCGCAACTGGGGCCGGATCGGCACCAACGGCCAGTGGATAATGGAAACCTTCGATAGCGAAGACGATGCGGCCATCGCGTCAATGAAGGTTGAGCGCGCCAAGCGTCGGCGCGGATATCGCGCCTCCGATCCGGCCTGAGGCTGGGGACAGCAGGCCCTTCGGCGTCGCGTTCAAGGACATCGTCGAAGTGGCGAAGGACGGCGAGGACACACCGGCTTGCAGTCCAGCACAACGGCACTCATCGCCGTCCATGGCGAGGTCGGGCGATGCTCGCCGATACTGGCTAGGAGCCCAGCCGTCCACGATCGTCTCGAGTGGCTGATGTCCCCCAACGTGGTGCCGATCCCGGTCCAGATCGTCTCGGCCTCGACACCCGCAACCACCTCATGGCCGCGAATCCAATCGCTGCGCATCGAGTCCCAACCTTGCCGGCGGAAATCGCCTTGCGAGCGCAGCGTGGGCCAGCGGGCATGAGGAAGCGCGCTGGGTAAGCCCAATATAGAAGGCGGCCTGGGCGGTGTTGAGAAACGGACTGCCCTTCTTGGCGGGCCGCCGCGCTGGTTCTCATCGTCCATGATGATCCTCGTCGCTTAAGGAGAAGCGCGGGCGAAGGATGGTCGAGCAAGGTCGCCTTGGGGACGGGCGAAGAGTAGGGAGCGAGTTTTCGCCGCTTTTTTCGGAAGAGCCCCGCGCCGGTTGCGGCGCGGGGCCCGAGTCAGGCAATCAGTCGGCCGGGTTCCAGATGATGGCGTAGGTGTCGTCATCGTCCTGTCCGGCGGCGCGGCCGAGATTGGCGTAGAGTTTTCGCGGGCCGAACTCGGGTGCGGCGATCGACAAGCTGACATAATCCTTGCCGGAAGCCTCGCCGGTCCGGATCCAACCGGCGCCGACTTCGATCCCTTGGGTCAGCACCCGGAAGTCGGGATGGTTCTCGGCGCTCTTGGCCTGGTTGGGCACGATGGCGATCTCGGCGCGGACGCTGAGCGTCTTGAGCTGGCCCTTGTAGCTGCCATCTTCCTGCTTGGTAACGTATCCGATCGCGGTCATTTCGAAGTTTCCTTTTTGCTGTCGCCGGGGACCATTCCCCTGCGATGGCGGACCGTGATGGGCGCGTCCGGCCCGCCCGAACCTAAGAGGCCGAAGCGGCAGCGGAGGACCCGAGCGGACGGCTTTTTTGAAGCGCGAGCGGCGCGAGGAGCCGCCGCAGGCGGCGGGGAAAAAAGCTGTCGGTCGAGGGTTTAGGGCGGGCAGGATCGCTCATAGGTCATCAAGCCAGCGGCAGGGGAATGGGCCCGGGCGACAGTAAAAAGAGATGCTGCGAGACGCGGTCGCCGCAGCCAGGCAGTGGTCAAGGCGACGATAAGGATTGCGGACGCTTCAGTGGCGTGCCAGCGCAATCGTGCTCAAACAGCAAGCGCGATTGCTCCCGGTGGCGGTGCTGATCTTCGGTCAATAGAGAGTACGAACTGCTCAACACCGGAGCGGAGCAGCGCTGTCGCATGGAATGCCTGGCTGTCGATGCAGCGCCACAGGCGGACATGCGGCGACGTTCCAAACGTCGCCGCCCACCATCCACAAACGATCATTCAGACACGAACAACGAACGGACCTTCGTCCACTGATCGGCGGTGCGGAACCGGCCGCGATCGGTGTAGGACTCGACCGGGAAGTTCAACCAGCGGGGCAGCCAGCCCTCGATCTGTTGCCGACCCTTTTCGCCGGCAAGGAAGTCGCGCATAATCTTCTTTTGCGTCTTCACCTTCTCCGATGCATTGCCATCGGCGACGTCACTGCCGCCGACATCGGCGAGCATTGCGTTGGCAACCTGCCTGTCGCGCAACAGCTCGAAGAAGGCACCGTCCGCTTGCCAATGGGCGCGCATGTCGAGGCCAAGATGATTGCCAAGCGCCTCGATGATGGCACTGCCGACGCCAAGTGTTTCGGCCATGACGAGCGCCAGAACACTAGCGACATCGTCGTCCGGAAGCGTCAGCAGACGGGCAAAGACGCTCGCCAGCGCGAAGTCATCGCAATTGCCGCCGGCGACGGGACCAAGCGGTCCCTTGAGCGCTGCCGAGTTCGGGAAGCCGAAACCGAGGTCGCAAAGGCCAAACAGCGTATCGCCGTCGGCGTCGAGTTCGGTCAAAAGCCAGGTCGCGGTACCAATCGGTTTGAACAGTTTTACGACCGGCACATGGTCGGCCTCTAGCTCGGTCGCGCCGTTGGCGAGCAGCCGCGCGCAATTCATCGATGATCAGGATCATGGCAAAACTCCCAGGTCGAGTTGATTGCGTTTGGCATCGCGCAGGCTCACGCCGCGATCCCCGTTTGCGCCTCGCTTGCCGCTTCAGCCTGAAAGGCGAGAAGGAAATCGGCGGCCCTCGAAGCAAGACTGGCGGCGCGGAAAATGGCGCGGTTGTCCTCGCGCAGCACCTTGAGCCATGAGGCGATATAGTCGGCATGGCGCACCGTCGGCTCGATGCCGAGGCTAGAGCAGGTGAAGGCGGCCGTAAGCTCGGCGACCAGCTCCTCGCGGGCATAGGTCTTGGTGCCAAACGAGCCGGAGAAGTCACGGGCAAGCCGGGTCGGGTGTCCGGTCCAGTGGCCTAACTCGTGGAGAGCCGTTCGGTAGTAATTGACCTGTTCGAAGAACGCGGGCTGCGGCGGCAGCTGCACGAAATCGGCACTCGGCATGTAGAAGGCGCGATCACCACCGATGCGGATATCGGCGCCGCTTGCACGGGTGAGAGCTTCGGCCTGCGGGATGATCTCACGTTCCGGCAGTGGCTCGGCATCGCGCCAAAGATGTTCCGGCAAGCCCTCGCATTGAGCGACATTGAAGACGGTGAAGCGCTTGAGATAGGGAACCGCCTGCGGCTCCGCGTCCTCGGCCTTGGCGCGTTCCTTCTCATCCTTCGGGACAAAGCGATCGGCATGAACGATGGTCGTGCCATGCTCGCCCTTCCTGACATTGCCGCCCAGCGAAAGCGCCTGCCGGAAGGTGAGCCAGTTCTGGCCGGGGTATGAGCGATCAATCACCGCGCCCCAAAGGATCAGGATGTTGATGCCGGAATAGTTGCGCCCGGTGGCGGCGTTCTTTGGCAGCCCAAGGCCAGTCTTTGCGCTACCCCAAGGCTTGACCCAAGGCACCTCGCCCCGCTCCAGATCGGCGATGATGCGGTCGGTGATTTCGGAATAAAGGCTGGCTCTGGGCTGCTCGCCCATCTTGCCGCCAACGTCTCCACGGGTACTGCGTTTGCCGGTCTTGCGCACGATGAAATCTCCGCTCGCCAATCTCGCTGCGCCCTCCCGGAAAGCGGGGTGGGCGGCGAGAACGACCGGAAAGGCCCGCCGTCAGAGGTGGCCGGCATCCGCAGGGCCGAAACGAAGTGGAGGACCCTGAGCTGAAAGCGAAGGGTTGCGGGCCGCCGCGGCGGGCCTAGAAGGGAGAGCCGCCCACACCGTGCCGCCGGGAAGGCCAACCAAAAAGACAGCTCCGCCAGAATGTCGGCAACCGTCACAGCCTGCAAGGGCTGCCTGCGCCAGGGGGCGAAGCCGAATGGCCGAGACCGCCTGAGTTTGTCGATGACAAAGCGGGCTCGGTTCACGAGCACCCGGTGCCGCGCGATCAGCGCGCAGGCGCCACTCAGGTCCCCGACAACTGCCGGATCCAGTCGAAGTTCTCGAAGCTGCAAAGATAAGATGTTAGACAGATGTGGACTCTCTCTCTCTCGCGCGCGGTCGATCCAGCGAGCCGGCGCTTGGCCGATCATGTGCAGAGGCAGCTAGGAAACCCACGGCGAAGCATCAATCGGCTGAAGCGGGACTCGTTCCTCACCGAACCGCCATCACGCGACGAGAAGCTGGAGGTGGAATGGCAGCGGCTGCTACAGGATGATGAGGTTGTCCAGGAGGACGAGATCGGGCAGATCACGGACGCGATCAAAGCCCGTTGGTTCTCGCCGGTACTCTTCAGGGTCTTTCCTCAGTTCGTCCACTGGTTTGTCAAGGTATCCCGAGCGGAGCCGGCACTGGACCGGCCTTCTTCAACGCGACCGCATCGAATAGTTCTTCCCCGCGCAGCCCACCCTGATAGTGGGCGATCAGGTCAGCGGCCGGCCTTCTCGCTTTCGCGGGCGAACCCGCCTTGGGCGCAGATTTGGTCGAAGATGTCTTGGAGAAGCGACAACTCACCCGGTTCAAAGAAGCCACCATTTGCCGGCGCGACTCACATTCCCTGCATTAACCGTTAATAATAACCCCCAGCTCTTTGAGAACCACTCAATTTGGATAGGTATTCATTCTGGTGAGACCGGGCGAAAGGCAAAAACAAGTTTCCTCCGGTGCCTCTTCGGGCCAGGGGCGGAATGCTCGGTCTCGCGTATGAGTCACATCTGATGCGTGCCCACTGAGACGGCGCGCTTGGGTGGTCCAGCAGCCTACTTCAGCTTGCTTAATTCTCGCCTGACCATGACAGCTATCGTGGTGGATGTGGCAAAGGCATAGACGACCAACTGGGCCGCTGGGCCGAAGCCCGTTCCTGCCAGCCAAGCCAAGCCCAACACCGGAATGCTGATCGCACTTGCCGAGGCAATGAAGACCATGAAGGCCTCAATGATCGGCGCGAGATAGTCGAGGAAGGTTTCTTTCCGATCCATGCTCCACTGTCTCACCAGATGCCTTGGCTCTTGCAGTATGAGATGATAGCGGCGCTGTCGGTATCCGCTCCACCTATTTGCCTGACGACAAATTCTGCCTGTCCCGTTTGTCTGTAAGTCGCCAAGACGCCGACAAAGGGCGTTTCGCCAGCATAGCCCCCGAAGCCGTTCTTGGCGTTGACCAAGCCGCAGGCCAGAACGACACCGTCCTGGGCACCGGGAAAGAGAACCGCTTTGATCGGCCCGACCTTCGCGCTGTCGGGGTCCTTCAATTGCAGGATCACGGCGCGCCGGATCGCAGCCAGCTCATTGTCATTCAGATCATAGCGTTCCTGAGCGACTGCCGCCGATGCAAGAGCAACGGAAGCGGCGAGGACCGCAGTTCTTAAAGCGACCATGAAGGTTCCCCCGGTGGGGAGAAGATGCCCCGTTTCCGTACCCGGCGCAATAATTGGAAGTGCGAAGTCAGGGGCCAGCGGCGGGAGGCGAAAGTTCGCAGGTCATGGCTGGCATGGCGGGCGTATGCAGGCGAACAGCAGCCGGGCTGGTTGGGATGTATTCTCCTAATCGTCCTCGGGTTGTTGCCGCGTCGATTCCAATTGGCTGTGGGTTGCTCTGGGCATCCTTCCTGATGAAGGTCATGCGCGGCTCACCAGACGCAAGCCCAGACTTCTAGGCCTGGGGCGCATTCATATTCCCGGTAATAGCGTTTTTCTTTGCGGCCCCGGTTGCGCGACTTCTCTCTTGGGAGTGCCACGGGCCAAGATCTTGACACCCGGCTTGAGAAGCTGACAGCTGCCAATGCCCAAAAGGTCTCAGCGAGAAGCGGTCAGGCTAGACCCTCTCAATGTCTTCGCGACAGGCCAAATTGCCAGAACGGCGCAGCCGAAAAGCGACCGTCAAATCCGCCCCGGAAACCGCGACTTGTCGCAACCGGTGTCTGGGTCACTCGAGCCCTGCCAGTCAGACCCGGCGCGTGGTGGCCTCTCCCGCTAGAGGAACCGTGCCGCCCCAAAAAGGCACAGGTGACGCAGCGTCAAGACTCAGCTATGGGTGCTGCGTACACTCCCTGTCTGGCCGGCGCCCAGTTCAGGCAACCACCACCAAAAGGCGCCGGCCCTTCTTCATATTCGTCCCGTCAGATCACCCGCTTCTCCCAACGGACTTCTACCAGGCGCCGGAAGTGGATCGTGGGCGACTGTTCGCTGGTTGGATGGAAGAGCTGTGCGCTCATCCACTCCCGGCTCAAGCCGCGATCATCCCACGCCGACGCGGCGATGCGATCACCGCCGAAAAGGAAACTTGCCGACTGCTCCCGCCTGCGGGTTGCCCCGGTTGGCCGCTCGATCGACAGCTGGTACATGTTGGAAGCTCTCCCACATGCAGTTCGAAGAATGCCGATCCAGCTCTTCGTCCTACGCTGTGAGGCTTGGAGATTTCTCCTTTCGTGCGTTTGCCTATGGAGAGTGACAGGATCCGGGCATTGTAGGTGCTGAGCCGAAGTAATTTTCGAAGGCTGCTTCAAAGCCAAAACGAAACGGTCCTGCTGGAAATAATTGTTCGTCCACAGCCAAAGCGCCAATCGATCGTTCCGGTGGAAGTTAAGGGTAGCCGATGCGCCATCCATGTGCATTTGGCTAGCGCTTCGCCCTGGAAAGACGGTATTGTGGTAAGACCTAACGCAACTTTCATTGCGTTCTTTGGCTGCTTCATTAATGAAGCCGAGCTTCCCAGAAGCCAAAAATCAGGAGCACTCCGTGACAGAAGAAGCCGAGAACAACACTGACGCCCTCATCGAGCTTACCGCCGACGTCGTCTCTGCCTATGTTTCGAACAATCCGGTCCCCGTGGGCGACCTTCCGGGCCTGATCGACCAAGTGCATGCCGCGTTGAAAGGCACGTTCGGTGGCCCGGTCGCGAAGCCCGAAGCCCGCCCGCCTGCCGTTCCTGTCAAGAAATCGGTCACGCCCGACTACATCATCTGCTTAGAGGATGGAAAGAAGTTCAAGTCGCTGAAGCGCCATCTCGCGACCCACTATAGCTTGACCCCCGACGAGTACCGAGCCAAATGGAATCTGCCGGCAGACTATCCGATGGTCGCGCCGAATTATGCCGCGGCTCGCTCTGCTTTAGCCAAGACCATGGGTCTGGGTAGAAAGCCTGGTCAGACCGAAGAGACTGCACCTGCAAAGAGGGGCCGCAAGAACGGCGCGGGCTAAGCGTTGTTCCGGCGTGCTGACTTGAAAGGCGGCGAGAACTCCGCTTTTCGCCGCCAACCCGGCGAATTCCTCAGCGGTCGGTACATGCTGCCGTCGGTCTGGCTCTTAGGCAAGCAAGAGCCGATCATCTTTCCTTTGCTGAGATAGACTGAGAGAAGCGGGTGTTATGTTTCGTGACAAATGCAAAACGGCGCGCCGCGCGCGTTTGTCGAGGTTCGCCCCCTAGAAATGGGCTCAGCTGTGGGCGGGCTTTGTGCTTCGCATCCTCCACTCCGTTGCATCCCTACCACCTCGTTCAGCGGCCAAGCCAGCCGCTTTCTGCCGCCAGGGAAGAGCTCGGATTTTGAGAGCGGATCCAGCCCGATGGGGGTGCACCGGATGCTGACCATTACCATTAAAAATCGTATTCCCTCCCGCCAACGGCGCAGCGCAGTTTGTGACCTCTCAAAATTCGCCTGACGTTGCCTCCAGCACTCGCCGCGCCGTCGCCCAACTGATCGCCTTTCTCGAACAACAGGCAGAGACCACTGAGGCCATCACCGTGAAAAATGCGGTCGACCTTGGCCGCACGCCGTGGCTAAACGCCGCTGCAGCGAGGAGGGAGGTTGACAATGAATAGACGTCAGCAGAAGCTTGCAATCCAGCAGGCTCGGATGTCATGCCATTCTTGTGGCTGACGCCGTGATGACGTCTGAACAAGCAGCGTGTGTCGCCGCCCGTTCACCCTCATTTACGCGAACAATTCCCTGTAACCGGTTGTTATCATCCAGTTCGCTCGATCGAGATGGCTTCGCGCTGCTTTGCGCGCGCGCACCGGCTCTTCCGCCGGATCGATGCCGAGGATGACCTGCGCCATCTCCTCATAACTGGCATCGTCGGCGGAGGCGTCCAGGAACCTCAAGTAGGTCTTGGAGTGCTCCTTGTCGTAGGCGGTCAGGCTGTCCGACCACGGGACTTCGTCTTCAAGACCTGGTTCAACGTCTGTGTATTTCATCACGATATCGGGCTCCGAAAACAACTGGTCCAAGATTTCGCTTCGACAGGCTACCGAAACCCGAGGGGAATATCGACCTCAAGGCGACATTCCGATCATCGTCTGCAAGTGCCTGCTCGAAGCGAGAAACGCTCCTTTGTCGATGCAACTCCAGGTTAGGGATGAACTGCTAAAAGCTCAAGACTGTTTGGCTCGCAGCCGAGTCCGCCGACCGCTCGACCGTTAATTTCACATAATTTCACAATCCAATAGACATAAAAGTCGGCCGAGAGCAGACGGCGCGAAACGCGCTCAGACATTGGGATGCGCCCGTAATGGAGGCCAGGCTTCCATGTCGATTCCAAATCTTTTTGCTCTTCGGCTGTCCGCTCATCCGTCTTGACCAGGACGAACCTACAGCCTATCTCACCGCCACGTTGGCACTCCCCGCTGACGAGTGCTAACCGGGCTCCGGCAACGGAAACCTTTCAACATCCGCACAGGGATATCAAAATGGCTAAGTCGAATTTCCGGCCGCTGCATGACCGCGTGGTCGTTCTTCGGGTCGAATCCGAATCCAAGACCGTGGGCGGGATCATCATCCCGGATACGGCGAAAGAGAAGCCGCAGGAAGGCGAGATCATCGCCGTCGGCTCCGGCGCCCGCGATGAAAACGGCAAGCTCGTGCCCCTGGACGTCAAGGCCGGCGACCGCATCCTGTTCGGCAAGTGGTCGGGCACTGAAGTCAAGCTCAATGGCGAAGACCTTCTGATCATGAAGGAATCCGACATCATGGGCATCATCGGCTGAATTTCGGCCTCTCCATCAACTGAGTTTTCGGGCTCTTCCCGAGCCCCTGTCAGGAGCTAACCATGGCTGCCAAGGACGTAAAATTCTCCCGCGACGCCCGTGAGCGCATGCTGCGCGGAGTCAACATCCTCTCCGACGCGGTGAAGGTCACGCTCGGCCCCAAGGGCCGCAACGTCGTCATCGACAAGTCGTTCGGCGCCCCGCGCATCACCAAGGACGGCGTCACCGTCGCCAAGGAAATCGAGCTTGAGGACAAGTTCGAGAACATGGGCGCCCAGATGGTCCGCGAAGTCGCTTCGAAGACCAACGACATCGCCGGCGACGGCACGACCACCGCGACCGTTCTCGCCCAGGCGATCGTGCAGGAAGGCAACAAGGCCGTTGCCGCCGGCATGAACCCGATGGACCTCAAGCGCGGCATCGATCTCGCCGTCAGCGAAGTCGTCACCGCCCTCGGCAAGGCTGCCAAGAAGATCAAGACTTCGGAAGAAGTCGCTCAGGTCGGCACCATCGCCGGCAATGGCGACGAGTCGGTCGGCAAGATGATCGCGGAAGCGATGCAGAAGGTCGGCAACGAAGGCGTCATCACCGTCGAGGAAGCCAAGACCGCCGAGACCGAGCTGGAAGTCGTCGAAGGCATGCAGTTCGACCGCGGCTATCTCTCGCCCTACTTCGTCACCAACGCCGACAAGATGGTCGCCGATCTGGAAGACGCCTACATCCTGCTGCACGAGAAGAAGCTCTCCAACCTGCAGGCCATGCTGCCGGTCCTGGAAGCCGTCGTTCAGACCTCGAAGCCGCTGCTCATCATCTCGGAAGACGTCGAAGGCGAAGCCCTGGCCACGCTGGTCGTCAACAAGCTGCGCGGTGGCCTGAAGATCGCCGCCGTCAAGGCTCCGGGCTTCGGTGACCGCCGCAAGGCCATGCTGGAAGACATCGCCATTCTCACCGGTGGCCAGGTCATCTCGGAAGACCTCGGCATCAAGCTCGAGAATGTCGGCCTCAACATGCTCGGCCGCGCCAAGAAGGTGTCGATCTCCAAGGAGAACACCACCATCGTCGACGGCGCCGGCAAGAAGGCCGAGATCCAGGGCCGCGTCGCCCAGATCAAGCAGCAGATCGAGGAGACCACCTCGGACTACGACAAGGAGAAGCTGCAGGAACGTCTGGCGAAGCTCGCCGGCGGCGTTGCCGTGATCCGCGTCGGCGGTGCGACCGAAGTGGAAGTCAAGGAAAAGAAGGACCGCGTTGACGACGCTCTGAACGCGACCCGCGCGGCCGTGGAAGAAGGCATCGTTCCCGGCGGCGGCGTCGCGCTGCTGCGCGCTTCGCTGGCCATCGCTGTCAGCGGCGCCAACTCCGATCAGACCGCCGGCATCGCCATCGTTCGTCGCGCGCTGCAGGCTCCGGCCCGTCAGATCGCGTCGAACGCCGGTGCGGAAGCCTCGATCGTTGCCGGCAAGATCCTCGAGAACAAGGGCGCGACCTTCGGCTACAACGCCCAGACCGGCGAGTATGGCGACATGATCGCCATGGGCATCGTCGACCCGGTCAAGGTCGTGCGCACGGCTCTCCAGGACGCGGCCTCGGTCGCCGGCCTGCTCGTCACCACCGAAGCCATGATCGCCGAAGCTCCGAAGAAGGAAGCTGCCGGCGGCATGCCGGGCGGCATGCCCGGCGGCGGCATGGGTGGCATGGGCGGCATGGACTTCTAATCCAGCCTACCTGGCTAAAGCATACGAGAGGGCGGCAGCGATGCCGCCCTTTTTTTGGGGCGAACCTTGGTCCGAAAAAACGACGGCGCGAACCGACGAGCGGGCTTGCTTCGCCTTCGAGGAGATCGAGACCGGCATCTCTGCAAAACTCGCCTGCGTCCCGCAGCGTTCCCGACTCGATCGTGGAGAAGGCCTTCGTGTCTGCTGGACTTTGGGACGGCTCGTCGAGTGCCAGCCTTCAAAGGTGGGAGGTCAGCATGCCTGCACGGGCCACCGGATCATGACGATGCTGCCCGACTGATCCGACCGGATAGAGCCAAAGGTCCTCAGGGCGCATAGTGTAGATTTTCTGTGCCAGCGAGCTTTGGCAGCAAAGCCTGCCGTTCTTTTGGTTAGCCGACTACAAGGCGGAGGGCGAACGGGCATAATTGGGATCAGGTTGGGTCGGCGATGTCCTACGGGAGCATCGCGTTTTCACTATCTTCGAATTTCCGAAGCCCTTGGCTTCCCAACTGGGCTGTCCACATTTGCGGTTGAAATTTACTTTTTCAGAATTGTTCGGTGTTAGGGGACCGACCAATACGCAGCTGACTACTCTACCGCGGGGGAGTGAAGGAGTGATGCAGCGTCTGTCTGCCGCAAGGCTCGGCGACCTTCTGGCCGGAGACCTGCGTGTTTTTGGCGGGCCCTCAACGATCGAACCGCTTGCCGGCCGCATCAGGGCGGAGCAGGTCAGTATCGTGCTTCGCAGCACGCTTCTTGGCATGGTTGCGAACATACTCAATGCGGCCACTTTTGTTATCGCGGTCTGGGGCTCGCCCGACCAGACGAAAGCCATCCTCTGGGCGAGTGTGATCATCGCCGCCGCTGGGTTCGTAGGCCTAAGAGCGAGATCATCGTTTCAGTCAGTCAAACCAAGGTCAGTGTCTCGCCGGACAACGCAAAACCTGGTGCGAAACGCCTTCCTGTTCGGCACTTGGTGGGGTGCACTTCCCGTTCTGTTCTTCGGAGGAGCAACGAGTGCCGCCCAGGTTGTCATTACCTGCCTGAGCGCTGGCATGATCGCAGGCGGTGCCGCTTCTTTTTCCACGATTCCTATTGCGGCCATCGCGTATACGCTGCCGATCTTCGTCGGTTCAGCGGTTGCGATTGTGTGGCTGGATGGAGCCGTCAATCTGCCCGTCGCAATCCTGATGGTAAGCTACGCCATCACGCTGTTTCGTGCCGTGCTTGCTCACGCGTCCGAATTTACCCGACGCTGCATTCTGCAAGCGGAAAGCGAAAATGCCATTCGCAGGGATGTTCTAACGAGTTTGCCAAACCGGTTCAGCTTCAACGAGCGGCTGGAAAACGCGTTGGTGGACGCAAAGCAGTTTGACCAGCACTTTGCGTTACTCTTGTTCGATCTTAACAATTTCGACGAGGTGAACGATCGCTTTGGCCGCGCAATAGGGGATGCCCTTTTGGTCGAAGTGGCTGCGAGACTTCGGAAATCGACGCGGGAGAGCGATGGCATCGCGAGATTGGAGGGCGACGAATTTGCTATAATCGTCACGTGCGATATTAGGCCAGATCAAATCAGGTCCTTAGCCAAACAGATCATCGATGGCATGCGCACCCCTTTCATGATTGAAGGACGCGAAATATATTGCAGGGCCTCTATCGGTATCGCCTTGGCGCCCACTGATGGTTTGGATGCCAATCAACTCCTGCGCTGCGTCGACACCGCGCTGCACAGGGCCAAGACGCTGGGGACGGGTTCCATCCAGTTTTTCAGCGCAAACGACGATGAAGCTGCCACAAGGCGCCATGCCCTTGAACGCGATCTGGCATCTGCGCTCGCCAGTGACCAGCTTTGGCTTGCATTTCAACCCTTTCTCGATCTCGGGAGCGATCGCATCCGAGGTTTTGAAGCGCTTCTGCGGTGGCAGCATCCGACCCTTGGCGCGATCCCTCCCTCGGAGTTCATACCTATCGCCGAAGAAACGGGTTTGATTCACTCCATCGGACACTGGGCTGTCAAAACGGCTTGTTCGGCGGCTGCGCGCTGGCCGCGCGACTTGCGGGTCTCCGTCAACTTGTCGGCAGTGCAGCTTAAGAACAAGGCCTTGCTAGATGGAATTTTAGAGACCTTGGCTGAAGCCGCTTTGGAGCCCCGTAGACTGGAGGTTGAGATTACAGAAAATGTTCTAATTTCGAATTTTGAAGAAACAATTTCGTTATTACAATCGTTAAGTTCGCTGTCCGTAACAGTTGCTCTTGACGATTTTGGTACTGGCTATTCATCACTGACTTATCTTCGGAAATTGCCTCTTTCGCGGCTCAAGATCGACCGATCTTTTGTCCAGGATCTGCTCACCGATGCGGACTGCGCCGCGATTGTGAGATCATTGGTTGAGTTGGCGCATGAGCTTCGAATTGAGGTGACGGCCGAAGGCGTCGAAAGTCCCGAACAGCTCGACTGTCTGCGCCGCGTCGGATGTGATGAAGCTCAGGGCTATTTAATCGGGAAACCTGTCCGGATTGACGACATTCCTGGCATTGCTGCGAAGCCGTTTGGTCAGAAGCAGGTACTCGAGTAGCAAGACCGGCACCTTGGCGGCGATGGTCTGGTTGTCTCGAATCTCGACGAGGACGGCCGCCTTGCTCAGGTAGGCTGAAGGCCGCAAATCCTTGTGCAAGCACTGGCAGTAGCCCTGTGACGAAGCATCACGTCGGTCGAGCGGCGCCGGCGCTGGTTTCGGGAGGAGAAGGCGCGGGTGTTCGCGGGACGTTTGAGGCAGTGGCCAGGCGCGGGGTACGTCGAGACGGCATTGCGTCGAGATTTAGCAGATTTGAGAAGCGGGTCGTGTTCGGGTTAGCCGCCATAGCTCAGAGCGCATCGTGTTCAATGTTAGTGATGCTGCCGCTATCCTGCTGCATGATCTTCATCGTCAGATCGAGAAAAGGGAAAGGCAGCGATGGACGCCTGTCTGCAGGGTATTGCGTGGTGAGGCCCATCCACCAGCTGCTCGAAAAGCTTTCGATGCAGCCGCGCTTGAAGCAATGATTATGCGCAGCGATTAACCCTTGCGCTGGATCTCGATCTCGGCCGACGACATCGTCGACCGCAAGCGCCAGCTCGAAGCGGATTTTCCGCTTAAGCGCTTTATTCAAGTTTTGGCCGTAGATTCTGGGATGTGCCGCTCGTCGCCGCCTCAATCATTCTTGGTGGGCTGTTCGGCGCGACCGCATTGCCGGTTGCCACCTGTGGCCGCATTCGTCGGAGGCAAAAGAGTTTCTCTCAATTTTGCCAGCCGCCACGGTTCAGTCGAGATTACATGCGAGACGGCCGATAACGGAAAGCAAAGGCTCGCAAAAAATGAGTAGAGTGGCTGGATCAGTTGAAGATTTGGCTGCGCCGACGACGTTTGCGCCCCTCATGCAGCCGACCTTTCGTTCGATCTGGCTCGCCACCCAGGTCTCTTCTCTCGGCTGGTTGATGCAGACTGTCGCCATCAGCTGGCTGATGGCGACGATCTCGACTTCCGATCTGATGGTTGCGCTGGTCCAGGCTTCATCGAACCTGCCCGCTTTCATCTTGTCCGTCTTCGCCGGAGCCCTCGCCGATAATTTCAGCCGTCGCAGGGTCATGTTCGCCGGCCGCTGCCTGATGGTGATAGGATCTGCAATGCTGACGGCGGTTGTGGCGCTGGGCTTTGTCAGTCCGTGGATGATCCTCGGCTTCAGCTTCCTGATCGCATGCGGGGGTGCTCTTCACGATCCCGCCTGGCAGGCCTCGGTTGGCGATATCGTCGACCGCCGCGATGTCCCGGCTGCCGTGACCCTGCTCTCCGTCGGCTTCAACACGGTCCGGACCGTGGGCCCGGCGCTCGGCGGCATCGTGGTTGCCTCGTTTGGGCTTTTGGCAGCTTTTACCGTGACCACACTCACCTATCTGGTCCCTTTGGGCACGATATGGCGCTGCAAGTGGAAGGTTCGCTCTTCGCCTCTCCCGCGCGAGTCGATGAGGACGGCGATCTATGACGGGCTGCGCTTCACGGCGATGTCTTCGGAAATCAAGGCGGCGATCGCACGCGGAACCCTGTTTGGCCTGGCAAGCATCGCCATTCTCGCACTGCTGCCGCTGGTAGTCCGCGATCATCTGGGAGGCGGACCGCTCGCCTATGGCACGCTCATGGCAGGCTTCGGGACGGGCGCCGTCTTCGCCGGCATCTCCAACGGCACATTCAGACGGAGCTTGTCGCAAGAACGTCTGATGAAGCTCGCGTGCGTCGCCTGCGCGGCCTGCTCCCTCTCCCTTGCACTGACCTCTTCGATTCCGGTGGCCGCACTTGCGCTCGCCTTGGGCGGCGCCGGCTGGGTCACCGCCTGGTCCGGGGTTGGCGTGAGCGTGCAGCTGGCGAGCCCGCGCTGGGTCGTGGGGCGCACGATTTCGATCTACTATGCATTGATAGATGGCGGCATCGCGGCCGGCAGCTGGGTATGGGGCACGGCCTCCCAAAGCCATTCCCTGACGTGGGCGCTGGAGGGTTCCGCTGGAGCGCTGCTGCTCGTCGCCGCAGCTGGCATTCTGTTTCCTCTACGCGAGCGCCGCGAGTCCGAGCCCGATCCTTTGGAGGAATTCCACGCCCCAGCTGTCGCTCTCAATTTGAAGCCGAGAAGCGGTCCTATCGTGGTCAAGGTCGAATATCTGATAGCCGAGAAAAATGTCGAGGCCTTCCTCGAGCTCATGCGGCAGCGCAGGCATATCCACAGCCGCGTCGGTGCTCGGAACTGGACGCTTCAGCGCAACCTGCAGAAGCCCATGCAATGGACAGAGACATTCCGCACGCCGACCTGGACGGACTACCTTCGCCTCAACCATCGTCTCACGGAAGTAGACAAGGAATTGGACGAGCGTGTCTGCCAGTTGCAGGCCGGAGAGGCAGCGCCTCAAATGACGCTTTCGATTGAGCGGCCGACCAGCCCGCCTCGTAAACGCGCAATCCTCCCACTTCCCCGTCATTGAAGCCTGACCGTCACGTCTAGGCACCAGCGATTGCTAACGTTGGTACTGCTAATGGTCGTGGCGAGCGCGGGACAACCACCGCGATTCGATGGTCAGCGGCGCAGATGTACAACAGGCTGTCTCGCGCGAGTGGGTACGCAATATCCTGTGTCCGCGACAGAAGCCAAAGACCAATTCATCCGGTCAGGACGTGGCTCCTAACAGCGTCCCGGAAGCGGACACCATGCGCGTGCTGGGTTGATGTGGAAATGCGTGGGGGCGGGTGGACGACGGCGCGCGATGGGCTTAGACGACGTTCGCAATCCCCCAAGTCCGCCGAGAGCACTATGAAGCAGCAGGCGACCCTTTGTCGTCGAGATCAGACAGAAGCGTGGCCTCGTAAAGCGGCCAGAGTCGATCTGGGTCGGCATCGACCTGGCAGCCATCGCGAACGATGTCGCGAAAGCGAACACGAAAGGTGCGGTCGCTGAGGCGACGCGGCAGCCGATTGGTCCTGGCGAAAATCTTTCCCAGCTCGTGTTCACCACCTCTGAAGAAGTATCCCAGGCCAAGGACATAATCATGCCCGACGCATCGCTTCCTGAGTAGCGCGCAACGGTTGAGCGAGCGCCGGTTCCGGATGCATCGCACACACCGACTGGACGAACTCGCCGCAAGAAGCGGCGGCAGAAAGATGTGCCTTTGCCGCGAAGTGAACGATGGAAGCGGCGCCTGCCGTGGGCGCTGCGCCAGAGCCGGGCTGAGCGGTAGATCGACTGTTCAACGGGCCAGAAGGAGAATAAAAGCGCGTGCCTGCGGCCCACTCACGGCGTACCGCTCGCTCAAGACGATCCGTAAGCGCCATGATGATAGATCAGAGCCAGACCCGACTCTCCGCTGACCACATGCCGGGCGCTGCCGAGGACGAGCGCGTGGCTGTGGCGCACAATCGTGTCCTCGACGTGCAATCGACCGCGGCGAGCGAGTCTTCAAGTGCCAGTGCGCCGGTCGCCAGAGCAGACCAACTGGCTCCTTCGTAACGAGCCGAACCCTTCAGGCCACCGCGTCCGGCGAACCGCTCGGCGATCGCCATCTGGTCGGCTCGAAGCACGTTGACGCAGAAATGCCGATGCTGGTTGATGGCCGCCCACGTTGACGAGTTCAGGTTGATGCTGACCACCATCACCTCGGGTTCGACAGACAACGAATGGGCGGTGGTCGTGTCCGCTTCGTTGACTGTCTCGCCGCGCTGTTTCGTCTCCTCGCGTTAGCGGAAGTTAAATTTCGAGCGTTTCAGCTTGCCGCAAATTAGGGTCTCGATGGCATGTTTGCATGACTTTTGGGGCGGGCAGGAAGACTGATGCGCGGACGGGGATGGATCAAGGCCTTGCGTCAGGATGAGGCGCGGCAGATGCGTGTGCGCATCGCGGAACTGGAGCGCAACCTCATGGCGACCACGCCACAGGGGCGCCATCGACGTTTTGAAGCCGGGAATGAACTTCGCATTGCGAAATTCCGCCTCGAGCGGCTCGAGGAATGCATCGCCGGAATAGCGGAAAAATGTGGGGCTTAGCGGATCTCGCCGCTCTCGAAATTGCCGCGCTCCGGCCGAACTGTGCCCCCGATGCTATGATCACAAAGCTGGTGGTTTGACGCCGGTCGAGAGCATCTCTTCAAGCAGCGCTGGGCGGCAGACGCGCAGGCGGCAGGATGAGTCTGCCTGGAGACAAACGCAAGGGGTTGGTTGGTGCGGACGAGGGGCAAACGCCTTCCGGAAAAGGGCTTTCCCTCCCACGCGTATCTTCCACAGGTAGGCAGCTGCACCCGGTGCGCCATCCTGCAGGACACAGCTACCATAGCGAGGCAATCCCGGTTGAAGAGGCGTCGTTTGACTCGGAGATGTTCCTCTGGGGCATCGACATCTTCATCATGGCTATTACTCGGAAGCCCATGAGTCTTGGGAGATCTGTGGCGCTCAAGCCATCGGCTTTCGGAAAGACCGGCGACGCTTCGTCTCAACGACTATTCCAGCCATATTTTTCGCGTTGAACACGGCCGTTTGCTTCGGCTTCGGTTGGGGCGGGGCATCAGGCACCCTTGGCTCCGGCGTCTTCTTGGGCTCTTCCTTGTTCTTGCGGGCGCACAGCAAAGCCTTGGCGCTCGCCGCCTCCGCATCCGATACCTCGCCGGCCGGCTCGCCATCAAGATCGACCCGCACAGCGCCAGCATTCAGTCTCGCCAAGTACCTGGGCATGCTGGTATAGGCGCGCAGGGCTCTCCTCAATTCATCATCTGACAGTTCGCAGTCCAGCTCGCGAATGTCATGATGGATGCCGATCCTAAGCGGCCTGGGCGCTTTCGGATTGAACGCCGCAGGCCACTTTGCCGATAGATGCCGGAAAAGCTGTGCGGGCGATTTCCCTCGGCCGCGGGTCGTCATGATCAAGCCTCGCCCGATTGTTTTGTTCCCAGTTCGGACGCTCCGTAGCACCCATATATGCAATGATTGTGGACGCCTGAAAAAGTCGCCGGGCAGGGGCAAAGCAGCGCATCCTAGCTTCTAGATGAATACCGTTGCCCTCCCAATCTCCTCGCGACTTCTGAGGAACGGAAACGATCAATCGGACGACCAACCTTCCGAACGCGCAAGAACTGTCGGCTATGCCGTTGGGCAAAGGACGGCTGCCCCGAGTTAATCGGCGGCAACTTGGCATGGGAAGAAAAAACAATTCCAATCAAGAAGCCAGCCGCGAAACGCTACGCTAACGCCTAAGGTCCGGAGCTCGCCTTCTGCTCAACGCCATCACAAGGATGGCGTTGAGCAGCGTAACGAACCCTACATCCTGATGATGCCAAGCCGTCCTGGACGTGTCGATCTAGTACCCGATTTAGCGTAATAACGAAAAAAGCTTGCAGTTTTTTCGACACGCCGCCGCTCAAAAAGTCCCATGTTCGCCTTTGGCAACGGCTGGCTGGTCATGCGAGCTTCCTAACCGGGGCGGCTATTCCAAACCGATCGCTCTGAAGCTGCCCGCACCCGCTCGTCGCTAGCCACCGCGCCCGCGCCAGATGGGATGTCCAAGCCCGACGTGCCCGTTCCGGCTGGCGCTCTGGGTCAATGTTCAAGATGGCTCGTGCCACCTTGCGCCAGTCGAGGCCCATCTCCTCCGACATCAGCAGGACGGCGTAAGTCTGAAAGTGCGCCACGTCGTAAGGCGTGACCTCGGCCAACTCGGGTGTTTCATTATCGATCCAGGCCTCCTCCTCCTCCTTTGGGGGCGCGTCGATGTAGCGGCCAATCGAGGCCAGGTGCTCCGCAATCTGATAACGCAAGTGATCGCGGCTGCCGTAGCGCGCATCGATTTCGCCGAGCTTCTTGTACAATCCCCTACGCTTGCCGCGCGGAGCATCGGTATCGCCCAGGGAGTAACAACTCGGACCGACGGCGCAGATATCGCAGCCGGTTGCGACCACGTCCTGCACGAATGCGGGAATGTCCTTTTCTTGCATGCGCTTCATTTCAATAGGCCTCTTCTGATTTCACATTTCCTTATCACAGATCACCAAATTTGCAACCCTGCCGTGCAATCTTGGGCGTCACTGCGGCGCGCGAGCACCTTCCCTCACAGTTCAGCCCAGTGAATCCGCCGCGCGCGCCTCGCCCCGGAGCCCGGAAGAATTAAATCTTCCCTGTGCAGGAAGAACCGACGCGCGAAGAACTCAAGATTTGGGTATTGCTCCCTTCCTGCGCAGCGCCCTGCCGATAGCGCAGCCTGTCGGGGCAGAAGGCAAGGAAGGTAGCCCGCAAGTGTCGGAGAAGCTGCGGCTTCCAGATTGGCGCCGCTCGCACGGTTGCTGAGGCCGGTTTACCCTATCGAACACTATGCCGACCGAGGAAGATTGGGCGAAGCCGAAGCTCCGCCCGGTGGACACCCCAACCCACGCCGACCGTTAACTGAGCTCGGGCGAATGCGTAGGCGTGGGGACAAGCTCTGGGACAGTTGGGAGGATGATGCGCTCGTCGCGAACCCGAAGGCGCCGGTCTGCCAGACTAGTGGTCGTAGGGAATCGGCCCACGCTCTCAGTTAAATCAGGAGACATGATCCGAAAACCGAAGCTTTGCGAGCTCAGTTCCTGTCCCGCTTAGTGGCTATTGTCTTCGCTATTCTGCCATACGCCTAATGAGATTGTCCCACCTGATGACCGTCCCTAACTTGGCTGAGATCGAACGCTCGCCGCGTCTTCACTGTCGGCAGAAAGGCGCGCCCTTCCGTTGCGTTACCTACCGCGGGTGTCGCGTTTGGACCAGTTTATGCAAGTGCGAGCACCAAAACACCGTACAGGTACGCCGTTGACGAGCGGCCCGGCATGGTACACGTTTGATTAAATCGGTTTAGCCGCGTCACCTCACAGAGCACGGCCACGTTCTGCAACATGCACCACCAAGCAACACGAAACAAAAATAGCAACGCTCGGGAAAGCCGCGGCATCAATTTGGACTTGATCGCGGTTGTCTCTGCCGTGACAGACCGCGAGCCTTGCGTCCTCACCAGCGGAGAGCAGGATGCATTGCCCTCCGGGCCGTTCGCGCTCAGCCACCGTTCCCTGCAGTCTGGCCTGAGGGACTGGGTCGAACAACAGACAGGCCACCCGCTTGGCTATATCGAGCAGCTCTACACCTTCGCTGACGGTGACCGCATCGAGGCTGGGCGCAAACAGCGCAAGATCTCGATCAGCTATCTCGCGCTGACCCGGCAAGAAGCTATTGCCGTGTCACGCAAGAGCGACTGGAAAAGCTGGTACGCGTATTTTCCATGGGAAGACCACCGGTCCGGCGCGCCGGAAGCGCTGAGCATCCTGCACCGGCGCCTGATTGCCTGGGCGAAGGGTGCCAGCAGTATGGCAGCGCGACGCGAACGCCGTCAGCGCGCGGCGATCGCGTTTGCCTTCGACGATCGCCCCTGGAACGAGGACCTCACGCTGCAGCGCTATGAGCTGCTTTTCGAGGCGGGCCTGGTCGAAGAGGCTGGCGGCAACGCGAGCATAACGCTCCCGGCAACAGTGTCAGGCAAGGCGATGGTCTGCGATCATCGCCGGATCCTTGCGACTGGCATCGCGCGGCTGCGCTCCAAGATCAAATACCGGCCGGTCGTCTTCGAGCTCATGCGACCGACCTTCACGCTGCTGCAACTGCAGCGAACCGTGGAAGCGCTGGCCGGCCGGCTCATCAACAAGCCGAACTTCCGCAGGCTCGTCGAGCAGCAGGAGTTGGTCGAAGAAACAGGCGAAACCGCCCTCGATACGGGCGGGCGGCCGGCAAAGCTCTTTCGCTTCCGACGCGAGGTCCTCGATGACCGGGCAGTTGCCGGAACGAAATTGCCGCTTTCGCGGGCTTGACACCTTTATAGTCGACGTAGATATATGCCGCTTGTTGTCAGCCCGAATATAAGCGGAGGCGCAGATGATTGGCGCGTTACCAACGGCCGCGTCGCTCTATGAGCGCGTCCGGCGGGTCATCCCGCCCGTGGAATGGCCGGCCTTTGCCGACGACATCGATGCGATCTTGGCGCTGAAGCGCGAGCGCAACGCCGTCATCCTGGCGCACAATTATCAGACGCCAGAGATCTTCCATTGCGTGGCCGACATCGTTGGCGACAGCCTGGCGCTGGCCCGCAAGGCGATGACGGTCGAGGCGGACGTGATCGTCGTCGCCGGCGTGCACTTCATGGCCGAGACGGCGAAGCTCCTCAATCCCGACAAGACCGTGCTCATTCCCGACCTTGCCGCCGGCTGTTCGCTGGCGGACTCGATCACGGCCGAGGACGTCCGCCTGATGCGCCAGCGCTATCCTTCCGCTCCAGTCGTGACCTACGTCAACACCTCTGCGGCGGTGAAAGCCGAGTCCGACATCTGCTGCACGTCGGGCAATGCGCTGGCCGTCGTGAAGTCGCTCAACGCGCCTCGCGTCATCATGCTGCCCGACGAATATCTGGCGAAAAACATCGCGGCGCAGACCAAGGTCGAGATCATCGCCTGGAAGGGACGCTGCGAGGTGCATGAGCGCTTCAGTGCGAACGACATTCGCGATCTGCGCGAGGCCCATCCGGGTGTGACCGTACTTGCCCATCCAGAATGCCCACCGGAGGTGGTCGCCGAAGCGGACTTCGCCGGCTCGACGGCGGCGATGTCCGACTATGTCGGACGATACAAACCGGCGCGCGTCGTGCTGATGACGGAATGCTCGATGAGCGACAATGTCGCGGTCGAGCACCCGGACGTGGATTTTGTGCGTCCGTGCAATCTTTGCCCGCACATGAAGCGCATCACGCTTCGTAACATCCGCAGCGCGATCGAGGAGAACCGTCACATCGTCACCATCGATCCGCGTGTAGCCGAGCGGGCCCGCTGGGCCGTCGAGCGCATGCTCTTCGTATGACCCCAGACATCCATGACATTGGCGGGGCGCCGGTCATTGTCGGCGCTGGCATCGCCGGCCTGATGACCGCGCTTCACCTGGCGCCACAGCCGGTCGTTGTTCTTTCCCGCGCTCCGCTCGGAACCGAAACCTCAAGCACGCTGGCGCAGGGCGGCCTTGCCGCGAGCCTGGGGGACGACGACAGCCCCGAACTCCATCTGACCGACACGCTTGCTGCCGGCGACGGCCTTTGCAATGAAGCGATGGCCAGGCGAGTCGTCGAGTCAGTCCCCGCAACCATCGACCACCTCATTCGTCTGGGCGCTCCTTTCGACCGCGCGTTAGACGGAAAACTGCGGCTCGGCCTGGAGGCGGCTCATTCGCGGCGCCGCATTGTCCATGCCGCCGGTGATGCCACCGGCCGCGAGTTGTTCCGTGCGCTGCTCGCCGTGGCGCGGCGAACTCGTTCGATCACGGTTCTTGAAGGCATGACAGCGCTTCGCCTCGTTGTCGCTGAAGGCAGCATCGTAGGCTTGTTGGCCGCCTTGCATTCACGCGTGTTTGCTTTGCCCACCCGCCGTGTGGTGCTGGCGACCGGCGGCATCGGCGGCCTCTTTGGCGATACCACGAACCCACTTTCCTCATACGGGCATGGTCTTGCGCTGGCCGCCTATGCCGGCGCGGAGCTCGCCGATCTGGAATTCGTGCAGTTCCACCCGACCGCGCTCGACACGCCGCGCCGGCCAATGCCGCTTATAAGCGAAGCGGTACGGGGCGAAGGCGCGGTGCTGGTGGACGAGTACGGTCACCGCTTCCTTGCCACTATACCTGGCGCTGAATTCGCATCGCGCGACGTGGTTGCCCGCGCAATCGCCAATCAGCTCGCCGCCGGGCATCGTGTCTATCTCGACGCCCGGCGATGCCTCGGGCAAAAATTCGCAAAACGCTTCCCGGCGATCGACGCCGCTTGCAAGCAGGCCGGCATTGATCCGGCCATGGAGCCCATTCCCGTGCGTCCGGCGGCGCACTATCACATGGGCGGCGTGGCGGTAGACGCTGAAGGGCGCAGTTCCGTTGGCGGCTTGTGGGCCTGCGGCGAGGTCGCATGCACAGGGCTGCATGGCGCCAACCGTCTCGCCAGCAACTCGCTGAGCGAAGCCGTTGCAACAGCCGCCTGGGTCGCGGCAAGTGTGGCCGGCACCTCAGCCGGCTGGCAATGGCCCAGGCTGCCGGCAGTCTTTCCATTGCGACCCGACCCTTCACCTGTACGCCAACTTGTCTCCAATGCGCTTGGCATCTTTCGAAATGGCAAAGCGCTGCGCGAGGCGATCTCGACCCTTCTGCCGATCGCCGTTGGCGAGACAGCAACGGCCGACCCGGCCCTGGTTGCGCTGTTGATCGCGATTGCGGCATTGCGCCGCGAGGAAAGCCGCGGTTCGCACTACCGGTCCGATTTTCCTGGGCGCGAAGCTGCCGCCCTCCCCTCGCGACTGACGCTCTGCACAGCCTTTGAGAGTGCCGTCGCGCTCAGCTGGCAGAGATCCGAACGGAGCCGTTGATATGACTTCCCTTGCACCGCTTCCCCAGATGATAATGGAACCCATCGTGCGCAGTGCCCTTCTGGAAGATTTTGGCAGGGCCGGCGACATCACCAGCGATGCGATCATCCCCGCCGATTGCAAGGCGACGCTCGTGTTGAATGCCAGGCAGGCCGGCGTTGTCGCCGGGCTCGATCTGGTGATGTTTGCCTTCCTGCTGGTCGATCCTGGGATCAGCATGCAGTTGCGGTGCCCCGAGGGCGGCAAGGTTTCGACCGGCGAAACCATCGCGATCCTAAACGGGCCGGCGCGCAGCCTGCTGACGGCGGAACGGACAGCACTCAATTTCCTCTGCAAGCTGAGCGGCATAGCGACGGCGACAGCCTCGCTGGTCAACGCGGTGCGGGGCTATAACGCAAAGATCGTGTGCACAAGAAAGACGACGCCTGGCCTGCGTGTCCTGGAAAAATATGCCGTGCGCGCCGGTGGCGGCGCCAACCACCGCTTCGCACTCGACGACGCCGTGCTCATCAAGGACAATCACATCGCTATTGCCGGTGACATCCGCACCGCCATCGAGCGGGCGCGTGGCGCCATAGGTCACATGGTCAAGATCGAGGTCGAGGTCGACACGCTGGACCAGCTGGAGATGGCGCTGCAGGCGAGCGTCGACGCCGTGCTCCTCGACAACATGTCGCTCGAGGACCTCGCCCAGGCTGTGGCGATGGTCGGCGGCAGAGCTCTCACAGAGGCGTCGGGTCGGGTGACACCGAAAACGGCTCCCGCAATCGCGGCGACCGGCGTCGATCTCATCTCGGTCGGCTGGCTTACCCATAGCGCTCCCATTCTCGACATTGGCCTGGATATGCCTGCGGACCGGAATTGCCGCAGGCATCTGAACTGAGGGAGAGGGCATGAACCGGGACCGCAGGAACTCCTTTGGCCGCAGACTAACTCGCGCCACAACGTCCTTAGTTCCACCGACCGCTGACCCAAGCCTGCTCCTTGGCGCACCGCATAACTCTAGCGGCGAGGAGAAAGCGACGGGCCAGGGGCAAACAAAGGACCGCGTGGAAGCACTTGGCTTTATCATCTGCCGGCTCGACGAACTGCGGCAGATGGCTGCCTCTCACGGACTGGAAGCACTCGGTTGCCTGTTGGATGTCGCCTTCACCGAATCCTGCGACGCGATCAGAAGGGAGCGTTCTTGCGCTCAAGCCGAAGAAGGCACGCGATAGCCGCGAACGCGAGGCACAGGGGCACAGCGGCACAGGGGCACAGGGGCACAGGATCGAAAGTCGTTTTGGAGGAAGGGATGCGCAAAATCGTTGCCGGCAAGCTGCACGGCATCCATGTCACCGAGGCCAATCTCGACTATCACGGCTCGATCACGCTCGATCCCGACCATTGCGAACAGGCAGGCATCCTGCCGATGGAATTTGTCGAGATCTGGAACAAGAATTCGGGCGCGCGGATTTCGACCTATGTCATCCTCGGCGAACGCGGCTCGCGCTGCTGCATTCTCAACGGCGCCGCGGCCCGCACCTGCCAGCCAGGCGACCAGGTCATCATCTGCAACTCGGTCTATGTGGACCAGGCGGAGCTCACCGCTCTCAAACCGCGTGTGCTGACCTTCGACAAGGATAATCGGATCGTCGACCGCCTGACCTATTCGGTCGAGCGCGATGCGGGCGGAGGCTACAGCTTCTCCATCCTCGACGAAGCTCGCACTCCCCTGCCCGTGCCGGCGCTGGTGGGCAGATCGTGACGGGCTCCGAAGTCCGTTTTCTTGGCTGATACCCAAACGCTTTTGCTGATGGAGGTGGAATGAACGCGGAACTTGGCCTGGACCTGACATCGGACCCTCTCGGTTGGGCGCTTCCGCCTTGGACCCGGGCGGAAGCCCGGGCGGTTTACGATCTTCCCTTCAACGACCTGCTCTTCCGGGCCCAGACGATCCATCGCGAGAATTTCGATCCCAACCGGGTGCAGTTGTCGCGCCTGCTCTCGATCAAGACCGGCGGCTGCCCCGAGGATTGCGGCTATTGCAGTCAGTCCGCCCATCACCAGTCCGGCCTCAAGGCTTCGAAGCTGATGGAGGTCAAACGCGTCATCGCCGAGGCGACGAAGGCCCGCGATGCCGGCGCCACGCGCTATTGCATGGGGGCCGCGTGGCGCAGCCCCAAGGAGCGCGACATGGAGGCGGTGATCGCCATGGTCGAGGGCGTGAAGGCGCTCGGCATGGAGACCTGCATGACGCTCGGTATGCTCGACCTCGATCAGGCGCAACGGCTCAAGCAGGCCGGGCTCGACTACTACAACCACAACATCGACACCTCCGAGCGCTACTATAGCGAGGTCATCTCGACACGAACCTTCACTGAGCGGCTGGACACACTTGCCAATGTCCGCGACAGCGGCATCAAGGTCTGCTGCGGCGGCATCGTCGGCATGGGCGAGGAGCAGACCGACCGCATCGACATGCTGGTGACGCTCGCCAACCTGCCGGAGCCGCCCGACAGCGTGCCGATCAACATGCTGATCCCGATCGAGGGCACGCCGCTTGGCGAGGCCGAACCCATCGAACCGATCGAATTCGTGCGCACCATCGCGCTGGCCCGCATCATGATGCCGAAATCGCATGTGCGGCTCTCGGCCGGCCGCACGGCGATGAGCGACGAGATGCAGGCGCTGTGCTTCTTCGCCGGCGCCAACTCCATCTTCCTCGGCAACACCTTGCTGACCGCCGACAATCCCGGAGAAGACAAGGACAGCGCACTGTTTCGCCGGCTGGCCATCAAGCCTTTTGCGCGCGAAGCCCAGTGAGTGGGCGCGGGAAGGGCCGAGCCATGCTCGACCGCTATGAGGCCAGCCTGCGCGGGCTGGCACGCAAGGACCGGTTGCGGAGCCTCAGCGGCCGCTCAGGCGCCGATTTCGCCTCCAACGACTATCTCGGCCTCGCGCGCTCGAAGCGCATGGCGGGGCGGATCGCGGCCGCACTCGCCGCCGGCACGCCGGTCGGAGCGACCGGTTCGCGGCTGCTGCGCGGCAACGACCCCGAACACGAGGCGCTCGAAGCCAAGGCGGCCGATTTTTTCGGCGCCGAGCGCGCGCTGTTCTTCGGCGGCGGCTATGTCGCCAATTTCGCGGTGCTCACGACCTTGCCCCAGAAGGGCGATCTGGTCGTGCTGGACGAACTCATCCATGCCAGTGCGCATGAGGGCGCGAGAGCCGGCCGCGCCGAAGTGGCGCAAGCCGCGCACAACGATGCGAACGCCGTGGATGATGCAATCGCGACGTGGCGCGCGAGAGGTGGCGCCGGCCAAGCCTGGATCGTGGCCGAGAGCCTCTACAGCATGGACGGCGACACGGCTCCGCTCGGCGAATTGATCGAGGTCGCAGACCGCCACGACGCATTCCTGTTCGTCGACGAAGCGCATGCCACCGGCGTCTACGGCCCGAATGGGCGGGGACTCGCGCACGAACTCGAAGGCCGTGACAATGTCGTGGTGCTGCACACCTGCGGCAAGGCGCTGGGCGCATCCGGCGCGCTGGTTACCGCGCCCGCTGTGCTGTGCGACTATCTGGTCAACCGCTGCCGGCCTTTCATCTACGCCACCGCGCCCTCGCCTTTGATGGCCGTGGCGGCGGCCACGGCCCTGGACATCGTCGCGCATGAGCCGGATCGCCGCGAGCGTCTTGCGAGGCTGGTCGCAATCGCTGGCAAGAGGGCCGAGGGTTTGGGCCTGCCCGCGAGCGGCTCGCAGATCCTGCCGGTTGTCGTCGGCGACAATGCCCGCGTCATGGGGCTGGCGCAGGCCTTACAGTCGCGCGGCTTCGATGTCCGCGGCGTCCGCCCGCCAACCGTGCCCGAGGGCACGGCAAGACTGCGCATCTCGCTGACGCTGAATGTCGGCGAGGCCGACGTCTCGGCGCTGTTTGATGCTTTGGCTGCAGATTGGGAGCGCGCCCGATGACGGTGCAGATTGTCATTACCGGCACCGACACCGGCATCGGCAAGACGGTGTTCGCATCGGGCCTTACGGCGCTTCTCGATGGCATCTACTGGAAACCGGTGCAGGCGGGCAACCGCGAAGAGACCGACAGCGAGGTTGTCTCTCTTCTGGCAGGACTGTCTGCCGACCGGGTGTTGCCGGAAGCCTGGCGCCTTAGAGAGCCGCTGTCCCCACACCGCGCCGCGGAGTTGGACGGGGTGGAGATTGATGCAGGTCAACTCGCACTGCCCAGGACTGACCGTCCGCTCGTCGTGGAGGGCGCCGGCGGACTGATGGTGCCGTTGAACAGGCGCACACTCTACATCGACGTCTTCGCACAGTGGAACGCGCCGGTGGTGCTCTGCGCCCGCACCGCGCTCGGCACCATCAACCACACGCTGCTCTCGATCGAGGCTCTTCGCGCCCGCTCAATCCCGCTGCTCGGCGTGGTGTTCATCGGCGACAGGATGGTCGATACGCAAAAAACGATCGTCCAGATGGGCAAGGTGCGCGTGCTGGGTCGCCTCCCATTTCTTCAGTCGCTGACACCTGGAACACTTTTCGCGGCCATGAAGGCTTCGTTTAACGCCGCCGATTTCGCGGAGATCCGGCCATGAGTCGCCGCTCCGCCGTCTGGCACCCCTTCACCCAGCATGCCACCGAGCCGGTGCCGCCGACGATCGTGCGCACTGAGGGCGCCTATGTCGAGACGCGCGACGGCAGGCGCATCCTCGACGCGATCTCCTCCTGGTGGGTCATCACCCACGGCCACCGCCACCCGAAGATCGTAGAGGCGATCAGGGAGGCGACCGAGACGCTCGACCAGGTGATCTTCGCCGGCCTCAGCCACGAGCCGGCAGAACGATTGGCCTCGGCGCTGGTCGACATGACGCCGGCGGGCCTCGACTGGGTCTTCTATTCCGACAGCGGCTCGACCAGTGTCGAGGTGGCGCTGAAAATGGCGCTCGGCTTTCATCGCAACTCCGGCGCGCCGCGCTCGCGCATCGTCGTCATGGAACACAGCTATCACGGCGACACCATCGGCACGATGAGCGTCGGCGCGCGCGGCGTCTTCAACGCCGCTTACAAACCGCTGTTGTTTCAGGTCGATACCATCCCCTTCCCGGCCGCGGGCCACGAGCAGGAAACACTCGACGCCTTCGAACGGCTGGCGCGTAACGACGAGGTTGCCGCGCTGATCGTCGAGCCGCTGGTGCTTGGCGCCGGTGGCATGCTGATGTACCCGGCCTCAGTTCTCGCCGAACTCAAGCGCATTGCCGAGCGCTCGGGGACGCTTTTCATCGCCGACGAGGTCATGACCGGCTGGGGCCGCACAGGCACCATGTTCGCCTGCGAACAGGCGGCGGTCGCGCCCGATATTCTGTGCACATCCAAGGGACTGACGGGTGGATCGTTGCCGCTTGCGGCGACGCTTGCCACCGACGCGATCTTCCAAGCGCATTACTCGACGGATCGGTCCAAGACCTTCTTCCATTCGAGTTCTTACACTGCAAACCCGATCGCCTGCGCGGCAGCACTGGCAAATGTTGGTATCTGGAACGACGAGCCGGTGGCGGAGCGTGTGACCGCCCTGTCGCGGATGCAGGCGGAGAAGGTTGCGCGGTTCGACGGGGACCCGCGTTTCGAGAATGTGCGCACGACCGGTACCATCGCCGCGCTTGACCTCAGCGTCGGCAGTGCCGGCTATCTCGCCGAGGTCGGGCCCAAGCTGCGCGCCTTCTTCCTCGAGCGCGGATTGCTGGTGCGACCGCTCGGCAACGTCATCTATGTGCTGCCGCCCTATTGCGTGACGTCGGGCGAACTCGACCGGCTCTACGCGGCAATAGACGAGGCGGCCGGGCTGGCGGACACTGGCCGATGAACCGCACGGCGCGCATCATTGGCCTTGGCCATCACGTCCCGGCCCGAAAAGTCGGCAATGCCGAAATCGAGGCAGGCCTCGGACTGGAGGCAGGCTGGATCGAGGGGCGCACCGGCATTCGCTCGCGTTTCTGGGCAGAGCCTGGCGACACGCTTTCCGGATTGGCGGCCAAGGCAGGCGAGATGGCGCTGCAAGCCGCCGGTTTCGATCGCAAGGAGATCGGCCTGCTGCTGCTCGCCACGTCGACGCCGGATCATCTCTTGCCACCGAGCGCGCCGCTGGTGGCGCAAAGGCTCGGCCTCGAAAATGCCGGCGGGGTCGACCTGGCGGGTGCCTGCGCGGGGTTCATCTACGCCATGGCCTTCGCCGACGGCTTCGTGCGCCTGCACAGCAAGCCGGCCATCGTCATCGCCGCCGACATACTAAGCCGTCGGATCAACCCGGCCGAGCGGGCGAGCGCCGTGCTGTTCGCCGATGCCGCCGGCGCGGTGGTGCTGGCTCCCTCCAGCGATCCCGGCTACGGCATTCTCGGCTCGTCCTTTGCCTCGGATGGATCCGCCTATGGCCTGATCCGCATCCCGGCGGGCGGCAGCAACCGTCCGTTCGCGCAAGAAATCGACATTGCCGAAACCCGTATGACCATCGCGAATGGCCGCGACGTCTTCGCCAAGGCGGTGGAGATGATGAGCCGCTGCTCCGTCGAGGCGCTGGACGCGGCTGGTCTTTCAGCGCCGGACCTCGCCCGCTTCGTGCCGCACCAGGCAAATGCCCGCATATTCAACGCCGTCGGCAAGTCGCTTGGCATCGACGATGAGCGCATCGTCAAGACCATCGCCGACCATGGCAACTCGTCGGCCGCTACGATCCCCCTGTCGCTGTCGGTTGCCCACAGCGCCAACCCCTTGCGACCGGGTGAGAAGCTGCTGTTGGCGGCCGCGGGAGCAGGTCTTGTCGGTGGGGCGCTTGTGGTCGGTTTCTAACCCGGCTGATCCCACCCGATGCAAAGCAGCGCCTAAAAAAATAAGTTCCAAGCTCGACGTTTGAGGTCTCATTGCGCTCATAATAGAGGTGACGGGGCAATGTGCGCAGGCAAGCAGTATATCGCCAGGTCCTCTGGATTCAGGCAGCGGCTTGACGCAACCCTTCAGGACGCGGCAGCGCCACCTCGAGATTGTCGATTAGCCGCGTTTCGCCAAGCCACGCAGCGACAAGCAGCCGCGCTGGTCGATCTAACGTGAGCATTGGGGCAAGATCACTATCCGCGCGCAATTCGAGGTAATCGACCTGTGAGAAACCGGCGGCGAGGATCGCCTCGCGCCCGACACTCAGCGTGCGAGGTACAGATTCTCCTGAACTGATCTGCCCGGCGGTTTGGACCAGGACTTCAGCCAACCGAGGCGCCCTGTTGCGCTCAGCCAAAGTGAGCCGCGCGTTGCGCGACGACATTGCCAGGCCATCGGCTTCGCGCACCATCGGACCAGCGATGATCTCAATTGGAATATCGAGGTCACGGACAAGCTGGCGCACGACGTGGAGCTGCTGAAAATCCTTCTCGCCGAAAAACGCCAGGTCGGCCCCAGTCTGCAGATGCAGCTTCGTGACCACCGTTGCCACGCCATCGAAGTGGCCGGGCCGAAACGTGCCGCAAAGCCCGTCGCTCACACCACCGACCGAAACGCTGGTCGCGAAGCCTGGCGGATACATGTCGGCGGCGTTGGGAGCGTAAAGGATATGGGTGCCGACAGATGCGAGCTTCGCCGCGTCATCATGTTCGGTGCGCGGAGGATAGGCGGCCAGATCGGCCGCATTGTTGAATTGCGTCGGGTTGACGAACAGCGTCACGATCACCCGATCAGCCTTGGCCAACGCGGCTCGCACGAGGCTGAGATGCCCCTCATGCAGGGCGCCCATCGTTGGCACAACGGCAATTCTTAGGCCCTCGCGGCGCCAGGCGGCAACGATGCTGCGAAGTTCGGAGACGATGCGGACGATCGGGGTGCTCATAGGGCCTCTCCTCCACTGACTGGGCCCGGTTCATGGCCGAAGACGTGATCCGCGGTCGGAAAGCTGCGGTCGCGCACCTCCTTTGCGTATGCCGCAATCGCTGCCTCGGCGTCGCTTCCCAGCTCTGCGTAGCGCTTGACGAATCTTGGCCGAAAAGCGCCAAACAAGCCCAGCATGTCATCGACAACAAGGATCTGACCGTCGCAGGCCGGCGATGCACCGATACCGATTGTTGGGATCGCCACTTGCTCTGTAATCAGCCGAGCCAAAGCCTCCGGTATCTTCTCAAGAACGACGGCGAATGCGCCAGCCTCAGCCACCCCGTCGCATCGCGCAGGATCCATCTCCGACGCATAGGCGCGAAGATAGCGACCGCTGATTTGGTGGTGGGTTCCGATCTCGGCGCGGCGAAGGCGCGAGAAAAAGCTTTCGGCCTGATTGGTGCAGGCGCCGTCGTCTGAATAGGCGTGCTGGTGGTTATGCGCTCGACGGCGGTCGTTGCCCTACGAAATCGCAGGACTTGCATACCTTCCCATTTGCTTCGGATCCTTAGGTCGATGAACCTACCTCATGGCCGACGTTCGGCGCTCGTGATTGAGCCTGTGCCAAGCGGCGCGAAGAAGCACGTCCATCTCATTTTGTATCTGCCGACGCGAAATGTCGGAAACAAAGACTCACAGATATGATACCGCTCATCCGGCGCGGCCTGGACGCGGTCCCTCGGGATAAACCACTCTCCCGTCGGCGGATCATTCCGAGAGGATGGTTCAGGTTGCTTGACGTAGTAGCCATCCTTAGTAGGTCTCACGTCGCTGGACTCGATTGGATGGCAATCTCGATTGCCGCAGCACCTAAAATGAAGAACAGGGTCCGTCTTGCCTGCGTACCAATCATGGGCGTTGGCATTGCCAGCCAAGATAACCCACACGAACGCAATACCCCCTGGCAACCGCGTCATGGCATGGGCTCTCGCACTTACTAATACCATATTAGTGATAGCCAAAGCGCAGGCCTGAAGCCGTATTGACGGGCGCAGAGGTCCCAAGAGCGAAGCGCCACTGACCGACCAGCCCGGCTACGGATAGGCCCGCTAGACGACCCTGTCACACGCAGAGTGGCGTTCTGCGAATGCTGCTGACGCCCGCTGATACCGACAGGCTGCCCTCCGAACAGGTCATCGTCGCAGCCCGATCTTGGATTTTCTGAATTCATCGGGATCGGCCATGCTCACCCGTTGATCAACAAACGCCGTCTCAAGCGTGAGCCTTTCGAATAGGTCTCCCTTGCGTTGATCATAAGTCTTAGCAAGCCGCGCACCATCGAACCCCCGGTCATCTCAGCTCTCTTCTCTTTGTCTCGGAAGTACTCTTCTGCAACCGCTTGGTGCATTCGAAAAGAGATCGACTGCACAGGGATGCAGATAAGTTCACGTCATGTGGTCACTTCAGCGCCCGAGGGACTCTCTTGCGGTGGCGCGAATTACTCACTGACAAACTTAACCATTCCGGACTTCACGCAAGCACATGAAGTCCGGAATGATGTAATTGCCACAAAATAAGGTTGCCACCTTTTGCTTTGTTTATTCGGTACTTGCCTCTCGGGTTACAGATCCGCTGTGAGCCAACGCTTATTAAACATATCTAACTTTATCGCGCGAGCCCTGTTTGCGATTTTCCCGTTTATCCTTCGCGGCGATGCTTGCATTTTCGTCTACGTCGGGGTTATGGCAATCACGGGTTGTTAAGTCAAGCTTGTCCTGAACAAGAGAATGTGAGAGTTGTGCGCCGCTCAAATTGTCGCTCAGGCATTACTGTTATCGGTAAAAAACAAAGGAGAGCCGGCCAGTATTACAATTGCGCTTCACGGGTGAATTAGTTGTTTTTGTCGATTCTGCGCTGGGCGGCCAGAGGGGGGTTATTGACAATGGTTGAATCGATTGAAATGACACTGGAAATATGGGCCTCGGCGCTGCGCGAGGTGAAGTCCCGGATCAGGAGACTTTTCCCTCAGGAACGTGTGGCGATTTCGGCCGGACTTTTCCTTGAAGGTCTGCTCCGGGATGCGCATCGCAAAACCGGGTGGATGCGCGCCGAGGCTGCCGGTGACCCTGGACCGTGGCGTCAACAGGCCATTCTCGGAAGGGGCAGGTGGGACGCAGACGCCCTGCGCGACATTGTGCGCGAATATGCCCTCGAAACGTTGGCTGACGCCGAAGCGGTCCTGGTGATCGATGAGACGGGTTTCGTCAAGCAAGGCAAGACGTCCTGTGGGGTAGCGCGGCAGGTCAATGTCTCGACGGGCAAGATGGCCAACTGCCAGATCGGCGTGTTCGCCGCCTATGCATCCAAGCACGGGAATGCTTTCGTCGATCGTGTGCTGTATCTGCCGAGGGCCTGGACGGAAGACCCTGCCCGCCTGGCGCGGGCCCACGTGCCTGCGGGCAGGACTTTCGCGACAAAGTCCCGCCTAGCACTTGATATGATCGCGCGTATCGTCTCAGCCGACGTACCCTTCAGTTGGGTAGCCGTCGACTTGGTCTACAGTGGCGTCGACATCGAGATGGCTCTACGACGCTGGTCCAAGGGATACGTGCTCGCCGTTAGTGCAGACCATCATTTCGCTTTCCGAAATCGCCTTTTTCCGGAAGGAGGAACGGCCGAAGATATCGCACGGAACCTCGATCTCTCCGTCTGGCGGAGCTTCCCCCCAGGAGAGGCGCTCCAGGCCTCTAAATCATGGGCTTACTGCCCGCTCACTGACACGGACGTCGCGCAATTCGATAAAACCCGCTCAGGCCTCTGGACCGCTGGGCTCTTGATCCGACGCGATGCGAACCAGGCTCTCAGCTACTTTTCAACATGGTCTCCAGTGGGAACCGAGATCGAAACCTTTGTCGCAGTGCACCAATGCTGCAGGATTGTCGAGGAAGGCCTACGCACGGCGAAGAACGAGCTGGGTCTCGACCATAACGAAACCCGTTCTTGGCACGGATGGCATCGCCACGTCTCGCTCGTCATGCTTGCATTCGCGATGGTGTCGACCGTTCGCCACAAGGCGAGCCTCGACCCCTCGGGAGCGGTTGGAAGGCAAATGGAAACGAGCCGCCGCTTCGAACGCTTACCGAGGCCTCCCAGGAAACCGAAGCCGGGATCGCTCGGCGCCGCGGCGGCCGTGCGATGGCAAGATCAATCCCGCGAACGTAGCCGCAAGCTCTTGCCGGTCAAAACGCAATAGTAGCGTGAGGTTTCCATCATGAATTTGTCCGTGAAACGAGATCCACCCCACTTCCGAGATAGGGCCGACCAGGCCGCCGGATTCGCTTGGATTGGGAGAAATGAGGTCGTCATGCGACAAAATGCCATCATCGGTGACTGTATGTGGATCGAGACATCCGACCTGAGCAAGGGCGTCGCGCGAAGCTCTGAGAGGGTACGGGTTTCGGGTTGGAGCGAGTTTCAGTTGTCTTTGGGGAGAACGCCGTTTGGAAGCCGGGATTCCAGTGAAACAGTCCAGAAAGTTGCAGAACTTGCACCATGCCCAGGCAATGTTGAGACAAATTCGTCAGACGGCGCAGGCAGATGGTGAGAGCCTCCTGACCTATTTGGTCGAGATGGCTTACCTAGAAGCCAGCGATCGAATTCGGGCAATTTGGCATGCTACCCGGGCGGATTCCGGGGGCGGGCGCACTGGCGAAGACAATGGCCCACCGATCTAGGCCCTCCCCTTACTTGAACAAGCACGTAATCTTCGTTGAGAGGTTAGGCTCGATCCTCAATCGGCCGGTACTCGAAGTAAACGAGATGCAATCCCTTCGATGGCTGCAATGAGATCTAGTGGGAATGTGCAGTTTGCGCCTTTTGAGATGATGCCTTCAATTTGCACCGCGCGTTTGGACCACCAGAACGTCTCGAATAGGAAGGCTTACAGAAAGCAAGGAGCATGATTATGATTGACGACAATACCGAGCGCACAAGCGCAGAAGACGACAATACAGAACAGACGGGCGCGATTGAGGAGAATACTGAACACATTAACGTGGATGAGGAGATTGCCGAGGAGCCAGGCGTGGATTTACTGGCCCTTACGGCAGATATTGTCGCGGCTTACGTCCGGATGAATGCGACCCCTGTTGCTGGGCTTCCGGACTTGATCGCTAGTGTCAATTCTGCGTTGAGGGGGATTGTCGTGCTGCCGCCTGATTCAGAAGGCCCCGGGCTCGTTCCGGCAGTCAACCCCAAGCGGTCCGTGTTTCCCGACTATATCATCTGCCTAGAGGACGGAAAAAAATACAAGTCCCTTAAACGGCATCTCAAAGCCCATTTCGGCCTGACACCCGAGGATTATAGAGCAAAATGGGGACTTGCCCCTAACTATCCGATGGTGGCGCCCAATTATGCCGCTCAGCGTTCTCGTCTTGCAAAGTCAGCTGGTCTCGGCCGCAGGTCAGACGTCAAAACACCAGGGTGAAGATCCAACCTCGCTGCTTGCTCGCGCCTTCTGGATTTTTTGCCACGGCAAACGCATCCTCCCCTACGGAGTGATGGTGATGGGAAAGCGGTTCAGCCATGGCGTAAAGGGCGAACAGCATGGTGGCGCACGCTTCTCAAAGCCCGTTTTGCAATCGAGTGCTGATTGGGATCTCGTCTGCCGCCTTATGTCGCGGCCGACGACCGACCGCGGCTGCCGCTCGAACTCCTATGGACGTCATCGAGCGAGCCCACAGGGCGCAAGGCAGGTTATGACGTAAGGGAAACGTCAACGACCGGGGCGAGCATATTTGTCGCGTGCCGGTCAAGGAATATTACCTGGCCATGCGTATAAAACCGTGGGCTTCTGCTCCGAATGGGAAGCATGTGGGCCCGGTTGGCGAACGGCCAAAGTATGAAGAGAACGTCCCTTCACTGCGGCGGATGTAGCCGCGAAATCGTGCTGTTGTAGCGATGGGCAACCTCGCCCCTCGTTCCCCGGCGGCCAGGCGGACCGCCTTTCTCCTATCTTCGCCATGACAGCGGTGGTCTTGCGGCGGTCCCTCCGCCTTTTCGAGGGACGCGTTCCCCAAATGAGCATTGGAGACGAACAGCGTTTCTCTCTGGCAGCTAAGAACAGCCTCGGATTCTTTATCGTCTACATATTTGATAAACATACTTGACCTCGTGAGCCATTTCCAAGGAGCAAGACGAGGATGTCAGCTGTGGAGAGATTTTCGAGAAGGAGGTTTGGCGCCCTCGTGGCCGCTTTTGCGGTGACCTTGGTTGCTTCTTCCGCCCCTTTCGGGGCCAAGGCGGGCAGTCCGGGCGCGGGTAAGCTGCCGTCCAAAATTCCGGAAGGCACCGTGCTTCGCATCGGCGATCCCGAGACGCAGAGGGCTCTGGAACTTTCCGGACTTATCGATCAACTGCCGTTCAAGGTCGAATGGGCCAATATCAGCGGCGGTCCACAGACAATCGAAGCTTTTCGCGCCAACGCGCTGGACGTCGGATCCGTCGCCGACATCCCGCCTATCCACGCGACCTGGACGGGCCTCAAGGTCAAGATCATTGCCGCGAAGTTCCGCAAGGAACCGGTTGCGCACCCGATTTATCAACTCGGCATTGCGCCGGGCGTTGAGGTCAAGACGCTCGCGGATTTGCGCGGCAAACGGATCGCCTTCAGCCCTGGTCAGGCACAAGGCGCGCTGGTGCTGAGGGTGCTGCAGGCTGCAGGCCTTAAAAGAGAGGATATCACTCTCATCGAATTGCCCAGCAAGGGTGATGCCTATCCGGTGGCACTTGCCAGCAAGCAAGTCGACGTCGCACCGATCTGGGGTGTCCTCGTCAAGCACTATCTGCACCAGTATGGCGCCGACGGCGCCACCACCATCCCACACGGCCTGCGCGACGATCCAGCCCATCTCTATGCTCCACAGGCCGTGCTTGACGACCCGGCCAAAGCTGCCGCTCTCGGCGAATATGTGCGCTACTGGGCCCTTGCGACGCGATGGGTGCAGGAACATCCGAAGGAGTGGATCGCGGGCTACTACGTCGCCACCCAAGGCCTCAACGCAGAAGATGGCCAGTATCTCGTCGACGCCGACGGTCAGTTCGACATTCCCCCGGACTGGAACGATGTGATCGCGCGCCAGCAGGCGACGATCGATCTCCTGGCCAGGGAACTGAACAGGCCCAGGATCAAGGCAGACGACCTTTTCGACAGGCGCTTCGAGACGATCGCCGCAAATGCGTTAAACGCGTCCTGACGCCGCTTCCCGAGACTGGAGACGACCCAGATGAACGCAATCTCAAATACCGCCGCGGTTGCACTTCCCGTTCCCTACGCATCGGATGAAAGGGGGGTGATTACGCCCGCTGTACAGGCCCACAAGACCGCGACGAGGCGTCGTCTTGCGCTTGGGCGAGCGATCCCGTTCGGCGCGCTGATCGGGCCTGCATTTCTTCTCGTGATCTGGTCCATCGGCAGTATCGCCGGCCTGATCGACCCAAGAACGCTGCCGGCGCCCTGGTCGGTTGTCGGCACAGCCATCGATCTCTTAGCCGAAGGGAAGCTTCAGGATCATTTGATGACGTCTGCCTGGCGGGCGGCACAGGGGCTGGCGTTCGGCGTCCTGATCGGGACCACCCTCGCCCTCATTTCAGGTTTGTCGCGGCTTGGCGAGGCCATCATCGACGGCCCGGTTCAGATCAAGCGGGCGATACCGACGCTCGCGCTGATCCCGCTGCTGATGCTGTGGTTCGGCATCGGCGAAGGCATGAAAGTAACGACCATCGCGCTGGCTGTCCTGATCCCGATCTATATCCAGACCCACAGCAGCTTGCGCAGCATCGACAGCCGTTATGTCGAACTGGCCCAGACCTTACGAATGGGCTACGGCGAATTCATCCGTGAGGTCATCCTGCCGGGCGCCCTTCCCGGCTTCTTCCTCGGCCTGCGTTTGGCGGTGACCTATGCCTGGCTATCTCTGGTGGTGGTCGAGCAGGTCAATGCCACCAGCGGCATCGGCTATATGATCGATCTGGCGCGCAACTACGGCCAGACCGACATCGTCATCGTCGGCCTCGTCGTCTACGCATTGCTCGGTCTCGGCTGCGACGGCATCGTCCGGCTCTTCCAGGAAAGGTCGCTGTCATGGCGTCGCACCTTGGCGGATTGAGCGGCGCGCCGCTTGTGCGGGTCGAGAGGCTCGTGAGGAGTTTCGGGCCGCGGACCATTCTGGACGGCCTCAGCCTCGACATCGAGAAGGGAGAGTTCGTTGCCCTTCTCGGCCGTAGCGGGTCAGGCAAGAGTACATTGTTGCGCGCGCTCGCCGATCTCGATGACAAGGTCTCCGGGTCCGGCCGGCTCGAGACACCCGATAAGAAATCGGTGGTGTTTCAGGATGCCCGACTGTTGCCGTGGAAACGCGTGCTGGAGAACGTGGTTCTTGGCCTCGACCTGCCGGACGCCGCCGAACGCGGACGGATAGCTCTCGACGAGGTTGGCCTAGGCGGTCGCGAGACCGCATGGCCGGTTGAACTGTCTGGTGGCGAGCAGCAGCGCGTGGCCTTGGCGCGCTCGCTGGTTCGTGATCCTGAGCTGCTGCTTGCGGACGAGCCGTTCGGCGCACTCGACGCGCTGACCCGCCTGCGCATGCACGATCTGCTGCGCCAGCTCTGCGCCCGTCACCAGCCGGCCGTGCTGCTGGTCACTCATGACGTGGACGAAGCCGTGACGCTGGCGGACCGGGTCTTGGTGCTCGACAAGGGCGGCATCGCCGCCGACATCGTCATCGATATCCCCAGGCCACGCGATCATGGCCACCGCCGGTTCGGCGAGATCCGCTCCGAACTTCTGCGTCATCTCGGCGTCGAGACAAAGCCTGTGCTGCCGGTCTGAAGGCCCCCAAGACTTCTCGCTCAGCCTCACCACCCAGGAGGACCAACATATGCCCGCCCAATCACGGCAGTTGAAGCTCAACCTTTTCATCTATCCTGGCGGCCATCATGAAGCCGGCTGGCGATACAAGGATTCCGCCCCAGATAGAGTGCTGGACATCGTCTATTATCAGGAACTGGCGAAGAAGGCCGAGGCGAGCAAGTTCGACGCGCTGTTCTTTGCCGATGGGCCCGCGCTCGCCGACAACATCCGCTACGCGAGCCGCTTCAGGCTGGAGCCGCTGACCTGGATTTCGGCGCTCGCCGCCGTGACGGAAAGAATAGGGTTCATCGCGACCGCCTCGACCACCTACAACGAACCCTACAACCTGGCCAGGCTGTTTGCTTCTGTCGATCATCTGAGCGGTGGGCGCGCCGGTTGGAATATCGTCACGACGGGCGACGCGTCCGCAGCGTTGAATTTCGGCTTTGACCGACATCCAACCGACGCCGACCGTTATGAGCGCGCCGGCGAGTTCGTTGATGTGGTAACCAAGCTCTGGGACAGCTGGGAGGACGACGCGCTCGTCTCGGACCGGCAGTCCGGCATCTTTGCCGATACCGACAAGATCCACCCGATCAACCACATCGGCAAATATCATCGGGTGAAGGGTCCGCTCACGCTGCCGCGCTCTCCGCAGGGGCGTCCGGTCTATGTCCAGGCGGGTTCGTCGGAAGACGGACGGTCGTTCGCAAGCCGCTATGCCGAGGCGATATTCACGGCACATCAGACACTCGGCAACGCGCAGGAATTTTATGCCGACATCAAAGCGCGGGTGAAGTCGGTTGGCCGCAACCCTGACCACGTCAAGGTCTTGCCCGGCATCAGTCCGTTCATCGGTTCGACCGAGGCTGAAGCCCGGGCACTGCATGACGAGTTCAATGAGCTGACGCAGCCCGAATATTCCCTTCACCAGCTACGCCGCATCGTAGATGCCGACCTTTCCGGCTACAATCTGGACGGCCCATTTCCGCGCGAGCTCATCAGTGTCGAGGGCGAGCGCGGTGCGAGCAGCCGGTTCCATGTCGTGCTTGACATCATCGAGCGCGAGAATCCAACCATCCGCCAGTTGCTGCACCGCCTCGCCGGCGCGCGCGGGCATTGGGTCCAGGCCGGGACGCCCGAACAGATCGCCGACAACATCCAGGAATGGTTCGACAATGGTGCGGCGGATGGCTTCAATGTCATGCCGCCCTATCTGCAGGGCGGGTTCGACGTGTTCGCCGAGGAGGTGGTGCCGATCTTGCGCCGACGCGGACTTTTCCGGCACGACTATGAGGGGGCAACGCTGAGGGACCATTTCGGTCTGCCGCGCCCTGACAACACCTTCAGCCAACCGCAAAAGGCGAGCGCCTGATTATTGTGGTCCATGTGTCACATTTTTCAAGACCGCTGCACGGTAGAGTCCGCTTCTCTCCATCACGATTATTGCTGTGCCGGTTTCGGCATATCCAATTGCAGCCATCCGCTGAATGTAGATATCGCCGTCGACACGTACGTCGAATAGAACCGATCCTCCGGTTTTGTCCGCGGCGTCAGCCACGCGATCCCCGAACGGTTGGTGCACGCCCTCGCGATCGCCGAGTGACTGCTCAAACAACGCCAGTTCAACATGCTCCGCCACTATGACTGCCAGGGTGCGCGCCGGCTGGCGCAAGCAGCAATAGCCAGGGCTGGTTATCCACACTTCAACCGCCACTCCGCAGCCGATGCGGCGTCGCTGTCGCGCTGTTCGCCGGCGCTACCTTCGCGCGTCCGCCCCGTGCTCAAGCCCTTTGCTGCTACTCGCCGGACTTTTTCCCAGGAGCCTCTTTGTCTTCGCCAGCTAAAGTAGCCAAAGTTAAATTTCGAGCGTTTCGGCTTGCCGGAAATTAGGGTCTCCGTGGATAGACCCGCAATGCTTTTTGGGTGGTGCAAGGAAGACTGATGCGTGGACGTGGATTGATTAGAGCGTTGCGCCAGGACGACGCTCGACAGGTGCGCGCGCGCATTGCCGAACTGGAGCGCGACCTCATGACGACCACGCCTTTGGGACGCCATCAACGTTTCGAAGCCGGCCATGAACTTCGCAGGGCGAAGTTCGCCTGGAGAAGCTCGAAGAAATGCATCGGCCAAATACCGGAGAGCTCCGGGCGATAGCGGAAGCTTCGCCGGTTCCCATCCTTGCTCGCCGAGGTTGACAGCGTCCATTCCCCTTCATTCAACGTTCCTGAGTCCTTCTGCCGAGCGCGCCGGCCACCGCCTGATACATATGGCCGACCGGGCTAGGCTGTATGGAAGGCTGTCGACGGCCCGAGCTCCATCGACGATTGCCATTTGCTATTCACTCAACGCTGCGCCATGTTTGGGCCACCTATGCCTGCACAACGTTGCTTACCCACTGACGTGGTATGACTAGCAGGCCATGGCCACTTCAATGACCAACATATCTGTCACCTCAAGAAGCTGGCGCGCTTTTCTCAGACTAATCTTGGAGTAATAATTCCATTATGCATTTGATACCAAATGATATCCTAGTTCGCATAATCCAGACCCCGCCTTTCGTGCCCAAGCCTACCGTCCATTGAGGCAATTTCAACATCATTCTCTCTATACCATTCAGGCTGCAGGTTTGGCGTGGATACGCTTTGCCGCCAAACGAAAGTTCGTTTTGCCCCCGCGTCATACAGAAATATCAAATATCCGGATTGATCGGACAAATTCCAAGTGGCATAGGTTGAACGCATATCGTCACTTGACGGATATGAGGACGTGGTGATTGAAGGAGCACGCCAATGCCCGGGGAACCTAACAATAATATGATTGAACTTACTGCCGATATCGTTGCCGCCTATGTCCAAAAGAACGCTGTTCCAGTGTCCGGATTGCCGGATTTGATCGCGAGCGTGAATTCGGCATTGTCGAATATTAGCCCGCCATCTCCCACACCAGAGCCTGCCCCCAAACCGGCAGTTAACCCCAAAAGGTCGGTTTTTCCGGACTACATCATTAGCCTCGAGGACGGCAGGAAATACAAGTCACTCAAGCGCCATCTTGCGACCAGTCATGGGCTGACGCCTGACGAATACCGGACGAAATGGGGTTTGGCCAAGGACTATCCCATGGTTGCGCCGAGTTATTCGGCGACCCGATCGGCATTGGCAAAGTCGCTGGGCTTGGGACGAAAGCCAGCTCCAGCCAAGAAACCTGCGACGAAACGCAAGGCCAGGGCCTGAGGTCTGGCCGCTATCGCCTTCGGCACTCAACGCCACCCGGAAGGATGGCGTTGAGCATCGTGACGAACGTCACTCCTTGATGCGGCCGAGGCGTCGAGCCTCACTGGCATAGGCCGACAGCGGCTTGTCCGGCCTGAAACACAGGTCGCGTTCGACAGGCAAGCCCAGGCGGCCACGAACAGCAGCGAGCTCGGAGAGGCTCAGACTACCGATCTCCGGGTAGCCAAGTCCCAGGTCACAAAGTCCAAATGCGAGGTCCGGGTCCTCCGGGTCAATTTCCGTCAGGAGCCAGGTCGCGCCGGCATCCGGCGTTAACAGCTGCGCGTGCCGCGCCTGTTCGAGGATTTGGCTCGCCCGCCTCGATGGCCGCTTCCCACCCCTCATCGACAAACTCACCCGCGCACAACTGCTCATCCTCGATGACTTCGGAACCCACTCCCTCACTGAGCGTGCGCAGCCTCTGGCCGGCAGAAGCGGCTACGTTTCATGCCGTGGTCGTCTCGATGGGGCGAGAACGAACGTCAACCGGATTAGATCAGCGGGGCAAGGTCATGTCGGGCTTGAATACGCGAACCCGATTACATTGTTGGAAATAAGTAACTCAAGCGAAAACGTGCAATTTGAATTCGACACGTGTCCTAACCGCGCAGGGATATCAATTTCCACGTCATGGAATTCAATGAACTGCTTGTGCAGTGGAAAATACGCCTTATATACCGCCTCCTTCAAAACGAAGAGGTCCCGCCGCTTGAGCAGATGTAGATCGTACACGCGTTGCTCGTTAGGGGTGGCAATCAATTCGATCAGGTTCTCCGGCAGAGGTTCATTAGGCTCAATGTCGATGCCGAGAGCCGCAATCCTTTTCGTCCCTGCAATGGCGGCGGCTGCTACGGTATCATGGTGCGCCAAAGATCCGAGGATGCCGGGTGGCCAGATCGGAACACCAGAGCGCGTCTTTAGGATCGGCAGTTGTGGGAATCCCAGTTGCCCAAGGAGTGTTCTAGCGACTATTCTTGCAGCACCGCTTTGGCGGCGAACTTTGGTAACAGAGCGTCCCAACGAGGTAACTTCGGAATCGTACAAGGTGGATTCGTCGCCCGGTTCTATTGGACGGATGCCAACGAGGATGTTCTGTTGATCAATGGTGATAGTCTCCATTCTATCTGGTCCCCTTTGAGCTTTTCGGATGAGAAGCTCAGCCCATGCAGCTTGGCCTTGAAGTTGCTCGACTCGGTCGTCGAGCAGCAGAGGCGGCAGACCAAATATGCTTCCCATCTTTGTATCACCGAGCCAGAACTCTCCGACATTTGGGGGATTGTCGCGATCCGAGACTGAACCTCGTCTGGGTGCCAGAATCTTCGGTGCAGTTCGCTAGGGATCTTTTTCAAGAACCCCGGCTAAGTGCGTAGAAATAGCTCGGGCCAGAGCCTTGCGGTTTTCCAGAACACTCATCATCGTCACGTGGTCGCCTACAATCGGTACGGCAGTAATGGCGTCCGGACTCAAGACTCGGTCCCAGCCGCGCATAGGCGAACGTGCCTCTGGGCATAATGAACTCTTAGCTTGTCGTGCCCGAGAACTGAAGAGAGCCTCGGTGGCATAAAACTGATGTATCTCAACTGGCAGGGTTGGGACTTGGTACGCCTGCAGCGCCTCGTGAAACCGGGCGGTCCTTTCATACATCAAAACATCGTTATGGAGATTACGATCCAGAGGTATTGCCCCAATTTGCTGAGCCTTTTCGAGCAGCTGAGCGATTGAACTTTGTCTAGCAAATTGCTCCAACACTTCGAAGCTCTGATCATCTAAGGGTTCAAAAGAATCCAGCACCACGTCTCGTACCATTTGGATGGGTGATATTTTTGTCAAGTTTGCAGGTAGCGTAACATCGATCAACGCGATGAAAGAGATAGCTTCATCGCGACCAGATAAGAGCTGGGCTATGGCGTAAGCCAAGATTCCGCCTGATGAGTATCCAGCGAAACGATACGGACCCCGCGGCTGGATCTTTCTAATCGCCACGATGGTCTCCGCGGCTATCGCCTCAAGAGTTGGTGGACCTAGGTTATTGAAGGGGGGCCATGGCAGAGCGTAGACGGGACAGTCTACGTCCATCTCCTCCATCAACCTGGGGACGTAGGAACAATCGCCAAAACCTGTGGGGACAAAGAAGAGCGGTGGCTGCGATCCGGTCGCCTGTACGGAAATCAGTCCAGGAGTCCTGGGCTGTGGCTCCAAATGAACCTTCGATGCAAATTCCTTCAGAACAGGGGCTCGGAAGAGGTCGGCGGCGCTAAAGTTCAGCCCAACATCTAATGCTCGACTGAGTAACTGCACGGCCAACAGCGAGTGGCCGCCGAGTTCGAAGAAGTTGTCGTGGCGTCCGACCCGCTCGACCCCGAGAAGCTCCGCCCAAATCCCGGCCAGCAGCGTCTCGACCCGGCCCTGCGGCGCTTCATAGGCGGTGTGCGAATAGGCCTCGTCGGCCGGCGCCGGCAGCGCCTGGCGGTCGAGCTTGCCGTTCGGTGTCAGCGGCAGCCCATCCAGCCGCACGAAGGCCGACGGCACCATGTAGTCGGGCAGCCTCGCACCCAGATGA
>NZ_SRTH01000198.1:0-305 GCF_004792065.1 Mesorhizobium sp. M8A.F.Ca.ET.165.01.1.1 | reverse complement strand
TGCCGACTTGTGGGAGCCGAGATTGTCCATGACGACGATGTCGCCCGGCTCAAGCACTGGCACGAGCTGCTGCTCGACATAGGCGCGGAAGCACTGGCCGTTGATCGGCCCGTCGAAGACGCAAGGTGCAGTCAGCCGGTCGCAGCGCAGCGCGCCGAGGAAGGTCAGCGTACGCCAGTGGCCGTATGGTGCCAAGCCGCGCAGGCGTTTGCCCTTCGGCCCCCAACCGCGCAGCGGCGCCATGTTGGTCTTGATCCAGGTTTCGTCGATGAAGACCAACTGCCGTGGGTCGAGACCGGACTGCC
>NZ_SRTH01000197.1:0-306 GCF_004792065.1 Mesorhizobium sp. M8A.F.Ca.ET.165.01.1.1 | reverse complement strand
AGCAGCTCGAACTCTACCTGACCAACTACCGCGAGGCGGCCTCCCGCCAGGACCGCAACTATGTCCCGGTGGACGCCCGTACAACCACAGACGCCGTGGTGCCGACCGAGGCCTACTTCCCCAAGATCGGGCCGATCGTCGGCGCGGCCTTTGCCGCTTCGCTGCTGCTCATGTCGGTGTTCACACTGCTGCGCGAGCTCTTCTCGGGTCGCGCCATGCGCCCGGCCAGGGGGGCTCGTTTGGAACCCATCGATGAGGTGGCGATGCCGGTCGCTCCTGCGGAACAGGTGACGGTTCCAGAGCCCG
>NZ_SRTH01000196.1:0-306 GCF_004792065.1 Mesorhizobium sp. M8A.F.Ca.ET.165.01.1.1 | reverse complement strand
CGGGTCTTGGCGGCCTGGCCCTTGGCCGAGGGCATGACGACATAGACCGCGCCCTCGTCGGCCAGCGTCCAGTCCTCCAGGATCGGCACCAGCCGGCCGTCGGCGATTTCGCGTCCGACCAGCCAGTCCGTGCTCATCATCAGGCCGACGCCTTGCACCGCAGCCTCGACCAGCACCTCGGCGTCGTCGCTGACCAGCGGCCCCGAAACCTCGACGCGCCCGCGCCGACCCTCGCGGTCGGTCATCTCCCAGGCAGGAAAGGTCTGGAAGCCGGTGAAGCCGAGGCAGGAATGCTCGAGCAGCGCC
>NZ_SRTH01000195.1:0-307 GCF_004792065.1 Mesorhizobium sp. M8A.F.Ca.ET.165.01.1.1 | reverse complement strand
CCGTCGGCAAGGTCGAGCGCGCCGAGCGAGGCCTCGACATCGCCAACCGCCTTGTCGAGGATCCAGTTGGCGACAAGGTCGCCCTTTTCGGCATGCTCGAAGACTTTTGGCGCGAAGCCGCCGAAGTCGCCGGGCTTGGCGTTTGTGGTGAACTCGACCACGTCTTGCGGGTTGTTGCGGAAGACGGCGAGCATGGCGTCCGTCAGCGGCGAGCCGGGGCGGATGCCGTCATAGGCAAGCAGCGTCTGCTCGAGCAGATCGCGGCCGATGCGGGCGCCGCTGCCCTGGTCGCCGACCTGGAAACCCC
>NZ_SRTH01000194.1:0-307 GCF_004792065.1 Mesorhizobium sp. M8A.F.Ca.ET.165.01.1.1 | reverse complement strand
GCGCGACCGGCATGCGCATCCTCTATGTCGTCGACACGCATATCCACGCCGATCACATCTCGGCCGGTCGGGCACTCGCCGAGGCGACCGGAGCCGAATACGTGATGTTCGAGGGCGCCGAAGCGGGCTTTCCGTTCCGGCGCGCGAAGGACGGCGAGGTGTTGGAACTCGGCAATGTCACGGCGACGGTGATGCACACGCCGGGCCATACGCCTGAGCATCTCAGCCTCCTCGTCACCGACCGGACGCGATCGCCCGAGCCCTGGTTCGTGCTCACCGGGCACACGCTGATGGTCGGCGACCTAGG
>NZ_SRTH01000193.1:0-307 GCF_004792065.1 Mesorhizobium sp. M8A.F.Ca.ET.165.01.1.1 | reverse complement strand
CTGGGTCGCCTGCGGCGTCATGGCCGGCTTCAGCCAGGGCGGCGGCGTCGGCAAGTCGCTGGCCGAGTGGATGATCTATGGCGAGCCGCAGGCCGACATCTTCGGCATGGACATCGCCCGCTACGGCGCCTTCGCCGCCAACCGCGAGTATCTCAGGCAAACGACGCGCCAGTTCTACGCCCGCCGCTTCGTCATGACCTTCCCCAACGAGCGCCTGCCTGCCGGGCGGCCGCTCAAGCGTCCCGGCGCCTATGACGGCATGAGCGCCGCCGGCGCCGAGTGGACGGCGTCCTGGGGTCTGGAAATC
>NZ_SRTH01000192.1:0-309 GCF_004792065.1 Mesorhizobium sp. M8A.F.Ca.ET.165.01.1.1 | reverse complement strand
GCAGGGCTACGCGCTGTGGCAATTCTCGGCGCAGGCCAATTGCGGCCGTTTCCGTTGTCCCTATCGCGTGCCGGGCACGCCCAACGACATCGATGTCAGCGTCGCGCCGATGAAAGCCGATGAGTTGCGCCAGCAATGGGCCTTCGGCGGGCTGATCGACGTGCCGGCGGATTACCTCGCCTCCATCCCGGTGCCGATCCCGCGCGCAGCAGGCCTCGCCGGCAAGGTCACCATCACCTATGCCGATGTCGCGACGCCGCCGACCATCGAGGAGCTGGTAGCGGTGCTTGGCGCGCGCTGGGAGAAATT
>NZ_SRTH01000191.1:0-309 GCF_004792065.1 Mesorhizobium sp. M8A.F.Ca.ET.165.01.1.1 | reverse complement strand
CGAAAGCCGACTGGTTGAGATCAGAGCGTGTCAAGAGCAATTTCAGCCGCTCCCTGAAGATCGTCGACAGATCGCGCTTGTCCATCAGGCCGCTCCTGCTTGCGGGAGGATAAATTTGCGCCGGAACCGTGCTGAACGTGGCTCAGGCGGAAATGAATCCCAATATTTGTTTACAATGTATAACATATGCGGCCAAAAATGCGCATTCGCAACAGTTTGTGCGCATTGTCGCGTTGATGTCACGGTAGGCTCCTGACACAATACTGTCAGGAATCGAGGGGTTCCGGCGACTGAAAGGCAGTGGTCGAT
>NZ_SRTH01000190.1:0-309 GCF_004792065.1 Mesorhizobium sp. M8A.F.Ca.ET.165.01.1.1 | reverse complement strand
GGCGGCACAACGTGCTGATCATCGAGGACGATGTCTATCGCCCGCTTGCCGACGTTCCGCCGCCGTCCTTCGCCAGTCTCGAACCCGAGCTTACGATCCATCTCGGCGCGCTGTCGAAATGCCTGGCGCCCGGCCTGCGCCTCGGCTTCGTCATTGCCCCACGCCCGATCGCCGGCCAGGTAGCCGCGGCCCTGCGCATCAACTGCTGGAGCATCAGTCCGCTGACGGCGCTGATCGGCGCCAGGCTGATCGAGGAAGGCGCTGCCGCCCGCATCATCGACATCCAGAAACAGGAGCTGCGCCAACGCC
>NZ_SRTH01000189.1:0-310 GCF_004792065.1 Mesorhizobium sp. M8A.F.Ca.ET.165.01.1.1 | reverse complement strand
GATCCTGTCGGGCGGCGAGACGACGGTGACGCTCCGCGCAAAAGGCAAGGGCGGCCGCAATTCCGAATTCCTGATCGCCTTCGCCATCGGTATTGATGGTGTCGGCGGCATCCATGCCTTAGCCGCCGATACGGACGGCATCGACGGCTCGGAGAACAACGCCGGCGCCTTCGCCGATGGGTCGACGGTTGCACGCATGCGTGCGGCCGGCGTGGACGCCAAGGCGATGCTGGCCGGCAACAACGCCTGGACGGCCTTCAATGCGGTGGGTGATCTGTTTGTGCCGGGGCCGACGGGCACGAATGTCAAT
>NZ_SRTH01000018.1:0-84481 GCF_004792065.1 Mesorhizobium sp. M8A.F.Ca.ET.165.01.1.1 | reverse complement strand
ATTTGGACCCGATCCGCAGATCACCATACCGGCCCGCGCTTCTTGAAAGGCCGCAACGAAAAGCCTGAGAGAAGAACGCACTCGATCACCGGCACATCAGGTTGGAAGGCTTCTTGCATCAAGGGCGCAACCAGAGAAGAACGATGCGGCCGATGCTGAAGCGATCTGTGAAGCTGCACAGCGGCCGACCATGCGGTTCAGACGATCAACGCGATACGGGGCCATCTTGCCGAGTTTGGACTTGTGGCTGCGCAGGGCCTCTTCCACGTCGCCAAGCTTGTCGCTGCGATTGAGGGTGCGGATTCCACTATACTCGAACCCGCACGCCCGATCTTGTCTCTGCTCGTTGAGCAACTTCGGTCGCTGGATGAGAGGGTGGCTGTACTCGATCGCGAGATTGCCCGGCGCGCCAAGGAGGATGCGGAAGCCAAGCGGTTGATGACCATTCCCGGCATAGGACCGATCACTGCGACAGCTCTGGCAGCATTGGCTCCTTCGGCCTCCATCTTCAAAAAGGGCGGGACTTCGCAGCTTGGCTGGGGCTCACCCCGCTACAACGTTCCACCGGCGGCAAGCAGAAGCTTGGCGAGACATCTCGGATGGGCGAGCGAACCCTGCGTCGGCTGTTGATCATTGGGGCGAGCGCCACCGTGCGATGGGCTATGCGGAAGGGATCGACGGGGGATCCTTGGCTCTCGCGGATGCTTGAGCGCAAGCCACCCATGCTGGTGATCGTCGCCCTAGCCAACAAGACAGCGCGCATCGTGTGGGCATTGATGACCAAAGGCGGGATCTACCGATCGCCAGCCATGGTAGGATAGTCCGCTCCGGAGCGGTGCGGCAGCGATGTGCTCAAGTTTCTGCACGAGCGCCGACACGACCTCCGAAGCCCGGCTTAATTCTGGACAGAGACAGATAATTCTGGACGGCACACCGACGGGGCCAAAACCGCAGAGAGTGACCGGACCTGATCCCCTGCGGCATCAGGTTTGACTCGTCGGCAACGAATATTCTCAAAAATCAGAAATTATAATCTCTTTTATCAATAATAGTGTGGACACCAGGAAGGGCCCGTGAAATGTTGTCCCGACAAAGGTCGTTTGAGAGCCGAGTCCTAGCAACTCTCCGACTTCTGATGCAGACGTTTTTTCTGCGAGCCGGGAAAGGATTGAAATTATGAGAGTGAGCGAAAAGTCGGGGTCCGATGTCGCTTCAACCGAGGGTCCCGTTAAGGATGTTGGTGCTCAGAAAGGCACGAACGTGGTAAGTCCGTCTACCGACCATAAGCCAAATTTGTCGGTGCAACTTTTTTGGAGCCCAGAGGAAAAGAGTACTAACCACCGGTCTATGCAAAAACTGTTTCCTAGCCGCACGATTGAAGCGGGTGGGCAGCCACATCCACTGCCTCGCGACGAGAACATCACTTTCAATTATCGCGTAGGAGACGTCACCTACAACGTCGATGACTTCTTTCAGCGTGCGAGGATTTCGGGCCTGTTGGTGATCAAGAATGGCCATATCGTCTTTGAACGATACGGGAATGGCTATTCGGACCGTGACCTCGGCGACTCTCGATCCATGGCCAAATCCATGACATCAGTAATGTTAGGTCTCGCACTCAAAGATGGCTATATCAGTAGCTTGGATGACGTCGTGGAGACTTATGTACCAGAATTCAAAGATACCCTCTGGGGGAAAGTATCTCTCCGCCACTTAGCGCAGGGGCTGAGCGGTGTTCCTTTTTGGGAAATCTATGATGATAAGTCGGACCTTACCGACATGCTAGAGTGCGTCTGTGAGGATCGGCCACGCGCCTTGCTGCCATTATTAGTGCATGTGGGTTCGCGGACGGGCGAAGAAATCCAGCCTGGCTCACACTTCAAGTATTCTTCGGCTGATTCCACGGTTATGGCGATTGTCGTGGAGCGTGCGGCGGGGAAACAATTTACATGTTACCTTTCCGAGCGAGTCTGGAAGCCCTTCGGCATGGAGAGCGACGGTTATTGGCTTGTCGCAAAAGAGGGTGGGTTTACCTACGGCGAGTCCGGGTTTGGAGCGACTTTGCGTGACTATGGTCGAATGGGACTTTATTTGCTGCACAACGGCGTGCTACCAGATGGCACCAACACACTACCTGATGGCTACATGCGCGAAGCGACAACTCCCAGTCTGCCGTCCATCGAATCTAAGAGTCCATACGGTTACTATTGGTGGCTCGATTCATGGTGGCAGAATGACCGAGAGGCGCGGGGGGAGGTGATGTCCGAACCCATGCTCGGAGCGGAAAGCACCTTTTACGCGCTCGGAAACAGCGGTCAATTGCTTATGGTAAATCCGATGGAAAATCTAGTGATGGTCAAGTGGGCTGCGACGGATACGTACTCCGCTGCAGGCCGCGTGGATACTGTAGAAGCAATTATCTCAATCGTTAAGCAACTTCACTGAGCGTCCCGGATGGGCGGCGGCATTTCGATTGCGTCACCCAAGAATGTTCCCAAAAGAACAATGCCGTTGCGTCACTCGATTGTTCTCGATTGTATCGCGCGTTTTTCCGATCATGCCCCAGCAGGTGGTTACATGACAAAGGTGGCAAAGCCGCTCGCGAGCGCCCTCTAGGCATCATAGCGAGCGAGCGGCTTTGCGGGCGCACATCGCTGATTGTCCGGTAGGGCCAGATCAATCGCCTGAAGACACTCAAACGAGCGATGTACGGACGTGCTGGCGCCGAATTGCTTCGGGCAAGAATGCTGCCACTTCGCCACACACTTTGAGGCAGAGCCGTTAAACGTGAGATTGCGCCCACTTCGCTCAACCGCTGCACCTAATCATGAGATTCAATGCCCCCGAGTCTCAATGAGACCGGTAACTTCTCTGGGGTTAGGCGGCGCGCAGGAGAGGCGGTTTGGGCTTGAATAGTGGTGGTACCTTCGACTCTGTTTGCCAAGCGGAAAACCTCAGGGCCGCACACAGCTTTACATAATTACACAGAATGGTTGTAAGTCTTACAACATGACAATTTCCCCTCTCGGCCCAGCCTGCTTTCCGCCGTACTTAGCCGAATTCGCATCATTAAAGGCCCGAGCAATGTCATACCTGACCACCGTCGAGGAGGCGGCCAAAGCAATTAGCCCCAACAAGAATTGGCAAGGCATTTCGGGAGAGGCCGTCGCGCGCATGCGGTTGCAGAACCGGTTGCGGAACGGGCTCGACATCGCCAAGTGGACCGCGGACATCATGCGAAAAGACATGGCCGCGTATGACGAGGATCCAAGCCAATATACCCAGTCGCTTGGGTGCTGGCACGGGTTCATCGGACAGCAGAAGGTTATTTCGATAAAGAAGCATTTCGGCACGACCGATCGTCGCTACCTCTACCTCTCGGGCTGGATGGTCGCAGCCCTTCGCTCCGAGTTCGGCCCGCTGCCGGACCAGTCCATGCACGAGAAGACCAGCGTCCCCGCGTTGATCGAGGAGCTCTACACCTTCTTGCGGCAGGCCGATGCCCGCGAGCTCGGCATGATTTTTCGAGAGCTGGACAAAGCAAAGCAGACTGGCGACGCACCACTGCAGCGCCAGCTGCTTGCCTCGATAGATAATTATCAAACCCATGTTGTTCCGGTAATCGCGGACATTGATGCAGGCTTTGGCAATGCGGAGGCGACCTACCTTCTGGCCAAGAAAATAATCGAAGCCGGGGCATGCGCCCTCCAGATCGAAAACCAGGTGTCAGACGAGAAACAGTGCGGCCATCAGGACGGCAAGGTTACCGTCCCGCACGAAGATTTTGTCGCCAAGATCCGGGCCTGCCGATACGCCTTCCTCGAGCTTGGGATCGACGACGGAGTTATCGTTGCGAGGACCGACCCTCTCGGCGCAGGCCTCACCAAGCAGATCGCCTTCAGCGCGGCGGAAGGCGACATCGATGACATCTACAACTCCTTCCTCGATTGCGAAGAGGTTGGAAACGGCGAGATTTCAAACGGGGATGTTCTCATCGCCCGGGGCTCGAAGGTCCTGCGTCCCAAGCGGCTTCGTTCAAACCTCTTCCAGTTCCGGGCAGGTACGGGCGAGGACAGATGCATTCTGGACAGCATCAATGCTCTGCAGAACGGCGCCGACCTGCTTTGGATCGAAACCGAGAAGCCGCATATCGAACAGATCGCAGGAATGGTGGACCGCATCCGAGAGGTCATTCCCAACGCGAAACTCGTCTACAACAACTCGCCGTCCTTCAACTGGACGCTTAACTTCCGCCAGCAGGTTTTTGACGCCTGGCTTTCAGAAGACAAGGATGTCACCAGCTACAATCGCGCAAAACTGATGAGCGCGGAATATGACAGCTCGGAACTCGCCCTCGAGGCGGACGAGAGGATCCGGACCTTCCAGCGCGACGCAGCGGCGCGGGCGGGCATCTTCCATCACCTGATCACCTTGCCTACCTACCACACCGCCGCCTTATCGACTGACAATCTCGCCAAGGAATACTTCGGCGAACAGGGGATGTTGGGTTGCGTAGCCAACGTTCAGCGCAGCGAAATCCGCCAGGGCATTGCTTGCGTGAAGCACCAGAGCATGGCCGGGTCCGATCTGGGCGACGACCACAAGGAGTATTTTACTGGTTACGCGGCCCTAAAGGCCGGTGGCGCCCACAACACCATGAACCAGTTCGCGGCATGACGACCGCGAACGTCAGCAAACGCTTTGTGACGCCCGCATCCGCCGGGTCCGCAGCGCCTGAATCCGAGAGAGCGATACCCTTGCGCGCAGTTCAGCAATTCGGAGGCGCGGTTCTTGAGATAGATGGACAGAGGCACGCCCTCGACATCTGTCGCGGCACGACAGGACCGGACGTCATCGACATCGGTGCGCTCTATTGCGCCACCGGCGCCTTCACTTACGACCCCGGCTTTACTTCGACGGCAAGCTGCGAGTCCGAGATCACCTTCATCGACGGCGATGCCGGTATTCTTCTCCACCGCGGCTATCCGATCGACCAGCTGGCCGAACACGGCGACTTCCTCGAAGTCTGCTATCTCCTGCTCTACGGCGAATTGCCGACCAAGGCGCAGAAGGACGATTTCGATTACCGCGTGACGCGCCACACAATGGTGCATGAGCAGATGTCGCGCTTCTTCACCTTCCGCCGCGACGCGCACCCGATGGCGGTGATGTGCGGCGTGGTCGGCGCGCTGTCGGCCTTCTATCACGACTCCACTGATATCTCGGACCCCTACCAGCGCATGGTCGCCTCGATGCGGCTGATCGCCAAGATGCCGACGATCGCGGCCATGGCCTACAAGTACCACATCGGCCAACCCTTCATTTACCCGAAGAATGATCTCGGCTTCGCGGCAAACTTCCTGCATATGTGCTTCGCCGTGCCGTGCGAGGAATACAAGATCAACCCGGTGCTGGCGCGTGCCATGGAGCGCATCTTCATCCTGCACGCCGATCACGAGCAGAACGCCTCAACCTCGACCGTCCGCCTCGCCGGCTCGTCGGGCGCCAATCCGTTTGCCTGCATCGCCGCCGGCATCGCCTGTTTGTGGGGACCGGCCCATGGCGGCGCCAACGAGGCGGCCTTGAACATGCTGGGCGAGATCGGCCATGTCGACCACATCCCGGAATTCATCGCCCGCGCCAAGGACAAGAACGATCCGTTCCGGCTGATGGGCTTTGGCCACCGCGTCTACAAGAATTACGATCCGCGTGCCAAGATCATGCAGAAGACGGCGCATGAGGTGCTGGGCGAACTCGGCATCAAGGACGATCCGCTGCTCGACATCGCCATGGAACTGGAAAAGATCGCGCTGACCGATCCCTATTTCATCGAGAAGAAGCTCTATCCGAATGTCGACTTCTATTCCGGCATCACGCTGAAGGCGTTGGGCTTCCCCACCACCATGTTCACCGTGCTGTTCGCGGCGCCCGCACCGTCGGCTGGATCGCGCAGTGGAAGGAAATGATCGAGGATCCGCATCAGAAGATCGGGCCGCCCGCGCCAGCTCTACACCGGCGCGCCGGAGCGCGACCTCGTGCCGATTGCGAAGCGCTAAGTTCAGCCAATTGCGAATAGGGTTTTGATGGCGCGTGTACAGACCCCTCGCCGCACGTTTAGCTTTTACCTGCTGCCTGCCTTTTCACTGCAGGCATTCTCTAGCGCGGTCGAGGTTTTGAAGCTCGCGAATGAGGTGGTTGAGCAAGATGATTATGGCTGGCAAGTTGTATCCAACGACGGACAGCCTGTGAGCTCCAGTTGCCGAGTCGTCGTCGGTGCGGACACCGCATTGGCATTCGAGCGTCAAAAGTCCTACGAGCCAAATTCGGCATCGGTCGTCGTGGTGGGTGGCTGTCGTGCTTTTCCTGCCTCGAACATACAGCTTGATGCTTGGCTAAGAGAATGTCGCTACCACCGCATGTGGCTTCTGGGAATCAGCAGCGGCACCATGGTTCTTGCACGTGCGGGGCTGGCTGAAGGCCGCCGTTGCGCCGTTCATTGGGAACACTACCCCCTTTTTTCCGAGCAGTTCCCGAACGTGACGGCAGCTCAGACGACGTTTGAGCAAGATGGGGACTTGCATACCTGCTCGGGTGGGGATGCCCCCTTCGATATGTTCCTGCGATTGGTCGAGCGGGATCACGGAATCATGGTCGCCAATCGGATCCGCGAAAAGGCCGTCGCCTACAGAACCCGTTCCGCCGGTGAACGTCAGCGCCTTCCCATTCATTCGCGTGTGCGCTCGAATCATAGGGCGGTGATCAAAGTCATCAACCATATGGAGGCGACGGTAGGCAATCCAGTACACGTCAAGGTGCTGGCAGCGACAGCTTGCCTCTCGCGCCGCCAGGTTGAACGGCTCTTCGAACGCGAGTTAGGGCGATCGCCCAGCCGCTACTACCTTGAGCTTCGCCTTGAACGCGCGCATCTGCTTCTTGTCAGTTCGAGCATTTCGGTCGTGGAAATTGCGATAGCGTGCGGTTTTGTTTCGGCGTCACACTTCTCAAAGGTATATCGTGAAACCTATGGGCATGCGCCACATCAGACACGATTGATCGCACGCCGAAATGAATCCGATGCTCCGGCGGGCACTGCTAATCTTCAATTGTAAGCGTTTCATCAAGGCACCTTGCAATGGGCCGATGAACATGGAGCTTTCGCGCCATGACATTGGAACATGCAGAGGGCGATGTGGTCGCCGAGATCAGCGGCGCCGCGGCGTCTGAAGATGGTGCAGCGATGCCCGGCCGTGCGCGGCAACGGAGGCTGTGGAGTTGCGCGGAGAAGCGGGCGCTGGTCGACCTTGCGAGCGCGGCGGGGTCGTCGGTGACCGAGGTCGCGCAAGCGTTCGGCGTGGCTGCGTCACAGCTCTATGCGTGGCGCAAGCAGATGGCCGGCGGCGAGCTCGATGTCGACCAGGCGATGGCGACCTTCGCGCGGATCGAGGTGAATGATCTGCCCGAGGTCGAACGCCCCGTTGCCGATTGCCCTGACCCGGCCGGCAGGATCGTCGTGGCCTTTCCGAACGGCGCGCGATTGCGGATCGACGGGACCGTCGATCCGACAGCGCTGCGCATCGTCCTGTCGGAGTTGACCAGGTGATCACGGTGGTGCCGACCGACCGGATTTACCTGTGCTGCGGCGCCACCGACATGCGCCGCGGGATCAACAGCCTGGCGCGGATGGTGCAACAGGTGCTCGCGCTCAATCCTCACACGGGCGCGATCTTCTGCTTCCGTGGCCGCAAGGGTCATATCATAAAAATTTTGGCTCATGACGACCAGGGGTTCTGCCTATTCACAAAGCGGCTTTCCGACGGCTGTTTTGCCTGGCCTGTCGCACTGCAGTTAAACGTGAGATTGCGCCCACTTCGCTCAACGAGACCGGTAACTTCTCTGGGGTTAGGCGGCGCGCAAGATAGGCGGTTTGGGCTTGAATAGTGGTGGCACCTTCGACTCTGGCTGTCGGAAGGGCGCCCGCAATCGATTGCGAAGCTCGCCGTTGAAATCTGCCGTCCTGACCTGCATGAGCATGTGAGCACCGTGGAGCGACCACCGCATCTCCTGCTTCTTGACCATCCGCTTGCCGACAAGTGAATTCACCGCCGATTCAGCCAGAGTCGTTGCGAAGCGAAGCCCGGCTTGGTAGCCCTTGCCATAGTTGACGATCGCGCCGCGGTTCGAACGGATATAGGTCAGGAGCTGCAAGCCGAGGCTTTGAAGTCAGACGATGGAGAACTCGCTGCCTCCTTGCGAAGCCTTCACCCTCCCAAGAGTTGCTCCAGATCGGTGATCGCGCGATCGGCCCGCCCATGCCACAGGCGCCACTTCACCGCTCTGATGTCACGGTCGATTGCGGGAAGCGCTTCAGAGAGACCCGATCGGGATCGAGCCATATGATCGGCGATCTGCTGCATCGGCTGGACCTTCATGGCGATGTGGAACCAGTCGATAATGTGGGCCGTCGGCTTCGGCATTGCGCGGGGTAGCCGCTTCAGGATCTCGGCGCCGTCCGAAATCACCGTCACATCGCCAAAGCCGCGGTAGCCTACTTCCCGAAGGGCATGAAGGGCGCGATCCAGGATTGCCCGTTGGTCGGTGCTGCTGGTCACGAAATAGCGACCGCCGTCTTCGCCCCGCCCGCCGCGGCCGCATCGGGCCACAACGAGCTCGAAGTTGCGCGCTGAATTGGAATCGGCGCTGCGAACATGCGCAGTATCGATGCTGATGACGAACTCTTTGCGTCGATCGCCGGGAAGCTGCATTTCAAGCTGGCGCCGTTCGGCGGTTTGCGCCCTTGCGTGAAATTCTTCCTCAGCAACCTGATCGTCGAGCCGTTCGCCAATCCTGATGGTTCGCTTGCGCACGGTGGCGTGCGTCTCGGTCGGCTCAACGGGCAGGAATTCGGCAAGCACTCTGGCAGCCTGCCGGTACGGCATCATGCTCCCCAGCCGCGCCGTCAGTTCCATCAGCTCGGATGTCGCTCGATCCGGGCAGATCTCCCGCAGCGGCGCAAAGGCAACGACCATGCCTGGGTAACAATCCCGACACAGCATCCAACGAGGATTGCGCACCTCCACGATGCCAAAGACAGTCCGGATCCGTCGCGTCGTTTACCCCTTGTCCCCGGCAGCCGCTGCGTCGATAGCAGCCAAAAGTGCTGCACGCCGGTCTTTCTTGTTGGCCATGTGTAGGCCGAGATGTTCGGTCAGGAAGCGGCTGTGCTCGAAACGTGTCTGCACTCGACGCGCGTAGACGGCGTAATCCTGCGAGTCTCCTCCGAGCTGGTCGGCCAAGTAGCGGATGACCGTCGCATGAGGCTGCTCGTCTTCTCCCAACAGACGGCCAGTATGACGCATGACGCAAAGCTGGACGGCGAAGCCCAGTTTATTATGCGTGCGGCGACGCACCTCACATTCCAACCGGTCAATTGGATCGAGAGTGTAGTGCCGGAGCAGAGGGAGCATGAAAGAGCTGGGGGAGTCACGCCGCCATTTTCGCCTCGTTCGTTGAAGACCGCCGTTCCGTGCGCCAGCGCTTGAAATCGTTTTCGAGAGTGCCGTCGAGCACGCGGGTTCGCAATTGCATGAGCAGATGAACACTACGCGGCGTCCATTGCATCTGTTGTTTCTTGGCGAAACGCTTGGCGATCACCTGGTTGACCGTTGACTCGACGAAAGCCGTCGACACCACTTCGCCATAGCGGTGCCGTTCGGCGTAATTCGGGATGAGATCGGCGTTTTTTTCGATGTAGCGGTTGAATTCCAACAGATACCGGCGCAGCTTGCGAACCTCTGGCGGCGGATCGGCGATGAGATCAAACCCATCGGTGAAGTCCTCAACAAGGATGAGTGCTCTGCCGACGTTACCATGCCAAAGATGATGTTTCACGCTTTCGAGCGTTGCGACGGCTGCGGGCGCTGCGGCGCTGAGCGGCGGAGGCAGGCCGCGGGCCATCTGTTGGAGCACTGTGATGCGCATGGTGATGTGGAAATAGTCGAGAACGTGTTCCGCGTTGGGGCGCATGTAATATTGGAGGTCTCGCAAATTGCAGGCGCCATCCGACATGAAGGTCACCTCCTGGTTCATAGCGATGCCCTGATCGATGAGAAGTTCGTGCAGGCGGCGCTTCGGTTTTTCGTCGTGCCCCGCCACAAAGCCAAATCGCCGTGCAGGTCCTTCTTCGGGCACGGACTTGCCGACGATCACCTGGAAGTTTGTCGGTCTGTCGGTCCAACTACGCACGTAGCCTCCATCGATGCCGATCGTCACCGGTGGTCCGGGGATCGGCATCTTGTTCCATTCGGCCTGGCATCCACTCGCGAACATGGCCTGCTCGGGGCCGAGCTCGGCTTCGAGACGCACGGCGACGGGCATTGCGTCGTTCCTGATCGTCGACGCGTTCACGGGATAGGCAATACGTCTGCCAGCAGAGCGGCAGTTGCGCCGTAGGCCGCAAGCGAGGCCCAACGCGCCTCGAGCGCAAGCAGATCAGGTGTGACGCGTTCAGGTAGAGCGGCCACGACAGGCGCGACAGCGCCGGGTACCTCGTGACATCGGCAGCATCGATATCGTAGGCTCGGCAGCGCGAGCTTGCCAAAGCACGTGCGCACGGTGATTGTTCGCTTGTCCTTGAGTTGCCGGGGCCGAAGTCAACACGGATCTGGAGTGCAGCAAGGGCCTTCTTCGCTTCTTCCAGGTCAAGCCGAGCTCCTCGATCAACAGCGCACCGTCTGTTCGGTCGAAGCCGATAATCTCTTGCGTTTCGCCTGCTGCGTCGCCGCCGTCGATCATGAGTTGAATGGCAAAGCGCATCCACATCCCTCCTTGTCTGCTGGAGAGGGAAGCATGCCAACCTGTTGAGGTCAGCCTGCGCATTTCGCGGAATGTGGGCGGCGATTTCACGCGATCTCGGGCACGTGTTTCACGCCATCGTGGGCAGCCATTTCGCGGTCGCGGGCAAGGCTGGTCGACGCTTGCATGGAGTCAGGCCTGGCCGGTTTGGTCAAGTGTTTTCGTGATTGCCCCGCGCCGCCGCAGGCTTTCACCTGAGAGGTTGAGGCGGTGGGCATTGTGGACGAGCCGGTCGAGGATGGCATCGGCGAGGGTCGGGTCGCCGATGGCTTCGTGCCAGTGATCGACGGGCAACTGGCTGGTGACAACAGTCGAGCCGCGTTCATGGCGATCTTCGAGGATTTCCAGCAGGTCGCGTCGTTCCGTGGCGGTCAGGACCGATAGCCCCCAATCGTCCAGGATCAGCACCTCCACGCGGGCGATGGCCTTGAGCATGCGGGCATGCCGCCCGTCGCCCCTGGCGATGGCGAGCGCCTCGAACAGGCGCGGCATGCGATGGTAGGCGGCGGAGCGGCCATCGCGGCAGGCCTTGTGGCCGAGCGCGCAGGCGATCCAGCTTTTGCCGAGGCCGGTCGGGCCGGTGATGAGTAGGTTCTCGTGGCGCTGGATCCAGCTGCCGTCGATCAGATGGGCCATAACGGCGCGGTCAATGCCGCGCGCGGTGCGCAAATCGAGATCCTCGACGCAGGCCGACTGCCGGAGGGCTGCGAACTTCAACCGAGCGACCAGGCGCTTGGCGTCGCGGTCCGCGGCTTCACGGTCGACCAGGAGGCCGAGCCGGTCTTCGAAGCCGAGCGGCTCGAAGGTGGTCTGGGCCTGACGCTGTTCATCCAGCGCCTTGGCCATGCCGGTCAGGCCGAGCGTCATCAGTTGCTCGGAGGTGGGGTGAGTCAGCAAGGGTCAGTCTCCTTTTAATGATAGTAACCTTAGCCACGGATATTGGCATGTTGCAGAGGGCGCTCCTCGGGGGCCTCGTCCAGGAAGGCCCGGTCGAGACCGGTCTGAAGGATCGAGCGGATCGAAGCGACGGAGCGCGCGCGGATCGACAGCCCCCGCCGGCAGGCGGCATCGAGGCGCGCCACATCATAGCTCCTGGTCAGGGCCAGAACACCAAGGCAGGTGCGGAATCCTTGCTCCGGGTGAGGACGATCAGCCATCACCGCCTCGCAGAAGGCCATGACGGACGGGCCAAGTCTTGCGGCTGTCGCCAGTACCCGGGCCGGGGTCCATTCGGCATGACGCCGATGCGCCGAGGGCATGTGCTCGGGCAGCGTTACATGACTGCGCCGTCCGGGGCAGCGGGGATGGCTGGCCACCCGGCGGCCGCCATGGAATATCTCGACGATGGCCCCGCAGACCCGGACATCCACCTCCTGCCGGATCAGACCGAAGGGGACGGAATACCACGAACTGTCTACCTCGACGTGGTAATCAGGTGCGACGCGGCAGCGCTTCCAGCGCGCAAACACATAGGGGGCCCCAGGCAGCGGTTGCAGATGCGGCCGATCCAGCGTGGCGAAGAGATCAGCGCGGCTGGCGCCGTAGCCGCGCATGACGCGCATGTTCAACTCGTCCAGCAGCCGCCGGATCGCCGCGTTCAGTTCGGTCAGCGAGAAGAACTGGCGATTGCGCAGCCGGGCGAGGATCCAGCGCTGAGCCACCTGGACCGCAACCTCGACCTTGGCTTTATCCTTGGGCCGACGTGGTCGGGCGGGTAGGATCGCAGTTCCGTAATGCGCCGCCATCTCGGCATAGGTGCGGTTCAGCCCGGGATCGAAGCGGTCGGCCTTGACCACCGCCGCCTTGAGATTGTCAGGGACCACCACCTTCGGTACGCCGCCGAGGAAGGCGAACATCCGGACATGGGCGCCGATCCAGTCCTCCAGCCCCTCGGTCGCGAGGGCCTCGGCATAGGTGTGGTTCGAGGCTCCCATCGCCGCAACGAACAGCTTCATAGCCCGCGCCTCGCCGGTCACCGGGTCGATCACGTCGATCGTGTCCCCGGCGAAGTCGAGGAAAACCTTCTCGCCACCCACATGCGTCTGCCGCATCGTCGGGCGGACGCGGCCCTTCCAGGCATCGAAATGGACGCAGAACCAGGTATAGGCAAAGCCGGTGGGATGGGCCGCCCGGTATTCTTCCCACAACAGCATCCGGGTTACCCCGGGGCGCCGCAGTTCTCGATCGATCATTGCCCAATCCGGGATCGGGCGATGCGGATCTGGCACCGTCGGCGACGCCGGAAACAGAAGGAGCTCCAGACCGTCGTCATCAAGACCGCCCGGCAAGGGCCAGCCCGGTCCGGCCTGCCGCGCCCGCAGGACATAGGCGCCGACGCTTCCCTTGCCGAGACCGAGAGAGGCGGCAATCGCCCGCTCGCTCAGCCCCTGGCCAAACTTCAATCGCAAAACATCCCGTATTCGGCGCATGGTCAGTCGTTCCGTCGGCATCTCGCCCCTCCCTCATTCCAGAAGGGGCTTCTATCGTTAGTCTGCCGACCAGACCCGCCTACAATCCCGCAAAAATGCTGCCCATCATCGCGCGAAAGGCGCGCCCATCATCCTCCGAAATCACTGCCCGCCATCACCCGAAACACGCAGTCAGCCCCTTGTGAACCTCGAAAGTTCGCGTTTCAGAGCCGCATTCACCTCGCGCCGGCTGAAGCGACCCGCTTCGAAGGCGCGCAGTGGATCATCGTCCTCTAGCTCCTCGTCGAAATATTCTTCATCTCGACGATGCAGCGGATCGATGTCGCCGAAGCGGAACCGGTGGAGGAGCACGTCATAGCCTCTTGGGCCACCAATATCTTCGGGCGGGCCGGCGCGCGCGCCAGCGATGCAGATCGGGTAGACCTTGCCCGGCTCTCGCTCAAGCTTGGCCTCAACACGGATCTCGTGTTCCCACACAGATCGCCGAAATCATACTCGTATCGAATGCGCTGGCGCACACGCAGTTGAAGATCCGTGAGCGTGACCTCCTTTACCTACCCCGTCCCGGTGGCGCTCGCCTGTCCGCGTTGTGCCATAATGCCTGCCATGCAGCTTGAAAGCGTGCAGATGATAATCCTCCCAGCCGAAGGCGATCTGGATTGTTCGGTGCAGACCGAAGAGCGTCATTTCTTCCGATACCAGCAGCCTGCGACAAATCATCGGCGAGATTCGTCGCAAGCTCACTTTCAACCGGTAAACACCAGATGCGCCATCATCAGACATGGCGCCCACGCTAACCCATAGCGGACGGCGCCCCCAACTTTTTCATGCTCCCCCTTGCCGGCCGACGCTGCGATCACCCAGTTGGTCGACGCCGCCAAGCTGCGTTGGCGGATCGAGCGAGACTATCAGGAACTCAAGCAGGAACTGGGACTGGGCCACTACGAAGGCCGAGGGTGGCGGGGCTTCCACCACCACGCCAGCCTCTGTATCGCCGCCTATGGCTTCTTGGTCTCTCTGAGGGAGACGATTCCCCCCTCAACTGCAACTCGCGCCCGGGGCCGCCAAACACCTGGTCTTCCCGACGGTCATCGACCCCGCGGCTCCTCCGATCCGGCCAGAGCGGCACGTCCCGACCTCGATCCCAACCCTCAGGCGACGCCTGACTGTGGCCCTGGCCAAACGTCTGCAACGATGTCCGTGCTGCATAAGGGCAATGGACAGTCCGCGTCAGGCTCGCAATTTATGACGCAGTAGTACTAATTCCTCTGTTTGTGATTAACGGCGTCACGCTTGGCGCCTTCGCTTGAAGCTGGCTCCAAAGAGCCCGGTCAGGAAGGCACTAAATGGTACGTGCCCAGTGCTCCTTCCATCGCGTCGCGGCAGATGCCGCCGCCCTTTCCGACGAAGAGCGCCAGCCCGTCACGCTCTGTGACAGAATCGTGCTGCTTCCGATCCATACCAACGGGCCTCCTGTCCGAAGTCGGCAAGGTCATTCCGGCGCGCACCGAGCGAAAGAAGGCTTCACTTAATGCGACCCGAGCTATCTACTCCCATGTACATGGTCGCATCAGCCCGCGTAGCTTCGTAGTGTCTTGGGCGTCCTTCGATAACGGCAAGGCAATCAAGGCATGCATCATAGAAGCAGCGCTCATGACAGTAGAACGCGTCACCAGCAATATGCGGAGTCGTCAGTACATTGGGATGGAAGCGGAATGAAGCGTCCTGCGGCACCGGTTCAACGCTGAAAACATCGACTGCTGCCTTAAGGCGTCTGTTGTTAACGGCATCCCACAGCGCAGCCTCGTCAACGACAGCCATGCAGCTCACGAGTATGAATAGGGCACCGACGGGAAGGGCGTCGAAGACTGTCTTGCCGACTGCGCCCAACGTCGATATGAAGGGTGGAATGCCTACGACAAAGACCTGGGAGGCTGCTGCGAGTTCCTCAAGCGAATTGGTGTGGGTCAATCCCAGCTGACCCGCGCGGGACTTGTCGAGCATCGGGTCGTAAACAGCAGTCTGGCAACCGAAACCGCTGATTAGCTGATGATATCGCCTATTGATACTGCCGTAGCCAGCAAGCCCGATCTTCTTGCCAGCAAGATCACCATACACGTACCCGAAGGCATCCCACGAACTTTGCGGCCAGCCGCCCGCTCGCATAAGTGCGATCGCTGCCGGAACGTCGCGCAATAGATTGAGGGTTTGCGTCAATGCAAATTCTGCAACGCTGGGCGTCATAGAACGCGAGCTGTCGATCAAGACGATGCCGCGCTCGGTCAATGCGTCAATCGAGACAAAGCTGGAAAGGCGGTAATCGAAGGTCCCTCCGATGGCCTTTAGGTGGGGCGCGCTGTCCAGCAGCGCATGGTCCAAAAAGAAGTCAGGCCGCGTCCAGGGAGACACTAGAATAAGATCAGCGCTAGGCAAAGAAGAACGCAAATCGTCCCGCCACGACTGGCTGCTTAGCAGTATCGTTGTCGTAACACCTTTGGTTTCAAGCAGCGCGGCGCCGCGCTTGATCCAGTCTGACATTGGGGGGCGGTCCGAAAGAACGATAATGTTCAAATTTTCGGTGACCATTTCGAAATAGCTCCTTCTTGATACCGCTCCAGTGGGAGGGGTATGCACGTCGATGTCCAGAATGGGAAAAATCTAGCCTCCACGCCGCACCGTATCAATTGGCGCAGAACAATGTTTTGGGTAGAATTGGGTAACCTTATGCAGGTGAAAAAATGCACTCTCCTATTACTCTCAGAACCATCCCGCTTTTGACCGATCTTTCCTCCGTCTCCGAAGTGCCGCCCGGTCCGCAGCGGCGAGGCCGGCCATGGTGCGCTCGCGGATCAGATCCCGCTCGGACTCGGCTAGGGTGCCGAAAATACCGAACACCATGGGGCCGGATGCCGTCGTGGTGTCGATCTGAGCGCCCTTCCCGGTCAGCACCCGCAGACCGATATTGCGATCCGACAGATCCTTCATGATGTTGACCAGGTGGGCAAGCGACCGCCCGAGGCGATCGAGCTTCCAAACAACCAGCACATCGCCGTCACGCAGGGATTTGAGCCAGGCGGCCAGTCCGGGCCGATCGTCGCGGCCTCCGGAAGCGCGATCCTCATAGATATTGGCCTGTCGTCGTGCTGCAGGTCGAGGGACTGCGAGCCATCGGCTTTGCTTAGCGGCTTGAACGACGCGGCGCTGACCCCCTTCCTGCGGCCGAGTTCGTGGCATAGCCATCTTCGTTCCCAGGCGGCCGGTGGACACCACCTCAGGGAGATCGCGGTGCTGTTCCATCTACGCGATGCGTTCCGCTCCGGAGATGTCTGGTTGGCCAAATCCCGGCGCTATGGTGATCTGAAGCAGGCTCCCGTTCCTGCGCAAGCCGTGGCGGAAGGCGGGCGTCTCGCTGTGCCATTGCGGCCGGAGAATGGCGGACCGGCAAGCTCGCCTCGAATGCGGTTGCGAGAGCCGGGCCATGCAGCACACGCGGCACGATTAGCGGTTCGATCGAAACGGCGCGCTGCATATCAGAAGCTCGAAGCGGCCGCGCCGGGTGGCGCCGAGGATGTGGTTCTCGATCTCTACAAGGACATACCGCCCACACGCATCACCAACCTCTTGTTGGAAGTGGACGCGGCGACCAGCTTCACCGAAGCGTTCACGCATCTGCGCACACTGGAGCGTCCTGCGCCGACCGGATCGGGTTGATGAACGTCATCCTTGCGGAAAGGATCAACCTCGGTCTGCGCAAGATGGCCGACGCCACGAACACCCACACCTTCGGGGAGTGATTCGCATTGGACGATGGCATGTCGAAGGCGAAGCCTACGACCGGCGCTGGCCATGGTGGTCGAGGCGCAAGCAGCATTACCGATGGCCCGGTCCTGTGGCATGGGCGCTTCGGCTTCGAGCGACGGCCAGTTCTTCACCGCCACACAGCAGTGCGAGGCCATGAATCTTGGTCAACGCGTATACCAGGCCATGAAGCTTGTAGCCACGTCTCCGATTAATACGCACCGTTCGCGACCCTGGTGATCCCTGCAACGGCAAGCGAAGCGCCCTATATCCTCGGACGGCCTGCTCATGAACGAAGCCGGTCGCCATATCCGCGAGCAGTTCGCCGACGCGAGCGGATTCACCGATCACGTCTTTGCCGCGGGCGCCATTCTCGGCTATGGTTCGCACCTGCGAGCCTTGATCGGCGGAAAGATCAAGCAGGCCATGGATCGAGCGCAACTGGCCCGACGTCCTGAGCATCGCCGCCGCTATTGCTGGCGGAAGCATCGCGCCAACCCAAATCCTGCGGAAACTCGCCTCCTATCCCCTGCCGAACGAACTGGCCACGGCCTTGCGAGAGATCGGCCGCGTCGAGCGGACGCTGTTCATGATCGACTGGATTCTGGATGCCGATCTGCAACGCCGCGCCCAGATCGGGCTCAACAAGGGCGAGGCACTTCACGCGCTGAAACGTGTCATCAGCTTCAACCGGCGAGGCGAAATCCACGACCGTTCCGCCGTTCCGCCGAAGGCCAGCACTACCGCATCGCGGGCATGAACCGGCTCGCCGCGATCGCCATATTCTGGAACACCATGAAGCAGGCAAGTCGTCGCCAGCCAGAAAGCGAGGGAAACTGCTATCGCCCGATCTGCTGGCTCATGTCTCCCCGCTGGGATGGGAGCACATCAACCTCACCGGAGAATATCGCTGGCCAAAACCTTAGCGTAGGATTCCGTCCTCTCCCGCAAACGACCCCAGCTTGGATGCGCAGGGACGACACCAGAGCTGGCCGAGTTCGGGTAAGCAGGTGCAACTTGGATAAATCTGCGCGAGGTCGCAACCGACGACGGTGTCGGCCGCCCAGCTTAGGGGCATTCTCTTGGCTGAAGCGGCAGGCCATAAGTGCACATCTTGTTGTAGAGCGTCTTTCTCGAGATGCCGAGATAGCGCGTGGCCTCGCCGCGGCGGAAACGATGGCGCTGCAGCGCGTCGAGGATCCACTCGCGCTCGTCGGTCGGATGCGGCTCGGCCAGATGGGCGTCGTCGAGGGCCGGCAGATGTTCCGCCTTGATCCAGTCGCCCTCGCAACGGATGGCGGCGGTCTCGAGCACGGAGCGCAGTTCGCGAATATTTTCCGGCCAGCCATAGGTTATCAGAACGCGATAGGCGGAATGGTCGACCGACAGCTTGCGGCTGCGGCGATCCTTCCTCAGCGCCTGGAGGAAATGTTCCGCGAGCAGCGGCAGGTCTTCCAGGCGATCGCGCAGATTGGGAAGAAAGACGTACCCGGGGGCGAGGCGTGACTCGAGCGCAGAGATCAGCTGCCCGGTGGATGCGAGCTCCGCCAGCGGCTGGGTCGATGTCAGGATCAGTCGTCCTTCGAAGCGGCCCCTGTCATTGTCGCCGAGACGCCGGTAGACGCCGGTCTCGATGACCTCGATAAGGCGTTCCTGGGCGTCGACGCATACACGTTCAACATTCTCGATCAGGATCGTCGCCTTTGGATGATACTGAAGCAGCCCGAGCACCTTGCGGGTTGAGCGGCAGCCGCTGCCGCCAGGCGCCGACCCAGGCCGGCTGAGCGCGCGCGAGCGTGTCGAGCGACGCCAGCGCGGCGGAACTGGCGGTCGCGGGATCGAGGCGAATCATGCTTTCGAGGGTAAAATGCCCGTGCGCTTTATGCCATCCAATTTCGCATCAAAACGCACAGCTTGTCGGCAACAACAAACGAATGATAATCTTGCATTATCGTTCTTTTTGCTCTTTATATTGAGAATGGCCCAAAACGTCGATCAAAAGCCCGAAAACCACCTCGCGCGACCTTCCGGACAGCTCTACAGCACGGCGCCGGCGGATGACATTCCGGACGCGCGGCCGTCGGCGGAGAACGCGGCGCCTGGCACCGATGATCTCACCGACATCATCGACGTCGTGCTCGAGATGGGGCGCGCGCCGGAAGAGCCGCAGGCGAAAGCTCAAGCCCCCTCCCCTTCTCTTCCGGCCGCTTCTACTCCGCGCCTGCGGGTCATCTCGCGGCGCTGGCCGATCGCGCGCGTGGTTATGTCGAGGCGGCGAGTTCCGCCAATACGCGTCGCGCCTATGCATCCGACTGGAAGCATTTTTCGAGCTGGTGCCGCCGGCAAGGGGTTGAACCGTTGCCACCGGACCCGCAAACCGTCGCCCTCTATATTACCGCCTGCGCCTCCGGGACCGTAACCGGCGACACGAAACCAAACTCCGTTTCCACCATCGAACGCCGCCTGTCCTCACTCTCGTGGAACTATGCGCAGCGCGGGCTGCCGCTTGATCGCAAGGATCGGCACATCGCCACCGTGATGGCCGGCACCCGCAACAAGCACGCCGCCCCGCCGCGCCAGAAGGAAGCGATCCTGCCCGAGGATCTGATCGCCATGCTGGAAACGCTCGACTGCGGAACCTTACGCGGCTTGCGCGACCGCGCCATGCTGCTCCTCGGCTTTGCCGGCGGCCTGCGCCGCTCCGAGATCGTGGCTTTGGACATCGACCGCGACCGGACCGAGGACGGCCGCGGCTGGATCGAGATCCTCGACAAGGGCATGCTCGTTTCCCTTCGCGGCAAGACCGGCTGGCGGGAGGTCGAAGTCGGGCGCGGCTCGTCCGATGCCACCTGCCCGGTTGTCGCGGTGCAGACCTGGCTCAAGCTCGCCGGTATCGCGCACGGACCGCTGTTCCGGCGCGTCACCGGCCAGGGCAAGGCGGTCGGCGCCGATCGGCTCAACGACCAGGAGGTTGCGCGCCTGGTCAAGCGGACCGCGCTGGCGGCCGGCGTGCGCGGCGACCTGCCGGAAGGCGAACGCCGAAAGCTGTTTTCCGGCCATTCGCTGCGCGCTGGCCTCGCCTCCTCGACTGAAGTCGATGAGCGCTATGTGCAAAAGCAACTTGGCCATGCTTCGGCCGAAATGACGCGCAGATATCAGCGGCGGCGTGACCGCTTCCGGGTCAATCTCACCAAGGCGTCCGGGCTCTGAAAAGCTCCCCTCCCCTCCCAGGGTTGATCCGCTGGGTGAGGCGGTCAGGTCCTTTGAGGTCTCGACAACGCCTCATCGAGCACAGCGAGCGCTGCGTCCAGACTGTCGGCGGCCGACGCTTCGTAGTCAGGCATGATCATCAGCTGCGCGATCGCGCGGCTGACGAATTCCGGGTTGAGCTTTTCCATCCGTTGTCTGGTGCGAGCGACTTGTTCTGGGAGCGCACGCAGAGCGTTGACGACCTCCTCCAATTGCGACCGGGCTGCGGCGGCGATGTCGAAGATGTCGCGCGGTTTGGCTTCCGATCCCCGGAAATAGACCTTCTTGGCGATAATTTCCGGAATCGTTTCTAGACGCACCGTCCTGCCTTCCACCATACGGGTCTCGAACGGCGTCGTTGTTAGCGCTCCGGCAACGATGAAGTCGATTTCGCCAATTCCCTCGAAGGCGAACTTCTGAAACCGAAGCCCGTCACCCAGATAGTCGGATGGCATCGTTCCGAAGTGCAGATGGCTTCTGGAGGGGTCAATGAATCCGAGCAATTGAGGGTCGGCGAGGAAGATATCGATGTCATGGCTTTCGCGATGGCCGATCTGGATCATCATCGCCGTTCCGCCACCAAATGACCATTCAAAGTCATCGCCCCCGGCATTCTCGCGAAGCTGATCGATCAGGTCGATAGTGATGCGAAATAGCCGCCGCCATTCGGACGGGCGTCGGCTATCATGTCCAGCCATTACGCGGCGAGCGGGTAGCTCTCGCCGGACCAGGCAGAGAACTTGGCGGCAAAAGCCTTCAGGTCGTTGACCGCGATGTGGTGCGCGTTTGCGAACTCGACTTGCTGGGCGAGAGGGATCTCGCCGAGAAAGGCGCTGACATGACCGGGATGCTGCTTGGCCAGTTCGATATCAGCAAGGCAATGCGCCAGCGCCGCGTCGTCCAGTTGATCACTGTAGGGCGCGTTCACCGTCGTCAGTACTGAACCCAGATGCTTGCTCATAATGCGTGCAAGATAGTCGTTTCAGGCTTGTCGCACAAGTTGCCGCCCTCTTCCGCACCCATCGGCGGTCGGCGACGTGAGCGTTGTTTTCGTGACCCAGATCAGCCAGAATCGCCGCTCCAAGATCGCCGACGACGACGCACGGCGTCTCCCTTGACGAAAAAAGCGGGATTTCCCCCCGGCCGGAGCCCGAGAATGACCGAGCAAAAACCCGTCCGCCTGCCCGCCCCCGCTTCCGTCGAAACCGTGCTAGCGGGTTTAGAGCCGCAGTCGGCCGACGTCGAACTCTCCCCTGCCCTGAACAAGGCCTTTCCGGGCTTCGTCTTCACCGTCGCGAACATCGACGATCCATACTGGTGCAACCCTCACGACGTTGTCGCTGCCGACGGCACCCGTCTGGGCGACCATCGCGCCTGGTTCGAGCATGAACTGGCCGAGGTCGGCGGTGACCTCCACGCCTTCTGGAATCGGCATCGCCAGAGCGGGGAGAAATTCGCCGAATGGCGCGGCACCACCGCCTTCGTGCCCCGACCGGTCCCGGCGTCGCCGACTTCGTGCAGATCTCGCTCGGCCGCGAGATCGAGTTTCTGGCCGGCGCGGTGGTCGATCCCGACTATCGCCCCCGCAACGTCGACGAACTGTTCGAGCCGACCTGGGTTTTGCGCGGTTCCGCGGTAGAGCCACAACAGCTCGCAGGGCCAGTCTACCGGCTGCGCGGCCGTTCCGGCGGCGGCATCGTCCACATGCGCAGTTTTTTGGCGCGCCGGACGCGCATCGAACGCGAACTGCGCGAGGCGCTGCGGCCCGAACTGGAAAACCGGGTCATTCGCGAGGTCGGGCCATATGGCACGCGCGACATCGCGTTTTTCGACGCCAATCCCGACTGGTTCGATTTCGTGCCGCGCGAAAGCCGCTTTTTTGTTGCCTGGGAGCGATCGAGTGCGGCCGCCGACCGCATCTTTGCTCACTGGACCTTCGACATCCACGACCTCGAGGAACGCGGCCGGCGCGAGATCGGTTTTATTCCGCGGCCCCTCAAAATGCCGACTGAGCGGCTGCTCGCCGACGAAGGCGTCTCCGTGGACCGGCTGATGGAACGGGTCGAGGCGATCGACACCGAAATCGGTCTGCCCTTCGCCTGGTTCTTTCTGATGACCCACGGCCACTGGGTCGATCCGAATGTCGGTCACGCGATCGCCGAAGGCCTGCGCACGGGCCGGGTGCGGCTACCCGATCAGGACGCCGCCGTTCTGCTCGCTTGGGCGGACAGACCGTATCTGTTTTGAGCGAGCACCATGGACCTGGGGCTCTCGAACCTGCATCAGACGCAAAACTGTGGCGCGCCGACGCGCTTAACACGCGGGATTCGGTGGCTGCCCCTCCCATCGTCGCGCGTTTTTGGTCGGCATCTTGTCCGACGACGATGTTAAGACACTGCGCCATTCCCCCCGTTTGAGGCGGCTGCGCGACGGTAGCTTAGCGTTTCGATTGGAATCGAGAAGTAGAAGCGACACCGGCTTCGACACCGGCTTCGCTAGAGTGGGCCTTCGTCGAAGTGGTCTCGCCGAGACGCGATTTGGCATCTGTCCGGGAGCCATCTTCGAGGGGTCTAGCAACGAGCGCTGTCACATTTTCGTTTGGTGAGCGAACTCGACACCATTATTCTGTCCTCTCACTTGGCGTTTATCGTCGGCCACGGGCTGATGAAGCGCTGCGCCGTCTCCTCCGACGAGCTATCAGCTGGAAACGCTTTGGCTTAGCTTCTTCAAGGGAGACGAAAGATGACATGCCGCTTTGCAATGTCGGGTCAGCGCGCGGTCGAGTTTGATCTGCAGATATTCGTCAGAAGATCAGTGTCGCGATCACTTGCTAGGCGCCTAAGGAAGCCGATAAGAATTTGCGCGGGACGCTTGGGTAAGCAGGATTTGTGCTTGGGATAAGCAGTCTTTGTCCGCAGACAAAATCGCCGAATTGTGTAGCATATTCAGGTGCATGAATCACATCATGTGATCCTATCCTGAGACCATTAAGCTTTTGTTAACTTTAAATTTCTTGCCCGGGCGAACGAATCGGACATAATGACGGTTGCTTGGCGCTTTTACGTCAAAAATCGTTTTTAGAGAGTCTCGATCGAATGAACGTGAGTTCGCCCGTTCCTACGAAAACCCCGCTGCTGTTCGAGAAAAGTATCCTCGATCAGGGCGACCAGATATCGAAGAAGTTGCACCTGCTTTCGATGCAGCGCTTCCCTCCCCACGCAAAGAAAAATCTTCGTTCGTTCTCGCTTGCGGAGGTTGCCACATATCTGGGGGTTTCCCAGAGCCATCTGAAGAAACTGCATCTCGAAGGAAAGGGACCGGTGCCTGAAACCTCGACGTCGGGCAGACGCTCGTACACTGCTGAACAGATGCTTGAGCTGCGCCAGTATCTCGACCAGTACGGTCGATCCGACGCCCGCATGTATGTTCCCCATCGGCGACCGCGCGAGAAGCTTCAGATTTTGGCTGTGGTTAATTTCAAGGGGGGCAGCGGGAAGACCACTACCGCTGCCCACCTCGCCCAATACCTTGCGCTTACCGGGCACCGTGTCCTAGCTGTCGACCTCGATCCGCAGGCATCGCTTTCTTCGTTGCATGGGTTCCAACCTGAACTCGACCAGACGAAATCGCTTTACGACGCGATTCGTTATGACGACGAGAGGGTGCCTCTCTCGGAAATCATCAAGCCGACGAATTTCCCAGGCTTGGACATCGTCCCAGCGAACCTAGAGCTGCAGGAATTCGAATACGACACGCCTCTGGCAATGACGGACAAGTCTTCGAATGTGGGCAGGGCGTTTTTCACGCGCATCTCGAAGGCATTGATGGAGGTCGACGATCGCTACGATGTCATAGTTATCGATTGTCCGCCGCAGCTTGGCTACCTGACGATCACCGCACTGACCGCGGCGACCTCAGTGTTGATCACGATCCATCCGCAAATGCTCGATGTTATGAGCATGGGCCAGTTTCTGCTGATGCTCGGGAACATCCTGGAGCCGATCAGGGCGGCCGGTGCGGAGGTGAATCTGGAGTGGTATCGCTATCTTGTTACTCGATACGAACCCACGGATCAGCCGCAAGCGCAGATGGTGGCGTTCCTGCATACGCTGTTCGGCGAATTCATTCTCAAGAATCAGATGCTGAAATCAACGGCGATTTCCGATGCGGGGATTACCAAGCAGACCCTCTACGAAGTCGAAAAGAGTGCGATGACCCGTTCCACATACGAGCGAGCAATGGAAGCCTTGGACGTCGTAAATGGCGAAATCGTAGCTTTGATTCATGAAGCATGGGGGCGTTGACTTTGTCTGCTGACAAAAGCGGATATTTGCCAAATGTATTCAATGGACTACGCCCTATCTGGAGGAAAAAATATGGCACGTAAGAATCTTCTTGCAGGCCTGGTAGAAGCGGAGATCGACGACCGGGCGTCATCAGCCTCCGCTGCGGCATATCCGATCCGCGGCGCGTCAAAATCGATGATCCGCTCAGTCAACGAGTTGGCAAAGCAAGCGGATGCGTATCTTGAGGGCGAGCATGTCGTCGAACTCGACCCAAGCGCAGTCGATGGCTCGTTCGTTTCCGACCGCATGGGCGGCGACGAGGAACAATATCAAGAGCTGCTGGAAGCGATTAGGGAGAGAGGGCAGGATTCTCCCATACTTGTCCGTCCGCATCCGAGCTCAGACGGTCGCTACATGATCGTCTTCGGCCATCGCAGGGTCCGAGTCGCCCGCGAACTGGGACGGAAGGTGAGGGCGGTCGTAAAGGAGATCGACGACAAGACCCATGTAATTGCCCAGGGTCAGGAGAATTCCGCTCGGGCAAATCTCAGTTTCATCGAGAAGGCGATGTTCGCAAAGCGCCTTGAGGATTTGGGGTACGACAGAGATGTGATCTCGTCAGCATTGGCCTCGAACGCCGCTGCGGTCTCGAAGATGGTATCGGTTGTCACCAGAATTCCGGCATCTGTTATCGGTAAGATTGGATCAGCTACGTCTGTAGGGCGCGAGCGGTGGGTTGAGCTGTCTCTGCTCGCCGGCAAGAAATCCGAAGTCGTTAATGCAATCTTGTCCGAACCAGAATTCGGTGAGCTGGAGAGCAACGAACGCTTCGAAAGGTTGCTAGCAGCCTTGAATGCGAAGGGGAAGCCGGTTCGCAAGGTAGCCGTGAAGTCCCAAGCACAGTCCTGGGTCCCCGAGGACAAATCAGTCAGCGTCAGCGTCAAGAAGGCAGGCAAGGCCATCACGATCGCCGTGAAGGAGATGGACGGCAGCCGCTTTGGGACGTGGATTTCCGATAATCTGGGCAACCTTTATGAGGCGTTCAGAAAGTCGGAGAAGACATCAATAGGAGACTGAAACCGCAAAAGAAAAAGGCCCCCGAACGTCACCGTCGCGGAAGCCCTTCTCGTCTGTCGCAAGCTGAGAATCGCATTTCCCCGAATCACTGTCAAGAGTCGTGGCGCCGTTTTGGCGAGCAGATTTCTTTTGCCTAATCGAGGGTGAAAGAAAATGGAAACGGGTATTGCAACGACGCCCTTTGGGCGGCGGCCAATGTCGCTTGCCATGCTGGCAGCGCAAAACGAGTCACGTGAGATCCCCAAGGGCAGGGTTGTCGACAAGTGGCAGATCTACCGCAACCTCTGCGAAGGCAAGAGCATCGTCGGCATCGGCGATCGTGCTCTGGCCGTCCTGAATGCGTTGCTATCTTTCTATCCTGACAGTGAATTGAGTGAGGAAAACGACCTCATCGTCTTTCCATCAAATGCACAGCTGTCGCTCAGGGCGCACGGAATGCCCGATGCCACTGTCAGGCGGCACCTGGCGGCTCTTGTAGACTGCGGGCTGATCATCCGTCGGGATAGCCCGAACGGCAAGCGCTACGCCCGCAAGGGCAGGGGAGGGGAGATCGAGGAAGCCTTTGGCTTCTCCCTGGCGCCGCTGTTGGCCCGTGCTTACGAGTTCGAGGCCGCGGCCGAGCGTGTTCGCGCCGACAACAGGGCGCTCAGGCTTATGCGCGAGCGGATCACCTTGCACCGCCGTGACATCCACAAGCTGATCGAGGCGGCTGTCGAGGGAGATGTTCCGGGCGACTGGGGAAGCCTGTGGAAGCGGTTCCGCGGCATTGTGGAGGCGATTCCGCGCCGAGCCTGCATTGCCGAGCTCGAACGGATCGTAGCCGATCTGGCCGCCTTACACGACGAAGTGGATAAGCTGCTGGAAACGCATATGAAATCCATGAATCCAAGCGGCAATGACTCTCAAAACGAGCGGCAGCAATCTAATTCAAATACCGACTCTATTTTTGAATTTGAACCTGCTTTAGAGAAAGGCGGGGCGACGGCCGAGCCCGGGACGAGGACCGCAGAGCCCCCGAAAACCTATCCGCTGGGGCTTGTGCTGAAGGCCTGCCCCGAAATTGCGGATTATGCCGTCGCCGGGATCGGCAATTGGCGCGATTTCATGATTACCGCCGCCCAGGTGCGGGGCTACCTTGGCGTCTCGCCGTCGGCGTATGAGGAGGCCTGCCATGCGATGGGCCAGGAAACCGCCGCGATCGTGATTGCCTGCATCTTGCAACGCGCTCAGCACATCAATTCCGCCGGCGGATACCTGCGTGTGCTGACTGACAAGGCCAGGGCAGGGGCGTTCTCGGTCGGACCGATGCTGATGGCGGCGCTGAAGGCGAACGGCGCCACGGCGAGGATGGCGGGGTGAGCACGGGGACGGTCTCAAGGGTGTCGGTATGAAGCTGAAGGACCGGCATCGCGGCGCGAACGGCACTGGCGGAACTCCGCTTGTGCCGACCTTTTCCAAGGCGGTCCTGCTCAATTCGATCCCGCGCCTCGACGCGCCTATTACCGATCTGCCGGGTGGGGATCCGGGGTTCGATTTTCGGCGGTCAGTTGCCTTGGGATCATTGTGGACTTTGTGCCGGGCACTGCCTTCGGTCTCGACATCTCCGTGCAGCGTAAGGGCGGGAGCTAGCTTGTTGCACCGTGCGTTCCGCGCGAAACGGCATGCGCCCGCCGCGAGCGACCTGCACCATCATCCGGATCTATATGATCACCCGCGCCGCCCGGCCGAGCGTCCGCTCCGCGTCATTGTAATAGTTCGAAGCCTGCTGGACCGAGTGATGCTGCGACTGCTGCATGGCTTCCGGCAGCGGAATGCCGCGGCGGGCGGTTTCGGTGAGGTAGCCCGAGCGCAGGCCATGCGCGGAAAAGGCTTGCGGGTCGAGGCCTGCCTCAGCTATGCGGCGCTTCAGGATCAGGTTCACCGCCTGCGGCGTCAGGGCGCGTTTTTCGAGATTGCCCCAACGGTCGATGCGGCGGAACACGGCGCCTTCGCTGACGTTCGCACGCTCCAGCCACTCCCGCAGGACCCGCACCGGACGGCCGATCAGCAACACGAAGTCGTCGCTGTCGGCTTGTGTCGTCTTGGTCCGGCCGAGCCGGATCGACAGGCACGGCAGTTTTTCGCCGTGGGGAGCCTTGGGATCGGTGGGTACCGGCTCTTCTTCGACGATCTGCTCGACGCGCAGCGCCGAAATTTCGCTGCGACGCCGGCCGCCGGAGGCGAAGGCGGTGATGAGGATCGCGCGATCCCTGACGTCGACGAGACGGTCGCCGGCACAGGCTTTTAGGAGCACGGTCAAAATGTCGGCGGTCACGGCTTTCTTGCTCTTGCGGCCGCGCGGTCGGGCGCTGGCGCGCACGGCAAGCTTTACGGCGCTCTGCAGCCCCAGAGCGTTGAAGTTTCCTTTCAGGCCACGCCATTTAGTTAACGTCGACCAGCTCGACAGCCGCCTGCGAACCGTGCTGGGCGCGTGGGGACCGTCGACTCGCAGAAGCCCTGCCTCCTTAAGGGCGACCGTCACGTCGCCAGGCATGCCGTGCGCTGGATCGGTTTCGCGCCTGGCTCGATCCCATAGATGATGCGCGACGAATTTTAGCAACAGCGCTTCCGGCGCCGGCCAGGGCAGAGGCTCGCCGGTGGACGCCTGGCACCAAGCCTCGAGGTAGCCAAGGTCGGAAGCGAGCGCCCGAAGCGAATTATCGCCGATGCCTTCTTTTGCGAGATGACGCAACGTGGCGACGTCGTCGTCGGTGAGCAATTCGGCCAGGAAATCACGCCGATCGAAGGGCAGCACCGAATCCAGCGCGTCGAGCGCCTCCGCACGGCGCAGCTTTTGGTCGGATGCGGGTTTTGGCAGCCGGAGGTCCATGGTGCTCGCTTAAAACAGATACAGTTCGGTGAAATCAAAACCGGGAAAGGCGTTGGCAAGAGCAGGGGCGAGCTCGGCGTCGGCCGATACCGGCTCGAGGCTTTTCAGGACGGCTTGAACGGAAGCGGTATCGGGCAGGCGGATCGGCTCTGCGGTCATAGTGGCGTCCCTTGCGCGCGAGGTCGTCCACGCAAGCGGGACGAACCAATCCACTGAACCAGCCAGACGACAAGCGCCGAAACCCTACGTTTCCAGGCCTGTCCAGCGATCCAGGGTGAGGATTTTCGCTGATTTGCGGGCTAAGATCAATCACTATCGATAAGCGGTCATTATCGATAGTTAGAAGGCCGCCAGAGAAAATCCCCGGCAAGTCAACCTAAATGCCAGATAGCTTGACTACGGCGAATCAGTCATCATGAAAACAATGGCTTACGACATCAGCGAATTGTCCCTCGGCGCTCTCATCGCGCCTATCGCGAAGGCGACCGAGGCTTTGGCGCGGCTTGACGAGCGGCTGGCTCGCTCGCCGGTGCGCGAGGGTTTTGTCGAGCGCCAGCACTTCGCCGATTCGGCCGCAGCGCTCTGGCTCGAGGGCGAGCTCGTCCATCTCGAGGACCTCGTCCTGCACGACGCCCACATGGACATCCGCACCCCGACCCACGAGCTCACCCGCGCGCACGCCGTGCTGCGAACCCGCCGGCGAATTTTTGCGCAGAAGCCGGACTGGGCACTCAGCCGAGGAGGTTTTTTGGCCCTGACTGGTCGGGGCGGCGCCATGGCGGCGGAACAAAAAAACCGGGAACGGGAAGGGGAGTGGGCCGGAGCCAGCTCTGTTGAAGCCGATGGTCGGGATGATGAGGACGATCTTCTGGCTGAAGAATTTGCCGAGATAGATGCCGTCCTGGCGCGCTCCTCAACGGTTCTCAGCGGCGCCGAGGTGCCGGCGAGAACACAGCGCTCTGAGGAGAGGCCGGACCTGATCTACGATCTCGACTGGAATGAAGAAGAGCGGCTGGCCGAATGGCGGGATGTGATGGCCAGGACCCGCGATCTGCCGGTCATCCTGCGCGCCGCGGTCCTACTCGAAGCCTGGTCGGACATCGAGGTGCTGCAGCATGCCACGTGGCTCGGGCCGCTGTTCGTCGCCGCGCTGCTGCGGCAGGAGGGTCTTGCCGCCAACCATCTCGTCAGCCTGCAGCTCGGCGCCAAGAACATTCCACGAGAGCGGCGGCGGGCGCGCAATCGCTCGGATCGGTTGTTGGCTTTTGTCGATGCCATCCACGAGGCAGCGCTCGCCGGGTTGAAAGAGCATGACCGGCTGGTGATGGCGAAAAGCCAGATGGAACGGCGGCTGCGGGAGCGGCGCGTCAGTTCAAAACTTTCCGACCTGATCGAGCTGGTGCTGTCGCGGCCACTTGTCTCGACTGGCATGGTTCAGAAGGGACTAAAAGTGACAAAACAGGGGGCGCTGAATCTGGTCGGTGAGCTTGGGCTGCGCGAGATGACGGGCAGGGGAAGGTTTCGTGCATGGGGGATACTATGAACTCGCGAAAGGCCGCAAAGCGGTTGATTTCGGTCAGCAGTACCCGCATTGGTGCGTCCCATTGCAAGACAGTTAAGAACTTTTCATGTACGATTCGGCGATGGACCTCTGTTCCGAGAAATGGCGAAAGACCGTAGAGAATTATGGCTCGTAGTGACCTCCTCGTTTCCTTGGTGCGCGCCGGTGCTACCGGCGACCGAGAGATGCTGAGGTCGACCGCCGAGGCCATCGTGGCCGAAGAGCGCGCCCAAAACCACCACATTGTGGCAGATAGATTGGAAAGGGCTCTATCGTCCGTTCCGGTTACGCCTCCCGCCTTGACCAGTGCTGCCACCTTGGCCGGTGCCGGGAAGGATGCGATTCTTGAGCTCGAACCTCGGACGCAGATGTCGCAACTGCTTCTACCGTTGCCTGTTCAGGAGGGCGGCCGGCAGTTGATCGAGGAGCACGTCCGTGCCGATGTGCTGCGGGCCCATGGCTATGAACCTCGCCATCGCGTTCTCCTCTCAGGGCCACCGGGAAACGGAAAGACGTCATTTGCCGAGGCGGTTGCAGAGGCGCTGGGTTTGCCCTTCTTCATGGTGCGATACGATGCGCTCATCGGAAGTTATCTCGGTGAGACGAATGCGCGTCTCAGGAAGCTTTTCGACTATATTCGCACCCGGCCAAGCGTGCTTTTCTTCGATGAGTTCGACGCCATCGGAAAGGAGCGCGGCGACACGCACGAGACGGGGGAAATCAAGCGGGTCGTATCGTTCCTTTTGATGCAGCTGGACCAGCTTCCAACCTACGTGATCGTCATCGCAGCAACAAACCACGCCGAACTCCTCGATCGCGCCGTCTGGCGCCGGTTCCAGCTTCGCCTTGGCTTTCCTGCTCCTGACAAGAAGCACATCGAGATTTTCCTCGATCGCGTGATGTCGCAGTGGCCCGACCAACCGCGTCTCCCGGTACGCTCCGTCGGAAGCAAGCTCGGTCTGGTGAGCTACGCAGAGGCAATCGATTTTTGCCAGAATGTTCGACGACGACAAATATTGGGCTTGGGGGAGCTTCCGATCGATGACGCGTTGCGGGCGGAATTAGATCTCTGGGCATCTCGAGTGCGACCAGAGGTGACAAATGCCGAGCGATCCGACCAAACCCCTTCTCAGGCTAAATCCCGGTCAACCCCAGCCAAGGCTGCCGGGAAGACGCGCGGTCATTCCGCGGCCTGAGGCCTATCCACGAGCAGATCAGGAGCAGCGCTTCGGCCAAAGGTTCGCGCGCCTGGCTGAAGTGCTGGCGCGAGACCCGGCTGCTCTTGAGTTACGGGCCGATCCCGCGGCTTTGGCTCCCGAGCGGCTTCTCGTCTTTGAAGTGAGGGGGAGTATTGCTGCTTTCGCCAAGGCGGTGAGCAGGGTTCCGGGTCTCGAGTTGATCGACGAAGAGGAACTGCCAGGCGATGAAGACGCGGCGCCCGTCGCGTACTTGCTTGTTCCCGACGTACGGGCCTTGCGGCAAATCGAAAGCCTTTGGCGAACCTGGGTCTCCGGAAGGGACCTTCCGGAGGGACACACCGCCTGGCGCGACGTCTTTGCCTGTCTCAGGGATCTGCGGCCGTGGAGCCCGGAAGATCGGGTGCAGCGGGTGGATGCGTCAATCCTGGACGAGGAGATCTTCGGCAAGGAGGACGACGAGCAGATCCCGCTCGAAATAGAGATCGTGTTCAGGCCGAATGCTGACGCCGCTGCGGTGAATGAGGCTGCCGTCACGCGGGCGATCGGGGCGTATGGAGGGACAATCCTCAGCCGGGCACGATTGGCCGATATCGCCTATCACGCGATTCTGGCACGACTGCCGGTCGCCTCCATCAGGCGGATTGTAGAGAGATCTCCTGCCAGCTTGGCCGGGATCGAGCAGGTCATGTATATCCGGCCTCAAAGCGTCGTCTCCGGAATCGATGTCGCCGATACGGTTCCGCTTGCCACCGTTGCTCCCCAGCCGGCCGTCGTCAACGATCCAATCCTGGCGGTGCTCGACGGCGTGCCGGTGGTAGGCCACCCACTTCTTCGACAACATATCAGTGTCGAGGATCTCTTTGGCCTTGAGCCAAACACATTGGTGGCACAACGTGTTCACGGTTCGGCGATGGCCTCCCTTATCGTGCATGGCGACCGCAACCGACCGGAGGCCCCGTTACCGCGGCAGATACATTTTATTCCGGTGCTTGGTGCTGCCGATCGCTTTCCTCCGGACCGGCTTATTGTCGACCTGATCTATCAGGCAGTGCTGCGCATGCGAGGTCCAGCCGACCCCTCAGCGCCGCACGTAATCATCATCAACATATCGCTCGGCAACGCTCGCCGGCCGTTTCATGGACACCTGTCGCCGTGGGCCCGACTTCTGGATCGACTCGCCTTCCAGCTCGGGATTCTCTTCCTCGTAAGCGCCGGCAATGTCACCGACGAATTTCCCGTGCGTGCATTTGCTACCAGCCTGGATTTCGAGAATGCGCTCGATGACGCCCGAGCCCGTGCCGTCGTTCGGGCGCTCGCCGACATTCAGGCCGACCGCCGGCTCCTGTCCCCGGCGGAAACGGTGAATGGGATTACGATTGGTGCTCGGAACCTTGACTGGGTGCCACAAGCCGACAGGCCGCATGCGCGAGCGAATATCAATCCATTCCCCGCACTCGACACCTCGAATCCATCGAGCGCGCTCGGTCCGGGTTTTGCGGATGCCGTAAAGCCGGACATCCTCATGCCTGGCGCTCGCGAGCATCTTCGTGTGATGCGTAGTGGCGGCGGCGAGATCGTGGTGGCTCCAGCCCGAGCAAGCAGGGGAGCTGGTCTGAAGGTTGCCGCGCCTCCAGCTTTGGCGGGGGTCGAGGGCGCCGAGGCATACACCAATGGGACGAGCGCTGCCGCCGCTCTGGCTTCCAGGACGGCTCACAGGATTCATGATGCGCTTGAGCAGGAATACGGCCAGGAGTTTCTCCAGCTGTCGAACGCGCAGCGCGCAGTTCTGATCAAGGCCCTGTTGGTACATCCCGCGCGCTGGCCCGACTCAACCGCATCGCTTGTTCGGGATCTTCTTGGGCCCTTCGGAAGAGGGCAAGCGCCGCGTCAGAAGGATAATATTCGGCGTTTTATCGGCTATGGAGCCCTCGACCCGGAGGACGCGGTGGCTTGCGCTGCCGACCGGGCCACCTTCTGGGCAGTTGGATCGCTGGGCGACGAGCGAAGCCTGGACATATCGGTTCCGATACCAGCCGCGATCGGCGGGAGGACGCAGCCGCACTACATTGCGGCAACGCTTGCTTGGCTCACGCCTGTCTTGCCTGGCCGCAAGGCCTATAGGGCGGTTCGCATGAAGATTCTGGACCCGGCTGATATCGATAGCTTGGGCGTTGCCGCGCACGGAAACCAGCCCGACGGAAACCAAATCAATCGCGGAACAGTCTGCACACGCTGCTGGAGTGGCGACCGTGCGGCTGTCGTGACGGCAAACATGCTCCTTCCGCTGAGAATTCAGCGCGAGCCGGGCACGGGCGAGAACATCGACGAACTGGTTCCGTTCGGGCTTGCGGTCACGATCTCCATGCCGGGGCAGATTGCGCTCTACGATGAGGTTCGTGCGCGAGTGCGCCCAGCGCCTGTGAGACCGTAAGGCGCTTTATCATTCTATCGTTCTATCGTTCTTGCCCCTGACGAACCAGGGGCGCCAGGGAGCCGATGGCGATCGAGCTTCTACCGAAATACGAGGTTCTGATAGAGATTGCCGATCGCGCCAAATGGAGAGTGGCCGACGCTCCGCAGCTGCCGCTGGGCTTTCGGGGGAAGTAGTCGAAGGCAGGCCTGAAGTGTGCCATCGTCAATGCGGTGGTCGGCCGGCCTCGCACCGTTCAGCTCTCGCAGAGGTTGCCTCAGCCAAATTCGGCGAGGTCGTCGCTTGAGACGGCGACCGTCCATCCGACCGCCCCAGCCCAGGTCGTTTGCTAATTCTCGAAGATGGCTGCGGCGGCCAAGCGGTTGTCGACCTGCAGAAAGATGCTGTGCACCCGGTCGTGCAGCGGATGGTCCGACGGGAGCCCCAGATGCTGTTTCTGGCGCAGCAGGGGCGCCTTCCACTCCGCTTCCGAAGCAGGACAGGAACGGCGTGCGTCTCCCTTGTCACCAATGAAGTAGATGAACAGCAGGCGAGCCGCGACCTGCTGCTCGTGCAGGAAATTCAACACGGCGAGGCGATTGGCAAATTGGTAATATCCGTTGAGCCAATTCCTCTCGTTCGGCACGCGCAGCGCTTGTTTCGCCCTGTCGATGGTCGATGCGATGAGATGGCGGCCGCCCCTGTCCGATGCGGTGCATTATCAAATCAGTTCCTGCTCGTTGGCTTTCGCTTCGACCAGCAACCATTCCCATGCTCCCGCAGTGCGGACCTTACCGAGAGCATCCCAGTTGGGCGGATTGCCACGAGCCGGCCAGACTGCACGCCAGGCACGTTGCAAATCCTCGCGATCGTCCAGGAACCGGAGACCCTTCCATTCGCCGTCGTTCCACGGCTTGCCCGTGTCAGGTGGAGCATCTAGCCACTCGATCTCTTCGGCTCCGGTTGCTTTGGCAACCGCCTCGTTCAGCCTGTTTCGATGGCGTCCCATATACCGAAGCAGGTGAAATTCGCTTCCGTATTCGATATTCATTACGCCCATGCCGGCCAATCCCGTTGGTGATGTTGCCAGCCCAAGCCTAGCGAACCAAACGGTGCGAGCCTAGCCAACCAAGAACCCGCACGATGTCGCGGGGATCGCAGCGCGTTGCCGTTTCGGACCCTCGAACAGAAAGCCAATGCGAATAATAACGCAAGCGGAAAAGCTTTTGGAGACGGTGAGGTAAACCTTTGTCTGGTTTGGGAAAGCCATCGAGGAGTGTGGGGAGTGTTAACTTGAGACGGTTTGTGGGGCAAGCACCCGGATACGGGAGAAGATATCTACGTTTACAGAGGGCGCTTTGGGCCTAACCTAATGTGCAGAAATATGAGGGACGCCAAGCTCAGACGGAGAGCCGTCAGCGTTCCCGTTAGAAGTCAGTAATTGCCCTCAGCCGCTCGCTCAACATTTCGCTTCTTCCAATGTCGATTGTAGCGGTTTGCAGCCAGTTGCTGCATCCGGTGACTTGGTGCACTGCGTGCACTCCTTCGCTGTTTTTCACAGCGGCGTGATGAGGGTAGAGGAGTGTCAGCCGATCGCATTTGTAAAGCTGGCCATAAGCCATCATTTGATATACGTCACCCTGCGACACGCCTTGCCTAGCATCATCAATGCTGGCGGCGATTCGCTTCCATTTCGTGTCGATGATTTGCACGACCTCGTCGCCGCGCTTGACCAGGATGTCCGGCCGCGTCTGGAACAGGCCACGTCGGTCTTCGGTTTCGAGGCAGTAGAGCCGTCCACCTTGGCTGACCGCGCGGAGATCTGTGTCCACCAGCGCGCACTTCAACATTCGGGCGACATATTCCTCGAACAGGGTGTTCATCTCGAACAGCAGAGAGAAGCCGTCGCTGCTACCGGCAGAGGTCGTCTGGAATCGCTCACCAAGCAGCAGGCGAGCGAGATTGAGCAACTCGCGCCAGCGGCTGTTGGTCCGATCAAGCACAACTTCGTCCCAGCGCAGGACCGAGATAGGCACATCCGATATATCGGCATAGGCGAATGCTAACTCGCGCAATCGGCGCCGGTTGTCGGCGGTCCGTGCGATGCGAACGAGCCGGGCAACAGCAGCCTTCATGATCCGGTTGAGGGCAGTATCGGCGGTCAAGGAGTCATAGCGACAAGCCAACCGCGATGGTTCGGCGGCGAGTATCGTGAATTGCCGCGTCACGTCGAGTCCTCCGCGTAGCACGGGCAGATCATCTGCGTGTTCGACATAGCGCCGCGGCATACCCTGCCGGACAGCATCGACCAGCTTCTCAGAAAACAACCGGATCAAGATTTCGAGCAGCGTCTCTTGCTGCCAGTCAAGCGTCGTGACTTGCCCTGCATCGATCTTCAGGTCCAGTGCGACGGCGAGCATGTGGACGAGACGACGGCGGATGCTGCCGGTCATCTCGGGGCCATCCTCGCCTGGAAAGTCGATCTTGGGCAAGATTTCTATCGCACAGCCTTCGGCAGCAATTACGCCGACAACCCCTCTCGCACGAAGCTGCTTGCGTCCATACTCAAGGACACCGCCGCCGCCCCGGCCCGCGAGCGGCGATGCCGCCGCAATCGCAGCTATACGATCGGCTGCCTGGACTGGGATTTCATCGGCCGCCTCGCCGTAGCTTATCGTTTGCCATTCGAGGATTGTGCGGCGGATCATACGGCTGCGAAGTCGTCATAGGAAAAAGCATCGCGGACGCTCCACCGATAGCGAGGCGCGACATCCTCATCGCTCGCGTTTCCCTTGGGTGGCTTTAGCCGACGCCGATCAATGAAACCACCGTCACGGTCGCCCTCGCCGTTGTGCCCGTCACCGAGGACCGCGGCGACCTTCGACCAATCCTCATAGAAGTACTCGGTGAGCAACGGGATAACCTTGTGCCGCATCACCTCATCGACATCGGCGCGGGACTTGCAGTTGATGAAATAGGCGTGGCCGATCTGATGCTCACGATCAAATAGATACTCGATGCGCTCGTTTATCGAGGCGAGTAGCATTCGAAGGTCAATGCCTTCCACCGTGTGGAGCAACGAAGCGTTCGGCATAAGTTCGCGAAACTCGAATCGGCGCCGGAGGGCGGTGTCAAGCAGCGCGATCGAGCGATCCGCGGTGTTCATCGTCCCGATGATATGGAGATTTGCGGGCACACCGAACACATCACCCGAGTAAGGCAGTCGAACCTTCAACGCATTGGGCTGGCCAATGCGCTTGTCCGGCTCGAGCAACGTGATCAGCTCTCCGAACACCTTGGAGATATTGGCACGATTGATTTCGTCTATAATCAGCACAAACGGCTCGGGCGCGTCGGTGCCCGCGTCCTGCTGGCTGGCGATATAGCGTTCGAGCGCAGGTACGTTCAGGTCGGCGTCGGTTAGCAGATAGATCGATTTCTGCGTGAAGTTGCGCGCATAGATCTCGCTCACGGGCACACCGACGCGATCCACCCACAGCCACCGAACCGCGCGACGATGTGCGTAACTCCCACCTTCGCGCGGAACGAACTGATAGTTTCCGGTCACCTCGCCGATTGCACGGAACAGGCTGTTACCCTTGGACACAACCATGATGTCGCCGGGCTTGACCCAGTTGCGAAAGATGAACGGCATCTGGACTCGACCGCTCATGGCGTTGGGTTCGCCACCTTCCCGGACGCCTTGTGAGCGCACCGCCTCGATGATGGAGTTGCGATCAGCAAAGCGATCATCGCTCCAGTCGATATCCTCAAAGCCGAGCAGTGTGTATCCACCCGTGATCGCCTCCTCGAACAGATGGGCATCCTCGGGGTTGGCCGCCTCCCCAATCGACATCTTGAATACTTGGCGGCTACCGATGGAGAACTCCACATCGCCCGGTCCCGTGCTCGTCTCCGCACGCCGCGCAAGTCGGCGGAATACTCCTTGCTCAGGCTTCAGCTCGAAACCGGCGGTGCCATCCTCGCTCGCTTGCGTTGGCCGAAGCCCCTCGACGAAATCCTCATACGAAATCGACTGGTGAAAGGTGACGAACTCAATGCGACCGGCGTCCGACAAGCGACGGTAGGCCACCATCAGTTCTTCGCGGTCTTCGGGCACTGGTTCACCGCAAAGTCGGAGGGCCTCCGCTGCGGTAGCGAAGGTTTTGCCGGTACCAGGTGGCCCGCAAAGAATCAGATTCGTTGGTTGAGCCACGTATTGGTCCATTTCATTTTGAGGTTCAGGTCGCTTGAACATATCGCGACTGAGATTAGTCGCTTGCCCAAGTTCACCCTGCGGTGGAACTCCGATTTGCTTGGCGATTGTCGGATCAAGCTCATAGCGTACAAGTTTCTGTTTTCCGTATGCGAGATAGTTGACCGTGCCGCCGCTGACGGATTGGACTCTCGCGGGCCGGCCGTCGACGAGCATGGCGCGTGCAACCTCGGCGATGGTGGTGACTTCTACGGCCTCGTCCGCCTTGTTGCTCGCACCCGGTGGCTTGATCCGATAGGCGGAGCGCCCCGTTTGGCGATTGTGATTCAAGACCGGCTTGAAGGCAGCTCCGACTGCATCGAACAAGACAAAAGGCTTAGTCGATCCTCTAGCGGGGCCGACGTCCCTGCTACCCGCTTCGTTCAAGCGGAATCGGAATACCGTCGCCGAACTTTGATTCGCGCCGATCCGTTCGGGCGGCTCGACGTCTGCTATTTCTAAGAACTTCGGGCCGGTAATAGCTTGGCAGATGTTCGGCCATGCTTGATTGAGGCCAAGCGCCTCATTGACGTCGCGGACCAACAGATCGACCGTTTCTGCATCGCGTTCCCGTGCAGTTTCAATATAGTGTTCAAGCACATACTGGCGGATACGATCGGCATCACGTTCTCCCCGTGGTTCACCGCTCAAGAACTGGCCGTATTGGCCGAGCCAGGATCGCCAGCTCGATAGCCGGTCATAGGGCTTGTCCGACTTAGGCATGAGAATTTTGTATTCGGTGCCGCCGGCGGCGAAGTCCTCGCGCATATCCTTGAGCCTCTGGCGCAGTTGTTCAAAGCGATCGGCCTTCCACGCGTCGTCGAGGTCGGCATGGGGCAAGCCGAGTGCTGCTAGATTGCTTTCGATCGTACGAACGGCATAGGCGCGAGTGTTACGTCCAGTCTCTGTTTTTGCGCCACCAGTCTCAAGCCACGCTTTGAATGCCTCTTCCCTCACTTAACCCTCTCATTCGTCCCGCAAATTTTTAGTCTGTATCAGTCGGCTCCCTCAGGCGCACCCTGGGAGCCGCCGAGCAAGCAACAAGACCATTTTATCTACCAGTTGCCGTGACCTTTGCCTCCCGTTGCAGCAGGAAATTGAGCAACAAAGTTGCGGCGGTCAAAGCCTCTCTAATTCCCTCATCAGTGATGCGGCTGAAATCCGACGGAGCGTGCGAAACAGGCATGGTCAGCACTCTCGTGGAGCCCAGCGTCCGAATCACCGCGTTGCTCAGCTTGGTCCTTGCGTCTGGCGTCAGATCACCGTCCTCAATAGCGCGAGCCGAAGCGCCGGGCCAGAACGACAGATCAACTGTGGCCTTCTTGATCTTCCAATCGATTGTCACTTTCGGCGGGAGAGCGCCTTTGAAGATGACCCAGCTTGAATTGCTTCCCTTCCCGGTCGGAGGTTTCATTTCCAAGGCAGGAAATTCACTGCTCGCAATACCGTAAATACGCTCCCACAGTGATGTCACGGCAGGCGCTTCGACAAGAATGTACGAGGATCGGGCTCTTTCGATGGCTCGCCTGATCAGAGATGCTCGGTGCAGTGCCCCGGGGGGTACCCTCCTGCTCGATTGCTGCGGCAATTTACTCGTAAGAGACACTGGCATCAAATGCGGAGACGGAAGGATTTAGACTTGCAGCGTAGGACTTAGGCGCCGCAAGCACACAACGGGCCATACCGTGGGAGCTTTCCAACGCCTGCGTTCTTTCCCGATAACGTTCCGCCTGGCGAGGTTGGAAACAGGCATCTATTTTGTTCTCGATTAGAAGAACCCCTTTTTGCCCGTTTATCTCAATTGCTGCGAGCACATCGGTTTCACCAGATTCGTCAAACACCGATAAGCGGCAATCAACAAATCGCACGAGACCATGCAAATCCAGCGCACGTGTGAATAGATTTTGGACGCCAGAGTTAAATAGAAGTTCCTCCTGCAACAGCACGTCGATGTCACGTTCGTAAAGGCGCGGGAGAATTTCGGACGCGGGCTGCGGGTTCATCTATAAACTCTCATTCAGAATTTCAGCCGGCCCAACCGCTTTCCCGCGGTAATCATATGGCCATCATCGCTGATAACAAGATAAGTGTTGAGGCGGTCGGACACCTTAGCATAGCTCCGCCCGAGCTCGGCCATGGCGCGAGATCGGGCCTTGCCGTCCATGAAATACACATCCGCCCCGTGGCGGCGCTTCCGGCGCCCGTAGGCCAGCAGCGTATCAACGACTTCCGGCCTGATCCCCCGCTGCTGACAGCGGGCTTCTGCATGGCGCGTATACATTGATCTATCCTCCTTCCCTGGTCACCTGGAGGATAGGAGTGGGGGGTGCCATTTCCTGTCATGCCGCTCGCTCTTTCGAGGTGATCGGGGATCCTGAATCCATCTGACGCCTGCTGTATTCCCGCAGGGCGCAAAGCGTGCTTACGAGCCGCATCTCGTGAACGTTGTTGCATTGGACCTCAAGGAGCCGTGGGCTCGCAAAAACCAACGCAAGCACTTGCGCCCGCGAAACCGCGACGTTGATCCGATTGAGGCTGAAGAGGAAATCGACGCCACGCGGGATTTCATCCGCCGACGAGGTGGTCATGGACACCATGCAGACAGGAGCTTCCTGCCCCTGGAACTTGTCGACGGTTCCGATCCGTGAACCAGGAGGAAGCGATCTTCTCAGGGCGTTCACTTGTGCGTTGTAGGGCGCAACGATCAGGATGTCTTGAAGCCTCAGGCTTCTTTCCTTGCCATCACGATCACGGAACCTCACTCCGATGAGGCGGTCCATTTCGCGGCGGATAGCATCGATTTCCTCGACAGCGACCTGTCTGTTACCGGTGTGCGGAACTTCCACAAAATGAACACCTGGGGATCGATTGGCATCTGAGATGATCGCTTGTCTGGCGGCGCCTTCATCTGAGGCGAGCCGGCTTTCATAAACGATGTCGGAGATGAACCGGCACACGTCAGGGTGCATCCGGCGTGATATTGGCAAGAAAATGCCCATGTCGGCCGGAACAGTGTTATGCCCGGCAAGCAGATACTCGAGGGACGACAGCCCGCTTTCTCCAGGATGCGCACCCTGAATCGGCAGAGGCAACTGCATAGGATCGCCAACCAGCACGATGTTTTTGGCACAGGTGCCCATCGCAACGATGTTCGCCATCGAAACCTGGCCAGCCTCATCGACAAATACATAGTCGAAAGTCTGTTGGAATTCTGGCCTTGAGAGCAGCCAAGCCGTCCCGCCTACCACTGAGGCCGTGATCAACTGACTGTCTTCATTTTTGGACGTGACGTAGATGGAGCCATACGGGTCGTCGAAGCCATCTCCCCCCTTCTTTGCTATAGCGACGGCTGTGCCGGCTTCGTTGGCTCTGTCGACCACCGCACACAGCAGATTGTCGATGGCCTTGTGACTGTTCGAGGCGACTGCAATCCGCTTCCCTCGCTTGACCAAATCCAGGATAGCGCAGGAACTGACGTAAGTCTTTCCGGTGCCGGGTGGTCCCTGGACGGCCACTGCGCTTCGATCGAGGTCTCCGACCGTGATAACGACTTCCGGGACGACATCTGAAGACGGATCGATGATGTTCGTCAGTCTACCCTGGCTCAGAAAGCGAGGTTTGGAACGCTGTAAGAAATCCAGGATTGCCGGGAACTGCCGATCATCCCGAATGATTGAGGCCACCGCGCGTTGAATGGCGCCTTCGATGGTCCGGGTATCCAGCGGTCCTGCAGGAACCAGGGACGTCGATTCGGGTGCATCATCGTAGCGGTTCATTGAAAACTGCACGACCGCGCGATTGCTAGTTCGATCTATCTCGATCAGCTTCGCAGAAGACGGCAGGCCGTCCACCTCGATATGGCAATCTCCCACGTCGATCTTCGTCTCCTGTACCGGAAACGCGTAGGTGCGCTGCCAATAGCTGCCGACAACAGCCGTTACCGAGACAGCTTCCAGCCCACCGAGGCAGTCGAGATCATCCACCAGTTCATCCGCCTCCCTCCCTATCTTGTCAAAGATCGACCACCAGGCCGGCTTCTTCTCTCGCGGGTGGAAGTAGCTCAGATCAAATAGCAAGTCGGCCAGCCGATCCCCTAGTTGCGCACGAACTGGCTGGAGCCTTTCCCGCAGTTCGTCCGCGGCCGCCTGCTCGGCAGCAACTCTCTCAAGATTACAGCCGGCGCCTTCGCCCGCCCCACCGGGATCCCGCCATTCCATGTTTGGGGGACGCACCTCGGCTATTAGCCAGTCGCGGAGCAGCTGCGTGGAGATGCAGTCAACCCGGTTGTAGTCGCGGATTTCATCGAGAATGCCTTGGTCGCCCGTCTCGCGCCATTTTTCGTAGGCGACTACGCTGCCACCGGCGGTTTTCACCTCGCCGGTGCGTGCTTCCATGTAGAAAACTTCCAGGTTCTTGAGCGAATAGCGCGATTCTGACGCTATTAATCCACCCGAGACAACGCTGTAGAGATCGACGAACCTGTTTTCCCTCAGCATTTGATCCAGCAGTGCCTCGCCGACACCATGAGTGCTGGTCAGGTGCCGCAGAGCAGAAATTTCGTACGCGGCGTAGTGATAGATGTGCGCCCGTGGGAACCGGCGGAGCCGATCCTCGAAGAATGCCATCAGCCGCCGCAGTGCTTCCTTCTCTTGTGGGTGATCATGAGCCCAGAAGTCCTGGAAAGTACCGGTACCATGCTCTTCGAACCACACCCCATGCAGATATTCCAAGCCGCCTTCGTAGAACGGGTCGCCTTCGATATCGTAGAAAAGATCCCCTTGGTCCGGTTGCGGAAGCAGCGCCAAGCCACGAGCGGGATCGTAGGGCTTCAACTCGAAAGTTGGCGGGCCCCCAGCTCGTCGAGCCGTTTGCAGCCGAGCCTGGGTCCTCAGTTTCGATAGCGTTGCCTCGGCAAGTGTTGGCACCCGAGTATCGCACTGACCGAGCGCGGCCATTGTCGTGATACCGGCCGCAGTCAGCTTGTTGCGCTGGGTCCTTGAGATGCCGGCCACCAAAGCCAGGCTGTCCGTTTCTTGCCAGTGCGTGGTGCAGTCTTCACGCCAGCGGCAAAGTCCGCACATCTTGACCGGATCGGGCGACATGTCGTGGGGATCGGCCACGAAGTCTTCCAGCCGCTTGCGTGCATGGCGAGCAAAGGCAGCATACTCCAGGAGCCGGAAGGAAAAACGCTCGCCATTACCCAACTGGATATGCGCATGTTCCGGCTCGACCCCTTGGGCCTCTGCAAGCAGGTCCGAATACAGAACAAGTTGCAGGACATGTTTCGGGTCAGGCTTGCGCTTCAGCTTGGTGTCGACCACTTCATACGAGAACGGGCCGAGCAGCGAGGGCTTGTCCACCTTGATGAGGAAGTCGGACCAGCCGCCCCACGGCGGAGAGAAAAAGGCTCCTTGGAAGAGGACGTCAGGGCCCTCGAATAGCGCTTCCCGGGTCGCCTCAGCCGCAACAGCTAGGTCTTTTTCCCGGCTGAATTCAATGATCCGCAAACCGTTGTTCCGGAGCTTCGAGAGATAATCCGCTTCGTGAACGTCACCGTAATGCTGGAGGATCTTCGCATCCTCCGTGTCCTCCGCAGGCAGCAACGGCTCGCCCTGTAAGTAGCGCAAGTCCATCGCCGTGGCATGAACGCAGCCCATGAACCGCATCAGGTCCGATGCGGACAGCAAGATATTCTTGCCTTCCAGTTTCATTTCACTCCCCCACCCAACGCATAATAGAACCGTAAGCACTGATCGTGACAATAGCTGTCACCCGGATTGGTGAAGATCGATGTCATTTGAGAAGGCGCAGCAGCTGATTGAGCTTGCAACGTATGTTGCAGCCCGAAGAATGGGCGTGACAGTTGACGATGTCGGGGAGCGGTTTGGCGTATCCAAACGCACGGCGCAGCGGATGCTGCATACGCTCGAAGGTCAATTTCCCGATACCGAACCCACCTTCGAAGACGATGGACGTAAACGTTGGCGATTGCAGACGGGAGCCTTGCGCGATCTGCTCACGCTTACTCCCGATGAACTGGCGGCCCTGGATCTCTCGATCGAGACATTGGAACGGAATGCTCAAGGTTTGGAGGCCGAGCAACTCCGTTCTCTCCGAGAAAAAATATTGGCGCTGGTGCCGCGCAATCGGATCGCACGTCTGGAAACTGACCACGAAGCATTGCTTGAGGCGCAGGGTCTCGCTGCTCGCCCGGGGCCTACGACAAGACTGGCGCCGCATGTGGGTCCGACAATAGCAACGGCGCTAAAGGGATCGCAGCGGTTGAAGATCGCCTACCAGTCCCGCGGGTCAGCGACATCAACCGAGCGGGTGGTCGAACCTTACGGTGTGTTGATCGGAATCCGACGCTATCTGGTGGCCAGGCCAACAACCGATCGCGCGGGTCCGCTCCGGCACTTCGTGGCTGAGAGGATCGAACGGGCGGAACTGACCGGCGAGGTTTTCGAACGTGATCCCGACTTCGACATTCATGCGCACGCGCGGAAGGCGTTCGGAGCTTTTCAGAACGACAGTGAGTTTGGCGAAGTCATCTGGAAGTTCAAGCCTGACGCGGCGCCGCACGCACGAACGTTCCTGTTCCATCCGGCTCAGATCCTGGAGGATCAGTCTGACGGTTCACTGATCGTGCGTTTCTGGGCGTCCGGTCATATGGAGATGTGCTGGCACCTCTACATGTGGGGAGACAAGGTAGAGGTCATCGCGCCGGAGGCCCTTCGCAGAATGGTCGAGACGCACCAGCGCTCTGACTTTCCCTCGCTTCCCTAGAATGCGCTTTCCCAAACAGCTTTGAACCGCGGGAACTACACGATCCGCGGCTGGTGACAGGTTCTGTCATTAGCCTGTGGAAACCTGAAATCGTGAGGGATTGGCAGCCTAGCCAGAAACCTAAGCGCAGCCCAGTATCTGTTCGGGGAATCAAAGCCTTCTCACGCGAAGGCAAAAGGTGAGGGCATGGCTTTTCGATTTGTTCATACGGCGGACGTTCATCTGGATTCGCCTCTTCGGTCGCTGGCGTTGCGCAACCCGGAACTAGGCGAGCTGATTGGCAACGCGACGCGGCGTGCCTTTGTCAATATCGTCGATCTCTGCCTATCCGAGCAGGTCAACGCGCTTCTTCTCGCGGGTGATCTCTACGATGGCGATCAGACCTCCATGAAAACTGCGCGGTTCCTTTCCGAGCAAATCCGCCGACTGGACCAAGCCGGAGTGCGGGTGTTCATCATCCGAGGCAACCACGATGCGTTGTCGAAGATCACCAGAGAACTAACGTACCCGGAAACCGTAAAAGTCTACGGTGGGCGCCCGGAGGCTATCTCGCTCGAATTGGATCAAGCGACCCCTGTGGTTATTCACGGGCTTAGCTTTGCGCAGGCCCAGTGTCCCGAAAATCTGGTGGGAAAGTACAAACCACGGATCGAGGGCGCTGTTAACATCGGTCTTCTGCACACCAGCCTCGCAGGAACCCGGGGGCACGATCCCTACGCACCCTGCGACGTCTCGGATCTGGAGGCGACAGAGTTCGACTATTGGGCGCTCGGTCACATTCACAAGCGATCAATCAGTAACGGACGCTGCACGATCGTGATGCCTGGCATGCCCCAGGGGCGCGACATCAACGAATCTGGTCCGAAATCGGTGAGTCTTGTTACGATCGCTGATGACCGAACCGTCCACATTGAGGAAAGGTTCACCAGCATCGCCCAATTCGAGCGCGTCGTGATCGACCTCGACGGCATCGCAGATTGGCGTCACATGGTGACCACGGTAGCGGGCAACCTGGGGGCCGCGCGGGAAGCTGCAAATTCCGATCACCTTGTGGTCCGGCTTTCCTTCACCGGACGAACGCCGCTCGCATGGCAGCTCCGTAACGATGTCGACCTCATCAAGACCGAAGCCGAGCACAGGGCATCTGTCATTGGCCGGACCTGGATCGAGAAAGTGGAGATCCAGTGCACCGACCTCGTTTCTGCGGATGGGACCAACGGAGATCCACTCGTCGAACTTCGAGAGCTTGTCGGAAGCGAGATCATCGGTTCGGAAGCTTACCATGCGGCGCTCATCGATATTGGGGAGGAGCTTCGTGGTCATCTGCCACCCGAAAGCAGAGGTACTTTCGGTGCTGATCAGGAGGAGTTTCGGGCGACGTTGCGCCTGCTCGCGCAGGAGGGAGTCGAAGATGTGCTCGCACGGCTCCATCGTCGGAAACAGGATGAGGTAGCATGATGCGCATCAACCGGCTTGACCTTACCCGCTACGGCAAATTCACCGACAAGCACATCGACTTCGGGCCTGTGGAGCCGGGCCGTCCAGATCTCCATATCATCTACGGTCCGAACGAGGCGGGCAAATCGACCGCCCTATCTGCATTCCTCGACCTTCTCTTCGGCATCGAGTCCCGCAGCCGCTATGATTTCCTCCATCCTTACTCAACGATGCGCATCGGGGCCGCCTTGGACATCGGTGGTGTTGCCCGTGAGCTAGTCCGGATCAAGAAGCCCCAAAGCAGTCTGCTCGGTCCGGGCGATCAGCCGATCGGCGAGCATTTGATACTCGGCGAGCTTGGTGGGGTTGAGTGGGACGTCTATTGCGCGATGTTTTCCCTCGACGATGACACCCTTGAGGAAGGCGGGAAGAGCATCCTGGCCAGCAAGGGTGATCTCGGGCAGCTTCTGTTTTCGGCAAGCACAGGCTTGGCCGCACTAAGCCAGACACTTGTTGAATTGCGTTCGCAGGCCGACGGCCTTTTCAAACTCCGTGCCCGAAGCAGTGAAATCGGCGACTTGAAAAGTCGGCTTTCCGATCTGAAGGAGCGAAAAGAGCAGATTGACACGCTCGCCACCCATTACCGCCAGATGGTGGAAACCAAGGAGCGGTCACTGGCACACTATGACGAAGCGATGGCTGACCGAACCCGGACGCAGCTTCGGCTTGACGAGATTAAGAACCTGCTGACCGCACTGCCACGACTGGCGGAATTGCGGGACATCCGCGGCAGTCTCGCTGAGTTGCAAGATGTTCCCGAAGCGCCGCCTTCGTGGGGAAACCAACTTCCGGTAATTCATCAGGAAGACATCGAGCTTGCCGTGAAGCGGGAGACGGCGAAAGCGTCCATCGCCGAGATTGAGAAAGGGCTCAATGCCATTGCCGTTGACGACATCGCGCTCACCTTGGGGCAAAGGATGGACGCTATCGGCGAGCTGCACGCCCGTTATGTCACCGCTGAAAGGGATCTGCCGGACCGTCGCCTGCAATTGATGGAAGTCGACCGGGAAATTGCGAATATTCTGCGGCTTCTCGAACGCCCTGAAGGAGACGAGCCGAGCAGCCTGATGCTCGGAAGTCGCATTTCTGGGAGCATCAGAGATCTCGTTGAACGCCGCTCCGGTATCGACGCGACACTTCAAAACGCGAAGCGCGAAGCCGAAGAGGCGAACCGCCGTCTGATCGAGTTGCGGAGCAAGCTGTCGAGCGAAGCCGCTGCCTCCATAAACGGCAAAGCCATTGCGGCGCTGGCGAGGGAGCTCTCGGCTCTTCGAGAGAACGATCATGCCGCCCGTCGCCGCGTCGCCGAACGCTCCCGTGTGGATCTTAAAGAAACACTGGCGCAGCAGATGTCGGAACTCCGACCGTGGGGTGAAAGCGTTGACCAGGTACGGCAAATGCGGGTGCCGGCACCTTCTGAGCTGGAGGCCTGGAAATCAGCTCTCTCTAAAGCGGAAGCCGAGATCGACCGCTACAGCGATGACAGCGGGCGCCTCACGAGTGAGCTGCGGTGTTTGCGAGCCGAATTGGATGCACTGAAGAATATCACCGGCGTCGTGGACGATCTTGAGGCAGCGACGTCGCGATCAGCGCGTGAAGCGGCATGGGCTACGCATCGTGACGCGCTCGATGAATCGACCGCTGCGGCGTTTGAGATCGAGCTGCGGAAAGACGACCTGATCACCAGCGTACGGCTGGGACAGATGAGCGACCTGGCGAAGCTGAATCAAACTTATCAGAGGCTCGCCGTCGCGGAAGCGGAATTGGATCGCTCAGCGGAGTTGCTGAACGCGGCGAAGTCGAAACGCGAAGCTATCAGGGCCGAAATTCTGGAGTCCGCTCGGAAAATGGCTCTGACCGTTTCTGGCGAGATCAAGCTAGGTGGGCTTGAGGCATGGCTGGGACGCCGCGAAATGGTCCTCGCGACAGCCGACTTGCTCCGGGAGGCCGAAGGTGACTTACGCCAGGCGGAAGCGGACGGCTCGGCGGCGCGCAACCGGCTCTCGGCGGCATTATCGGCGGCAGCCGTTTCCCAGGATCACTCTGACTCCTACGAAGCGCTTTTGGCCAGGGCCCAGTTCGCCGTTGATCTTGAAGTTGAACACAAGAACTTGAGGGAGCAACTTGAACGCTGCGAAAGGGAGCAGGCTTCCCGCCAGTCAGCCCTTGAAACGGCAACTGCCGACGAGGCGCAATGGGACGCGTCATGGGCTGAGGTTTGCAAGAGCTGTTGGCTCGGCGCAGGAGGAACTATCCCCAGCCTCGCAACCGTCAAGGAGGTATTGGACAGACTTGCCGAGCTTGGCCCGGCCACTCAACGGCAAGCCGGCTTGGCAGATCGCATCGTCAAGATGGAGGAAGATCAGGCGGCCTTCTTGCGCGAACTGTCCGTCATGGCTGCGGAACTCGGATTGGACCGATCAGCAGACAGTGCCTTGAGACTCTGGGCGCTGATGTCCGCCAGAGTGGAAGAGGCTCGGGCGAAAAAGGCAGAAAGGGAATCCAAGCACCTTGCTCTCGAGGATCAGATTCTCAAAAACCGGGACCTGGAGGCTGAAATCGCGATTTGCGAGCGCCGCAAATCTGAAATGACGCAGCTGTTCGGAGTATCTTCGCTGCAGGAGGTAGAGAAGAAGCTGCGCATGATCGAGCAGAGGAGAGACTTGCGCCGGCGGTCCGATACCATCGAACGCGAAATCCGAGACGCGCTGTCAATCCAGGACATGGCCGATGTCGAACAGATGCTTGATGCCGCGGATCGGCCTGCGCTGGAGGTCGAGCAGGTAGAACTCAGGGCCCGGTTTGAGGATCAGGATCGGCGCGTACGGGAGCTGTTTACGGCATACAGCAAAGCGTCCGACGAGGTGGATGCCGTCGACGGCGAGAGTGCCGTGGCTGCTCTTGAAGAGCAACGGCGCACGGTCCTCCTGGAAATCGAGGATAAGGCGTTCAGCTACTTCCGCCTCAGGGCCGGCATCGTCGCGGCCGAGCAAGCCTTGCGCCTGTACCGCGACAAGCATCGCAGTTCGATGATGCTTCGCGCCTCGGAGGCTTTTCAGGTGATCAGCCGCGGCGCCTATCGCGGTCTGGCGACCCAGCCTGACAAGGACACCGAAGTGCTTATTGGCATCGGGGCTGATGGGAGTTCCAAGCTGGCGCAGGAAATGTCAAAGGGAACGCGCTTCCAACTCTATCTCGCGCTCAGAGTGGCCGGCTACCACGAGTTCGCCCAATCTCGCACCCCTGTTCCCTTCATCGCCGACGACATCATGGAGACGTTCGACGACTTCCGTGCCGAGGAAGCCTTCCGGCTATTCGCCGACATGGCGAAAGTGGGTCAGGTGATCTACCTGACGCATCACCAGCATCTTTGTGATATCGCCAGGCGGGTTTGTCCCAATGCGCGCATACACGAGTTGGCGCCGCCGCTCGTCTTGGAAAGCCGTGCGGCCTGATGGGCAGGCACAGAAACCGGATAGCTATCCAAGTATCGGCAACACGACCGCGATGGCCCAACACCGGTCTGAGAGCCGCGTGGCGACGAATTTCTCCACGTCAACCATGCCCATCATGTGAACTTAGGCTCTGAAATCGTCATATGTCGAAGCCCTCAAAGGCTCCATCGCCCCTCAGGCTGATCGCCGAAGGTGCCCCCGTAACACCGGTTACCTGAAGATCCGTTTTCCAAGACTTATTCCGCCTGCCGTCGCAGGGATCTGCGGAAACTTTATCGAAAGGGGTCGTGCTGGAGCGTGTTTTCGTTATAGTTGCTTTTCGCCTGGGAGGGAGGCACCTTAGTTAGCCTTGTGCGCAGGTGTTCGCTCGATCGGGCCTGATCGGGTGTGTGTGCATGAAGCTCATTCGGAATAGCGGCAACGAAAGGGTGGTCGATCGACTGCGCGAATGGCTTGTCCAGGACGTGTCTGTTGATTTGATGTCACCGAGCTTTTCCGTGCACGCGTTTGCGGAAGTTCGGGAGCTCATCGAGAAGGCAGAGAAGTGCCGCCTGCTGCTGGGTGATGAAACGGCATTCGCGGAGGCGCTTTTCGGCGGCCCTGCCGATATCGCCTTTCGCGGTCAGCTTCATGGCCGTTGGCTTGCACGGCTCGCTGCCGATTGGATCAAGAAGCGTGCAGAGGTCAGGTGCGCTCCTTCGGCGCCACCTCAGTCGCTCATCGTCGTTCAGGGGACGGGAACGCGACGGGCATTGCTCGGCACTTGCTCCTTCACCACGGAAGGCCTCGGGATCACGCCAGGCGGTCAACTCGGGCTGGTTCAGGCTTCGGACGAGGACGAGGAAGCCGCTGCGTTTGCCGACTGGTTCCGGGCGAACTGGGATGGCATCAAGGCGGGCTCGACGGCAAAGGACAAACTTGTCGGTTTGCTCGAAGAGGCAGGCTCCCAGCGCGCGCCGTCGCTTCTCTATTTCCAGATACTGTTTCAGCTATTCAAGGATCTCGGCGACGAGCTCGATGAAGAGCGGATCATCAAGTCCGCGACCGGCATACGAAACACGATCGTTTGGAAGAAGCTGTTCCGGTTCCAGCGCGATGGCGTAGTGGGTGCCATCGATAAGCTAGAACGCATCGGCGGCTGCATTATCGCCGATAGCGTCGGCCTCGGTAAGACGTTCGAGGCGTTGGCGGTCATCAAGTACTATGAGCTTCGCAACGATCGGGTTCTCGTGCTTTGCCCGAAGCGGCTGAGGGACAACTGGACGCTCTACAAGGCCAACGACCGGCGGAACGTCCTGGCCGAGGATCGCCTCAACTACGATGTCCTGAACCACACCGATCTATCCCGCGATGGCGGATTGTCGGGAGATATCGACCTCTCCCACGTCAACTGGGGAAACTACGATCTCGTCGTCATCGACGAGTCCCACAACTTCCGAAACAAGGCGACGCACAAGGACCGCGACACACGCTACGACCACCTGATGAAGCGGGTGATCAAGGCCGGCGTGAAAACCAAGGTGCTCATGCTATCCGCGACGCCGGTGAACAGTCGCCTGGCGGACCTGAAGAACCAGATCGCGTTCATGACCGAGGGCAACGATCTAGCGCTGATCGGCCACGGTGTTCCAAGCATCGAGGCGACGATCAGGAAAGCCCAGGCGCAGTTCAACCGCTGGCTCGATTTGCCGGAGGCCGAACGCCGTCCTGCGCGGTTGATGGACATGCTGGGCTTCGACTATTTCAAGCTTCTGGACATGTTGACGATCGCGCGGTCGCGTAAGCACGTTCAGCGCTATTACGGCACGGCCGAGACCGGGCAATTCCCCGAGCGGCTTCGGCCCTTCAATATCAAGGCGGACGTCGATCTGGCAGGCGAATTCCGGCCCATCCGCGAGATCAACAATGAGATCCGGCGGCTGACGCTCGGCGCCTATGCGCCCTTGCGCTACGTGCTTCCGCACAAGCAGGCGGCCTACGACGAAAAATACAGCACGAAAATCCGCGGCGGCGAGAGCTTCTTTCGGCAGGTCGATCGCGAGGAAAGCCTGATCCACCTTCTTCGGGTGAACATCCTGAAGCGCATGGAGAGTTCGGTTGCCTCATTCGCTCTCACCATCAAGCGGCAGCTCGCCGACGTTGAGGGCCTACTTTCGAAGATCGACGCGCACGATGAGTCGGTTGAAGAAGCGACGATCGACGACATCGCCGTTGACGACTCTGCGTTCGAGTCTCTGCTCGTCGGGCGAAAGGTGAAGGTGCTGCTTCAGGACGTTGACCGAGTGCGTTGGCGGCAGGACCTCATCGAGGACCGTAACCGCCTCGCGACGCTTCTATCAGCGGCCCGCTCTGTGACGGCTGATCGGGACGCAAAGCTGGAAGCACTGAAGCAGGTGATCGCCAAGAAAGCCCACGAGCCGATCAACGACGGTAATCGAAAGCTGCTTCTTTTCACCGCCTTCGCCGATACCGCGGATTATCTTTACCGCGAGCTGGCGCCTTGGGCGAAAAGGACGTTGGGATTAAACGCCGCGGTGGTCACTGGCACTGGCGCGAACAAGACCACCATGCCGAGCATGCGCAGCGATATGAGCACGATCCTCAGCGCTTTTTCGCCGCGCTCGAAGGAGCGGCCCGGGGAAATGGCGGTCGAAGGCGAGATCGATTTGCTGATCGCCACCGACTGCATTTCGGAAGGCCAGAACCTTCAGGATTGCGACTTTCTGATCAACTACGACATTCACTGGAACCCCGTTCGGATCATCCAGCGGTTTGGCCGCATCGACCGGATCGGTTCTCCGAACACGCAGATTCAGCTCGTCAACTTTTGGCCGAACATGGAGCTGGACGAGTATCTCGATCTCGAATCCCGCGTGAGCGGTCGCATGGTGCTGCTGGACGTTTCGGCGACGGGCGAGGAGAACGTCATAGAGTTTCAGGCCGGCAACCAGATGAACGATCTGGAATACCGCCGCGCCCAACTTCAGAAGCTGCAAGACGCCGTGATCGACCTCGAAGACCTGTCGAGCGGCGTCTCGATTGCTGACCTCACGCTAAACGATTTCCGCATCGATCTTTCCGGCTATCTGCGGGAGAATAAGGAGCGCCTCGAAGCGCTGCCGCTTGCGACCTATGCGGTCACGTCGGCCCCGCGAAGCACTGCCGCGAGCGTCGACACGGGCATTCAGCCCGGCGTGATCTTCTGCCTTCGCGCGGTTGGCGACGCGGCGCTGAAATCGCCGGAGCCGGGCTATCCCTTGAGCCCGCACTACGTCGTGCATGTTGGCGAGGACGGCGAGATCAAGCTTCCCTACACACAGGCGAAGCAGGTGCTGGATGCTTTGAAGAAGCTCAGCCTCGGCCGGGATCTGCCCGACGCCGAAGCTAGCATCCGGTTCGACAAGGCGACGCGCTTCGGCAGGGACATGGAGCCATTTCAGAAACTGCTCGCCCGAGCTGTCGCGTCCGTCGTTGGCAAGAAGGAAGAGCGGGCAGTCGCGAGCCTCTTTTCGCCAGGCGGTACCCACGCCATGAAGGGCGAGTTTGCCGGGGTCAACGACTTCGAGGTTGTCGCGTTTCTTGTGGTGCTTCCGGACGCCGAGGGTGCAGCGGCGTGACGACGGAAGCCGGCATCCTCGCAGTTGTCGAGGCTTTGGGCTTGCCGCCCGAAGCCCGCGTGGATGCGCGGGTGCCGAAGAAGCTTCTCGTGGAACAGGGCGCGCCGACCGCCTCCGACAAGCGTGCCATTCAGGACGGGATCGACGAGCTGCAATGGCTTGCCGCCTGCAAGCCAACCACCATCGGCGTGCCGAGCTTCGCTGATGATACGCGGGAATACCTTGAGATCGCGGTCGTTGCCTGTGCCTTTCGGCCTGATGCGAAGGCCGCGCGTCTGATCGAATTGATCCACCGCGCCATTCCCTACCCAGTGGTTCTCGTTACCTCCGACGAACAGGGTGTCGCGCTATCGGTGGCGCACAAGCGCCATGCGCAAAACGAAGCAGGTAAAGTCGTCATCGAGCGCGTCGTTTCGATTGCTGGAATTACCAAAGAACCGTTGAATCCCAACGAACAGGCGTTTCTCGAAAGTCTACCCCTTGCCAAGCAGTCCCGCCGCAACCTATGGACCTTGTATGAGGGTTGGCTGGTCCGAATCGAAGCGCTCAGCGCCGCCAGGCTGAGCGGCGCCTTTGCAGCGAGCGATGACGCCGTGACGATCGAGCGCCGCCGCGAAGCCCTCGAAGCCCAATCCCGGCTGATGCGCGAGATCATCGGTCTTCGCGCCAAGGCCACCCGCGAGAAGCAGCTGAACCGGCGCGTCGATCTCAACTTAGAGATCCAGCGCTTGGAGGCCGAGATCGCAGCCCAGCAGAAAAAACTTTGAGAACGGAACGCGTGGACATCCGAATACGAGAATGGATCTGAGGGGCAACATGACTTCCACGGTACTTTGGCGGCGGCTTAGTGCGACAGATTTTAGGGCAATCAACGGGAATGCTTCGCCGTATGGCCGCGGAGGCGGAGCCATGCACATAGCCCTTGGCGTGCGCACTGCCCAATTTCCCATCGACAACTTCCTAGGTGCCTCGGGGAAGACCGATGCAACCATCTCAGCTGCCGCCGATCGTGAAAGAACACAGGTGGGAGAGCTAGCCTTTAGCGGAAATCCAAAGCGCAGAGGTGGTGAATGGCGAATCCGTGATCAGTACAGCAACCGCCACCCCGCATGGGCATCGACCGCCGGTTTCCCCACAACTTACGATGCCAGCGATCCGCCCTACATCTTGGTATTCAAGAGCGGAAAATCATTTCACGCGCGGTTTTCTCTTGAAAGCAGCTTGAGAAAGATGAAGCCTGCGAGCAGACCAAAGGGGATTTTTTCCAACAATATCGGAATTGCGATAGCGCCACATGAGTTTGTCAATTCGCTACTTGTTCCACAGACAAGTAGGCTGGATGAATTTGAGATACAAAGGGACGCGACTGTCGCAGAAGAATTCGATCCGAAGAATATTTCCGATGGTCGTAAGCGCATAATCGCTTCGGTGATCCGGCGGTTGGGGCAACAGACTTTTCGCCGCAAATTGATCTCCGCGTACAGCGGACAATGCGCCTTGACATGCTGCAAGACGCCCTGGGTTCTGGAAGCTGCGCATATCAGTCCATATCGGGGGATGAAGACGAACGCGGTTTCTAATGGGCTCTTGCTTCGAGCGGATGTTCATACACTTTTCGACCTCGCCCTCGTTGCCATCGAGCCCACGAAGTTAGTCGTTAGAGTTTCGAAGCTTCTAGAGGGATCGATGTATGAAGCTCTCGACGGCAAGCATCCCGTGCTGCCGGCCAAGGCCGCCCTTCACCCAAGTGTGGCAGCGCTCGAATATCACTACGGACTTTTCCACCCTTAGCTGCTCCCAACACAAGAAGAACATCTGCGAATGGAAGGCGTGACGATGGCCAATATCGAGAAGCTCGACCCAGGGAGCTCAATCACCAAAAGTGCCGACATTGTAGCGGACAACGTCGAGTCCTTAAGGTCCCTTTTCCCGGAGGCATTCAAGGAGGGGCGAATTGATCTCGGGGTTCTCCGGGAGCTGCTGGGTGCTGTCGTTGATGAGCGCGACGAGAAATACGGGCTGAACTGGCATGGCAAACGCCGTGCGCGACAGATCGCGCTGACGCCGTCCACCGGCACGCTACTGCCATGCCCGGACGAAAGCGTCGATTGGGACGCTACCCAGAACATTATGATCGAAGGCGACAATCTCGAAGTCCTTAAGCTCTTGCAGAAGAGCTACGCTGGCAAGGTGAAGCTTATATACATCGATCCGCCCTATAACACGGGAAAGGATTTCGTTTATCCTGATGACTATAGCGACAATGTCAGGAACTATCTTGAGCTTACGGGGCAGGTTGAAGGCGGTCGAAAGATTTCGTCGAATACTGAAGCGTCTGGCCGGTTTCACACCGACTGGCTGAACATGATTTATCCGCGTTTGAAGCTCGCAAGAAACCTTCTCCATTCAGATGGTGTAATTCTAGTTTCGTGCGACGACGGCGAAGTCGCGAATCTCCGCGCTATATTGAATGACATATTTGGTGAGGAAAATTTCGTTGCGCAATTTGTGTGGAAGGCTCGTCAGTTTACTGATGCGCGCGCAAACACAAACATATCAACCGACCATGAGTACATCGTCGCCTATGCCCGGGACGATGGCTTCTCGCTCAAGGGTGTGGGCCGCGATGAGTCGAAATTCGGAAATCCAGACGGTGATCCGCGTGGGGATTGGATGAGCCGTAGCATGCTCGGCCTTGCTACGAGAGATCAGCGACCAAACCTTCACTACGACGTCGTCGATCCGTTGACTGGAAGGGTGTTCCCCCCGAATGCCTCCACGGGATGGCGATATTCGAAAGATAAGATGGCGGAGCTGATATCCGAGGGAAAAGTTCTGTTTCCCAGGAATGATGACGGAAGACCTCGCGAGAAGAAATTTCGGAGCGAGATGCGATCGGAGTTCATTGCATTCCGGTCGATTATTGATGGTGTACATACAGCAGATGGGACCCAGGAGATACGCTCACTGTTCGGCGTTGACCTCTTTGCGTTCCCAAAACCGACAGCGCTGATTGCGAGTCTCATTGAGCAGGTCGCCGCGGATGGTGATATCGTTCTGGATTTTTTTGCCGGGTCGGGAACGACCGGACACGCCCTTTTGAAGCAAAATGCTGCGGAGAACCTAAAGCGCCGATACGTCCTTGTCCAACTTCCCGAGCCTCTCGACCCCAGTAACAGAGAACAAAAGGTTGCATCGGATTTCTGCGATAAGTTGGGAAAGCCTCGCACTATAGCCGAACTAACTAAAGAAAGGCTCCGGCGTTCTGCAGCGCGGATCGATGAAGAAAATCCCCTCTTCAAGGGTGATTTTGGGTTCCGCGTCTTCAAGCTTGCATCATCGAATATCCGCGCTTGGGAGCCGGTCGCAGCCGATCTCGAAAGGAGCCTGCTGAAGAATGCTGAGCATCTCGTCCAAGGTCGCAAGGAGCAGGACGTGCTCTATGAGCTGCTGTTGAAGCTCGGGCTCGATCTTTGCGTGCCGATCAAGACGAAGAGCATCGCCGGCAAGTCCGTGAATTCCATCGGTGGGGGTGCGCTGATCGTCTGCCTTGCCGATGGGTTGAGCAAGGACGTGGTCGAGCCGCTAGCTTCGGGGATCGTGACGTGGCGCACGGCGCTTGCACCTGCCGTCGACACGCGCGTCGTGTTCAAGGATTCGGGCTTCGCCGATGATGTCGCCAAAACCAACATGGCGGCGATCCTCAGTCAGAACGGCATCACCGACGTTCGCAGCCTGTAGGAGGGGTTCGATGAAACTGCATTTCGAACCCGATCTTGACTACCAGAAGCTGGCGATCGAGTCCGTCGCTGATTTGTTCCGCGGCCAGGAGATCAACCGCACCGAGTTCACGGTGACGCGCCGCCCGCTGGCCGAACGCACCGGGCAAGGCAGCCTCGATCTTGGCGGCTTCCTGGGCGCGCAAGGCGAACTAGGCCTGGTTGAAAGCGAACTCGGCATCGGCAACCGCCTGACGCTGCTCGATGACGAGATCATCGGAAATCTGAACGACATCCAGCTTCGCAATGGCCTCGCGCCGTCAACGGCGCTCACTTCCGGCGACTTCACAGTCGAGATGGAGACCGGCACAGGCAAAACATACGTCTATGTGCGTACCATTTTCGAGCTGAACCGGCGCTACGGCTTCACCAAGTTCGTGATCGTCGTGCCTTCGGTCGCGATCAAGGGGGGCGTCTACAAGACGCTTCAGATCACCGAAGAGCACTTCAAGGGCCTCTATTCCGGCCAGCCCTTCGATTATTTCCTCTACGATTCCGGCAAGCTGGGGCAGGTACGCAATTTCGCGACCAGCCCGAACATTCAGATCATGGTGGTGACGGTCGGCGCCATCAACAAGAAGGACGTGAACAACCTCTATAAGGACAGCGAGAAGACCGGTGGCGAGCGCCCGATCGACTTGATCCGCGCCACACGGCCGATCCTGATCGTGGATGAGCCGCAAAGCGTTGATGGTGGTCTTGAAGGCCGCGGGCGTTCGGCTCTCGCGGAGATGAACCCGCTCTGCACGCTTCGCTATTCGGCCACCCATGTCGACAAGCACCACATGGTATTTCGCCTCGATGCGGTCGATGCCTATGAGCGCAAGCTTGTTAAGCAGATCGAAGTTGCGTCGATGGAGGTCGAGGGCGGGTACAACAAGGCATATGTGCGCTTTGTTTCGGCCAGCAACGGCAAGGGACCAGTGACGGCGCTCGTCGAGATCGACGTTCAGGATGGCAAGGCGGTGCGTCGCAAAGAGGTGGTCGTTCAGGACGGCGACGATCTTCAGGAACTGACAAAGCGTGCCGTGTATGCCGATTGCCGGATCGGCGAGATCTGCGCCGCGAAGGACAGCCAGCTCCTGGAAGTAAAGCTTCCGGGTGGCGAAACCTTCCTCTCACCCGGCGAGGCGGTTGGCGATGTAGACGCGGACGCCATGAAGCGACTGATGATCCGCCGCACGATCCAGGAGCATCTGGAAAAAGAGAAACGCCTCGCGCCGCTTGGCATCAAGGTGTTGAGCCTCTTCTTCATCGATGCCGTCGAGCACTACCGGTCGTATGACGAGGACGGCAATCCGACGAAGGGCAAATACGCCCGAATCTTCGAGGAAGAGTACCGCCGCGCAGCGAAGCTCCCGGAGTTCGTGAGCCTGTTTAAGGAGGTCGATCTCACCTCGGAAGCCGAGGAGGTTCATGATGGCTACTTCTCGATCGACAAGGCGCGGCGCTGGATCGATACGGCCGACAATAACCAGGCAGGCCGGGACAACGCCGAACGCGCCTACAACCTGATCATGAAGGACAAGGAGAAGCTGCTGGGCTTCGAGACCAAGCTCAAGTTCATCTTCTCCCACTCGGCCCTCAAGGAGGGCTGGGACAATCCGAACGTCTTCCAGATATGCGCGCTCCGCGAGATGGGCACGGAACGCGAGCGTCGCCAGACGATTGGCCGAGGCCTGCGCCTCTGCGTCAATCAGCAAGGCGAGCGGTTACGCGGGTTCGAGGTCAATACGCTGACCGTCGTCGCCACCGAAAGTTACGAGGAGTTCGCCGAGAATCTGCAAAAAGAGATCGAGAGGGACACCGGCATTAAGTTCGGGATTGTCGAGAAGCACCAGTTCGCCGCCATTCCAGTGGCGAAGGCTGATGGCTCAACGGGCATGCTGGGATTCGACGTATCCGCCGCGATCTTCGAGCACTTGAAGACGCAAGGTTTCGTTGACCCGAAGGGTAAGGTTCAGGACACGCTGCGCGCGGCGCTGAAGGACGGCACTTTCGCTTTGCCGAAAGAACTCGAAGGGCATGTTGCGGCGGTTCGCGAGCTGCTGAAGAAGGTCGCCGGCAAGCTCGATATCAAGAACGCCGACGAGCGCGTCGTCGTCAAAACACGGCAGGCCATTCTGGAAAGCGCGGAGTTCCAGGCGCTTTGGGATCGCATCAAGCACAAGACGACCTATCGCGTTCACTTCGACAATGAAAAGCTGATCGCCGACTGCGCCAAGGCAATCGCCAACGGCCCGCCGGTTTCCAAGGCGCGTGTCCGGATCAGGAAGGCCGATCTTTCCATCGGCCAGGGTGGCGTTGAAGCCACGGAGCGCGACAAGAACAGCGGGACGATCGTCACGATCGAGGAGGGTGACATCGCGTTGCCCGACGTGCTCACCGATCTCCAGGATCGCACCCAACTCACGCGCAAGAGCCTTGTCCGCATCCTCACCGAGTGCGGGCGGTTGAAGGACTTCAAGCGCAATCCGCAGGCCTTCATCGAGATCGCGGGTGAAGTGATCAACCGCACCAAGCGGTTGGCGTTGGTCGATGGGATCAAATACCAGCGGATCGGTGACGAGCACTACTACGCTCAGGAACTTTTCCAGCAGGAAGAGCTAACGGGCTATCTGAGGAACATGCTCAAGGACGCAACGAAGTCAGTCTTCGAGCACGTTGTCTATGATTCCGGCGGCGTCGAACGGACGTTCGCGGAGCAGCTCGAAAAGAACGAGTCGGTGAAAATCTACGCCAAGCTTCCGGCGTGGTTCAAAGTGCCGACGCCGCTGGGTACGTACAATCCCGATTGGGCGGTGCTGGTGGAGGTCAGCGGCGAGGAGCGTCTCTATTTCGTGATCGAGACGAAGGGTAGTTTATTTACCGACGATCTTCGCGATAACGAAGCGGCGAAGATCATGTGTGGCGAGGCTCACTTCAAGGCGCTTGAGATCGATCCGAACCCGGCCCGCTATATCAAGGCAACGAAGATCGACGACCTGATGGAGCGTTGTTGACTGACTGGCACAACCCTGTTTTTCAACTGTAGACCACGCGGGCGAGCAACCCCTGTCAGATTATTTTGGACGGCGTGTGCCTGCAGCGTCCCATCTGGCGCTGGTAATTGGGCCCGACGGCTGCCGCGCGCGGCGCCTCGGCATCGCCCACGAGATCCCAGTCTGGGAGATTGGCGCGTGCGCACGGGCTCTGGCCTACCCCGGACTGCCCGAAATCAGCACCCTGGCCCACGACCGGCAGGTCCGCGCCTTCGGCCCGCGCGGCCAAGCCATCATCAGTCACATTGCCGTGGCCATTATCGGCCTTGGCGGTACCGGTTCGGCGGTCGCGCAGCAGCTCGCGCATCTCGGCGTTCGCCGATTCATCCTGATCGACCCCGACGTGGTCGAGATGACCAAACTCAACCGGCTTGTCGGTGCAACGCCGGCAGATATCGGCCGACCCAAGGCAGAGGTCGCAGCGCGTCATATCCGCAGCATCAATTCTAAGGCGGAGATCACGGCTCTCCGGGCCGACATTGTCGACGAGGCATCCTTGCCTGCGCTCTATGGCGCGGATTTCCTGTTCCTGTGCACCGACTCGCACGCGAGCCGAGCGGTCGTCGGACAGCTCGCCTATCAGTTTCTCCTGCCCTGCATCGACATGGGCGTCAGCATCACCGTGCGCGAGAACGCGATCACACACGGGACCGGCCGCACCCAGATGCTCGCGCCGGGGCTCCCTGTCTCGTGTGCACACAGGCGCTCGACGGCGAACAAATCCGGCGCGAGATGCTCACGCCGGAGCAGCGCGCCGCCGATCCGTATGTGCAGGGCATCCACGAGCCCGCCGTTCGGCAAACGCTTTGCGCCTCGGCTGCGCAATCTCAAAGATCGGAAATTCCACACATTCGAGAAAGGCGATGCATATCCGGCACTGTCGAACCACATCGGGGCGCCGATCTGCGTGTTTCAGTAATTCCCGGACACCCTTTTCGCTAAATCCCGGACAGTGATTTCAGTAATTCGCGGACAGCGATTCCGCTAAATCCCGGACAGTTTTCGGGAGCGGATTTAACGGTCGGTTCTCGGCTGCGCCGTTCTGGCAGTTTGGCCTCTCACGATGACGTTGAGAGGGGCCATGCCGACACGGAAGCAAGCGAGACGAACGAGCGTGAGGGACATCCAAGCGATCTTGCGCCTGACCCATGAGCAGGGTCTTTCGGTGCGTGAAGTGTCGGAACGGCTGAAGATCAGCAAGACGACAGTATCGACCTATTTGCTACGGGCGCGGGAGGCCGGGCTGTCATGCTGGCCTCTGCCGCCGGGCCACGACGACGCGACACTTGAGCGGCTGCTGTTTGGCCGTGCCGGTCGTCCGCCGCAAGACCTGAGCGAACCGGACTTTGCGCTGATCGCCAGGGAGCTGAAGCGCAAGGGGGTGACGCTGACGCTGTTGTGGCAGGAGTATCGCGCCGCCCATCCCGACGGCTACGGCTACACCTGGTTCTGCGAGCACTTCGCCGCTTTCGGGCGCCGGACGAGCGCGACATTCCGCAATCGGCATGCGGCGGGCGCGGTGATGCAGACGGACTATGCCGGGCAGACGGTGCCGGTGATCGATCCGGCGACCGGCGTCTTTACCCGGCGCAGATTTTTGTCGCGGTGCTGGGCGCATCCAATCTGACCTTCGCCTTTGCCAGCTCCAGTCAAAAGCTACCGGACTGGATCGAGGGCCAGGTACGAGCGCTCGCCTTCTTCGGCGGCGTCACCAGAGCGATCGTGTGCGACAACCTGAAGGCCGGTGTCGTCAAGGCGCTGTGGTTCGAGCCGACGCTGAACGCGACCTTTGCCGCCATGGCCGAGCATTACGACACCACCATCCTGCCGACCCGCAGCCGCAAGCCGCGCGACAAGGCCAAGGTCGAAGGCGCGGTGCTGATTGTCGAGCGCTGGATTCTGGCGCGGCTGAGGAATCGATTCTTCTTCTCGATCGCCGAGCTCAACGCGGCGATCGCCGAACTGCTCGAGGAGTTGAACAACCGGCCGATGCGCCATAAGCCGCCGCGAACTGTTCGAAGAGATCGAGCGGGCTGCCTTGAAGCCGCTGCCGGCGGCACCGTTCGAATACGCCGAGTGGAAGTCGGCGAAGGTCCGTCCTGACTACCATGTCGAGGCCGACAAGACCTTCTACTCGGTGCCGCACCGGCTGATCGGGCGCACCGTCGAGGTGCGGCTCACGCATCGAGTGGTCGAGATCTTCCACGATCACCAGCGTGTCGCCAGCCATGTGCGTCGCTCACAGCGTTCCGGCCATGTCACCGTCAACGAACACATGCCCAAGGCGCACCAGCGCTACGCCAACACCACGCCGGCCAGCCTGATCAGCCGGGCGGCCGGGATCGGCCCCAACGCCGCCATTTTGGTCGAGCGCATGATGCGCGACCGGCCGCATCCGGAACAGGGATATCGCTCGGCCATGGGCATCCTGTCGCTGGCGCCGCGCTATGGGCCGGAGCGTCTCGATGCCGCCTGCGAGCGGGCGCTGCTGATCAACGCGATCGCCTACTCCTCCGTCATCGCCATCCTCAAAGCCGGCCTCGACCGGGCCAGCTCCGCAGAAGGAAAGGAAGAAAGAATGCTGACGAACCCCACCCTCGATCAGATGCAGGCCCTCGGTCTGGCCGGCATGGCTGCCGCCTGGCGCGAACTGGCCGAACGCAACAACGCCAACGAGCTCAGCCGTGACGAGTGGCTCGGCCTGATGCTCGACCGCGAGGTCGCCATGCGGGCCGACAAGCGCGTCCGGACCGGCTCGCCTCAGCCAGGCTGCGCTTTCCCGAAGCCTGCATCGAGGACATCGACTTTGCCGCGCCGCGCGGACTCGACCGGCGCAGCACCATGGCGCTCGCCCAGGGCGAATGGCTGAAAGCGCATGAGAACCTGATCGTCACCGGCCAGACCGGAACCGGCAAGTCGTGGCTGGCCTGCGCCTTCGGCCGGCAAGCGGCACGGCTCGATCATTCCGTGCTCTATGTGCGCGTGCCGCGCCTGTTCGAGGATTTGGCGCTCGCTCGTCTCGATGGCCGCTTCCCACGCCTCATCGACAAACTCACCCGCGCGCAACTGCTCATCCTCGATGACTTCGGAACCCACAGCCTCACCGACCAACAGCGCGTCCATCTGTTCGAAATCGTTGAGGAACGCTATCGCCGCAAATCCACCCTGATCACCACCCAGGTCCCGGTGGCCAGATGGCATGACCTGATCGCAGACCCCACCGTCGCCGGCGCCATTCTCGACCGGATCGTGCACAACGCCCACCGCATCGTGCTCCAGGGCGACAGCATGCGAAAGCAAAAGCCAGCGCCCCTCTTGACCGGCACCGAAAACGGCGAAATCAATCATCCATGAACGCAACAAGGCACCCGAGGACCGTCGCCGCCAAACTGTCCCGACATTAGCGAAATCGCTGTCCGGGAATTAGCGGAACCCCTGTCCGGCTTTTGCGAAATGCGCAGCCGATCAATGCCACCCTGATCCTGGACCGTTGGGACGATCTGCTTCATCTGGCGGCGTCGATCACAACGCGATCCGTAGTGCCGTCCACGATCTTGAAGAAGCCGTCAGCATCACCGAAGGAAAGCCAGCTCGCAAAGGCGTTGCGCGAACTTGGTCGCATCGAGCGGTCGCTGTTCATGATCGAGTGGTACTCAATTCCAGCGCTACGCCGGCGTTGCCAGGCCGGCCTCAACAAGGGCGAGGCCGCGCATAAACTGAAGCGCGCCGTCTTCTTCCACGAGCGCGGCGAAATCCGCGACCGATCGTTCGAAAGCCAAGCCTTCCGCGCATCCGGCCTCAACCTCGTCGTCAGCGCCATCGTCCATTGGAACACGGTCTATATCGAACGGGCCGTTACCACTCACGCAACATGCGTCGCGAGATTCCGGATCACCTGCTCAAGCACATCTCGCCGCTGAGCTGGGTGCACATCAATCTGACCGGCATTTACACTTGGGATAGCGAGCATCATCTGTTGGAAGGTTTCCGGTCGCTTCGCCTTCCAGGTGGGCTGCGGCGGGCTGCCTAGAGTTCCCGCTTCGTTCGCCCTTAGCGTACGATTTCGCACTGCTCTTGTTCCGACCCCTTCACCCTGCCTGCCGATGCAGGCATTCCATTCAACATCGTGCACCATCTTGAAGAAGGGGTCGTTTGCGTAAGGATCCTCGCCTTCATCTGGTGAGAGTTCGTCCATCTTTATCTCCGGTACGGCTCCAACATTCTACGACGTAAAAGCAGGTTCCGGGACTGTCTGCGTCGGTCTCCAGCCGACCAGGCTTTCGCGAACCGAGCCTGTCAAACGGTCTCGGCTCTTCGGGATTTATATTCTCACGCAAGTCGGACCTCGCGGCCCCAAGCCGTCAAGGCTGAACGAGTCCACTATGCTCCCGCGCGGAAAACGTTATCGCACTTGCTTAGGACATTCGCTGCTTGGTTTACCTTCCTAGAATGCCGTTCCACTCTCACCTGATGATCAGGCGCGATGCCCCATTATGGCCGCTCGCCTCAATCTTAACCATGGTTTGTTCAGTCGTTCGCGGGTGCCGCTGGGGCCATATCGACGATGATGTGCCGCAGGCGGATAGACGATCCATCCGGGCGTTGAAGTGCTCCCTCATGAATGGCGAGCGCATCATCGTGCAACGCGGCCGAAGCCAGCGCCGCGGCTGTTCCATAATCCGATTGCAGACGATTGTTGATCGCCTGAACAATGGCGTCTGCCGGGAGCGCCAGCGCATAGCCCAACATGAAGCCCCAGGCGTGGCCGGTCGCATACTGGCCATTTATAAAGCGCTCGGCCCCTTGAGTGACATAGCGGGAGTTGAGCTGGCTGAATGCGCTTCCGGCACCGACACGCTTGCATTCGACGCCGACATAGTCGTCCTCGTTCCCAAACTGTCGGAGGAACTTCAAGGTGATGTCGATGCGTCCCAGCAGTTCAGCGCCATCGGTCGCCATATCGTCGATCTCGACCTCGCCTGCGACCTCCAGATTGGTCAGCCCGAGATTGCGCTTCATCCTCCTCATGGCCTTCCGCACGATGACGGTCATTGGCACTTCGGGCAGGCCAGGCGTCATGTGCTGACGGGCTTCGCGGGCACCCTGACAGATAAGATCGACTAACGTTTCGATCTCATCTATCTCCAAGTTGAAGGAGGGGACGCCGGCTGGTTGATCAGGCGTAAGCTGCATGCGACGCCTTGAGCCAATGATCGGCAAGGATGACGTCCGCATCGTTGAGGCCCGCCGTTTTAGTCCAGTAGCGGACTTCCGAAGGTTTCACGATGAACAGGCTGTCGCCGAGGTAGAGCCGCAAATTGCGCCGCTCATTCAGATAAGGAGGCAGGTCCGACTTCATCCATCCCTTCAGTTGTTCCGCGAGTGCAGTCAACTCGGCATCCTCACCCAGCGCGATAGCCGGCTCTCGCGGCGATGCTCCGGCGCCCATGCGGAAGCGAACGGCCGTGAGGCCGCCACCGCCATCGGCCCAGCTCGCGCTCACCAGCGGGCGCGAATAAACCGCTGCTTCGAGGTGCCGAGTGCCTCGGCTCCGCAAATAGCCATCGACAACGCTGGTGACGGTTGTAGCATACGCTTGGAGCGGTTCACGCTGGGGGGGCTTCACGAATGCCCGGCGGCGCTTACGACCCTCGAAGATCAGCACCCGCGCGCGTTCGACGCTTTCACGCGCCAGGACCAGTTCGTGCCTGTCGAACTCATAAAGCTCCGCCACGGCAGCATCGAGGGCTTGAAGATGCTCGGAGGTGGCCTCCCGAGCTACAGCAGCCTCGGCCTCGGCGATGAGCCGACGGGTCGCCGCGTCGACCTTGCGGAGATCAGGAACACGTAACGATAGAAGATCCTTCGGCTCCACAGTCGACCGCTCGAGCCCCCAAGCCCCGCCGCCATAGGCAAGCTGAAACGTCGTCACGCAGGAATTGAGTATCCCAGAGAGGACCGGCGCCAGCTCGGGAGCATGGTCCGCGAACGAGATCCCATAGAAGCTCTCGGTGTAGAGCAGCGTATCCGCGGCTGTGGCGGCACTGTAGCGTCCCTCCTCGAGGCTCGATTTAAAGCTCGCCTTCGGACACAGGAGCAGGGGACCGCGATAGATTGATTCATTCCGAATGCGGTGCAACCTCGGCTCCGCGAATAGCGGAAGCGCATCGGAATCGATGCGAAGCGGCTGGTAGTTGTCGGGGCTCAGGGCTGCCGTCTCATAGAAATAGGGCGGCGGAACATTGGGATCGCCTTCGACCTGATAGCCCTGTCCCCGGCCTTCGAGGGCAAGAATACCCAAGGAATTGAGCGTCTTCTCCAGCGTTGGAAATTCCCGCTCCAGCCGCTCGATAAGCCAACTGTCGCGGACGGTGCCAAAGGTCGCCGCTTTAAGCATCGCTGGCGTGCGGAGAATCCGGCGGAGCGGGACGGCGCGCAGTTCACCCGGCCCAACATGGAAAAGGCCGTTGCGAACGAAGTCAGGTCTCCAGGGGATCGAGCCGACAAGCAGTTGGTCCGCTTCCGGCATCAGCGAGCAGCGCGCAAAAAACAGCATCGCCGGGCCGGTCGCGTCGGGGAACAGATGCTCCTTGCGCAGCGCCGAAAGATTGACCAGTGCCGCTGGCTTCAGGCGGGAAAGAAGCGCCGCCCTCGCTTCGACTGCATGTTCATCCTTGGAGAAGAATGGCGATGCTTTCATTACCATGCCGATGCGGCCTTTCTCGCCAGCGAGCGCAGCCGCCACATCGAGAAACGCCCAGTCGGGGCTACGCCGCGGCCGCAGCGAGTGCGCATTGCCCTTCTTCCTCGGCTTCGCCTTGATGGATTTGTCGAAGGTCCACGGCGGGTTGCCGACGACAGCCTCGAACGGACGCCCGACGAGCGTGGTCGGCAAATTCTCGCCGATCGTATCGGCTTCAAACAGCGTCGTTCCGATCAGCCGGTCGAATCTCAGCTCGGCGATCTCGGTGATCGGCTCCTCATCAAATTCGAGCGCTGCCAGGTAAAGGCTGAACGCGGCGATCCCGAGTGCGGAAGGGTTGACGTCGATGCCGAAGAGCTGATGGTAGAGAATTTCACGCACGACTGCGCGGGATGCCTGCTCGTCGCCGCAGCGCTTCCAGATCAGCCGGCGAAACGCCTCGACGAGAAAGGCGCCCGAGCCGCATGTCGGATCAATCACCCGCGCGGTCGCTGGGAGATCTTCGAAAACTGGATCAAGGGTCAGATGAACAAGCTCGACGGGCGTGTAGTGCAAGCCCTGCACCCGCGCCTTCTTCTCGGCACTCGATCGTGCGAACTGCTGGTATATCGAGCTGACGAGATCCACGGGGATTGCATCGAAGCGGAACCGAAACAGGCGTCCCTGGCCATGGTTTTCGGGGACGAGGCTGCGGCCCTCAATGAAATCCCGCATCAATGCCAGATGAGCCGGACCCAATCGCATATGCTCGGCACCGGGGTCGTCCATCGGGAAGAGATCGCCGTTGAACGTGTCGCGCAGCCAAGCGAATAGGTCGAAGGCGCTTGTGGGCGTCGCCATCATCCCCACGAGGTCGTCGGGTAACGAGCTTGGAAGAAACGGCTGCGCAATGCCGCGGTCAAGCAGATACCAGGTGAAAATGCAGCGGCCGATGAGCCGCTGCGCAAAATCACGAGCGGCGGCGATTTCATCCGCGCCGTCCAACTGTGCCGCGCTCTGAGCTGGCGGCAGTTCGGTCAATCGCCCTTCGAGCGCATTGATCTCGGTGAGCAATTCGCGGTCGACGCGATATTGGCGATCAATCTTGTTGCCGATCAGGCTCGACCAGAAGGCTCCGGTCTCAGTCGCCAATCGCCCGCACATTGCATCGAGTGCGCGAAGCCGATCGTCGGCGGCCAGGTCAAAGCGGTCGAGCGGCGGCGCAGCAACGCCGGGGTCCGCACCGCGCCAAGGCGACGCGTAGCAATTGTAAAGGCGAACTTCGGTCGGGGTGATGATCCAAAGCAGCGGCGCCACCCCGATGTTCCAAGCCGCTTCGTGCCATTGACCGACCTGCTCCTCGCTGGGCGCAGAATCGCCGGCGTCCTTGAAAATCGATGTCGGCATATTCTGTGCCGAGAAAACCGCGTCTGCCTTCAACCCGACGCGCGTGTCTTTGAGGACGACCCTCAGGCGTGTCGCTTCCGGCGCGTCGTTGGTCACAAGGCCCGGGGCGAGCTGTCCCTCGGGGCCGAGATATCCCGTCGCCTGCAGCGCTTTGATGAAAGCGTCGGAACTCATGCCCGGCGTCGCGACGGCTGCTGTAGGACCTCAGCAGCCATTTCATCGCCTTTTGAGGCTGGTTCCGCCGACACCAGCCGGGCAGTGAAAAGTTCGAGCTGCCCCGTCGGCGGCGGGCCAGGCATGGTGAATTCTGCCGCCAGCACGGCAAGGTGGGGATCGAGTTGGACGACGATAGCATCAGCGCTCTCGTCGGCGGCGTCCGCATCGATTAATTCCCAAGTTTCGCAATCATATATTGCAACGCTCGTGCCCCGCAGTTTAATGAACGACGTAGTGCCCAGCGCCTTGCGCAGCGCTGCGAACAATCCACGGTGTGCGTGAAGCTCGACATGGAAGCGGTCCTTGAGCAGCAGCGCAATGCGCAGCAGCAAAATCGCCTGCCAGCCATATTGAGCCTGCGAGCCGCGCCCGCGGTTCTGGATGTCGGCAGGGATCAATGCCCGCCGGCTCGACCATTCGCGGAGTTGCTCGGTCGACAACCCGGTCAGGTTCGTCGCTCTGCGCGTTGTGACAAGCCGCACCGACTCACCTTTCTAGTCCGGAGACGATACCATTAAAACGGGTATCATACCCGACTCGCTGAGAGAAGTGCCCTCTTTGGCGGATGACATGCTCGGCGATGCAGACCGGCTGCCATTATAAGGCAGACGCTAAATCGGTGCCGGCAGTCACTGTTTCTCGCGGCCACGAAGCTGAACTAGCCTTATCGCTGCTGGCAGCCCTACCACCTTCGGGCGCGAGTAAGCAGACTGTGGAGGTTTAGGGTAGCGACTTTGTGAGCTGTCGCCGATAAAGCGGACTGGCCTGCTGACGGCCCTGGAACTGCCTTTCCCGTCGTACCGTGTCAGTGAGATACCGATGGCCTGATCGGAGTTGAAAGCGGAAGGGCCCATTTTAGCAAACTACCCGGTAAGCGGATGTGTAATGGTCCCGGGAGAATTGTGGCAGACCCAGAAAGCTCCACGTTTTCATGATCTGGCAAGGCGTCCTTGGTAGGACAAATTGACGAAGATCGGTTCACGTTGAGGATAGGGGCGGGCTAATGGTCGACTTCAAGAAAAAGCTCAGCGGCAAAGCCGTTGAGAAGCCAACGTCCTTCCAATGAACGGCACCGAGTCGCTGTCGGATTTTCTTGATGATGGGATCTATCTTGTAATACCCATCGAAATATCGTTTCTGCCATTCGTTAGGGTAATTTAGCATAGTCGTTGGATCGCGGCAGAGCTGCTCTTGAGGTTGAGCAACACCATTAGGCGAGATATCGACAGAATTCAACCCCGGCACCTTCTTTAGCGGTGTTCGGTAAAGGCATTGTTGAGGCACAAGAAAACCGTTCGGGCACTCTATTTCGGCGCTCCAACTACATTGGTTGTGGCTCCCTGCAGCGATCAAACGACCGACTCTCGGTGGAAAGGTCGTAATGTTTTGTCAACGCCAACAAAGTGGTCGCTGGAAGATGTTTTGTGCGCAATCGGTCGGCATTCTTTCCGCCGCCCAACGAGGGGGAGTTCAAAAGTCGGGCCAAATCCGCAGATTGGTTGTCAGCTCTTGCGTGATCCTCGTATCGTGAGGGGCGTCATCCCTTTGCCAGCCTAAGTGAATCAAGCCGAGCCCTCCCCATTTTTGGTACCGAGGAAAGGAGGAGGTCGGTATAGGCATCGAAAGGCGGTTGCAGCACAGCAGTTTTCGACCCGTAGCGGACGATGTCGCCTCGATACAAAAGGCGATTGAGTCGGCGATCGACTTCACCGTCGCCATGTCATGGGTGATGAACAGATAGGCGGCGCTCTCCTCCTTGTGCGTTTCGAGCAGCAGCTTCAGGATGCCGTGCGCCACCAAGGGGTCAAGCGCCGAGGTCACCTCGTCACAAATGATCAGCTTTGGTTTTGCCGCGAGCGAGCGGGCAATGCAGACGCGCTGCTTCTGGCCGCCGGAAAGCTCGGCCTGGTAACGGTCGACAAAGCCCTTGCCCATCTCGATCTCGTCGAGCAGTTCGGCGACGCGCTTGTCGCGCTCCCTGCCGCGCATGCCGAAATAGAATTCGAGCGGCCGGCCGATGATGGTGCCGACGTCTGGCGCGGGTTCATCGCCACGTCGGCCATCTGGTAGACCATCTGCAACTGGCGCAGATCTTCCTTCGGTCGGTCCGCAAGCCAAGGTTGGCCAGCGGCCGCCCGTCGAAAGTCACCGTGCCTTGCTCAGGCGGCAAAAGTCCGGTGATGGCGCGCGCCAGCGTCGACTTGCCGGAGCCGGATTCGCCGACCACGCCAGCGTCTGACCGGCATAGATGTCGACCGAGACGTTCTTCAGCACCTTGACCTGGCCGCCGCCATAGGCGGCGGTGACGTTCTTGACCGACAGGAACGGCGTGACACCGGGCTTCTGCTCGGAGTGTTCGATCTCATGCACCGAGACCAGCGCATTGGTGTATTCCTGGCGCGGCTCCTTGATGATCTGCCTTGTGCCGCCCCATTCGACCAGCCGGCCATGGCGCAGCACCATGATCTCGTTTGGGCGACGACGGCAAGGTCGTGGGTGATGTAGAGCGCCGCCACATGGGTGTCGCGGATGGCATCCTTGATCGCCGCCAGCACGTCGATCTGCGTCGTCACGTCGACCGCCGTCGTCGGCTCGTCGAAGACGATCAGGTCCGGCTCGGAGCACAGCGCCATCGCCCTCATCACGCGCGCAGCTGGCCGCCCGAGACCTGGTGCGGAAAGCGTTAGCCGATGGTTTCGGGGTTTGACGATCACACCGTTCTGGACGAGCTCCGTTGGCGTCACCGGGACGGCCGCCAATACGGCGCGACCTGAAATCCGGCGATTCTGACCTGGCGGCTGTCCGCTTCAAGGCCGTTATCGCGCCGCGGAGCGGCCGGACCCCGCCGATCTCGGCAATGCTGGCCCGCGTGTCCCTCGCAGGGCCAGTGAAGAACTGGCCCCGCTTGTCCGCAAGCCAACCTCGCTCGCATCTCGGCGTTGGAAGCAGGCTTCCCGCGCGCTGCCGGATCGTCCGGTGGATGGAGCGTGAAGCAGGCGTGCCATAGCATGCCCAGATCAGGCTGAATGGCATGCCTGCAAGCCATATCATCTCGAACAATCTTGAGAAAATTTCGGTCATTGCAACAAAACCTGCAAACCAATTTTACGAAAACTTTGCGAACGCAAACCCCTGACGATGATAGATTTACGTAAGGTCTGAGGTCAGGCACGGCTGAAAGAGCTTATACCGATGTACGCCCCGGACCGCCGCACGGAACCCAACATCGGTAATAACACCAAGGGCAAGAGGAGCGCTCATTCGGCTCTGAGGTGGCGCTACCCAAGAGGTGATCGTCGCCTCACGGCCCATTCAAGGCAAGTGTGTAGAACACCGCTATCGCAGCTTATAATAAGTACACCCTTTGCGGAGAGCCCGAAATGACAAAGCCAGCAGGACGAGGGTTCGGTTCTTCTATTTGGCGTCGTGCCGTCCAATGATGACACTGGTCAGTCGCCTAAGGACGGTAGCGCATATTGATCGCCTTCGAATCCTGGGCCTTTGCGCGCATGCGGACCTAACTGTCTCTGAGCTAGCAGAGATTCTGGGTCTGCGTCGCGAGCACGTCGTGCGACACGTCCGGCTGCTGGCCAGAGCCGACTTTCTTTGCGGCAACGGACAACGTCCTTGGTCCTCATATCATCTCAATGCAGGGGGCAAGGATGGGGGGTTGGTTCAATTCTTGGTCGATCTCCTCCCTCACGAGGATGGGCATCATAAGCGGGACCTGGAGCGGCTCGAGGCGGTACAAGACGGGCGGTCCAAGGGGACCGCCTGCTTGCTCGGGAATAGATCCATCCAATTGGAGCGCGAATTGCCATGAGCAACTGCACCGAGGGTGCCATCGCGCAGCCCGACACTTTCGGACGGTCTTCCTTGGTCCACGTCGATTACCGCGTTCATGAACTGCTTCTAAGACAGGAGCGCCAGGAGCGGACGACGCTCAAACTCATCGCGTCCGAGAACTTTGCCTCCGCGGCGGTGTTGGAAGCGACCGGGTCGATTTTCACCAACAAGTATGCCGAGGGATACCCCGGCGCGCGCTACTACGCCGGAAATGAGATCGTCGATGAGCTTGAAAACGTCGCTATCGAGCGCTTGAAGGCGCTATTCGGCTGTGAACACGCGAACGTCCAGCCATATTCCGGCTCGCCCGCCAATCATGCTGTCTATCGCGCGCTTTTGAGCCCCCGTGACAAAGTCATGGGTTTGCCTTTACCCGAAGGCGGCCATCTGACGCACGGTTGGTCCGTCAACTTTTCCGGCACCGATTATCAGCGAGTTCCATACAGGCTGCACGAAAAGACGCAGCAAATTGACTATGACCAATTGCGCGAGACCGCCAGGCGGGAACGCCCGAAGCTGATTTGGGTCGGCGGAACTTCTTATCCGCGTATTTTTGATTACGCGGCAATGGCCGAAATCGCTGCGGAGGCGAACGCCTATCTCGTGGCCGACATTGCGCACATCAGCGGCCTTATTGTCGCCGGAGCGCATCCGAATCCCGTGGCCCATTGCGACGTCGTCACCAGCACGTCTCATAAGTCGATCCGCGGGCCCCGTGGAGGCTTCATTCTGTCGAAGAATGAAGATCGCTATCAGGCGCTTTATCATCCGAACAGCCAATACAATCTGGCCAAACGCATAGACCGCGCCGTGTTCCCTCTCCTGCAAGGCGGACCGCATATGAATACTATCGCCGCGCTTGCCGTCGCTTTGCAGGAAGCAGCGAACCCGTCCTTTCGTATCTACGGTCAACAGATCGTCAACAACGCCAAGGCTCTGGCCCAGGCGCTTGTGGAGCGAGGTTATGAACTCGTCACCGGGGGCACTGACAATCACATGCTGATCCTTGATCTTCGGAACCGGCCGCTGTCAGGCAAAGCCTATGCCGAGCGCCTCGCAAAGGCAGGCATCATTACGAACTTCAACATGGTGCCGGGCGACACGCGGGACCCGTCGGTCACAAGCGGAATCCGCTTGGGGACCCCAGCAGTGACCTCCATGGGCATGCGCGAGGGGGAAATGGTGCAGATCGCCGATTTCATCGACTCGGTCTGCCGCCGGCCCAATGACCAGGAGGTTCATGCGAGCGTACGCAGAGACGTTGCCAACTTCTGCACTGCGTTCGAGGTCCCCGGCATCACCGACCGATAAGCCACGCCAGTCCACAAACTCCTCACCTAACCCCAACACTTGAAGCGAGGGCATCCATGACCAGGCAGTTCGTGTTCTCTTCCGAATCCGTCGGCGCGGGACACCCCGATAAGATGGCAGACAACATCTCAGATGCCATCCTCGATGCGGTCCTGCATACCGATCCGAAGGCGCGCGTCGCCTGTGAAACGTTGGTGAAGACAGGGATTGTCGTTCTGGCTGGCGAGATCACCACCCATGCGCAGATCGATTACAGCCAAGTCGCCCGCGATACGATCCTTGATATTGGCTACGACGACGATGCCATCGGCTTTGATGGTCGACGTTGCGCCGTCGTTCTGGCTCTCACCGAGCAGTCGCCCGACATCAGCCAGGGCGTTGACGAAGGACGAGGGCAGGATCTCGAGCAGGGGGCGGGGGATCAGGGCCTCATGTTTGGATTCGCATGCAACGAGACGGATACATTGATGCCCTTGCCGATCCAGCTCGCCCACCGTTTGACGAAAAGACAGGCGGAGGTCCGGAAAACAGGACAGCTTGGCTGGCTGCGTCCGGACGTAAAATCTCAAGTGTCCGTACGCTACGAGGGTCTCCGCCCGGTGGCGCTGGACACCATAGTCCTGTCGACGCAGCATGACGAAGCGGTCTCACAAGGCACGGTCCGCGAAGGCGTCATTGAGGAGATCATTAAGCCGCTCTTGCCGCCCGACCTGGATACGACGGGGATCAGATTTCTGGTCAATCCAACAGGGCGATTCGTGGTAGGTGGGCCTGCCGGCGACTGCGGCCTCACTGGACGCAAGATCATCGTCGATTCCTACGGTGGAACGGGGCGTCACGGCGGCGGCGCCTTTTCGGGCAAGGACCCATCCAAGGTTGACCGCTCAGCCGCCTATGCGGCGCGGTACGTCGCAAAGAATATCGTTGCCAGCGGCCTTGCAGAGGTTTGCGAGGTTCAGCTTGCTTACGCGATCGGCGTGGCCAGTCCGGTTTCCGTCATGGTCAACACATTCGGAACCGCAAGGATTGAGGAAAAAAAGATCGAGCGCCTTATTCTTGAGCTTTTCGATCTCCGACCGAAAGGCATCATCAAGATGCTTGATCTCTTACGCCCGATATACCGCAAAACCGCCACATACGGGCACTTCGGCCGTGAAGAGCCTGAGTTCACCTGGGAAAAGACGGACAGAGCCGACGACTTGCTGCGTGAAGCAGGACCGGCAGCTGCGTGAGGGCCGTTGGCTCAAGCGAATGCGGCAATGCATTTCAACTCGCTAGACCCGCGCGCGGCCGGCATGCCAGATAGCCGGGTGGGTTCTTGGCGGAGATTTTGATGCCGGAATATGACGTGCTTTGCATCGGCAATGCCATTGTCGACATCATCGCGCAATGCGACGAGGCTTTCCTCGCGACCAACGGCATCATCAAGGGCGCGATGAACCTCATCGACGCCAAGCGCGCCGAACTGCTTTACAGCCGCATGGGCCGGCGATCGAGGCTTCCGGCGGCAGCGCCGGCAACACCGCCGCCGGCGTCGCCAGTCTCGGCGGACGGGCCGCTTTCTTCGGCAAGGTGTCGAACGACGCGCTGGGCGAAATCTACACGCACGACATCCAGGCCCAGGGCGTGGCCTTCGACACCAGGCCGCTCGAGGGAGAGCCGCCGACGGCGCGCTCAATGATCTTCGTCACGCCGGACGGCGAGCGTTCGATGAACACCTACCTCGGCGCCTGCGTCGAGCTGGGGCCGGAAGACGTCGAGGCCGACAAGGCGGCCGGCGCCAAGGTGACCTATTTCGAGGGTTATCTGTGGGATCCGCCGCGCGCCAAGGAAGCGATCCGGCAGACCGCGAGGCTGGCGCACGCGGCGGGGCGCGAAGTGTCGATGACGCTGTCGGATTCCTTCTGCGTCGACCGCTACCGCGACGAGTTCCTCGAGCTGATGCGCTCGGGCACCGTCGACATCGTCTTTGCCAACAGCCACGAGATCAAATCGCTCTACCAGACCGCTTCCTTCGAGGAAGCGCTCGCCGCCATCCGCAAGGATTGCAGAATAGCCGCTGTCACCCGTTCCGAGAAAGGTTCGGTCATCGTGCGTGGCGACGAGACCGTCACCATCGAGGCGACGAAGATCAAGGAACTGGTCGACACGACCGGAGCCGGCGATCTCTATGCCGCCGGCTTCCTTTTCGGCTACACCACCGGACGCAGCCTCAAGGATTGCGGCGACCTCGGCTCACTGGCCGCCGGGCTGGTGATCCAGCAGATCGGCCCGCGCCCGCGCCAGAATCTGCGCCGGGAGGCCGAGCAGGCGGGGTTACTGTAACAAGCATATCCGGGATCAATGAAACGATTGTGAGTTGACTCAGGCTTGGTCACCACCCTGGGATAGTCCGCCTGAAGCCCATTTCGCATGATATTCATCCGGCAGTTCACCGACGGTACCGGATATTCGAAACATAGCTGATACGACATCGGCGGGAATGCAGGCGAACCTTTCGCCTGAGGAAATAAGCGCGGGCGAGGCCTGTCGCCGCCGGATCTACAGGGGTGAGACGGCCGGCTTGAGGCCAGTCGTTGTCCAGGTCAGCCGCGCCCGCGTAGGTGTGCTTCGATGCTAGGACGATTGCAGCGCCCGCCGTGGGATGTCAATAATCGGCGATTAGTTAGTGCGATGCGGATAGATTGGCCTTGTCAACAACGCCAGCGAGTTCCGTCACTGCCAAATCACCTTACCATCTCGGGGCATCCTGCCCTGCAGGCGCCCCCACGAGGGTTGCGCAACGTACTTCAATGGACTCCTGTCAGGCAACCTTCACGCCCAAGAATAAGGCGTTTTGCCGTGCCGCTTGCCTCGCCGGTCAGGAGAATCTGAATGTCATACGCGTAAGTCCGACAGGGTCGTCCATAGGCTAAGCCCACCCGACATGATTCTTTTTTGAAAGTTTCAGAAACAGCCCAGAATCGATATTCCGGATCGTCAGGGTTGCCAAACGCTTCGAAGGCGCAATAAGCGACCGACGTCGCAAGGTCCTTGCCATGCGTTCCTCGCGGACTGCAGACGCCATCCGACGGATCAATGCCGCCGAACCGGCTCGCAACGTGACTTGCGGAAACGCCAGCCCCCCGCGCCTCATGACGCTAGGGTCGAAGCCGACATTCGCGAGGTCGGCGGTCGACAACGATCATGGTGATCGCCCGCATCTTTCGCAGCGAGCCATGAGGTGAGCCTGATGAGGCTTCCAAGCGCCGATTTGGCCGGCTAGGGTTTGTGGGGGGGCGTGAACAAACCGGATGAACGAACGCAATGATGCTGGAAAAACTGCGTGCCTGTTGGGGATTTAGCCCGACCGTCGATAGGAACGTCGCCCTGGTCGAAGGCTTTCTGAAAGGCAAGCGCTTCGCCGACCTGGCGCAGGAACATGGCTTGTCGATAACGAGGGTGCGCCAAATCATCGAGAGGGCCGATCGGCACGTGGGCGGCGGCATCGTGACCGAGGCTGAACCGTCCAAGGCCTCGCCTCGATCCGATTTCATGGTCGACTATCCGTATGTGTGGAAGCTGGCCGAGCGGCACCGGCTCGGTAGCGTCACGCCCCATCATTTCTTCACGGAGCTGGAGCGCGCGGGATCGCTGGAGCGGCTGGTTGACAAGATGAAGCGAATGCCGTGGCGCACACCAACAACAACACGTGAGCTGGCGCGCCTCGTGTGGCAAAAGGAGGGGGGCGACAGCCCATGGCCTGCAATGAAGCGATCAAGCATTGCGGTCGCGCAACCAAGCTGCCCGGTCGACCACCCGGACCGTTCCCTTCAGTGCCAGCTCACCTTGGAACCGGCCCTCCAGCAATTGGTTGAGCGCGCAGCGGAATCCGGCTGGACCGAGGACGAGATAGCCCAGGCGCTCCTTGAGCTCGCCCGCGCGCGCTTCAAAGAGCAGCTACCGAGCGGGCAAGCTGCCCACCCTGAACAGCAACCGTGACGTAGTAAAGTTGCCGAAGAGCATGCCTCCTACCGCCGGCCGGCAACGGAACGGCTAAAGGGAGGGCAACGGTACTCATCTAGAAACCAGGGTGCGCTGCTTTGCCCCGGCCGGACGAATCCCATTTTTTTCAGGCATCCATAATCATTGCATATATGGGCGCTACCAAGGGATCCGAATTGGGAACGAAAACAAATCGGGCGAGGCTTGATCATGACGACCCCCAGCCGAGGGAAATCGCCCGCGCAGCTTTTCCGCCATCTGTCGGCAAAGTGGCCTGCGGCATTCAATACGAAAGCGCCCAGGCCGCTTAAGATCGGCATCCATCATGACATTCGCGTGCTGGACGGCAGACTGTCAGAGGATGAATTGAGGAGAGCCCTGCGCGCCTATGCCACGATGCCCAGATACTTGGCGAGGCTGGATGCCGGCGCTGTGCGGGTCGATCTTGATGGCGAGCCGGCCGGCGTCGTCTCGGATGCGGATGCGGCGACCGCCAAGGTTTTGCTGTGCGTCCGCAAGAACAAGCAAGGTTCCAAGAAAACGCCTGAGCCAATGGCAGCGCCTGATGCCCCGCCCAAATCGAAACCGAAGCGAACGGCCGTGCTCAAGGCGAAGAAGACGGCCGACCGCCCGACCGGAATAGTCGTTGAGACGAAGCGTCGCCGGTCTTTCCGAAAGCCGATGGCTTGAGCGCCGCTGAGCGATGGGTCTTGCAGCGACCGGGACAGCCCCTGAGCATCGAAGCACGTGCCGTGCCCCGTGGCGATCCGAATTGCCGAATCACAAAGGAGCTGCGCATTTGCCACCCGCTGCGTAGCCGATCGCCGTGAACTCAAGGATGACCTCAGCAAAAACCAGGTTGGCGTCTAATCGCTTTCGAGCCGCGTTTCGGTACCACGGGCCCGAGCGCGCAGCGCGCCCGCAAAACGGCACCGTGAAACCGCTGCCTTCTACCAATAACCACCTGCGTTCGGATCGGCATTCCCAGGGGAATTTGACCCGAGAATGGAAATGGCTTGCGCAGCAACGGTGCGATCACACTGGAGCAACGGCATCAGGAAACCGCCATCCTTGTGCGCCCCGACACCCTGGTCGCCATCGGTCGCATCGCGGGGGGCACTGTGGCCGAGAACCATTCATTGATCTGGGCGCTGAGGGTTTTGCCGGTGCGCTATTGCTCGTCGGTAGGGCTTCGGGCTGGCGAGTCTGCCAAGGCGAGCAACGACAGGCGATGCCGGCAGACATTACGTTGCGGCACTTGATATTGCAGTGCAGCAAGCGTAGAGCACCGCGCGCTTATCGGAGTGTCGTCCATGGCCCTTACCAATGCTGGTAACGAGGCAGAACCTGTCGAACAATCGAGCCATTCTGAGGTCGAGCAGCACAGCACCAAGGTGCTGATGCTGGGCGCACTCGGTGTCGTTTACGGCGATATCGGCACCAGCCCGATCTATGCATTCCGCGAGGCGTTGCATGCATCAGCCGGTGGCAACGTCGCCAACCGTGGCGACATCCTCGGCGTGCTGTCGCTGATCATCTGGTCGCTGACGATCACCGTGACGATCAAATACATCATGTTCGTGCTCCGCGCCGACAATCGAGGCGAGGGCGGAGTGCTGTCGCTTATGGCGCTGGCGCGCAACCGTTTCCCGACCCGCTCGGCGGTGATCCTCGGCATCGGCATCGTCGGCGCGGCGCTTTTTTTCGGCGACGCAGTCATTACGCCGGCAATCTCGGTACTGTCGGCGGTCGAAGGTATGAATGTCGTCACGCCGACATTCCAGCCCTATGTGGTGCCGCTGACACTGGCCATCCTGGCGATCGTGTTTGCGGTACAGCGGTTTGGCACCGGCGGCGTAGGATTGGTGTTCGGGCCCGTTACCGCGCTGTGGTTCCTGGCCATCGGCCTTTCCGGCTTCAACCACATCATGGACGACCCGGAAATCCTGCTGGCAATCAGCCCGCATTACATCGTGTCGTTCCTGGTCAACTCGCCCGATGTCGCCTTCGTCACGGTTGGTGCGGTTTTTCTCGCCGTCACCGGCGCTGAGGCGCTCTATGCCGACCTCGGCCATTTCGGCCGCAAGCCGATCGTGCTTGCCTGGCTGGCAATCGTGTTTCCTTGCCTGTTGCTCAACTATGTCGGGCAAGGCGCCTTCGTGCTGGCGAATGGCGGTGTCGTCGGTCATCCCTTCTTCGAGATGAACGAAGGCTGGATGCTTATCCCGATGGTCGTGCTGGCGACGGCGGCGACCGTGATCGCCAGCCAGGCGGTGATCTCCGGCGCCTTCTCGCTGACCAGACAGGCGGTGCAGCTCAACATGCTGCCGCGTTTCGTGATCCTGCATACGTCGGAAAAACAGTCGGGCCAAATCTACCTGCCGCGCGTCAACCTGCTGCTGGCGCTGGTGGTGATGCTGCTGGTGGTCGGCTTCGGTGAATCGAGCAGACTGGCCTCGGCCTACGGTATTTCGGTGACCGGCAACATGCTGGTGACGAATATACTGCTTTTTGTTGTGATGACGCGCATCTGGAAGTGGCCGCTCGGCGTCGCGGTCGCCTTGATGGCGGTGTTCGCCTTCGTCGATACCGGCTTCTTTGCCGCCAACATAGTCAAGGTGTTTGAAGGGGGCTGGTCCTCGCTTGCCATTGCCGCAGTTATTGTGCTCACCATGTGGACCTGGATCCGCGGCACCCGCTATTTGTTCGAAAAGACGCGCCGGAACGAGATCCCGCTGGATTTCCTTGCCGGCAACCTGCTGAAGAAGAAGCCGCATCTGGTGTCGGGCACCGCGGTGTTCCTGACCAGCGATCCACTGAGCGCGCCGACCGCGCTGATGCACAGCCTCAAGCACTACAAGGTGCTGCACGAGCAGAATGTCATCCTTTCGGTGGTGACGGCACCGCAGCCGGTCGTGCCCGACAGCGAGCGCGTCAAGATGGAGACGGTCAACGAGCTGTTCATGCGGGTGACGCTGATCTTCGGCTACATGGAGCAGCCTAACATTCCGCGCGCGCTGGCGATCTGCCGCAAGCAGGGCTGGAAGTTCGACATCATGACGACATCCTTCTTCCTGTCGCGGCGCTCGCTCAAGGCATCGCCCAATTCCGGAATGCCGGTCTGGCAGGACAAGCTGTTCATCGGCCTGGCGCGCTCGGCGGCCGATGCGACGGAGTATTTCCAGATCCCAACCGGACGTGTCGTCGAGATCGGGACGCAGGTGGCCGTTTAGGCATGCCGCGGTTGAGCAGAATCAATTGGCATTTTCCGAGCCGGTGAATGCCTGACCGAGCGGAGGCCAACAATGCTTGCGCCCAACTTGGGTCCGGTTTTCCCGGCCCGAAGCTTCCGGCCCCAAAGCCGTCCCTTTACGCCTGCGATCATTCCCGTTCCCCATTGTCTTGCCGACCCACCAGTCGAGATGCGCTGAAACGACCTCGCAGGGCAGCAACTTATTCATTTGAACGTAATCGATGTGCCGCAAAGTCCTTTGTAAGATTGGCTTCACTGCCCTGCTAATCCTTCCACTCTCTAATTATCTGAAAAAACAGCCCCAACTTCTCTCCCCTTTCTCTACCAGGGTGGCACGAGATTTGCTTCAATAGCTAACAGGCTGCGGAGTTGTATTCGTGTCGCGAGGCACAGCGAAGGAAGGAAACAACTTGCCAGATTTGCGACCGAAAACACTTTATGTGGGCCGGTAGGGCATTCTGAACATGCAACGCAGGCGGCAGTACCGCGCAGAAGTGGCAACATCACGGTAGTACGCGCCTCCGACTCGGCCGCGGAATACGAAAGGATAGTGTTATGATTGTGCGTAGCCTGCAGGATGTTGAAGCGACCGATCACTTCGTCGATTGGGGCAATGGTACTAGCCACCGCCTTCTGACCGACAAGGACGGCATGGGCTTTAGCATCTGCCACACCGTAGTGCGCGCTAACACGGTCTCGCTTCTGCAATACCGTAATCATCTCGAAGCCTGCTACTGCATCGCCGGAGAGGGCGAGGTCGAGGACATGGACGGGAATGTCTTCCCCATTCGCAAGGGGGACATCTATGTACTTGATAAGCATGACAAGCATCTTCTGCGCGGGGGCCGAGACAAGGACCTGATCCTCGTAAGTATCTTCAACCCGCCCCTCAACGGAACCGAGCGCCACAGTCTCAACGACCCGGCAGGCTCGGCATATTGAACAAAATAAACCAACGACAGATATCAAACCGCCGCTCAATGCGAGGAACATCCACCTTAGCGACCCAACACCATCCGCACTGCATTCCGCCGACCTCAGCGGAAAAATTGTTTGTTATCTCGTTCACATGGGCTCCCCTCTCGTTGGTCTTCATTGATAAACGGGGGCTTTCCACGAAGAGTCCCTACCTACGCGGCCGCAGCCCGCGTGGACAGTGAGATGTTCCAAGCTCCGCTTGCTTCGGCGAACACATCGGGGAGATTTTGGAAGGCTTGTGCCGATTGAAAGCGCGCTCAAAGGTACGATGTCCGGCGATGTCGGATAAGCCACATAGCAGTGTTTGCTATCATGTTCATTGCGAACGATTTCGCCTTTGGCACGATGCATGCGTGATCCTCTAACAAGGGGCACGGACTGAGGAGAAGTCGTCCGCTGACCACGCTCACCGGAAACTCAGACGAGGGAACGGTGGCAACTGCGATACTGTCGGCGACGGTATTGGTGAAGGAGGGAGCTTGGCGGGACACTGCAATCTTGATGAAGGTGGTCGCCTTCCGATATTAAGCGATGATGAGGTGCGGAGCATAACTGCCGCCCATGAGAAGCTGGCCCCTTCAGAGTATTTTTGGCGACAGCGGCTAGAGCAGTTTAAAACATCGCAGCTTCCCTTCGTGTCGTCGTCCGTGGCTAAGACGGCGCCCAAATGGCAGTCGAGTTCGGGCGTCATTCCAAGTGCTTTGGCCAAGCTGTCGCCATTCGATCGCACGGAATACTTGGTAACGGCTTGGCTGATCTATCTCGCCCGCATCACGGGAGAAGCAGAGCTTCAACTGGGATGCACGCCTGCATGGGATAGATCGCAAGCCAGTTCGAAAGCGGTGGAGATGCTTATCGCCTCTGTCGTGCCGATCGAAGTTACCATTGATCTTGCACATAATTTTGAGGAAGTGCGCGGGGCGGTGGTGGCCGAATTCGCTCGGCTGACGGAGCACGGCAGCTTCGCGCGGGATCTTATCGCGCGCTGCCCGACATTGCGAGGTGTGGAGGCACTACGATCACACCAGCCCTGGTCGATTGGCATTACGGTTACAGATAGCTGTTCTGCCGCTAGCGATCTAGCTTCGAACGCGAGTTCTGAGACAACCCTGTCCGGTGATTTGCTGACATTCGAGCCTTGCACTCTGGATGGGAGCTTTCGATGGCATTTTGATGCAAGTCGATTGGCACCGACGCAGATCGACCGTATGACGCAGCATTTGCAAACATTGTTGTGTGGCGTGATGGCCGATGCGGGGCAGCCGGTCGGCCGCATTGACATCCTGCCGGCCGCCGAGCGCACCTATCTGCTGGAGGGTCTGAACCGGGCGGACGCGGACTATCCGTCGGATCTTTGCATCCACGAGCTGTTCGAGGCGCAGGTGCGCCAGGCGCCGGAGGCGGTGGCGGTGGTCTGCGACGACGAGCGCCTGAGCTATGGCGAGCTCAATGCGCGGGCCAACCGGCTGGCCCATCATCTGATCGCCCTTGGGGTCAAGCCGGATCAGCCGGTGGCGATCTGCCTGGAGCGCAGCCTGGCGATGGTGGAGGGGGTCTTGGCGATCCTGAAGGCGGGCGGCGCCTATCTACCGCTGGACCCGGCCTATCCCAGCGCGCGGCTGCGGCAGGTTGTGGACGATGCAGCGCCGCGGCTGCTAGTTTGCGATGGGGCCGGACGGGCAGCACTCGGCCCCGAGGTGCTGACCAATGTGACGGTGGTCGATCTGGATACGGCCACCCCGGCCTGGGCCGAGCGCGCGCCTTCGGACCCGGACCCGCGCACGCTTGGCCTCACATCACGCCATCTCGCCTATGTAATCTACACTTCAGGCTCTACCGGAACGCCAAAGGGCGTCGAAATGTCCCACGGGTCGCTTGTGAACTCGCTCGCGGGGGTTGGCACGTCAAAACTTTGCACACTTCAATTCGCGACCCTGAACTTCGATGTGTCCTCCCAGGAATTGTTCATTTGCTGGAAGGAGGGTGGACTGCTCGTGCTCTTGCGGGAAGAAACCCGCAAGAGCTTCTCCGACCTGCTCGAGTTCGTGAGGGGGGAGGCGATCGAGCGGCTTTTCCTTCCATTCGTAGCATTGAACCATTTTGCGGAGGTCTGGGGCGGGCAGCAAGTGCAACTGCCCTCTCTAAGTGAGATCTATACAGCGGGTGAGCAACTGCAGGCTACTCCAGGGCTTAAGGCGTTCTTCGAAGCACATCCAAAGGCGAGATTGATCAATCAATACGGGTCGACAGAAATCAACGTCATTGCCGAGCACCGGCTTGCGGCTGACCCATCATGTTGGCCCCAATTGCCTCCCCTCGGCCGTCCGATTGCGAACACGCGGGTGTACCTGCTTGACGGCCATGGCGCGCCCGTGCCGTTCGGGGCGGTGGGCGAGCTTTACATTGGCGGCGCAGGCGTTGCGCGTGGCTACCTGAACCGGCCCGAGCTGACGGCCGAGCGGTTCATCGCCAGTCCCTTTGTGGAGGGCGATCGGCTGTATAAGACCGGCGACCTGGGGCGTTATCTGCCGGACGGCAATCTGGAGTTTTTGGGCCGCAACGACGAGCAGGTGAAGATCCGCGGCTTCCGCATCGAGCCGGGCGAGATCGCGGCGCGGCTTTGCGAGCATGCCTGGGTGCGTGAG
>NZ_SRTH01000188.1:0-313 GCF_004792065.1 Mesorhizobium sp. M8A.F.Ca.ET.165.01.1.1 | reverse complement strand
GCTCTTCCGATCTGGCGGCGGCGCGCGCGGCCGTGGACCTCATGCAGCGCAACACCCGCGACTTGAGCGCCCAGGCACGCGCAGGGACTGATGCGGCGGCCAGGCAAGGACAAGCCCTCGAGGAGCAACGGCGGACGGCCGAAGCGCTGGCGCGCGACCTTGAGGCGGCGCGGCGCACGATCGAGGTGCATCGCGAGATCTTTGCCCGCGAGGGCCTCGCGGAAGCCTTTGGCCGCGTCATCGCCGTGGTGGTGCAGCCGGGCGTCGAATTCGGCAGCGAGAACGTCATCGCCTATCGGCCCGAGGCGTCGAA
>NZ_SRTH01000187.1:0-313 GCF_004792065.1 Mesorhizobium sp. M8A.F.Ca.ET.165.01.1.1 | reverse complement strand
CGGCCATCCGCTTGATGGTGGCATGGCCGGCGCTGCAATAGACGGCGTCGGCTCCCGCCTTGTAGAGCCGGAACGACCAGCGCAGGAAATCGTCCGCCGTGCCGATCTCGAAAAAATTCTCGCCCGGCATGGTGAAGAGGCTGGGCGCCGCGTCGCGGTACTGCGGATTGAGCACCAGTTCCGGCGGCACCGAGACGATGTCGATGCCGGCGCGCTCAGCGGCTTCGGCCTCATCGAGCGTCAGCACGCGCAGCATGGTCAGCTGTCGCTTGCCCTTCATGGCGCGCAGATCGGCCACGGTCGGTCTCTTTCG
>NZ_SRTH01000186.1:0-313 GCF_004792065.1 Mesorhizobium sp. M8A.F.Ca.ET.165.01.1.1 | reverse complement strand
CTGGAATACGCCACGCAAGCCGGCGCCGACCGCACCATCAATGTCGCCACCCACGCCGACGCGATGGACGCCTATGCCGCCAAAAAGGGGTATTTCGACGTCGTCTTCGAGGCCGCCGGCCAGGGCGCGACAGTGGCCAGCGCCTTGCCTATCATCAAGCCGCGCGGCACGCTGGTGACCATCGGCCAGGGCGCGACGGCGGCGCTTTCGATATCGATAATCGAAACAAAAGAAATACAGGTGAAGGGCAGCTTCCGCTTCGACACGGAATTCGCCCTCGCCGTCGACCTGATCGGCTCCGGCCGCATCGACG
>NZ_SRTH01000185.1:0-314 GCF_004792065.1 Mesorhizobium sp. M8A.F.Ca.ET.165.01.1.1 | reverse complement strand
GACGCTCTTCCGATCTGCCGGTTTGCCTCGGCGACCGTCCGCGCCAGCGCCTCGCGCGCGGCAAAGATGGCGTCGGGGTCGATCCCCTTGCCGATGTCGCGGGCGATGTCGGCTTCGCCGGGCAGCGCCAGCGCCAGCGCCCGGTAGGCCGGCTCCAGCGTCTCGTCGCCGGCGATCCTGCCGGCAAGCTCGGCCAGCCGTGCCGCGAAGGCCGGCTGCTTGCCGCCGAGCACCTGGCGGAAGGCGGCGATCAGCGCGTCGGTCAGCAGCGTGTTGAACGCCTGCCAGCGCGAGAAGGCGTCGCTGTCATGCGC
>NZ_SRTH01000184.1:0-314 GCF_004792065.1 Mesorhizobium sp. M8A.F.Ca.ET.165.01.1.1 | reverse complement strand
GCCACCGCCAAGCTGTTCGCCGAGCACGGTGCCAGCCTCGTCGTCCCTGACATCGCCGGTAAGTGCCGCCGCGGTGCCGCCGGCCGCCTCGATTTCGGTGACGAGGGCGTCGAGTTCAGCCTGGCGGCGCGCCGCGACGACGAGGCTGGCACCGTGCTCGGCGAACAGCTTGGCGGTGGCGCGGCCGATGCCGGAACTGGCGCCGGTGACGATGGCAATCTTGGCTGTGAGTGCGAACATTTTCGTCATCCTTCCTCTGTCCCGGGCTTGCCGGCGGTGGTCGCAAATGCTCATGGTTGCGACCACCCGAAAGC
>NZ_SRTH01000183.1:0-315 GCF_004792065.1 Mesorhizobium sp. M8A.F.Ca.ET.165.01.1.1 | reverse complement strand
AAAAGTTCCTTCGCCGCTCGATGAACGATGGGGTTCTCAGAGGCATCGACTTCGTGGGCACCTGCGGTTGATCGGCTGCAGCGGACTTAGTGAGTTTGATCTTCGCCAATGACGACTTCTCAGGAAGGCCCGGATTTCCAGAGCCAGATAGGAGTCAGGCGGTCGGAGGTCAGGTCAGATCTCGGAAAGCGCCGACATATGTAATGTCGACTAACTTATTGATAATTATTCTGTATCTGGCTGCGGCGAAGTCCAGAAAATTTGATGCTGTAGGCATGGCGAACGAAAAGGGCGCCTCGCGGCGCCCTCTTCGTT
>NZ_SRTH01000182.1:0-315 GCF_004792065.1 Mesorhizobium sp. M8A.F.Ca.ET.165.01.1.1 | reverse complement strand
ACCGCCTCGCCCTCGGCCGGCAGCGACGTTCCCGCCGGCACCACCGCATGCAGCCTCAGCCCATCGGCATCGGCGTCAATTATTCGGTGCAGGATACGTTCGGCAACAACGTCTTCTTCTGGGCCGGCACCGAATGGTTCGAGGACCTGCTGCACTCCAATCGCTTCTGGGAAGCGATGGTGCGCAACCTGATCTTCTCCTTCATCATCCTGGCGATCGAAGTGCCACTCGGCATCTTCATTGCGCTCAACATGCCTAAGAAGGGCTGGGGCGTGCCGGTCTGCCTGGTGCTGATGGCGCTGCCGCTGCTGGTTC
>NZ_SRTH01000181.1:0-287 GCF_004792065.1 Mesorhizobium sp. M8A.F.Ca.ET.165.01.1.1 | reverse complement strand
ATCAGGTTGGCATAGGCCTCGACATAGCCGTCGCGGCGGCCGGAGATCGAGTTCTCCGAGTTGAACTTCTTCCAGTCGATATCCTCCACCAGCAGTGCGCCGCTGCGGTTGGCAAAACGCAGCAGCAGCTCGCGGTCCTGCATGCGGGTGATGTCGCTGTCGAAGCCACCGATCGCAAGCAGCGACTCATGCCGGGCGGTGATCGCCGAGCCGGCGATGAAGATGGTCTGCGAGACCAGGGCGCGCTGCAGCGTGCTCTTGTCGAGCAAGGCCTGGCGATTGATGCA
>NZ_SRTH01000180.1:0-316 GCF_004792065.1 Mesorhizobium sp. M8A.F.Ca.ET.165.01.1.1 | reverse complement strand
ATCACCTCGACCACGACGACGCCGACGACGAGATAGGCAAGGTTGAGCATGACGACGGTGATGATCGGCGCGATGGCGTTCGGGAAGGCGTGCTTGCGGATGACGGCAAAGGCGGAAAGACCCTTGAGCTCGGCCGTCTCGATATAGGCCGACTGCATGACATTGAGGATCGCCGCGCGCGTCATGCGCATCATATGGGCAAGCACCACCAGTGTCAGCGCCGAGGCCGGCAGCGCGATCGCCTGTATGCGCTCGCCGAGCGGCATTCCTTCATAGACGGTGGAGATGGCGGGGAACCACTGGTGCTGAACCGCGA
>NZ_SRTH01000179.1:0-317 GCF_004792065.1 Mesorhizobium sp. M8A.F.Ca.ET.165.01.1.1 | reverse complement strand
TGCACGCCGGCCAGTTCAACTTCGGCAGTGCCAATGACGGCATGGGCTATGAATTGACGGCCATTGCCGCCGTCGTCATCGGCGGCACCAGCCTGTTCGGCGGCGCGGGCTCAATGGTCGGCACCGTTGCCGGCACCATCATGCTCGGCGCGCTCGCCAACATCCTTCAGCTCAACAACATCACCCCCGCCACTCAGCTGCTCGCGACCGCCGCGATCATCGTGCTGGCGGCAGTGCTTCAATCCCTCGTTCGCCGCCGCGAGGGATTGGGTCGATAGGAGAGTCCGCGGCAGCGTCCCGAAAGAGCAACCAAAGGT
>NZ_SRTH01000017.1:33772-112237 GCF_004792065.1 Mesorhizobium sp. M8A.F.Ca.ET.165.01.1.1 | reverse complement strand
AAATTTACTCAACGTCAGCTCCTCGCGGAGGCCGGCATTCCAATACCTGCTTATCGCTTAGCAGCGAATGCAGCGGAGGTTGAAATCTCTGCCGCCGAGATCGGCCTGCCGGTGATTCTGAAGCCAGCCATAGGCAGCGGCAGCATCGGTGTGCGATTATGCAGCACCGTCGATGAGTTAGCCGAACATACCACCTACCTATTGGGTGGGAAGCACATTTGGCGATCTTCGCCGAGGATACTTGTTGAAGAATACGCGAATGGTCCGCATTATATCGCTCAGATAATGGGAAATGAGGTCGTTGCGATTGCCGCCGCTGACTACGGCCCCCCACCGCATTTCGTCTTTCATAGCGGCACCCAGCCAGCCTCGCTGACAGATGACGAGCACGAGCGAATCGCCGACGTTTCGCTGAGCTGCTTGCGAATTCTCGGCCTTGGCTGGGGTCCCACGAATGTTGAACTCCGGTGGACGAAGCTTGGCCCTGTCGTCATTGAAGTGAATCCGCGACTTTTGGGCGGGACGGGTTCTCAATTGGTTCGGCTGGCTTATGGAGTCGATCTTATCACCGAACACATCAAGCTTGCCGTCGGCCACGAATGGGATTTGCGCAGAAGGCATTCACACATTGTGGCCGTCCGGGTCCTAATTCCTGACCGTGATGGCATCGTCGATTGGATCCATGGCGGCAGTCAGGCTGCTGCTGTACCGGGTGTCGCAGAGGTGCAATTTTGTGTCGAGCCCAATACCCCTATCGTGAGGAAAGGCGACTATCGAGATCGCATGGGACATGTCATAGCCGCTTCACCCGACCGTGTCCGGACCGAGGCGATAATTCAGCGTGCGGTGAACTTAATCAGTTGGTCGATCTCTCCATTTCCGTGAACAAAGACAATCATCAGCCCCTCAAGTCGCCGCACCAGGGGAAGCTATTGAAGAGGAAACTTGTAGTGCAAAATCAAGTGCGGTCGTCGCAAAGTGAATGATACCTAATTTTGTTTCTGGGAACCTCTAGGCAATTGAACTTATCTGCGGTGGACAATTGTCTTCTGATTTTTTGCGGCGGCTATGTCGCGCGAGTAATTCCCAGGCCACAGCAAGAGGATAGCCGCGGTGTTAGAGCAACCAGCCCTGCCCCCCCCTCCGCTCGTCGGACCCCGTTCTGCCGAGACTTTCGGCCGGGCGCGCAGGGTTTTCCCGGACGGCACCACGCGGATCACTATCGAGCGCGATCCCATTCCCCGCTACATGCATCACGGAGAGAGTGCGTTTCTTGTCGACGTTGATGGCCGTCGTCTCCTAGACCTCAACGGCAACTTCACGACCCTCATCCATGGCCACGCCTTCCCGCCCGTGATCGAGGCCGTGACGCAGCAGCTCAGAAGCGGATGCTGCTTCGCCAACCCGACCGAGATTGAAATCGATCTTGCTGAGCTTCTCTGCGCCCGAATTCCGCATCTTGACCGCATCCGCTTCGTCAATACCGGTACCGAGGCGGTCATGTTTGCGATTAAGGCGGCGCGGGCGTTCACGGGACGTCCCGCCATTGCCAAGATCGAGGGAGCCTATCACGGCGCCTACGACTGGGTCGAGGTCAGCCAGGCTGCAACGCCTCAAACGTGGGGCGATCCCGAACATCCCGCGCCCACTCTTTCTTATCGCGGCATGCCGCCAGCTGTGCTCGATGACGTTGTGATTTTGCGCTTCAACAACGCCGAGGGCGCGCGCCGGCTGATCACGGAACATGCAGGGCGTCTCGCAGCCGTCCTCGTTGATCCCATGCCGAGCCGCAGTGGGCTCATTTCGCCCACGCCGGATTTCGTATCCGCCATCCAAGAGACGGCCCGTCGTCACGGTATCCTTGTTATCAGCGACGAGGTTCTCAACCTCCGACAGGGTTACGAAGGCGCCTCTGCGCTCTATGGGCTCGCCCCCGATCTCTTCGCGCTCGGCAAGATCATTGGCGGCGGGCTCCCCATCGGCGCGATCGGAGGCCGCAGCGAGGTGATGGCAGTCTTCGAGGCCGCATCAGGCGGTCCTGCTCTGCCGCAGGGCGGCACCTTTTCAGCCAATCCGCTCTCGATGGCAGCAGGACTCGCCGCGATGGAAGCCCTCGACCGCGCTGCCTTCGATTACCTCGAGCGGCTGGGGGACAAACTGCGAAACGGGCTCGAACGCATCATCGCGCGGCACGGCGCCCCTTTCAGCGTCACTGGAGCCACTTCCCTCTTTCGCCTTCACCCGCGGCGCAAGCCGCCGCGAGAGTTCCGAGAAAGTTTCCTTACCCTACAGGAGGTGGCCGTGATGACGGAATTAACTCGCTTCTTCGCCACGGAAGGCATCATTCTGCCCAAAGCGGCCGCCGCTTGCCTCTCAACACCGATGGGGGAGGATGAGATCGCCTTCGTCGCAAATGCTTTCGACCGCTTCCTAATTCAGCGCGCGGCGCTCCTCGACACTATCACGGGTTAGATCATGGAAGAAACCGTCGCACAGGCGATCGCGCGTGCGTTGAAGCCCTTGTTTGGCCAGAGCCTGCCGTCTGCCGTCCTCCTCGCCTGCGGTACGATTGGCATCCCGCCAGCTCGCCTACCGGCAGGAGAAGATGGGGGGCGCCATGGCAGACGACTTTGAACGCGTCTTAAGCAGGATTGCAGTGGTTACCACCCAAAACGGGCCGCCCGCGGCCATCCTCGTGCCATCACTTCCGGAGGCTTTCAAGGCGAGCCTGTCGGAACGCGCACCAACCAGAATGGAACAGACAGTTGGCGCCAGATCACGCCTGGCGCGTGCAACATCCATATCGGCGTCGATCCAACCGAGGTCGGTTGCACCTACGAGGCGCTGTGCCTCGTGGTCCATGCTGCGGTCACGATCAACGCTCTTTGTCAAATCCTCCAACACATCGACCTGTGGCGCCGCCGCGCCGATGGTACGCAACTGCGTGTCCGTCGTCGTAATCGTGCTAAAGAATGGCGTGCTCGGCTTCCAAAGGCATGCCGAAGCAATGCCGTTAGGACCCTGTACGAGCGCCTGCCATTTCGCTCCAGTCGACCACGCAGCAATCGCCCGGGCGTGCGGTTGCGGCGCGACCGTCGTCAGGGTACCGGACGACATAGGGCCTGCTCTCGAGGCGCTCGCCTCTGAAAGGCCGTGGCTAGTCAAGGTCGTCGCCGCCCCCAACGCCCATCCTGCTCTTTCCCTTTTCGGCGGCGCGGTTGACCAGAACGTCGTGCGCGACGTGGGTTCCGTTTGATGACGACAGAAAACACCAAATCAATGGGCGTTGCGGTCGTCACCGGCGGGGCAACCGGGATCGGGTTTGCGACCGTCGCGCATCTAATCGACGCTGGCTGGCGCGTCGCTTTCTTCAGCCAGACGAGAGAGCGGGTGGAGGCTGCCGCTGTCGATCTACGCGCCCGTTTTCCAGCTTGGAATATCCACGCCGACACGGTCGACCTCCGTGACGAACGCGGCGTCTGCCGGTTCTTCGCCAATGTCCGCGAGCGGTGGGGAACGGTATCCGCGCTTGTCTGCAATGCTGGCTACTCGCCGAAAGGTCCAAACGATCAGCGTGTCGCTCTCGGCCATATGCCGCTTGCCAAATGGGATGATGTTATCCGGGTGAACCTCACGGGCGCCTTCCTCTGTTGCCGCGAGGTGTTGCCCGGTATGGCGGAAGCCCGGCAAGGCCGTATCGTCCTGATCAGTTCACTCGCGGCGCGTACGCAGCCGAAGATCGCCGGAGCGAGCTACGTTGCCTCGAAGAGCGCGCTTGCAGGGCTCGCCCGGTCGATCATGAGCGAATACGCCGGGCTTGGTATCACGGTGAACACGATCTGCCCTGGCCGTGTCTTAAGCAATATGACGGGACCGCCCGAGAGGCCCGGAAACCGCGCTGCACTCGCGCGGATCCCGATCGGCCGGCTCGGCAGGCCCGAAGACATCAGCCGCGTCATTAAGTTTCTTGTTCGCTCGGATTCCGACTTCATTAACGGCGCCATCATCGATGTCAACGGCGGTGAGTTCGCCCCCTCTTAATCTGTCGGCCGGCGGCACAAACCATTCAGTGACGAAGGACGCGGCGCCGGCCACTCCCGCACATTCTGCGCATGCGCGAACTTACGGACCTGCTGCACTAGGGGCCATGGCGAACGCCTGGAACAGGCTGCCTTCGGACAGGGCCGTGGTCAAGCCAAGCGAGCCCTGGCATCACGCGCACGGCGGCGACTTCTCACATCCGAAGGCCACCATGACAGGATCTCGGCCGCGTCGTTCCAAGGACGCCTCATTGGCGGGAGGTGGTGGCCGATAGCGACAGCGGATGCTCGACAGCAGCGAGGACGTGCTCAGCCGTCAACGCCTCGAGGTTTTGGCTTCAGGCGATGCTTCTGGCCGCGCGTGCGGAGAATGAGAGGCTCCGCCAAATCATCAAGGAGTTGCAGCGCTATCGCTTCGGGCCAAGGGCGGAGGGCCTGCCCGAGGACCAGTTGCTTCTGGGCCTGGATGGCCAGCAGGTAGAGGCGGAGGGCTTCGCCGGCACCGAAGCCGCGGACCCATCAAAGCGGTTTGGCGCATTTGCCGCCGCGTCTTCATGGGATGACCTTCGGCGACAATCGATGCGATCGGCGCAACGACGCCCGTCGACATCCGCGATCGAGCCCTGCTGCTACTCGCCACGACGGGCATTCGCAACGGTGAGCTACGCGCCATTCAGCTGCAGGATATCGACTGGCGTGCTGGCGAGGTATCGGTCCGGCGCACCAAGGGCAAGCGGGATCGGGTGGCGCCGCCGCTCGAGGAGACCGGCGCCGCGCTCGCCGACTACGTCCTGCGCGCTCGACCGAAGGTGGATAGTCCGTATCTGTTCCTGTCCTTCACGCCGCCCGTGGCAGCATTCAAATGCGCGTTTGCGACATGGCGGGGTTGAACTCGGGCGAGTCGCAGGTGCGCATCTCCTGCGCCACAGTCTTGCTACCCAGCTCGTCAAGCAGTGAAGGCCGGTCAACGAGGTCGTCGATCTTCTAGGGCACCGAAGCATCAACACAACGCCATTGTACGTAAAGGTCGCCACCTCGCAGCTTGCCGAGGTCGCACTTGCGAACATTCGACCTGTCATGGCAGCTTACGATGGTGAGTGTGCCCGATCCGATACACGTTTTCCGTGCTCTTTGATTCGCCGAGAGCGATGCGGTCGTGAGCGGCAGCTCTTTTTGCGACAAGATGATCAAAGGCATGACGGCTCCGCAAGCAGCCCAGTCTCACGCCGGGCTTTGCGAAGTCGCAGCCTTCCTTTTTCAGCTCATGTTGACCAGTCCCGAGAGCGGGAAGTGTCGCATCCTTCGCATACTAAATGGTTTGCTACATATGGAGTGGCATGACGATTGTTCTAGAATTCAAATTGAATCGGCCCTTTGTACATAGTCTGCCTTCCTAGAATCAGACAAGTGGGCGGGGCGCTTCATAGACGCTGTAACCGAAACGTGATTCGCTCGGCCGGCGGCGGGCGAATCGAGGGACGGCGAATGTCGGGGCCACGCGAGAAGCGCGAGACGGGAGAGCAGGACCTGTTCCGCTCCAGGCTCGACCAGATCATCAGCATGAAGCACGAGCTGGTGCGGCTGGCGGATGCGATCGACTGCCCGATGCTGGAGGAGCGTTTTGGCGCGGTCTATTCGGACGGCCCCCGCATGCCGCCGCTGCCGACCCGGCTGATGGCGGGGCTGGCGATCCTCAAGCACACCTTCAACCTGTCCGACGAGGTGCTGTGCGAGCGCTGGGTGGAGAACCCCTATTTCCAGTATCTCACCGGGAGACGTTCTTTTGCCATACGCTGCCGTTCGACCGCTCGTTGATGACGCGTTGGCGCAGCCGCATGGGCGAGGAGCGGATCGTGGCGCTGTTGCAGGCGAGACTCAGCCTTGCGGTCAAGACCGGGGCGATGAAGCCGGCCGACACGCGCCAGGTGATCCCCGGATCAGTCCGAGGACCGACACCACCGTGCAGCCGAAGAACGTCATGTTCCCGACCGACGCCAAGCTCATCCACCGGGCGCGCGAGCGGCTGGTGCGGCTGGCCAAGAGGACGGGCCTCCATTTGCGCCAGAGCTATGTGCGGGTCGGCAAGCTGGCGCTGATCAGCCACCAGCGCTATGCCCACGCCAAGCAGTTCAAGCGGGCCAACAAGGCGCTGCGCAGGCTCAAGACTATGTCGGCCGGACCATTCGCGACATTGGTCGCCAGATCGCCGGCAATGCGGGGCTGGACGCGCTCTTCAAATGGCCGCTCTACCAGGCCGCCACCGTTCTCCAGCAACGTCAGCGCCAGCGCGTCCGCAAGATCTACTGCCTGCACGCGCACGAGGTGGAATGCATTGGCAAGGGAAGGCGCATATGCCCTACGAGTTCGGGGGGAAGGTGTCGGTGGCCACCACGCTGAAGCGTCCGGGCGGCCAGTTCGCCCTGCATGCAAAAAGCGCTGCCCGGCAATCCCTATGGCGGCCACACGCTCGCAAGCCCATAGAGCATCGGCCACATCAAGGCTGAGCACCGGATGAGCCGCAACTCCTCGCCGGCCAGCAGGGCGACGCCCTCAACGCCGCCGCCGGCTACAACTTCTCCCTCCTGCTCAACTGGTTCACAGGTTTTGTGGCTTCTCATCGCAGCCCAGTCAGCCGAGAGGACTCGAAGCCTGACTAATCTCGTTGTTCACGGACGACTGACAATTCTTGGTGTTCAGTGAGGCTCCTCTGTTGCGGTAAACACGGATTGTCCGTGGATCTGAATCTTATTACAGAGCCGCGCCAAGTCTGACAGATCGTGACTCGCTGTAAGACAGATGCGTATGCCCGCATGGCCCCGAGCGACCGTCGGAAAGAACGTGACGGAAGTGTAAAAGCCATCATCGAATAGGCGTGCTGCGAAATCAATAGCCGCAAATTCATCGCCCACATTAATCATGCGAATTGGCAGAGGAGCGCCTCGCTGATCTGTGTTGATGAGATCGTCGAACAGGGCGATGCGGTCGATCAATTGATCTCGGCGAACCCTGAGCTCGCTCGTGCGGTGGATTTTCGCCGAGGCCATAGCGGCACCGACAGCTGCAACGTTGGGCGAAGCCGAGAAGGCATGCGGAATGGAGTAGCAACGAAATAGCTCTTCTTGATATGCCGTTCCCAGCATGAGCATGCCGCCCGACGCGCCGAAGCCCTTGGCGAGGGACGCCGCGACGATCGTGCGCTCACCTAGCTCGTTGGGTAATTGCGAGCGCGCAAAACCTTCGCCACTTTCGCCAAATAGTGAAATTCCGTGTGCGTCGTCGATGTAAAGAAAAAGGCCATACTTTTCCTGCAACTCAAGAAGCCCTTCGATCGGCGCGAAGCCGCCCATCGAATAGACGCCATCGCAGACGTAAGCGACGATTGGATGCTTGCGGCAAAGCTGCTCCAAAGCATCGAGGTCATTGTGAGGAATTGTCTCGACTTGGGTCTCCTCGGCCACAACTGGCTTATGAAAGGCAAGCGAGGCATGTGCCAGACGGTCGAACACCATGACAGGTCTTTGACCTCCCGTTAAATGTCCGGAGGCGATGATTGGCAGTGCGCCCATGTTGGCAATCATAACCGTCGAGTAAGTAATAATCCGCGCCCCAAAGAGTTGGGAAAGCAATCCCTCAAGTTCACCAACGAGTCCGAAATTCAGGCGCGTGCGTGCACAAGACCAGTGGAGTGATCCGTATTCCTTTATCGCGGCAACCGCGCCTGCAACGATAGCTGGATGATTGTCCAAGCCGAGGTAGCAACAACGTACGTAGTCGGCCATGGTATCGCCTCGACGCTCGCCCTCCGTGATCATGACCGCCCTCCCCTCTAAAGACCGCCCGTAAACACCCATGAGACCACGTTGGTGAGCCCGTTCGAAATGCATTCGCGTCCGATCAATGACCGAAGCGGTGTTGCGGAAATGACTGGCGTTTGCAGCGCCCGCTGTGAATTCCACCGGAGACATTTGGACGTCCTTTCAAAAGTGCATATTTGCGGTAAATTGGCTCCCCAGTCTCACGTGATCCAAATTGCGAACCGCCGAATTCCGATGCGGCTGATGGCCGTCTGATATGATCCCGAAGACACCTTCAGTCTGTCGGATGAGGAGCTGGCGCGCCCTGGGTGGAGAGACCCGAATACCCAGTTCTGGGGTGAAGAGTTCTTCTGCCCTGAGTAGCCGGCGCATCCTGGCACAACGTGCCGCAAAGCCCAGGTTGGAGTTTTCAGCACTAGGTGGAACATGACACCGGAAATGAATCGCGAGACAAGGGAACCGCCACGCGGTCGAGCCCGTCATCGGCACAATCAAAGCTGAACACCGGAGGGGCGGCACCTGTATCGCCCACAATCAGGACGACGTCGGCGGCGCCTCCCTGGCCACCGCCGACTACTTCCCGCTCCTGCTAGACGGTTCAGGAGCTTTTGTGGCTTCTGTTCGCCGCGGCGCTCCCACTCAGGCCGATATGACCCGCGGTCGGGGACATCCACTCAGGTCCACCAGAGAACAAGATCTGGCCGCGCAAATCCGAAAAAGCAATTCAGCAGCACGCGACGCTTTCCGTTGCCTGATTGACCGGTAACCCCGTGAACGAAGCCGCCATCGATTAGGGCGATATCCCCAGTTTTGAGCTCGAACTCGCGGCAAGGGACGGCCTCCAGATAGGCTGCCGAATAGGGGTATCCAGTGGTCTCCACACCTTGCGATATCCGGTCCGCAACCGTCGGCTTGTGGCTCCAGAGCTTCAGATTGCCGCCTTCCTCAGGCATGCTGGGATAGAGGTTGAGCGCTGCGACCGTATTGTGCGCCACCGCAGAAAGCTCGTAATCATCGCCAGCACGTAAGACTTGAGCGACGTCGTCGTGGGGATCCAAGGAAAACGTGCCTGTGCCCGACCAACTGAGGCCGCGACAAACATTGGCCTGGCCGTGTTCGGAACGCGCTAGCCGCAATTCGATTCCCTGGTTGTGAAGCTCTCGCTTCAACGCCCCGAATACTGCTCGAACCGGGTCAACCAAATTCTTAAAAAGGGCATCGACGTACGGCCGCGCGTTTTCGGCGTCTGCGAAATAGGTGGCTGCATCCTTTCTGTAGTGAGATGCACCGACATATTGTCCGGGCACACCATCTTTACGCTCTCTGAGACCGGAGCTTCCAATAAAGTTCGTAGTGATCTCCTCTGCTACTTCGGTGCTGAAAGCTTGCTTGATGTGCAGAGCGGTGAGCTCACCTTTCAGGACCGAGATGATCTCCGCCGTGTTGATCGACCCGGTCCGTTCTTTGATCGAAACCGGCGAGATGGCTGGCACTTGAGATATCTGACTAGGCATTGTCTTGCTCCTGTAGTGCGTGTTCAAGGATGGTGATGCCACGATCGAGTTCGGCATCGGTGATGGTTATCGGCGGGAGGACTTTGATAACGTCGCGATTTGGCCCCGAGGATTCGATAAGAAGGCCATTTTCGAATGCGACATCGTGCACGCGGCCGACAACTGCCGGTGAACGGCATTTCAGGCCGGCCATCAGACCGCGGCCGCGCTTCTGTTCGATGTATCTTGGAAATTTCGCAACCAGGCGATCGAGGTGCGTTTGCAGCCTGACGGCTGTCCGCTCGACACCTGCAGTAAATTTCCTATCCGACCACATCTTGCACATGGCTCCTGCCGTCACGAAGGCGAAATTGTTTCCTCTGAAGGTCCCGCTATGTTCTCCGGGCTTCCATATATCCAAGTCGGGTCGAATCAGAACGATGGACAACGGACTACCTGAACCGCTAAGGGACTTAGAAAGACAAACAATATCCGGTTCGATTTTTGCAGACTCGAATGAGAAGAAGTCGCCAGTTCGGCCCGCACCTGCCTGGATGTCGTCGACGATAAAAACAATGCCATGCGTGCGGCAAATGCGCTGAATTTCCGTGAGCCACGCTGCGGATGCGGCGTTCATGCCGCCCTCTGCCTGGATGGTCTCCAGAATGATTGCGGCAGGCTTTTCTATGCCGCTCCCCGGGTCGCTCAAAACGCTGTCGATGTAACTGGCGGAATCGAAAGCTTGGCTCGGATAGCCGTCATAGGGAACACGGATCACATCGTGGCGAGCGACGCCTCCCAGTTCCCTGGTTGAGGCCGAGCCCGACACCGCTAGAGAGCCGAGCGACATGCCGTGGAACGCATTCGTAAAGGCCATGACGCTCGAGCGGCCGGTGTATTTTCGCGCCAGCGCCAGAGCCGCTTCGTTGGCGTTCGTGCCGGTCGGCCCAGGAAACTGAATCTTGTATGAAAGGCCTCTGGGTTTCAGGATCCAATCGACGAACCCTTCAATGAAGTCACGCTTTGCCGCCGTATGCATATCAAGCGACAGAAGAATGTTCTCACCGACGAGATATTCAATCGCCGGCGCCATAATATCCGGATTGTTGTGCCCGTAGTTGAGTGCGCCGGAACCCACCAGGAAATCGATAAAGGGCTTACCCGTCTCGTCCCAGATCGTCGCCCCAAGGGCCTTCGTAAAGACGGTGGGGAACGCCCGGCAATAACGACGAACGCTAGATTCATGAGCCGTGAAAGCGTCGGTGTCCATATTAAGTCCTCTGCACATAGTCGTCAAAGAAGAGAGCTGTTTAATGGCTAGTGGTTTGCGGCATATGTTCGTCGTTTAACATTGAAGCAGAATGCCGGAGGCAGCTTTGTTTGGTCTGGGTTTGGTCTGGTGGTGCCGGGATCCTCATTGAATATTGTTGGTTGCGTTGCCCTCCATTCGGATGTCTTCGGGGAATGTGCTGCAACAAGATGGCTTCTAAACCTTCCGCGAAAGCACCGATACTAGGGCATCAGGTAGTTGACGTACCCACCCATCGCTGCCCATAGCGCCTCCGCACAAATGAATGGGTCCAAGGAGATCAGCAGGGTCGCGTCGCCAGAGGTTGTGTCGCTCGGCGGTAGCGAAGCCGCTCGCGAGCGCGCTCCTCGATGGCGCCGTAGCGAGCGAGCGGCTTCGCGGCGGTCATCAATATTCGCCGTTCAACCTCGGGCTGCGGACACCAACCTGATTCAAGAAACTATTTGATGACCGATGACACAGCGAAAGCCACGCTCTCTTTGAGAAGAATGCGGATTCCGATCTCTTGCGCGATAACTGGCCCGAGCCGCCGGATCAAAAGGGCGGGGCCGCCGTGGACCCCCTTGACGGAAAGCCCGTTCGTAGGCCAGGCGGAAGCAACCGGGAGACGCGCTGGCGAAGGGCCGCATCGGTTTCGAGAGCGTCAACTACCGCGACGGCAACCATCCCCGGCCGCAGCTGGGGCTGCTGCCTTCAGGCGAGTCGAACAGGAGATCGTCTGGGAGGCTGAAGGCGTTGACGAGGTGGGCCGTGAGTAAGTAATCAAGCGCTGATCGGGATCGACGAACGCTGTTTCCGTCCGACCGAGGTTGACCTGTGATCGGCGTTACCTCAAGGCAGGCAGGCCGACAAGCTCGGTTGGAAGCCGAAGACCCCTTTCGATGTGGTCGAGGCCCACTGCCGCGCCTCACGCGAAAACACGATGGCGTCGCGAGCAGGTGCATTTGTCGTGGGGCCATCCGCATTGCCAGGCACGCCCTCTCGGCCGGCATCCGCCCAGGTCCGGTCGTTTGGATCGGCGAATTCACACATTCTGCAAAGCAGAAAACCATCCGCTCCATTCATGCGGTCGACGATTTCGCGAAAAACTGGCTTTTCAAACAGATCGGAGTAACCCTCATATAGAAGGTTGCCCAATACGTGACTCCGTTCAAAATCCATGGAGCACAGGGTGACGTCGCCGTTTGGAAGAAGAACATTCCGATACTGTCGTTCGTCCACGCAGGTTAGGGCTCCGAGCACTGGCTGACGTGGTGCAACGATCTTAGGGTCGACGCTTCCACCCCTACTGCTCACCGGCCGCGCTTTTATCAGTGCTTCGGTAGGAATAATGTCGGCTATATCTGGGTGGGGCTCGCCCAAGGCCACGAATCGGATCAAGGGGATGTCCGCGTCGACGAGTTGACGAACCAGATCGCGATACTTGTCTCCGACCAGGCGGCTGTTCATGTAGGTGCCGTCATCGAAAACATGGACCACGAATACGCCCAAGCGCAAGGCTTGCAATCGCTGCAGGTCCTGCCCGTTCATTCCCACCAGCGTCGTAAAAATCCTGATGCCATGGCCTTTGGCGAAGGCGTGCTCCACCATTTCGGTGCAGTCCGGATTGAGCCAAGGTTCGGAGTATCCCGCAAAACCAATGTCGACGGAAGTCGGTACGCGGGCCAGACACCGCTTGAAATCTTCAAGACCCAGATGACTCGCATGAGACACTTTTCTTTGCCGGACCGCGAACTTGTCCTGGGGACAATATGAACATCCTACGACACATCCCGTGGTCGTCGTTATCTCCAAAACCCTGCCGGCTGTGTTTGCTGAGCGAAGTTCCGGTAAAATCACTGGTGATTACTCCCATCTACCTCCTGCGAAGCGCCACGATAGTGTACGTGTGCCTTTGGCTTTCTGACACCGCCTGTTGATCCACCGCGGCAACGCGGCCATCTACCCTTTTTCGCAGCCTAAGCCGACCGGTTCGCCGATTTGCCGGGCCGACTCTTCACAAACTTCCAGCGCGTCGGACCAGAGACAGCATTGCAATTTTCGAGGCATCACTCGCTCCGGAGATGTAGCCTCAATCGTCGATCGCTGGCCCGTCGCCGAGATGCGCGCGCAGCACCCTCGAACCCGCCGGAGAGAAGCTTTCTGGATGAGGTCGATCATCCCTTACGTCGAGCGAGTTCCGTGTTCTCATGCGGCTTAACCCTCACACTATATTGCCGCACCTCGACCAGCAAAGGCCGTGCCAGTGCCCTTGGCGCGCAGTTACTGCGTGATAGGCTTCGAAAAGCCCGACAGGCCCAAGACGCTCCGCTGTTTTGAACCCGACATGTTTTCTGACGGCTGTCAGATTTTGGACACACATCACTCATGCGTCAGTCGCTTAAGACAGAATGGCGTGCTGAGTTCTGCAAATTCGCTGAGAGCGGGCGGTCATGACAGGGTGGTGCTCAACGTCACCGATTCCCTGGAAGGAACGCCGCCATGATCAAGACGGAAAGTAAGACCGCCAGCGCTGCCGTCAAAGACATTCTGCTTTGAAACCCGGATAGATCGAACGAGGTGGGTGATGCAGGAGGTGCTCGAGGCCGAGATGGACGAGGCGCTGGGGCTTCGAAGAGCGAGCGCACGCCGGAGCTCTCGGCTATCACGCGCGCTACTACGGGCGGAGAACTAGCTGCGCACCTACGGCGGTTCGATAATCCCAAGTTTCAAAGCTTTTACAACAGCTACCGTTCTGCTGGTCGCATCCAACTTCCGCATTACATTTTTTAAATGGAAATCTATCGTATTTCGTGATCTGCCTAAAATAGTTCCTATTTCCCATGACGATTTTCCTTTCGACACCCAATCAATGCAATGTATTTCTCTCGGAGACAGGTTATGTACTCGTTCCGACGCAGTCGTAGTGTCGAACTTCGTAACCATCCGATGAAACCGCAGCGCGGCCATTTGCAGGTAGGTGATCGTTCTATTCTGCAATTCGCAGTCCGAGGATTGAGCAAAACTCACAAACCTAAAGCTGTCACCAGGGCCATGTAATGGGACGGTAACGCCTGACCTCAAGCCGAATGTTGCTGCTTCGTCCAAGACGCGGCGTCCATCTTCAGTTATGCTTTCATCGGTATACACCTCGCTCCATCGAAAGGGCCCCGCCTCCTTTCGACCTTTCTTGATGAGTGGGTCTATTTTGGCATAGCCCATTCTCGAGTAGCGCTCCTGCCATTCAGCAGGATAATTCCACATCACCACAGAACCCTCTCGGTTCGGCTTGAAAACCCCCTGTTTTGATGCGAGCGGGCCATAGGCAATCCACGGGCAATCGAACTTCAGCGCAAACGCAGACATCCGTTCGAACAACTGTTCGGATTGAGCGATATCATCAGTCATCTCGAGGAATAGGTCTAACTCCACCTGCGGGAGTTCCATGATGCCTCCTTCATTGCGTTCTCATCGGTGCAAAGTTTGCTCCAGCCCAGCCTCGCAACATCCGAAGTCAACGGGACTCGAGCCGGAGTTCCTTTCGCCACCTGGAGTACCCTCAAGAGTCGTGCCAGCTTGCGAGCGAAGCTTCTTCTTCAGGTCGTCAATCGACTGGGGGAGGTACCCAGGAGGCGAACCGAACAGCACTGTGTCGGGGAGCGCACAATCCGACAGTCGAGCATTCGATTGACGGAATATGGGCAGGAACGTATTCGCGGCGCGCTTTTGAAATCAGCACCTAAGTCCCGGGCCTGAGAAAGCTGCATGGCAACTGTACTTATTTGATCGAGGCAACGTGATGCACTCACTCCGCTTATCGGATGGAGAAAGAACAAGTTCACAATTCAATCGATACGTCGACCTTCTTTTCCAATCTCCCGAGCTGGGCAGCCGTAGCAAAAGTATTCGACTGGATCGCGGCTGACTTTCTCCAGGCTCGGTAACCTGCTGAATTTGTCCTTCGGATGTTCCCGCTCAGTTGGCACGACTTTTGAACATCACCGTCGTGAGGCGGCAGGAGCTGCCCGCCAAAATTGATGCTGTTATGGGGGAGGTCGAAAATTCTAGTTTTGTCTTTTAACGTCTTTGGGACCGAGCGTGTTGATGCGCCCGCTTGGAAACTATGAAACGTTTCCCCGTCCATGGACGCGGCGCCACTGGTCGCCACGTACTCGCCTTCACTGTCCGCCACTGGAGCCGGCAGCCGGTGCGGCTCGCGATCATCACGGCTGCGATGCTTGCCTCCACGCTGGCTGACGTGCTGATGCCGGTCTATTCAGGTCGTCTCATCGATGCTGTTGCAGGCGGCGCTGCTGTGGCAGCACCAGCCTGGCATTCGGCCCTTGCAGCCTTCTCTGTACCGATTGCGCTTGCGCTCGTTGCCATCGCCATGCGCCACATCGCCGTCATTGGCCTGAACGATCTTTTGCTGAAGATGATGTCCGATGTCGCGAACGAAGCGTTCTATCATGTCCAGCGCTTTTCGACAGACTGGCATGCGAACAGCTTCGCCGGCTCGACAGTGCGCAAGATAACGCGCGGCATGTGGGCGCTCGACCCTCTAAACAGCACAATATTGGTCGCGCTGTTCCCGTCCTTTATCATCTTGGTAGGTTCGACGGCGCTGCTCGGCTGGCACTGGCCGGTCATGGGCGTGATCTTTGCTTGCGGCTCTCTGATCTATCTAGCGTTTTCGATTTCGCTGTCGCTCAGCTATGTCGCGCCGGCGGCGAGCCTTGCCAACCAATGGGACACAAAGCTCGGCGGCGCGCTTGCGGACGCGGTCAGTTGCAACGCTGTGGTCAAAGGCTTCGGCGCCGAGGTTCGCGAAGACCAGCGGCTTGAAAATATCATGACCAAATGGCGGCACCGCGCGCGCCGGAGTTGGGTGCGCGGAACGATCGTCGACTCAACCCAAGGCGTCACTTTGGTTGCGCTCAGGGTGGCGGTGGTCGGATATGCCCTGCTTCTGTGGTCGCATGGACAGGCAACGCCGGGCGAGATAGCCTATGTTCTCACGTCCTTCATCGTCCTGAAGGGCTATCTGCGTGATGCCGGCATGCATGTCCGCACCGTGCAACGCTCGGTTAATGATATGGAAGAACTGGTGGCCATCCACAATCAGCAGCTGGATGTTGCGGATCGTCCAGAGGCCAAGCCGATCCGGATCACGACGGGCCGCATCGATTTCGAGAACGTCCACTTCCGTTACGCCAACCATCCCCTGCCGATCTATAGCCAATGTTCGCTGTCGATTGAGGCTGGCGAAAGGGTTGGGTTGGTTGGACCTTCCGGTTCCGGCAAGTCAACATTCGTGAAGCTCATCCAGAGACTCTACGACCTGAGCGGCGGCCGGATCCTGATAGACGGCCAGGACGTCTCCGAGGTGACCCAAGAGTCGCTCCGTTCGCAGATCGCGATCGTGCAGCAGGAGCCTATCCTGTTTCACAGGTCGCTTGCCGAGAACATCGCCTATGGCCGGCCTGGCGCGAGCCAGGCCGAAATCGAGCAAGCGGCACGGCTGGCCAGTGCGCATGACTTCATCGCGCCCCTGCCGAAGGGCTATGGGACATTGGTCGGCGAAAGAGGTTTGAAGCTCTCCGGCGGCGAGCGCCAGCGCGTGGCGATCGCGCGCGCCTTCCTGGCGAACGCGCCGATCCTTATTCTTGACGAGGCCACATCGAGCCTCGATTCGGAATCCGAGGTGCTCATTCAACAAGCGGTGGATCGGTTGATGGTGGGTCGAACCACACTCGTCATCGCACACCGGCTGTCGACGGTCCGCTCGCTCGATCGGCTGCTCGTCTTCGACCGTGGCCGCATCATGGAGGACGGCGATCATGCCGCGCTGATCGATCTCGATGGTGGCATTTACCGCCGCCTCTTCGAACGGCAGGCGTTGGAACTAGCGATGGGCCTGGCCTGAGCGCCAAGTATCAGGATCGAGTGCCCGACCGCGAGAGCGCCCATTCCCGGTACAAAATGTATCGCCGTCTCACGACATCCCAAATCTAGCCCGGTCGACGTATATTGGGAAGCACATGGAGGTGTCCGCTGAAACCGACTCCCATCCAAAAAAACATAAGGTACCGTCCATCATACTCCTGTTTCGCTTGCATTGCGCAGAACTTAAGCTCGTTAATTTTCGCTTAGAAAATTCTAGAACTATACTGCAAGAGATCCTCCGAAATCCTAGACCTCTTTCATACCGGGCACAACGCAAACGTTTCGCTCAGGTTGCAACCTAAGCTGTCAAACACCTTTTAAGAGAGCGGTGTCCAATGAAGTCCGGCTTGGCAAACCTGCGCAGGTTCTACTGTGGCAGACTGAGCTTCGCCATTCGGCCTCCATCGATCGTCCACACCTGACCGGTGATAAACGAGGATTCTGGCGAAGCCAGCCAGACTACGAGGTTCGCGACCTCCTCCGGCTTCCCCGTTCGCCCAATTGGATGGATATTACCGATCTGCTGGCGAAAGCGCTTGGGGTCCGGCATGCTCTCGATGAAATCCAAGTTCAGGTCGGTGTCGATCCAGCCAGGCGCGACAGCGTTGCAGCGCACACCTTCGGCGCCGTGGTCGATCGCAACCGCGCGGGTGAGACCGTGGAGACCAGCCTTGGAGGCGCAATAGGCCGCGTGTTTCGGGTTGGATCCCAGCCCCTCGATCGATCCGACATTCACGATCGCGCCGCCAGTGGACCGCAGGTGAGGCATCGCCGCCTTTATCAGCACGAATGGGGTGGTCAGATTTATGGCGATCGTCCTCTCCCAATCTGCTAGGCTCATATCTTCGACGAGCGCCTCCTGCATGACCCCGGCGTTGTTTACCAGGACATCGAGCCGTCCCGCCCGTTCGACAACCGCTTTGATAGCATGAGCCGCCTTGGTCGGAGCTGTGAAGTCGACCGAAATGGCCTCGAATTCCCGGTCCTCACCACGTTGAGCGGTGAACACGCGAGCGCCCTCGTCCCTTAGACGTCGCGCAGTCGCAAGACCGATGCCGCTACGCCCGCCCGTCACGAGAGCCACCTTACCTGCAAACCTTTTATCCAACTGCCTTTCCACCCTTCACTTCGACGAGCGACATGCATAGGCAGCGGGACATCGCGTGAGGCACGATGGTCTGGGCGATGCCACCGCCTCTGCGATCTGCCGAGCGGACTAGCTTGCCAAGCTCTGCCCCTATCCGCAGGATCGACGGGGAAGCGGTGAAGACGCTTCCCCGGTTCTGCTACCTCAAACCCAGATGCCATCCCGCTGATCGAGACCCGCGGCTTCCTTCCCCCCGCCGAAGTTCCCCCCGACGACTGGCTTCTGCAGCGGCGGAAGCGGAGTATTACATACTCAGGATCCGGCAAGCCGAGCCTTGCTTGTGTCATTCTAATCGTAAGCACCAGCAACTGCCCTGAGAATGCACAAAAGGTTTCGCTAGGGTTAAAACCAGTTTATGCCTCGCGCAGTCGTGCGCAAGCTGTTCGGACCTGCGACATCGCCTTATTTCGGAACCAGCTGGCGGTTTGGTGAGTACCGGCACACGGGCTCCTTGTCCGGGTGCAGCAGAACTCGTAGGCCTCCGTTGCCTTGCGCCAAGCTCCTGGAGTAATGCGGGCATGGCTGTTCTAAAACATCCCAGGACGTACCCCCGGGCCTCGTAGGCGTATGCGCGGTCTGCAATCAGGTCGATCGTTCGACGACCTTCGAACGATCGCAGCCCGTACGTCTCTATTTCGCGATAAGCCTCTGCTTGACAGCGCCTTGGCGGCAACCTCAGCTTTGAACGCGCTCTGTTGGGGTATGAATGCGGCCCACCGAGAGCGCTGGCTGGCGCTTGCCGAGTAAACTCTGCCATGCAGAATCTCAGTCTCCTGCGACTGGCAGCCAACCAGCTGGGCCGGTATTGATTCGGGCCTGGCCGAGCTCGACGCGGGTGAGATCGTTGAGCGGGCGATCTTGGCCGTGGAGCTGACGCTCGAGGAATTGCCGAACCCGCGCAAGACGACCTGGAGAGCGAGTATGCCAGGCTGGAAGTTAACAGGCTGCCCAGCAATTGAGGGGGACCCGACGGGTGCAACACCTGTTTTTTCTTCCAGGGGGAACTCGGCCCTGCTATGGCCGATCCTACCGCACGTCGCTGATCAGCGACCGGACTTTCGAGAAGCGGCAGTGCGCCTTTCGTCCGGTCAGCCTTTCTCCTGACGCAAACACATGCGGATCGCCGCGGACGGGGAAAGTCGTCCCGCGTCCCGTCCTGCGGCCTGCGCTTTGCTGACGCTCCTACGGCTGTCCCGTTCACCGCCCGAGGCAGGGGCGAATTTCCTCCGTCCTACGCACGACAACCGTCCGCTGTTGCGGACGCGCGCGGGACTGCCGGTTTCCCTGTTGGAGGGCCGACAGTCGCTGGCTCGGAGGTTAACCGGAAACGGGTGCGTCGAGGACCAGCGATCCTGTGCGCCATCCGCTGATCGTATGGCTCCCTGGCGGTTCTTCTTCGCTGCGCTAGCGCTTCAGCAGCTTCAACAATGATGCACGTCGGCTTCATCATCTTCAGCGGCTGGCGCTTGAACCCGGCAACACCACACGGTGGACACAAGCGCCGCTCCGCCAGGTAGCAAGGGAAATCGAACCTATGTAACCGACCACTCAATTAAGCCGACGGCCCGCTGAAGTATCGCCTCCGTCCGAGCGATGTCAGGCGAGCTGGCGGTCACATATCCGATTAAGTCTCGGTGATCGCCTCTCCTTTTGATCGTGGTGTTTGGTTCAAGGTAAAGCTTCACTTTGGCGACGCCAGGTACAGCAGCCGCCCGGCTGACGCCATCGATCCAATCGAGAACGCCGTCCCGTTCAGGAACTAGGAATTGCGCAGCAGCAGTTTCTGAACGGGTTCCGCGCAAATCGCCCTCATCGCCGATCACGAGTTTAATGTGCTCTCGGATAAGATTGATACCGCAAGCTAGCTCAACTAGCTCAACACCGGGCGAGCCCGACATACGCGGATTTACTTCAATGACGACCGGCCCATGTGCCGTCCACCTGAGTTCAACGTTGGTCGGACCCCAGTGAAGGTCGAGAGCCTGTAAACACCTCAGTGAAACATCGGCGATGCGCTCATCCTCTTCATTGGTAAGCAAGGCCGGATAGGCGCATCTATTATATACGAAATGCGGCGAGGGACCGAATTCGAGAGAGGCGATTCCAATGACGTCATCTCCCATCATCTCCACCCAATAATGAAAGCCTTTCACAAATTGTTCCACTAATATTCTTGCTGGGGACTGCCATGTACTCCACCTGCTTGATAGATAAGCAGTATGCTGGATTAGCTCCTCGCTACTGCCGCACAATCGGACCCCCTCGCTGCCGCCGGTGTCCGTGGCTGGTTTTACAATTACAGGAAAGCCGATTTTAGCGGCAGAGCTTACAACCTCGCTCGCATTCGTTGCCAACGCGTAGGCAGGAATTGGAATGTCGGCTTGCCCAAGCAGCTGACGTTGAGTGAATTTATCGCAGCATCGTTCAACCGATTCGGCGTTCGGACCTGGCAGATTGAAATGTCGACAGAGCATGCCGACTGTCGCATATGCAGCTTCCTCCGAGCTCGTAATCCCAGCAATATCATAGGTCGCATGCAGCCGAACACACTCGCAAATCAGCGCATCGAGATTGGATGTGTCCACACAGATTACCTCACTGTCTTCTGCGGCATGATAGTAGTGCCTAAGTGGATCAGCCGCCAGGGTAATCGAGTGCAGGCCAAGACTTCGGGCCGCTTGGACATATAGAGGACCATTGTTCCTTGTACCCTCGATCAGGATAAGCGCTCTTCTTTTCATGTTTGTCGACTCCGAATAGCTTGTCTGGTTTTTTTCCGCGCGTGAGTTCGTCCAACATACCACTGCTCGTGGTTTGCGATTGGTAAATTCTTGTGAAGTAGTTGTATTTATCTGTTGCAGGATGTGACGTCATGACCACCAAAAAGAGTGTCTTGGTTGCCGCAATATAGGCCTATTCTTCTCGCGCAAGTCGGCTGGGGAATGAGAGGCGCGATGATGGGATCCGTTACCGCCGCACCGATCCTGGTGAAGGACCAGAGATCCCATGGCAACGGGTGATGACCGGTGTCTACATCACTCAGCTGGCTGGGGAGCGTCTGGGAGAAGGTACGATGCACGAGCTTCTGCTCGTCGCGCGAACTGTCATTCAAACGAGCTTGGTGAACGGCCTTACACCTAACCTACAGCGGCCTCAAGAACGCACCGCCAAACTGCTGGATAGCTTCATCGATTCGGTTGACGTTCACCGTGCTTTTGACTACGAAACTATGGATCAAGTAGTGCGACGCACAGAAACTTCGATGGGTAGATCATCTTGCTTTGTCACCCCAGGCAGCAGGATGGCCCACCAGAATTAACCAATAGAAAATCTCACCAGCAAGTGTAGCCACCATCCACCAACAATACCGTTCCCGTGATATAGGTTGACGCGTCGCTAGCAAGAAATTGGACGGCAGATGCAATCTCATGAGGTTGGCCGAAGCGGCCCATTGGCGTCCGATCAGACCATGCCCTGACCACTTCTACAGGATACTGGTCGGTCATCTCTGACTGTACGAATCCAGGCGCCACTGCGTTCACCCGAACCCCAGATCTTGCCCATTCGCAAGCAAGGGTTTTGGTTACCATAGTTACCCCCGCCTTGCTCGCATTGTAAGCCGTGACTACGGATTCCTGTCGGGTGACAACATCTCCACATATCGAACTGATATTTACAATCACGCCGGAACCGCGCTCCGCCATGAGAGAGCCGAAGGTGCGACTGCAGTAGAACAGGCCGTCCAAGTTGACTGAAAGGACAGCTCGCCAATCCTCGTCGGTGGTATATTTCGTCGGCGCCGCGCGGGACACCCCGGCATTGTTAATAAGGATGTCAGGGCAAACGGCGATGCCATCGGCGAGATCGCGTACCGCCTGCGAGTCCCTAACATCGAGCTGATAGACTTTAGGCTTGACTGGAAACTGATCTGCCGCCGCGGCCACGCGAACCCGATCCCTTCCAGTGAGAATTATATCGGCGCCAGCTTCTTGTAATGTAAGCGCGACTTGCAATCCGATGCCGCGTGCTCCGCCGGTCACCAAAGCGGTCTTCCCACTCAGACCGAATCTGCCATCGATGAATGATTTACTCATGTATAAGCCCTATCCCTTCTGGAATGTTTCCCGCCTATCGTCTGATGGCCTGCCTTCTTTTTCTAAGCGCGTCTTATCACCTCCTACTGCGACGATAACGGCAGTTGCTGTGTTACTTCCATTCATGCGTTTTTTGGGAACTCAGAGTAACTGTCGTATGGCGCCAACAATGCTGTCCCGTGTTGGAAAAAAGTCCTTCTCAAGAGCCGGACTGAATGGGACATGAATATCTGGAGCACTCAGCCGCAAGATAGGTCGCTTCAAAAGATCGAAGGACTCTTCCGCCATCACCGCTGCGATTTCACTTCCGACGTTGCAGATACGGTGTCCGTTCTCGACAATAATCAGCCGTCCGGTCTTCTCGATTGACATCTTGATTGCCTCATAATCGAGCGGCTTCAATGTACGTGGATCGATCACTTCGACCGAAATGCCTTCCTCGATGAGGTAGTTGGCAGCTTCCATGGTCGGCCTGATAGCACCGGCGATGGCAACGACGGTAACGTGCTCCCCCTCGCGCTTCACGTCCGCTTTGCCAATTGGGATTAAATGGTCCGGATCCGTGGGGACGTCGCCTTTGAGAGGCCAGAGGCGGGTGTCCTCGAAGACGAGCACAGGATCGCCGTCGCGAATGGCGGATTTCATGAGGCCTTTGATATCGGCAGCGCTGGTCGGGCTGATAATCTTAAGGCCCGGCACGTTCATAAAAAGCGGGTAAGGCCGGTCGGCATGCTGTGCCGCTTCGGAGCCCGTCGAGAACATACAGCAGCGAAAGACGATTGGGATGTCTATCTGGCCCCCAGTCATATACCGCAATTTTGAGGCCTGGTTTACAATCTGGTCACAAGCGAGATAGATGAAACTGGCAGTTGAAATGTCTACAATCGGTCGCAAACCATTGATGGCAGCCCCGATGCCAAGTCCCGTAAAACTGCCTTCTGAAATTGGCATGTTCCAAACCCGGTTCTTGCCGAAGCATTCGATAAGCTTGCCGCCGCCATGAACTGAGACGTCCTCTCCCAACAATACAACGCGCTCATCCCGATGCATTTCCTCTAGCTGGGCCTGCACGATTGCCTCAAAATAGGTCATCTGAATATGGGGACCGGGCGTGGCTGCGTCTCTGTGGGTATCGTCTTTCACATCCATTAATCCCTCCAGCCCACCCTTAGCGGGCAATGGTCGACACGAACATATAGTCGGGCAACGTTTCGGGCCGGGGCATGGGGCTAGCCAAAGCAAACTGTACGGCCTGTGTGACGGCTTGGGCCACTTCATGCTCGATGGTTGCTAGAGTCTCTTCATTTACACCCTCTTCGAGCAGCACAGTGCGATATAGCAAAATTGGGTCCCGGTCGCGTTTGTGTGCCTCGACTTCTGCGACCTGTCGATAAGGCTCCCCAGAAACGGCCAAGCCTATATTGTGTTCATCGAACCGATAAGTGTTGGCCACTATGAGAGTGGGTCCCTGCCCCGCGCGTGCTCGCGTGACCGCATATGCCGCAGATTGATAGACGGCACTGACGTCCTGTCCGTCTACTATTTCTCCTGGAATTCCGTAACCTGCCGCTCGTAGGGCAATGTCCGGCTGTCCGTGGCTTGTTGCTACGGAGGTGGTCATTGCATAGCCATTGTTCTCGCAAAGATAAATGACGGGAAGCCTCCACAACGAGGCCATGTTGAGGCTCTCGTGAAAAGTGCCCTGGTTCACTGCTCCGTCGCCGAAAAAGCAAAGGGTAACCTGATCGACGCCGCGCACCTTGGCGCTAAATGCGCATCCTGTGGCAAGAGGAATGCCCCCTCCGACGATTCCCGATTCACTGATAATCCCCACTGAACTGTCCGCAAAATGCATCGAACCGCCACGCCCCTTACAAACGCCGCCCTCCTTACCCATCAGTTCTGCCATAAGCGCCTGCAAATGCGCGCCCTTCGCAATCGGATGGCCATGCGAACGGTGTGTTCCGGTCATGGCGTCATCGTCCCGGAGGGCGAGGCTTGCTCCGACGATAGCGCCTTCCTGACCCACGGTCGTGTGAAACCAACCAGGGATCTGACCACCGTTGAACAGGCGCCTACCTTCTTCTTCGAATCGGCGGATGCGAAGCATCCGTCGAAAAGCCTCTAGCCTACGATCGCCCTTCAACTGCATGACCCAACCCTGCCCGTCAGCAAGGGGCGATCGCCTGCATTCCAACAGCGCGCATCGGCTAAATCCTCGTGCTCGAGCTCCGAAGGTACGTGGCGGGTCTCTTCGGCATTCTCCTGGCGAGGCACGATCTCGGCAGGCACTTTCATCTGGTTCTCTGTCAGCATGGCCTTGTTCCTTCCGGCTCGCACAACCCTGTGCATGCGTCATGCCATTTGACCTGAAGGCTCGCATTACACTGTTCTTCATCGAAGAAAGGCGTCGTGAAAGAACTGCACAGACCTCCTTTGTTCGAAGTTCGCCAACAATGTCGGATCCTGAACTGGCCCCCATTTCGGCCGGACAGTCGGCCTAACGCGGGAGGCTTGGGGATATCCTCAAGCACAGGCTTATGGCTGACGACTGTCGACGGATTGAACTGATCACCGGGGAGGTACGGCGCCGACACTGGACGACGACCGAACAGAAGCTGCAGATTATCGAGGAGAGTTTCCTTCCGGGTGAGACCGTGTCCTCTGTCGCCGCACGATGAGGCGTGGCGCCAAATCTCTTGTATCGTTGGCGCCGTTTATTGAAGGAAGGCGGAACGGCTGCGGTGGGATCGGACGAATCTGTGGTCGGGAGTTCGGAAGTGCGGCGGCTTGAAGAGCGCCTTCGCGACCTCGAGCGGCTTCTCGGCCGCAAGACCATGGAAGTGGAGATCCTCAAAGACGCGCTGGCCAGGTCGGAGTCAAAAAACCGAACTTGCGGCTCTTGTCGCAGCCGAGGGACGGTTCCCGATGAAGGCCGTTGCCGAGACCCTCGGGGCGGCGCGTTCCCATCTCCATGAGTTGCATCGCCTGGTGAAGCCGCGCGGGCCTTATCGCAACCCCGATGACGATGGGCTCTTGGAGCTGGTCGCCGCCTGATCGACGAACGCCCGACCTATGGCGATCGTCGCATCACAGCCCTGACGAACAGGGAACGCGAAAGACGGCGAACCGGCCGTCAATCACAAGCGCGTCTTCCGTGTCATGCGCCAGCGAAACAGGCGCGACAGCACGCGCACGAGTAAAAAGAGCCCGGCCTGCACGAGATCCAGCGTGTGCCGTCGGGCGAGACACCACCACCCGGTACGATACAATCAGGCGGGATGGTAGATGAGAGCTATGCAGCGCCGCGATGAGGCCGATCTCAGCTCCCAAATGCCTGAGATTGGCTTCGCGCGCAGGCGTTTCGGCCGCGTATAAGGTGCCGCCTTGTGAAAGGGATCGCAGCAACCTCAGCCGGCAGCATGAACACTGCGTGATAGAGCACCGGCAGCAGTTCATTCTGGCGTGCGGCAAGCCAGTCCCGGCAGGCCTGACCCTGGCATTTGGGACTGTGCCGGCTGCGACAGGAATTGTAGGCCACGCGGATCGACCGCAGGAGCGGCAGCCGTAGACTGGCCGCCCAGTTCGGCGGTCCGGCAGAGCTCGATCGCGCTCATCACACGCCGCTCGATGCGAGCCTAGATAGCCGTCATGAACCTGTCTATATACTTCGCCATGGCGGCGGAAGATATCCGCCACCTTCAGTCTCGCCGACATGGCGGTACCACTCACCCTGGCGGCACCTCGATGTTCAGCCGGGCTTGTCGTGCGTCGGATGAGGCTGTTCGAGACCTTAGCGTAGCGCGCCGCCGGACAGATTGTTGTGGCCGAGTAGAACCTGGATGGTGCGGATGTCGGTGCGTTCTGAAGATGCGTGGCGAAGCTGTGCCTGAGCGTGTGGACCGTCACCCGCTTAGGCGGCCGCACGCGCCGAACGACAAGCCCAAATAACACCCGCGCGCGGGAAACAGCCAGTCCCGCGGCTTCGCCAAGCCGCCAGTAGACTCGCAGATGCGCAGAAGCTGCGCCGACAGCATCACGGTGCGGTCCTTGTCGCCCTTGCCGTGCTCAACACGGATCACCCCGCGACCGCTGTCGATGTCGCCGACCTTCAGCCCGACAGTCTCCAAGCACTGAGACCTGCTCTTAGGCCGTCGTCAGGGCCGTACGGCACTTCAGGCTCGGCACCGCCTCTAGGAAGGCCACGACTTCGTCGGCGCTCAATACCACCGGCAGCGTGCGTAGCGAGCGAGCATAGACGATCCGCTCCGGACTCTCGGCATGGCCCAGCGTCACGCCGTAGAGGAACCGCAGCGCGCACACCGTCTGGTTCAGCGCAGCCACGAGATTCCGGTCGACATCAAATGAACTTGGAAGGCGCGCACGTCCTCCAGACCGAGCCGGTCCGGCGAACGGCCAAGTAGCGCGAAAACTTCGCCGCGGCATGCACGTGGGGATCGCTGCGTGGCCGGCGGCAGATTACGGATCGTCATATCCTCGATCATGCGCCGGGGAACTGGGGTCAACTTGGCCATTTCTGTAGCTCCTGTTCTCAGATTGCGCTTCAACAGCCGCGATCCTTCAAAACAGAAGCGTTCCTGCAAACCGATCCGCCAAATGCCGCGTTAGCGGCTTCGTTCAATCCTCAAAATGCCCACATCGCCAAAAATCTGCCAAAGTAGCACTAGGCTGCGTCGCGACGGATCGCCTCTGGTGGACTCCGACAGGCAAGTCAGAGAAAGCTCGAAAAATCAACACTGGGGCGTTTCCGTCGGACGCTCAGCTTAGCTACATCCGTGGCAGACTTATTGGACTTGCTCAGCGCGGCGGCAGCACGATCGAAGAACTCTGGAGGAAGGCCCTCTCCGGGTTAGTAGAGTCAAAAAGATTTGTCCCCTGTGACGCAAATGCGAAAAGCAAGCCGACCAGGGGAGTCGTGATCAGTAGGGCGGAAATCGCACAGCATTTCTCTTCCAACAAACGCCCAGCCTCGGCATGTATATCTAGGGAATAGTGCATATTTATCCTCCGAGATAGCGTTCCGTCACGACAGGAGGGACTTCTCATAGTATCGCGCTGCCTCAGGTTTCTTGTCAAGCAGGTCCCGGCTGTGACGTAAGCAGATGAATTGACCGCCCCATGGAGCACCGAACACGCCGAACGATGACGACCGATCCGCGCTCCATACACCGAAGCTCCACATTGTTGTGTCCCCAGCCAAGATCGAGAGCATGCAAACCACTCAGCGAAATGTCTGCTACACGAAAATCGTCGTCACGAAGCGCCAACCCAGTGTGACCTGACACTGACCGGCTATTGCCTGCAATTCGACCAATATCCTTGGCGGAATGGCCACATGCGCCACCCCCAACAGAGACCGTGTGTTCGGAGGCTAACAGCGGACTTGCTGCAAATCTGACGCCACAGCTGCCACTGCCCGACTGCTGGTCAGAGTATCGACAGCACTCGCGGGTCAGGGCGTCGACCATGGACTTGGATGCCTCCACCCCCCTTTCTACGAATGTAGGCGGGCGAGTTGGACCAACGAAAAGCCAACTTCCGCAAAAGTGCTGAGCCAGATGCGCAACAAACAGCTTTTCCGCGGATCTCTCAAGAATTGGACAATTTGAAGAGACTCGGCCGAAATCCCTAGGCCACCAAAGCCTCATCAAACGGGCATCTCGTGAGATTTTCAACTCCGCTCTCGGTCACGAGCACCTGCTCTTCCAGTTTTACGCCTTCCCGCCCACCGACGGCACCGATATAAGCCTCGACGCACAGGGTCATTCCGGGCTCGAGAACATAGTCGAATGCTCCCGGGATGAAGTCTTCAGGATAGAGAATCGCGGGATATTCGTCGCAAAGACCAATGCCATGCATCATGACGCCATATCGCTGCTTGACGAAATCCGCGGGAAGCTTGTGGCTGCGCTGAGTGAGTTCGGTGAAAGAGACGCCCGGCTTTAGCATAGCCATGTTTGCAGCTACGTGCTCGTAGGCTATGTCGTGCAGCCTTCGCTGTGCTTCGGTGGGTCGGCCGTCACCGCAGTGCCAAGTGCGGGAGAAGTCGGCACACATGCCGTACGGGCCCACCATATCGGTGTCGAAGGCGACGAGGTCTCCTGAGACAATGCGACGGGGGCCGGCCTCCTGCATCCAGGGGTTCGTGCGCGGGCCGGAAGTTAAAATGCGCGTTTCGATCCACTCGCCACCACGTGCGATGTTTTCGGCATGAAGAACCGACCAAAGTTCCGTTTCGGCTATGCCGGGCTGCAAACGTTCTCGCATTTTGGCAACGGCAATCTCGCAGGTCGCGAGAGAGCAGCGCATGGCGTTGATCTCGTCGATTCCCTTAATGGCCCTGGCGTGCTCCATGAGCTGCATGCCGTTGCAAACCTCGATGCCAACTGCATCTAGCGCACGAAGGCCGGGGATTTCGATCTTGTCGACGGCAAGACGACGGTTTTTGCCACCAGAGCGGCGCAACAGTTCGTCAATTTGTCCGGCAAAGTCCTTGGCGACTGCTTCTTCTTGGTCGCCGGCAACGAAATAGTAAAAGCCGGCCCCGCCATCCCGGGTTTCGTTGATGAGCGGCAGATAGGTTGACAGGTGGCTGCAACGATGGAAATCCCAGAGAACGACATAGCCGTCGGCCGATACGAACACAGCTCGTGACGGATTGTGCATGATCCATATGTGCATGTTCGAGGAATCTGAAGCGTATCGTATGTTCAGCGGGTCGAAGCAGAGCACGCCCGCATAGTCTCTTTGGCGGAGTTGCAGAACAATCCGATCAAGACGGGTCTTGCGCATACGATCTAGGTTGGGCGTGGTCAGGCCCAAGGCTGCCCACTCCGCAAAGGCGACGTCCGTCGGCCCAATTTCAACCCGATCGTTGTCATCCATGCTCCCATCCGGCTTAAGTGCTTTTGCCACTCGCGTGGGATCAATTTTGTGGTTCACAATCGAAAACGAGGACATGTTAAGGCCGCCCTAGTGGCTCACTCTTACGTGGATCTAAGACCGGATTTCTTGGATGCTAAAGGCGGAAAAAATATTGCTCGATATAAAGTCAATTCATCTGCATTCGTGCTCTGGGGTGCCTGCGACCACAACTGGAACCAGGTAGCCTTCCAGCGCGCCGCAATGGGCAATCTGTCGATCCCAGAGCTTTGCCGGGAGCCCTGTCGTGCTAGTGGTTTACGCCTGACATAAGAGTTCGGCTGAGGATTCCCTTTTGTGAGTGCGCATGCGAGTCTGGTACATGCGCACAGGAATATACCTCACCGTTTCTTCGATTGATCGTCAGCCTCTCTCTGATCAGCGCGCCCATCGCAGTGCGCTGCAGAAGCACGTTTGGCGCGCAGAGATCATTCTGTTGAGCAGCGACGGCGTGGGCACCCTCGAGATCATGCGGCAATCTGGTAAGTTCAAGACTTGCGTGTGGCGCGCCAGTGCAAGCTCTGCAACGATCCGCAGTTCGTCGACAAACTGCGCAACGTCGTCGGCCATGCCACTAGTTGATCCACCGGCTCACGCTATCCTGTTGTCGGTCGACGAGAAGAGCCCAGATCCAGGCGCTCGACCGCACCCAGCCCGGCCTGCCCATGAAGGGTAGGCTCGGCACCACGACCACGACTACAAGTGCAACGGCACGACCACCCTGTTTGCCGCCCTTACCGTGCTCGATGGCACCGTTATCGGCAGGAACATGCAGCGCCATCGTCACCAGGAATTCATCCGCCTCACTCAACGCTGTCGATGCCGAGGTGGCGGCCAGCAGGGCCATCCACGTCGTTCTTGACAACTACGCCGCTCACAAGCACCCCAAGGCGCGTGCCTGCTCGGCCGCCATCAGCGCCTCACCTTCCGCTTCCACCTTAAGCGTCACGAGCACCGCACGGCTGTCCTTGGTTGACAGAGGCAGGGTCAGATGCGGGCCGCTTTGACTCGCTGCGGCATGGTACGAGCGGATGGCGACGACCGCCTTTGCAACGGCGGCGACGCCCGCGCCGTCGAGACGGGAGTTCACCCCCTTTGTGTCCCGGATTAGGACGGCGTCATCTGGGTCTACGGCGCCAATGATGACGACGGGATCTTCACCGATGAAGGCTTCGAGGAGGTCAAACTCCTCCTCGAAGAACATCATCGCGTCTCCCCATCGAAAGCTTGACCCCAGCACTCCGGTGCTCAGGTTCTCTGGCCACCAGATACGCACGTCTGCGGTCTTCACCGGATGCGTACCACGCAGGCTCAAGTTGGCGTTTGGAATTGGCAACGCTTCCGGAGCGAAACGTTATGACGAACTGAACGTCAAGGGACTCTCCATCGCTGACCTAATGAGCGTGGAAAGCTCTACGAGGAGATGCTGGACCTCATGGAAGAATCCGGGGAATTTCCGATTCCTGACCCACGGGGCCACTCCCGTCGTGTATCGCACAACGAAGGTGCAGGCGGCAATGCGCCCAGATGGAACCCCACTATATCTCGATTGCAAGCCAGTTTCGGGCTGAGCGACATCTGTGGCTTTCGTCCCAACAAGAAGCGTTCCAGGACCGCTATTCTAAGCCAGAACGATTCGGCGCTCGCGAAATACGTGTAGAGGAGCGCCGCCACTTCATAGGCGCTTACTACATAGCGGACACGGACACCGGTTGCCCGAGGTTATCGGTCCCTGGATGCCAGATTCAATCATTGAATTTGATGCGCAGCATGATGTTGATGCCCCATTCGTTATTAGCGCGCCGGCGGGAACAGTGGGCGCCTCCGCCTTACCCCCATAAGCCGTACCCTCATAGGGCGCGCGAACCGGGCACTGCTTGTGCGGCACAGCTGAACCATGGACGCCTGCCGAGGGTGCCCACCAACCGCAGTTCCCCAGTTGCGAAGCCCTCGAGGCCACCCCGTTTTTATGTTACGCCGTCGCAATCGCCGGGTTCGGCTGTTCGGCCGGAACACCCCAATTGCTCGCCATGGAATGCCAATGCATTACGCCAGACCCGCGGTCTGTTGCGCTGATGAAAGGCTTCGCGCCTGACAAATTGCCTAAGCCCAGCCAAGATTTTAAACAAATCGGCCCCCAGTTTCCGCGAGGGATGAACGTTCAGCAGGTCAACGATTTGGAGCTTAACGGGAAATGGCATCTAAAGCTGTGCTCCGGGTCCTGCAGGCTCACTGAGGATGGGGGAGCGACGCGGCCACAGATGCGATCTTGAGCGTAACGACACCGGGTGTGGAACTCGCAGCCGGATGGCCGGTACATCACGCTTGGCACTTCGCCCTTGAGCTCAATCCTGTTGAGCACTGCGTCTGGGTCCGGTTCGGGATTGGCCGCAAGCAGCGCTTCGGTATAGGGATGGCTTGGCTGATGGAAAATACTCTGCGTCGTGCCGACTTCAATGAAGCGGCCGAGATACATGATTGCCATGCGGTCAGTTATGTGGCGCACTACATTGAGGTTGTGCGTGATTATCAGGATCGCGATGCCTAGTTCGTCCTGCAGGCGAGTGAGAAGATTTAGCACCTCGCCTTGCACCGAGACATCCAAGCCCGCGGTCGGCTCATCGGCGATGATCAAGTCCGGATTGAGCGCTAGGGCGCGCGCCACGCTGACGCGCCTGGCTTGACCACCGGAGAGTTGATGAGGATAGCGGCCAACAAAATCGGCCGGCAAGCCCACCATCCGCAGGAGGCGCGTCGCTTCAGCTCCTAAATCGCGATCCTTCAGCCCATGGATGCGGAAAGGCTCGGTCAAGATCGATCGCACCGTCAGCCTGGGCGAAAGTGAACCGATCGGATCCTGAAACGTCATCGCCATGCGTCGCAAGTAGGGCTTGCGTTCTACCGCACTGAGGTCCGTGAGTTCCTGCCCATCGAAGCTGATGCTGCCGCTCACCGCCCGCTGCAGGCCAATCATCGTGCGAGCGACGGTGGATTTTCCGGAGCCGCTCTCGCCGACAAGGGCCAGCGTCTCACCCTTGTGAATTTCAAAAGAAACACTGCATACCGCGTCGATGAAAGGCGCATTTGTCCCGGTCGCGAGCGCTTTAAGCGGCCCCATCGTGCGGAAGCGGACGCAGAGGTCCCGAACACTGACAAGGGCACTCATGCCGAAACTAGTCGATTTTCTTCGAGCAGATGGCATCGTGCCGTCTGCCCTGGGCTGATCGGGCGATCGACTGGCTGTTCCTCGAGACAGCGATCATATGCCTGCGGGCATCGCGCGCTGAAGATGCACCCCTTCTTCAAGCCCAGGAGGCTGGGCACCTCGCCGGAAATGGTCGGCAATGTGCGTGTGGTTCGTTTAAGCCGCCCCGGGTCGCACTCAAGCAGGGCGCGGGTGTAGGGATGAGCGGGATTGCGGAATATGCTGCGCACATCGCCTTGTTCGACCACTTCGCCGGCATACATGACGACGACCCGGTCGCACAACTCAGCCACAGCTCCAAGATGATGGGATACGAAGAGGACGGAGCAATCGATCTCCCTTTGGAGATTTTTGAGCAGATGGATGATCTGGACTTCAAGTGTCGCATCGAGCGCAGTCGTCGGCTCGTCGGCGATGAGGAGCACGGGTTTTACAAGCAGCGCCATGGCTATACATATCCGCTGACGCATGCCGCCGGAAAAGTGGTGCGGATAGGCCCCGATCCGGTTTTGCGGATCCGGAATTCCGACCCGGTGTAGCATGTCGATGGCACGAGCACGCTTTTCACTCCGGCTTTTTTGCTGGTGGTGCTGGATGTCGATCATCTGGTTCTCAACGGTGCGCACAGGATTAAGCGCAGTCATTGGATCTTGAAAAACCATGGAAAGTCGATCGCCAAGCAGGCTACGCTGCGACTGAGCCGGCATCTTCAGCAGGTCTCGCCCTTCAAACAGGATCTCGCCACCTGTGACATCGGCATTTTCCGAAAGCAGACCCATCACCGTATACGCAAGCGTCGACTTTCCAGATCCGCTTTCGCCGACAACGCCGACCACCTCTGCGGCTGCGACATTAAGCGACACGTTTCGCAGTGCATGAATGCGCCCCTCTGGTGTCCCGAAATCAAGATGGAGGTGACGTATCTCCAGGAGGGGTGTGGTCGATTGCGATGACCGATCGTGTGGTATCATAGATCTTTCCGCAGCTTTGGATCGAACATGTCGCGTAGCGCCTCACCCAGGAATGTGAAGCCCAGCGTTGCGAGGACGATTGGAATACCACCGCCAACCACAAGCCACGGCGTCTGCTGGATGTAATTATAGCCGTCGTTGAGGATTGCTCCCCAATCGGGCGTGGGTGGACGTACGCCCAAACCAAGGAAGCTGAGACCGGCCTCCACCGCGATTACCGCGGGCACGTCCATGCTCACGAGGATGAGAAGCGGGCCGATAACATTAGGCAGTACGTGCACTGCCAGGATGCGCATCGTGCCAGCGCCCAGAGTGCGTTCTGCGGCGATGTATTCACTGTTGCGTAGCGCCTCTGTCTGGGTCCTCACGACCCGTGCATAAATGGGCATAGAGGTGATTGCGATAACAAAAATCATGCTGGCCAGGCTGGGTCCAAGTAAGCCGATAATCGCCAACGCGAAGATGATGCCCGGAAAGGAGCGGATCGTATCGAATAAAAGAAGGAGCAAATTGTCCAGCCACCTCGGTCCGAAGCCTGCGATCAGACCAAGCACGAGGCCGGCTGCCAGCGAACTGCCTAGCGAGGCGAAGGCGACAAGCAGCGGGACGCGGCCGCCCATCATGACGCGCGAGAATGTGTCGCGGCCCAGTTGATCGGTGCCCAGAAGAAAAAGTAGTGACGGGTCCGCCAAGCGCGGCCCCACCATGATGCGGGTCGGATCATGTGTAATGATGATCGGGGCGAAGATCGCGCTTGCGAAAACGATCGCGACCAGCGCGGCTCCAAGGACGCCAAGACGGTTCTTGCGCAGTTGCCGCACCGTCTTACGGAAGCTGCCGGGTGCTAGCTCTGGGCCAGTTTCGCCGCGGAGCGCTTCAAGGCTCGCCATGCTAAAGTTTCTCGCGGGTTCGAGGATCAAGAGAGGCAGCGATCAGATCGGACGCCGTCGTCGCCAAGACAGTAACAACAGTGGTGACTAGCACGGCCCCTATTACGACTGCATAGTTGCGCGTGTTGACCGCCTGTACAATCAAGGCACCGATACCTGGTCTTGCGAAAACGACCTCGATAAAGACAGCTGACGAAAGCAACCACGCTATGCCCACGCCGAGGATCGTCACTGTCGGCAGGATCGCAAGCGGCAGCGCGTAATGCAAAACAATGCGCCATTCGGAAATGCCGAAGGAACGGGCCATTCGCACATGGTTTTCACCCAGGATCTCCATCATGGATGCCCGTACCAGCCGGGAGATGTATCCAACCCAGCCGATCCCGACGGCGAAGGCTGGCAGAATGAGATGAACAAGGCCGTCCAAAAAACCCTGTCCGGCTCCGACTGCTGGTAACCAATGGAGCGTGACAGCGAAGATCAGGAGTGCGTAGACAGCCATGACGAACGAAGGAATCGCGATCGTGGCGACTGCCATGATCGCGACGATCTGGTCGATGACAGAATTACGCCTCATGGCCGAATAACAACCGAGCGGCACCGCAATCGCCACCGCCCACAAAATCGAGACGAAGATTAGTTCGATAGTATAAGGAAGTTGCTCGAATATTATGTCCGCAACCGGACGTTGGCTCAACACATCAAAACCAAGATTGCCTTGCAGCAGCCCTTCGAAGAAAATGACGATCTGCACGGCAAGCGGCTTATCCAGCCCCATCTCCCGATGAAGGTGCGCTATCATTTCAGGCGTGGCGCGGGGACCTAGCAGAGCAACGGCTGGGTCGCCAGGCACCGCATGGATCATCATGAACACAAGGGTCACCGCGATCACCGTAATGGCGACCGCGAGGAAAACGCGTTTCAGTAGATAGATCCACACAGTTCACGCTCAAGCTTAAGCCGGCTGGAAATCGATATATAATGGGGTTCCATCTGGGCGCATCGCCGCTTTCATTCGCGTCTTCCGATATAGGATTGGATTGGTCTCATTGGTCAGGAACCGAAATGCGCCAGAATCTTCCATCAAGTCCTGCATGTCCTCGTAAACCTTTGCCCGCTCGTTGGGATCGTTAATGGACAGTCCCTTAGCGTTTAGCTCGTCAAAGCGTTGGCTGCGGAAGCGTTGCCAGTTCCATATACCCACTTGATCTTGCACGAACCAAGTCACGTAGTCGTACGGATCCGGCAGTCCGGAGAAGGTCATAATAAAGAGCTGCACGTCCTTCCAGCTGTCTCCCTCAGACTCCACGCCGAGTGACCAGAATGTCCCGGGATCTCGGGCATTAACCACCAGAGAAATTCCGACTTGGGACAATTGTGCCTGCACCGTCTGAGCTATGGCTGAAGTCTGGCTGTCGTTTGTACAGTCGAGGCTCAATGTCAAACCATTTACCCCAGCCTTCTCGAGAAGCTCTTTGGCTTTTGAGAGATCACCTTCCGGCGGAACCAGAGTCTTTGCGCGATGCCCAACGATACCTGGAGGAATAATACCCGTGGCCGCAATTGACTGACCGTCATACGCGGTATCTAAAACCTGTGGTACATTGATCGCCCATTGGATCGCCCTGCGGACATTTATGTCCTTCAGTTTGGGATGATCCATGTTCATGCCGATCCATGTATAACGGGTCGATGCCCTTTCCGCGATCTCCGTGTTGGCGGGCGGATTGCTCTTGAACGCCGCGAGAGAGTCCAAACCGACTACGGTGAAATCGACGTCGCCCGCCTGATAAGCACGTTCCGCTGCCTTAGCGTCCGGAATAGGCAGGATACGGATTTCGTCGAAGCCCGGCTTGGGGCCTGACCAGTCCGGATTTCTCGTGAGAAGTGCGTACTGGTTGGGCTTCCAGTCAGCCAGCACGTAGGGACCTGAGAATGCTGGCGGCTTCACACCGAAATTACCGCCGTCCTTGGTGGCTTTCCTTACCGCAGCCTCAGAAACGATTTGGCCGACGGCATAAGGCAGCGGAACAAGCCAAACAGCCGCAAATGGCGCGTTGAACACGATAACACCACTGTAGTCGTCCTCCACCTCGACGTGATTTAACGAGCCCCATTGGGGCTTGATGGGTGAATTGAGCTTGATGACGCGCTCGAAAGAGAACTTAACATCCTTGGCCGTCAGCTCGCCGTAATCGCCACTAAATTTTATGCCTTTCTTGAGGCGAAATCGGATATGCGTGGGATCAACCTGCTCGATCTTGTCTGCAGCCTCTAACTCCCAGCCCCATTCGGTGCCGGGCTTATATCGCGTGAGCTTTGAATAGATACAGTTTGTTAGGTCTACTTCCGCCGCCTGCCCGAGGAAAGCGGGATCCAGCGTGACCAGGTCTCCACTGGAACGCACCTCGAGCACCTTGCCTTCGGCCGCCCAGATGACTTGAGACAAGGGCATGCCAGCAGAGATTATGCCACCGCTTAGCGCGGCTCCTGCCCTAAGAAAGGTGCGGCGGCTTACACTTTGCATCATGTCCTCCATGGCTGTTCCCCTTGCCGAGCGACTTGCCGAGGCGTCTTGCCGTGGCCGCGGCGCCCGCGTTCCTTGCTCGGGTGTGTTTCTCTTTGGAATATACTATGGGGCAGCCAAGCCGCAGGCGGAAAAGATACCGTCAGGCATAAATTCTGTTTATGTCATGAGCTCTCGGCCTAGTTGCCGACGCAGCACTCTTTCCTTCAGAAGTTGCGGAGATGGCGTGAACCTCACTGCTGGTTGGAACGCGTCAATACCTACTATCTCGTTGTAAAAAGCGACATTTGAACCCCGGCCGAGCGGGACCAGTACCGGTCAGTTTAAGTCCCGAGCGAACTCCTTGACGTCGTCTCGTTCAAGTAAAAGCTTGTCGCCTTCCTTCGCCACGATATGTGTCTCGATGCGCCATACGTCGCGCAGCGCGCGGACAGTGGCCGAGAGCGCAATATGCACGTTCCAGTTACCGCGGGCGTACGACTTTTCCCAGTTGGAGGTTCCGCGCGCCGAGCTCGGATCGTCGGGATGCATGGTAAGTGTGTCACTGTGCTTAGCCGAAATGACCATTCCGGTGTGCGGATGCACCACGGTCCCCGCGTCGCTCGCCATCCGGAAAGTTGTCTCGCCCGTGGCTTGGTTGGTGATTACCTCGCGACAGAAAGGTTTACCAGGCTTAATAGTCTCTGTTGCCATCGGCCGAGCACTCTCTGGCTTCAGAAACGGTACAAGTTTGGAGTCTACGGCATTCGCTTTGCGCACCGGCAAGATAAGCCTGCTGGCCGCACAATGTATTGATAGACTTGCCCTCTCTGGACTAGGAAAGACAATAGGCCAATGGCTGGTGGCGATGGCGAGCCTTATGCGTTGCCCTTTTTCAAAGCGTTGCCCGCAAGACCGCAGCTTCAGGCGTATTGCTTCAGCCTTACCGGGCGTCATTGGCTTCAAATCGAGGTCGTCGTGGCGATGGGTCAAATTCAGAATGCCATAGCTCACACGGGTGGCCGAGCCGTCCTTAAACACGAGCGAAAGCGTGGCCGATAGGATTGCCACTGCTTTGTCGGAAGAGAGGGTTACCTCAAGCTCGGGGAAGCCGAGAAGGTCTACCTCCTCCAGAAGAGGCTCGGTTTCGAATACCAAGGCGTTTCCGGCTTCCATGCGCTGGTCGATGGGCTGGTCCGGCACTGCGCCATACGCGCACCAAACACCGGATGATAGCCCCGAAGTGGACGGTGAACAGATCGTAAGAACAGCATCACTGCCATCTCCTTCGGCAAGAAGTCCCGGTGAGAGCGACAGCCGTCTTTCGACAATGCTCGCCGTCGGCCAGGAAGGCTCAGCGATCCAACGGCCTGGCCGCTCGTCGTAGATGGCGGCGGGGGGCAAAGGATCCTGAATCCACGCGCGCAACATCGGCTCGTCCTCAACGCCGGTGTGGATGGCTTTAAGATGCTGGTCCCACCAGCGCAAGCATTCCTGGAGAAAGCCGATGCGAGGCCCGGGCATGGCGATGTGAGGATACTTATGAGCCCAAGGGCCGATCAGGCCTTTGCGAGGTCCCGGCAGGTTCTCGAGCATGCGCAAGATGGCGTTGGGATAGGCGTCCGCCCAGCCACCCACCGCGTAGACAGGAATCTCGATGTTGGAATAGTCCTCGCAGATAGAACCATGCTTGTAGAAATCGTCCCGACGCTGGTGCGCGAACCAGTCTTGCAGCCAGATCCCGTTGCCGTTGAGCCGCTCTTCCCAAATCTCACGCCAGCGTTCTCCCACAAGAGCTGGATCGGGCGGGGTCATGGCAATCGCCCAAGCCGCTGCCCCCCACATCAAATTTTCGCACATAAGCGCGCCGCCGAAATAGTGACATTCATCCCGGTATCGATCGTCGGTCGAACACAGCGAGATTATCGCCTTGAGGGCTGGCGGACGGCGGGCAGCAACCTGAAGGCTGTTGAACCCGCCCCAGGAGATGCCAATCATACCGACACTGCCTGAGCACCATAATTGCTTCGCCAACCATTCGATCACGGCAAGACAGTCGTCCTGCTCTTGTTTGAGATATTCGCCCCTGCAGACCCCTTCGCTATCACCCGAACCGCGCATGTCCACGCGCACACCTGCATAGCCATGCCCGGCGAAGTATGGATGGGTGAGTTGGTCGCGCTCCACAGTCCCATCCCTCTTTCGATAGGGCAGGTATTCGAGGATGGCGGGGACCGGGTCCGCCTCGGCGTCCTCCGGCAACCAGAGGCGGGCAGCGAGCTTTACCCCGTCCGGCATCGGGATCCAGACATTCTCGATCTCGCGCACTTTGCGGGGGAAGTCGGTAACAACGCGGATGTCATCCATGGTCCAATCCTCATATGCGTTCGCGCTTGCCGAACTGCCCTTGAGGTTCAGCAAGAAGGCGGCGGGTAACCTGCTGGAACAAAAGCGGTGGCAGGGATACCCGTGTTCGTCGAAGGGGGACCGGCGACCAAGTTGCGAGCGCCGTCCTCGTCCTCACCTCGAATAGACGACGAGGCTGAAGAGTCGCAGACTGAAAAGCTCGCGACTGGCATAAAGCCGATTCATATCAAACGTTGCGCTCGCTAGCCTTAGTCCCGAGTGACAGGTTTCGCGCAGACTTAGGTCAACTTGGCTCTCGCATGGAGCGCGTCAAGGCTCGGCCCAACACCCGAGCGGCGGGATGTCATGGTGGCGTGAGACCGGTCGCCTCACCGAGCCTAGTTTGCCATCAACTTCCCATCAGCCTATCTGGGGCACCTCTCAGCCTTTAGTGATAGCCCGACAAATCTCGCAATGGAGATCCGTATTCCGCGGTTGCGCAGGATCGTCACGCATCGTCCGGCTATACGACTTTATTTGACTCCGGCCAGCCAGCGGATGTTCTTCCCGCAACCGCGACCGGCCGGCGGATGCAGGCGGATCAGCGGCGGTTAATGCGCCAAATAGCAGGCCATGGCCCGTTTTCCCCAACGAGATCTCTCTCTAAAACCCGAACGTCCAAGTTATCCTTCACGCCACGATTTTAAGCTCTTAGGTGGCTCCGCACCCGACGCACCTGCACCAACATTCCACTCCCCCAAATCGATACGCTTATATTGATTCTGAAGTGACATCTTACTGACGCGGCAGTTAGTCACTTCCAATGAATTATCCGTCGCTCACATACATGTATAGCCGCCATCAACGGACAGGATGGCTCCCGTGCAATAGCTTGATGCAGGGCTGGCAAGAAACAGCACCGCGGATGCAACTTCATGGGACTCGCCCATTCTTCCCAGCGGAGTCTGCTCTAACCATCGATCATACTGAAATGAGCTTTCATTCCTCGGGGAAATTGTCATCTCTGTTGTAACATATCCTGGAGCTACCGCATTTACTCGCACATTATGCTTTGCCCAGGCACAGGCCAGCGACTTCGTCATCATGTGAATGGCGCCCTTACTGGTAATATAGGCGGTGTTGTTCTGTGGCTGCGTCACTATCATGCCGCACATGGATCCGATGTTCACGATGTTGCCCCAGCGACGGGCGATCATGTGCCGGCCAAAGGCCCTCGCACACCAAAATGCAGCATCCGAATTGACCCGCATCGTTGCCAGCCAGTCCGCGTCGGAAGTGTCGAGGGCCTCGGTTATCCGGGCTATACCGGCATTGTTAATAAGGACGTCGATCGGCTGTTCGGCATTCAGTTCGTCGGCGAGCGCCGTAACCGCATCCGGCTTTGCCACATCGATGCCGCGATGACTTGCCGCGATACCGCATGATGCGAGTTTGGCCGCAGCGGCAGCAGCGCTATTCGCGTCCAAGTCCGCGATGACAATTGACGCGCCCGCTTGGCCGAGAGCGTGAGCGATTTCAAGCCCGATACCGCGCCCCCCTCCGGTTACAATTGCACGCTTGCCGGACAGGTCGAATTTCTTCAGATAATCCATGCTGCCTTTGATCCAAGTTTGTATGTTGGCCTCGCCCCAATAAATTGACCGGGATCATGATCCCGATACGGGTGGCGCCCGTTGTTGCTTTTGCGGGTCTGTGCCACTCTGCCGGCTATCATCACTAAAACGGCCCCGCGACACGGATACGGAATGACATTGTCCAGCACCGTCCGACAGGGATCAACATTCTGCCGCAGAAACAACCCGTATAGGCAGCCTGGCCAATTGGCTTGCAATGATAGGCGCCAGCAATTGTCCTGAGAATGCGCAAAAGGATTCGCTGGCCGTAAACCCAGCTTATGTCCAGCCGCTCATGCGCAAGATCGCGAATACGCTACCTTCGCCGGCCATAACGCAAGCGTCTAGTTGCCAAACTTGGACCTCATGCTCAGGCGACCATGCTCATAGGATTTTCAATATAGCTCTTAAATATCTGCAGCAACTTTGCTCCGAGCACGCCGTCCACACAGCGATGGTCGATGGAAAGGGTAACACTCATCACCGTTGCGATGGCCATTGAACCGCTCTTGACGACTACATGCTGTCTGCCCGCACCGACTGCCAGAATCGTAGCGTGGGGGGGATTGATCACGGCAGCGAACTCTTTGACCCCCATCATGCCCATGTTCGAGATCGATGTCGTGCCGCCTTCATATTCTTCAGGCTTTAGCTTGCGATCTCTCGCGCGTTTGCCGAGGTCCTTCATCTCGGCGGAAATGACTTGAAGTGTTTTCTGTTCAGCCTTGCGTATGATCGGCGTGATCAGACCGCCTGCGATCGAGACAGCTACCCCTATGTCGACGTGCTGGTGTTTAAGAATAGCGCCCTCGGTCCAGGAGACATTCGCGTCCGGAACGTCACGCAGCGCAAGCGCCAAGGCCCTTATCACCATGTCATTGACGGACAACTTGTAGACCGGCAGTCCGTCCGCGGCCCTAGGCGCCGCACCGTTGAGTCGGGAGCGCAGTCCTAGAAGCTGATCGATCTCGCAATCCACTGCGACATAGAAATGCGGAATGGTTTGCTTCGAGGTCAGCAGACGACGTGCAATCGTCCTTCGCATCCCGTCGTTAGGTATGCGTTCATATGATCCGCCCTCAAACAGCTTAAGAACAGCGTCGTCCTTGGCACCTTTGCTTCCAGACGACGCTGCAGGAGCAGGGCCTCCAGGCGCGTCGGACCGTTGTCCAGGGGCTGCGGCAACCGAACCAGCTTCAGTCTTTATGGCAAGAACGGCGACCAGGTCCCTGACTTTTAGACCGTTAGCGCCTTCCGGAACGACAATCCTTTCCAGAGTACCGCCGGCAGCGGCCTTGATCTCTCCTGTATCGCTACCGCTTGATACTTGAGCCAAAACATCTCCGGCCTTTATGTCGTCCCCCTCGTTGAACATCCATTTTACAATGGTGGCTGCTCCCATATCGGAAACGAAGGCCGGCATTCTGACGTTGATAGGCATCGGCTCTACTGTGGCTTTTGAGGTATCTAGCGGGCTAGCGGTTTGCGGGTTCGGGCTGCTCTGCTTGGGGTACGAAGCGGAAAAATCTTCGAGCTGAACGGATGTTGGGGCTAAGAAGGCTCAAATGCTCACAGCAACAGTCCTCCGTCGATCGCGATCTCCGCCCCGGTAATGTAGCGGCTCTCGTTCGAGAGCAGGAAGAGAACGAGGTCGGCCACCTCGTCGACCGTCCCGGCCCGCTTGAGCGGAATGAGCGCGTACTGGCGCTCTCTGTCGGACGGATCCTCGGCGAGCAGCATGTCGGTTTCCACCCACCCGGGGTGGATAGAATTGACGCGGATTCCTGCTGGCGCAAGCTCTAGGGCCGCGCATTTTGTCATGCCTCGAAGGGCCCATTTCGTCGCGGAGTAGGCCATACAAGTTCGACTTCCGCGCATCCCGGCGACAGACGAGATGTTTACTATTGCGCCACCGCCGGATGCCTCGATCAGAGGTGAGACTTCCCGCATACCGAGGAAGCAACCCAACTGATTCACACGGAAGTGCTTTTCGAAGAGCGCGACGCTCGAATCCCTCATTGGCACGGGTTCATAAATCGCCGCGTTGTTGACCAGACCATGAAGTCCCGTCCCCTCCCCCTCCAGACAGCGGATCAGGCTTCGCCAGTCTTGCTCGCTAGTGACGTCGAGATGCACGTATGACGCTTTTTCACCAATAGTCGCTGCAAGTTGTTCGCCCTGCTCGTCTAGGAGGTCGCCGATGACAACCCGCCCTCCCTCCGTTGCGATTTGGACGGCTTCCGCCGCACCTTGACCTCGAGCTCCACCAGTAATCAAAACCGTCTTGCCTTCGAAGCGTTTGTCCCGCGTCATGGTAGTCCTACAGCAACGAGCAGTTGACTCCGAATACTAACCAATGGGTATGCAGACGTAAGCAGCCAGGAGTGGCACTTAAATCGCCGGAGGTTCTGAAGTTTAGTCAGATAAGTAACGAACCGTGATTCTTTTCTACTGCCCGGTGTTGATGCGACAGATGACGATTCCGACTTCCGTCGCTGACCCTTCATCAACAAGGATTTCGGCAACCACGCCTGCGGTCTCCGCCTCTATCTCAATGTTAGTTTTTTCCGACTCCACTTCGGCTAGAATCTGACCCGGAACGACCGAGGTGCCGACCGAAACATACCACTTCGTAAGATCAACCTCGACCGTCGATGCACCCATCTTCGGGATACGAACTTCAAACATGAGCATAGCTCCTTACGGCTAAGATCGCGTCTTCCAGTTGCTGCGGCTTCGGCAGAACAGCAGCTTCGAGCGCAAGATTGAACGGCATAGGAACGTCAGCTCGCGTGACACGCTTGATCGGGGCCTTGAGAGATGAAAACGCCAGCTCCCCTATTATTGCGCTCAATTCGGCGGCGAACCCACAAGTACGGTTCGTGTCGTCGTAGATTACGACGCGGCCAGTTTTCTTGACGGACTTCAACAGCCCTTCCCTGTCAAGCGGCAAGAGAGACCGAGGATCCCACACTTCGACGCTGATGTTTTTCTCCTGGGCGAGGCGCTCAGCGACAGCTAGAGCCTCGGGCACTAAATGCCCGATAGCAATGACTGTGACATCGGATCCTTCACGCTTAACGTCACCGCAACCGAAAGGGACGGCATAGATTTCCTCCGGCACCGGACCCTTTTGCGGAAGCGACATGGCTGATGCTATGAAAACGACGGGGTCGTCTTCGCGGATCGCCTGGATCATGAGGCCCTTGGCGTCGTAGGCATTCGAAGGGCAAACAACCTTGAAGCCAGCGTGTAGGAGGTACGGATAGGGATTGTCTGAGTGCTGGCCCGCGTTTCCACCCCGCGATCCAGACACCATAAGCGTGTAAGTGATTGGAAGATTTGCTTGACCTCCTAACATCAATCGCATCTTCGCCGCTTGATTGACTAGCTGGTCGAATGCGACGTAAATCAGTGAGGGAACTTGAAACTGAACGATTGGGCGCAAACCGGCCAAAGCCGCCCCCGTAGCGAAGCCGGTGAACGCTGCCTCGGAAATGGGTGTGTCGAGTACGCGGAGATCGCCGAAAGCGCCATGGAGGCCTTTCGTCTCACCGCGAATTCCACCTCGAATGTCCTCCCCGATAATCATGACACTCTCATCTGCCCCCATGGCCTGATGGTAGGCTTCGTTCATGGCCTGAAGAAATCTCAGCTGTCTCACGGCTCTACTCCCCATGCCGGAGTGTTCGGATACGGCACGGCATACATGCAATCGAGAGCCTCGGCCGGGTTCGGCGGGGGGCTGCTCCTAGCGAACTCGACGCCCCGATCGATCTCAATGTTGACCTCGGCATCGATAGCTTCAATGTCTTCTTGAGCGCACAAGCCACTTTCCATCATACGCGCCGCCCAGATCTTGATAGGGTCCCGCAACTTCCAGCGATCGACTTCCTCTTGAGATCGATAGTTCATCTTCATGTGACGCTCGCCTGTATAATGCCCAAAGTAGCGATAGGTTTGACACTCAATGAACGTTGGGCCTTTGCCGGTCCGAGCGCGTTCCGTAGCAGTGAGAGCAGCGTGATAAACGGCCTCGACGTCCATGCCATCGACGCACACACCAGGCATTCCGTAGGATTGGGCGCGAACGTAAGGGTCTAGGATCGTGACTTCTTTGAGAGGCGTCGAGATCGCGTACTGATTGTTCTCGCAGACGAAAATGACAGGAAGATCCCAAATCGCCGCGAGGTTCATCGCCTCGTGGAGGACCCCTTGGTTGATTGCTCCGTCGCCGAAGAATGAAACAGCAACGCGGTTTTCGCGAGCAGCTTTGAATTTGTGAGCCGCACCACAGGCTATAGGGGCTCCAGCGCCGACGATACCATTCGCCCCAAATATTCCAATCCCGACGTCAGCAATGTGCATGGATCCGCCGCGACCCTTATTGTATCCGCCCGTTCGCGCGAGCAGCTCAGCAAACATTCTGCCAACGTCGCCGCCCTTCGCCAGTGTGTGGCCATGCCCTCGATGGGTACTTGTGACGATGTCTGAAGTCGTGAGTGCGCCGCAAATACCAACCGCAACCGCCTCTTGCCCGCTGTACTCGTGACATACGCCGGCGATCTCGTTGTCATCGACTAGGGTGACGACCCGGTTCTCAAACTGCCTGATACGCGCCATGTCGTAATACAAGCTTCTCGCGAATTGAGCAGGCATAATGTTAGACGTCGACGCCTCTATTTTGTGTTCCAAGTTGATCTACTCCGGTCAAACCCGTTGTCGATGTGGCTACTCGATACCTATCGCCGACCAAGATTGTCGCGGCACGCAAGCCCAGAATAACTCTTTTCGAATAAACCATATTCCGGGCGTCTCGTAGACTGAAAGGATGGCGTCGGGTATAGACCTGATTGATATCAAGCCTCACAATCTTCACCCGAGGTAATCGCTTCTCGCCGTGGACCGGTGGCCGCGCATGAAGTACGAGAACGCGGCCAGCGAACTCAACGTGACGCGTTAAGATCCGCACATGACAGAACCTGAAAGGCAACTGTAGCAGTGCCGCGAACCGGGTTCCTCCCTATGCAGCAGCGGCGTGAACTGACCGCCCAGTTCTGTCCACCCAACTTTTACTGCCCGGATCGGCTGACGCGCCGGCGGTTGGCTTCGCGATAGGCCTGCTTAAAAGGCTTCCAATTGAGAGGCCGTCTCTCTCAAAGGGAGCTGTAGAGAGGATTTAACGTTTTCCAGTGTGTAAGCAAATGCAGTGGGCCTATCGAAGCGCCAATCCTTGTTGGCATACCCTCCAGAGCCCTCTTTAGGTTGTCCGCGGTGATCACCGAGCCTGCGTAAAGCCAGTTGGCCAAGTCAAGCATGGCGTCATATGCATCAGTTCAGTCGCGGTGCCGCAGGCATCCTTGAAAATCCTGATGCGGTAGTCGCGCGAAATCGCGTCTCACACTGTCGTTTCCAAACAAACCTCGCTTAAGCTCCGAACATTATAAGATGGTCCGCATTCAATCGGCGCAGCAAAATCTCCAAATTCGTGTTGTAGAACGCGCTGGGACGCTGCTTTCGTACAAGGCTAGCTTCCGGTTTCAGGTCCACGATGAATCTCGGCAGCCTGCCCGACGCTATGTGATGGGCGTCCGCCGTTCAAAGCCTCGTGACGTAGCGCGTCTACTCCTCTTGGATCATACCAATTCTGTGTATAGACAATAGGCAGCCCCGCTGCACGGCATGCATCGGAGAGCTGTCTTGGCACTCCGCAGCAGCTCTTCTCGATTGTAGATCGACCATGCCCCATCCGCTTCGATGCAGTCATGTAAATCCACCGCAATGACTACAGTGCGCTTGAACTGATCGGGCAACGTCATGTCGAGAACCTTTCCCCTTGTTCATAATTTACCCAAGGACATCTTCAAACAGCCGCGAGTCGTGATAGAAACGCTCCGAGGTCGATCGTGCCGATGCATGGGCGCACCTTCAATTGTCCGTCCAAACGGCTATTTGCCAATGAGGGCACGGAATGCGCAAGCAACCACGCCGCAATCGCGATTTGAATGCCACTTCCTGGTCAGATGGTTCAATTCTCAGGCCTGTTCGAAGAACTCTACTGCAATCAGCCGCTCTTTATTCCAGACGCTAGTGCTTTGACAGGCGAAAGATTGCTGCCCGACATAGACCATCTTCATGACAAGCTTAAAGCCGCTCGTAGGAGCATTCAATTTTTGCGCTGACACGATGCCCGCAGCGAGGGATCGCGAAAGTCCATCCCATACGCGCCTGGAAAGGGGGAGCCTAACGACCGTACGCGGCCGGCCCGGGCAGCATTAGTCCGAACGGCACGAGAGGAATAGCGGAACGACGTCCACAGGTTCTGCAGTCCTAGAGCAGTTCGCATTTAGGTTGACTTATAGCCTGCGCTTTCCATGTAGTTGTTGCATTCGTTTGGGCTGACCTGGGGTGTGGGCGATGGCGTTGTGATCGTTTGGCGGCACGGTCGGATGCAGTGCTTGAGCTTAGCAAACAGCTTCTCGATTGGATTGAGATCTGGACTGTAGGGCGGCAGGAAGAAGAGCCGCGCCCCAGCAGCTCTGACGATATCGCGGACGGCTTGGCCTTTGTGGGAACCGAGATTGTCGAGAATGACGATGTCCCCCGGCTTCAGGGCTTTGATGAGCTCGGTTGCGACATAGGCACGGGGGCCTGCGCATTGATAGGGCCGTCAATGACCCAAGGCGCCTCCAACCCGATCATGGCGTAGCGCGGCGATGAAGGTCATGGTCTTCCAATGGCCATATGGTGCGTGGGCCATCAGCCGCTTGCCGCGCACACCCCAGCCGCGCAATGGCGCCATGTTTGTCTTGACCCATGGTTCATCCAGGAAGACCAAGCGCGTAGGGTCAATGCGGGTCTGGTAGCGCATCCATTGCGCTCGCCGGCGCATCAGCTTGGGCTTGAACTGCTCGGCCGGCAGAATGGGTTTTTTAAAACTCTTGCCCTCGCGATGCAGGAAGTGACCGACGCTCGCAGGGTGGATGATGAGACCACGTTCAGCCAGTGCCGCCGTCAACTGATGAAGCGTCACGTTGGCATCTCGCTCGACCTAGCCCAGGACGAAAGCACGATGCTCCCATCGATCAGATAGGGCCGGTGACCGCCCATCTTGCCAGGTGCCGCACTGCCAAGGCGACGCTTGCGCGCCGCCCACTTGATCACGCTCGACACCGCCACCCTCAGAGCCGCAGCTACCTCACGGCTCGTCTCGCCCTCTTCAAGTCGGGCCAGTGCTCGCTCCCGAAGATCCATCGAATAAGCCTTCGTCAGTCCCGACCTCCAACGGTCAGAACATCAAATCTGATTTGCTCATCCTTGGGAATCCCGAATCAGATAAAACGCGAACTGCTCTAGTGGTGTGATGGGATCGCAAAAAGCTTTCGCCCGAGGGACTTGGACATAAAGTGGGTTTAAGACTAGCGAAACCTTTTGCGCATTCTCAAGGCTATTGCCCGCGCCTATCATCAGCAAGATACAAATCCGGCACGCCTTCTTAGACGGCGGGGCCACGAGTGTTTTAATGCGGGACGCCGGTCGTTCCGCTATCGCGGGCGAGGCTCTGAATGGACACTGACGTTCCCGCAAACCGACGCCGCGGAGGCCGGTCTTCGGTGGTTGCGGCACGGGAGGCTGAAAGAAGGCCGCGTGTCTCGACTATCAAGTACGGAATTCGACCTGTGGAGGCCGTCAACGCCGAACAGCTTGAGCGCATTCATCAGGCTTCGCTGGCGATCCTACGCGAGATCGGGATCGAATTCAGAGATGAGACAGCGATCAGGCAGTGGAAAGAGGCGGGGGCGGATGTCCGTGAACACCGCGTTCGCCTCGAGGCCGACATGGTCATGGATCTCATCTCCAAGGCCCCTTCCCGTTTTGAAATGACGTCTCGCGATCCGTCACAGCGTTTCGAGATCGCGCCAGATACAATGACTTTCGGCGTCATGCAGGGTGCGCCAAACATCCGCGATCTTCAGGGCGTGCGGCGCGCATCCACGATCGAGGATCTCCGGAACATGAACCGGCTGACCCAGATGCTGCCCGGTTTCCATATCGCGGGCGGGTTCACCTGCGAGCCGACCGACATCGCCGTGCCATGGCGCCATCTGCACATCAATCATTCGAGCCTGGTGGAAACCAACATGCCTTTCTTCGGTCTGACGACCGGAAAGCAACGTGCCGACGACTCGATCGCGATGGGCCAGATCGTGCATGGCAAGGCATTCATGGATCAGAACGCGGTGATGATCGGTCACGTGTCGGGCAACTCGCCGCTTGTCTGGGATTCGACCATGCTGGAAGGGCTTCGCGCCTTCGCCGACGCGAACCAGGTCGTGCTGCTGTCTCCATTCGTGCTCGGCGCCGCCAACACTCCCGCCGACATCCCCGCCACGATCGCCCAGTTGAATGCGGAGGCGCTCGCCGCGCTGGCCTATACTCAGCTTGCCGCGCCAGGCGCCAAGATGATCTACGGTCAATATTCCGTCTCGGTGTCGATGCGCAGCGGCGCCCCCATGTCCGGCATGCCGGAAGTTACTCTGATCAACGCCGTCATCGGACAACTGGCAAGGCGCTATAACGTGCCGTGGCGAACCACTGCGTCTCAATCCTCCGCCAAAACCTTCGATGCCCAGTCCGGTTATGAATCAGCCATCGCCTACATGTCCGGCGCCAGCGCCTGCTCCAACCTTATGATGCATGCCGGCGGCTGGGATGAAGCCGGTCTGGTGTGCTGCATGGCGAAGTTCATCGCCGATGCTGAACAGAACCTGCTCATCGAGAAATACGCGCGGGGCATATCATTCGAATATTTCGAGGATGCGCTCGAAGCCGTCCGCCGCATCGGACCCGGCGGCCACTATCTCGGAGATTCCTTCACGCTCAAGCGCTTCAAGGACGCGTTCATCGCGCCGGAGATCCTCGACTACCTAAGCTACGAGCAGTGGAAGGTCAAAGGTTCCAAGGACATGGCACAGCGCTGCAGGGAGAAGGCGACAGCAATCATCGCGAGCTACGAGCAGCCGCCGATGGACCCTGCCGTCCGCGAGGAACTCGATGCGTTTGTGGCGAAACGCCAGGAGGATATTTCCCCGAGCCTCGCCTAAGTCCAGCCAGGCGCCCATGAATAAATGGACCGGGAACAATAAAATTAGGGAGAAGAAACATGGCGTTTTTCAGAAGCAATGGGGATCGCGTTCCAGCTTCCATCGATAAGATGGCGAGCGAGGTCAAAGCAGGCACGATGGACCGGCGTGAGTTCCTTGCGCTTGCAAGTACATTCGGCGCCTCGGGTGCGATGGCCTATAGCCTGATCGGCGTGGCATTTCCCCAATCGGTGCGCGCCGCTGAACAGAAGAAGGGCGGAATTCTGCGCGTCTCAATGCCCGTCAAGGCGCAGAAAGACCCGCGTACCTATGACTGGGTGGAACTTGCCAACATCTCTCGTTGCTGGCTGGAGCCGCTCGTCCGTTACACACATGAGTTCACGTTCGAACCTGTTCTGCTGGAAAGCTGGGAGATCAATGAGGACGCGACGGAGTATGTCTTCCACGTCCGGAAGAGCGTCACCTGGAACAACGGCGATACATTCGACGCCGATGACGTAATCTTCAACATAACCCGGTGGTGCGAGAAGGGCGTCTCGGGCAACTCGATGGCCGCTCGTGTCGGGGGGCTTATCGATGCCAAGAACGGCAAGGCGAGAGATGGAGCGATCGTCAAGGTCGATGATTATACCGTCAAACTCGAGCTAAGCGACCCCGACATCGCCATAATCGCGAATTTCACCGACTATCCCGGGCTGATCGTCCACCCCAGTTTCGATGCCGGCGGCGCCGACCCAGTCACGAAGCCGATTGGGACGGGTCCATTTGAACTGGTATCCTACTTGGTCGGCAGCAAGGCTGAAGTCAAACGCCGGCAGGATGGCAAGTGGTGGGGCGGCGAGGCGTTGCTCGATGGCGTGCAGTTCGTCGATTATGGGACCGACTTCCAGGCGACGGTGGCTGCTTTCGAGTCCGGGGAGGTCGATCTCAATCTGGAGACTCCGGCTGACTTCATCGACATTCTGGACAAGATGGACCTGGTAAAATCGGAAGTCGCAACGGCAACGACGCTCGTGTGCCGCACCAACACCGCCCACAAACCATATGACGACAAGAAGGTCCGAAACGCGCTGCAGATGGCGGTCGATAACAACGCTGTCCTTCAACTCGGCTATGCAGGGCGGGGAACGGTCGGCGAAAACCATCACGTCAGCCCAATTCATCCGGAATATTATGCTCTGCCCAAAAAGAGCCGGAACGTAGAGGGCGCGAGGAAACTCATTGCTCAATCCGGACATACAGACTTCGAGCATGAGTTGATCTCGATCGACGAGGATTGGCAGAAAAACACCGGGGACGCCATCGCGGCCCAGCTGCGCGAGGCCGGTTTCAAGGTCAAACGTACTGTGCTTCCGGGTTCGACATTCTGGAATGACTGGTCAAAGTACCCATATTCGCTGACCGTCTGGTACATGCGCCCCCTCGGCGTTCAGGTTCTTGCATTGGCCTATCGCACTGGCGAAGCCTGGAATGAGACCGCTTATTCAAACCCCGAGTTTGACGCCAAGCTCAAGAAGGCCTTCTCCGTGAGTGACGCTGCCGAGCGCAAAGAGTTTATGAAGAACATCGAGGACGTGTTGCAGGACTCCGGAGTGATCATCCAGCCGTTCTGGCAAAGCCTCTTCGGTCACATGAACAAAAAGGTCCAGAACTACGTAATTCACCCGACGTTTCAAATGGATCTGCAGAACGTCTGGCTCGCCGCCTGAAGGCTCCAGTCGAGCACGCCGACTGGAGGGCAGGCCTGGTCCGGAGCGTGGTGTCCAGATGGACGTCGTCGGGTGAACAGGACGGTGAAGTCTGGACGATGGCACCATGAAGCAGGGAGAACTGCGCATCTGTCGGTAACGGTGCGACCTGCTCAGGAATAGAAGAGTAGCTCTACCTGCCGTAGGGCCTTGCGGAATCCGGAGCACCTATTGCACACAACTAACTTTAGCGCGACGCCGCGATATTCCCCTGGACCCTGGTGGCGTAGCAAGTTTTCGAGCGAGAAAGCTTCTGGAGAACAGCAACATGGGTAAGTGCGGAATACTAGATCCTTTTGAGTGCGGGGTAATCCCTCTCGCTGATTGGATGACTATCGGGCTGCGCTGGGTTGTTGATCACTACAGGCCGTTCTTTCAATCGGTCAAGGCGCCCTTCGACCTTCTACTGCAGTGGTTCGGCATAGCGCTCCATTCGGTTCCTCCGGTCGTGATGATCATCGTTGCGGGCCTGGCGGCTTGGCAGTTCGGCGGACGGAAGGTCGCCGGGGTTATCGTCGGCGCTCTCATCTTTATGGGTCTCATCGGCGTCTGGCAGGACGCCATGACGACGCTTTCAATTGTGCTGACTTCGCTCGTCGTAGCGGTGATGCTTGGCATTCCGCTCGGTATCTGGGCGGCGCGGAGCGAGCGAGTATTTGTGGTGATGCGTCCGATCCTTGACGGGATGCAGACCATTCCAGCGTTCGTCTACCTGGTTCCCATTGTGATGCTCTTCGGTATCGGCAACGTGCCGGGCGTGATCGTTACGGTAATTTTTGCGGTTGCGCCGCTGATCCGCCTTACGAACCTCGGCATACGGCAGGTACCGGAAGAGGTGATCGAAGCCATGCGCGCCTTCGGCGCTACGGAGCGTCAGCTTCTGTGGAAGGCTCAGCTGCCGCTTGCGCTACCCACCGTCATGGCCGGCATCAACCAGACGCTGATGATGTCGCTATCGATGGTGGTCATCGGTTCGATGATCGCTGTTGGTGGACTGGGCCAGACGGTGCTGCGCGGCATAGGCCGTCTTGATGTGGGTTTGGCGACAGTCGGGGGCCTGGGCATCGTCGCGCTGGCCATCGTGCTGGATCGCTTCACGCATTCGCTGTCGACACAGAAGCGAAGGCCGGGCGAGCTCTGGCATCAAGGTCCGGTGGGACTTTTCAGGGCCGTCACCTTAACAACTAGTCACAGAAGCTGAGCAATTTGCTCACACAGGGAGGAAACGATGAAGATAAAATGTGTGGCGCTGGCCATGGCCGTGATGGCTGGCTATGCGGTGCCGGCAATGGCAGATCAGGTCATGCCGGCCTGGAGCGGAGCGACAGAAGAGCTGTTCCAGACATTTGTCGTGGATGAGGGTCTCAAGGAGCTCGGCTATAACATAGCTGACCTGACCCAGGTTCAAGTTCAGCTGGCGCATACCGCTGTAGCTAACGGCGATCTCACCTTTTATGCGGTGCACTGGGTTCCGCTTCACGACACTTTCTGGAAAGCATCAGGCGGCGATGAAAAGCTGATGAGCGTCGGCACCCTAATCAAGAACAGCCTGCAGGGCTATCTGATCGATAAGAAAACGGCCGACGCCACTGGCATCAAGTATCTTGAGGACCTCAAGGATCCCGAGAAGGCCAAGCTTTTCGACATCGACGGGAATGGAAAGGCAGACCTCTACGGTTGCGAACCGGGGTGGGGCTGCGAACGCGTGATCGAGCATCAGCTCGACGCCTATGGCCTGCGTGATACCGTCGAGGAAAAGCAAGGCGGCTATTTCGCCATCATTCCTGACGCGATCGAACGCATCAAGGCTGGCAAGCCGACACTGTACTACACTTGGACGCCGCTGTGGGTATCTGCCATTCTCCGCCCAGGCAAGGAGGTTGTCTGGCTCAACGTCAAGAACACCTCTCTTCCTGACGCGGAGACCGGCAACACAGTTGTTGAAGGCCTCGGGAATCTTGGCTTCGCCGTGAACGACCAGAAGATCATCGCCAATACGACTTGGCTGAAAGCCAACCCGAAAGCCAAGAAATTCTTTGAGCTCGTGCAGATCCCGATTGCGGACGTCAACGCGGAAAATCAAAAGGTTGCCAATGGTGAAAAGAGCAACGAGCAGATCATGAAACACGCAACCGACTGGATCGCCGCTCACCACGCTGATTGGGAAAAGTGGATCGCTGAAGCCAAGGCCGCCAAGTGAGGCTCTGAGGTTTAAATCGGCCGGCGGCATCCGCCGGCCGATTACGGTCTGAAGATAGGCACAACACACTATCGAGAGTTCCGCACATGACTATACCCGCCATCGTCTGTTCCGGCTTGTGGAAAATTTTCGGGACGCGCAAAGGGAAAGCCCTCGCGGCGGCCCGCGATCGCGGGTTCAGCAAGAGGCAAGTCCTTGAAGAATTCGATTGCGTTCTGGGTGTGGCCGATGTGTCCTTCTCGGTCGAGCCCGGCGAGATCTTTTGCATCATGGGGCTGTCCGGCTCAGGGAAATCGACGCTTGTCCGCCATCTCAATCGGCTGATCGAACCAACCGCAGGCGAGGTTCGGATCGGCGGAAATGCCATCAACAAACTTTCGCCGTCTGAACTCCGGACCCTTCGCTCAGAGACGGTCGGCATGGTCTTCCAGCACATGGCGCTGCTGCCGCACCGCACCGTCTACGACAATGTTTCCCTCAGTCTCGAACTCCGAGGCAAATCACGCAAGGAGTGCCGCCGCGTGGCGGAAGAAAACCTCAAGCTCGTTGACTTGAGCGGTTGGGGCGAGCGTTACCCGGACGAGCTCTCGGGCGGGATGAAGCAGCGGGTGGGGCTTGCCCGTGCCATGGCGGCAGACCCGCAGATCCTGTTACTGGACGAGCCGTTCTCAGCGCTCGACCCGTTGATCCGCCGCCAACTCCAACAGCAGTTCCTAGACCTCGCGAAGGTCGTCCAGAAAACAACGGTGTTTATCACACACGACCTCGACGAAGCCATTCGCCTGGGCGATCGTATTGCGATCATGAAGGATGGTAAGTTCGTTCAAGTGGGAACGCCGGAAGACATCGTAACCGCGCCCAAGGACCGCTATGTCGCTGATTTCGTCTCAGGCATTTCGCTGCTCAATCTCGTCACTGCCAGGAAGATCATGCAGCCGCGGGACAGCATAGCGACGCTTTCTGAAAAGAAATTCCAAGCGCTCCCCCGCGTGCAAACCACTGACAAGCTCTCCGCTGTGATCAGCACCGCTGCGGATGGCGGCGATCTGATCGCAGTCTATGACGGCAGCGAGCCGGCGGGCGTCGTCACCCGGCGCGCCCTGTTTTCAGGAATTCAAGGCGTGATATCGAGCCCCAAGGCCGTGAGTGGTTTGAAATCGGGAAAAATTTGCCAGTACGGGGGCAGCTCTGCCCCCTCAATCCGCCCAACAAGCTCTGGAAGATCAATCGATATGGACACAGCTGCGCTCTCTGCTCACAGCGACGAAGGCAAGAAATGAGCGAACCGACCTTGTCCCGTGCTTAGTAGAAGTGCTCGCGCAGTGCCCCGGCGCCCTGCATGCTGAACAGTCTGAAACTACTTTCGTGAAGGACCCCGCCGTCGCCCTTTCGCGGCGATGACTTACGTTCCGCCCGGGCGATCCACGCGCGGTGGACGCAACGGGCTTTAAATCCGCACGCCCATTTTACCACCGCCGATCTGACACATTTAAATTGGTCCTATTGAAGACTTGCCACCCACCCACGGCTGTGGTCGATCGTAGGGACCGGTACTGAGGACGTCTGCCTACAAGGCCTTGAGCCGCTCCACCGCGGTTAGGGCTGATATCTCTCGGGCCTTGGCCAGCATCACTACTTTCAAGGTCTCCCAACAAGAGACGGCATTGGGGATACGGACACCTAGACGCTTGACGTATAATTGCTCGCGTTACGTATCGAAGCTGCATCCCTTGCGAAGACGCGTTGCGCAGCTATCCACTCATTCCTATAGGTGTTTGTAACTCAGGCCCGCACTTTTTCAGCCTTCGGATCGTACATCGGCTTCAACGATGCTTCCGCCGCGAAGCGTTCGCCGGCGATTTCGATCTCGTAGGATGAAGCCAGCACATCGGCCTCGCTCTCGCCCCGGCATGGCACATAACCCAGCCCTACCGCGCCGCCGAGGTGATGGCCGTAATTGCCTGATGTGATCGGACCGACGATCTTGCCGTCGCGCAGGATCGCCTCGTTATGGAAGAGCAGGGGCTCTGGATCCTTAAGCCGGAACTGGACGAGCCGGCGTGACAGGCCGGCTTCCTTTTTGCGCAGCACGGCATCGCGGCCGATGAAGTCGCCCTTGGCGGTCTTCACCGCGAAGCCGAGGCCGGCCTCCAGCACATTGTCCTCGTCGGTGATGTCGTGGCCGAAATGCCGGAAAGCCTTTTCGATGCGGCAGGAATCCAGCGTGTGCAGGCCGCAGAGTTTCAGGCCGACATCGGCACCGGCCTCGTCGATCGCTTCGAAAACGTGTGCTGCCTGGTCGGTCGAGACATAGAGTTCCCAGCCGAGCTCGCCGACATAGGTGACGCGGTGGGCGCGGGCCAGGCCCATGCCGATCTCGATCTCCTGGAATGTGCCGAACGGATTTTTCTCATTGGAGAAATCGTTCGGGCTGACCTTCTGGATCAGCTTTCGCGCATCCGGACCCATGAGACAGAGCACGCTTTCGGCCGCCGTTACGTCGGTGACGACAACGAACTGCCCGCCGACATGGCGGCGCAGCCAGGCGAGGTCACGCTGCAGCGTGGCGCCTGGGACGACGAGGAAGAACGCCGTCTCCGACAGGCGCGAGACCGTCAGGTCGCTCTCGATGCCGCCGCGTTGGTTGAGCATCTGGGTGTAGACGATCTTGCCCGGCGCGACGTCCATGTCGTTGGCGCAGAGCTTCTGGAGGAAGGCACAGGCGTCGCGGCCTTCGACACGGATCTTGCCGAACGAGGTCATGTCGAACAGGCCGACCTTGTTTCGGACCGCGAGGTGTTCCTCGCGCTGGTTGTCGAACCAGTTCTGCCGCTTCCAGGAATAGCGGTATTCGCGCTCCTGGCCCTCGCGTGCGAACCAGTTGGCGCGCTCCCAGCCGGCGACTTCGCCGAACACCGCGCCGCGCGCCTTCAGATGCTCATGCAGGGGCGAGCGGCGGACATTCCTCGAGGTCGCCATCTGCCGATAGGGGAAATGGTCGGCATAGAGCAGGCCGAGCGTCTCGGAGACGCGCTCCTTGAGATAGCGTCGGTTCTTCTGGAATGGCTGGGCGCGGCGGATGTCGACCTCCCACAGGTCGAAGGGCGCTTCGCCGTCATTGATCCACTGCGCCAGCGCCATGCCGGCGCCGCCGGAGGAGACGATGCCGATCGAATTGTAGCCGGTCGCCATCCAGTAGCCGGACAGCTCCGGCGCCTCACCGAGATAGTAGCGGTCATCGGGCGTAAAACTCTCCGGACCGTTGAAGAAGGTGTGGATGCCGGCGGTCGCCAGCATCGGCATGCGGTTGACGCCCATTTCGAGGATCGGCTCGAAATGCTCCATGTCCTCAGGCAGTTGGTCGAAGCAGAAATCCTCGCTTATGCCGTCCATGCCCCACGGCTTGGCCACCGGCTCGAAGGCGCCCAGCATCATCTTGCCGGCGTCTTCCTTGTAGTAGGCGCACTCGTCCGGCACCCGCAGCACCGGCAGACGGGTGAGGCCGGGGATCGGCTCGGTGACGAGATAAAAATGCTCGCAGGCGTGTAGCGGGATGGTGACGCCGTTCTGCGCTCCCAGTTCGCGCGCCCACATGCCGGCGCAATTGACGACGATGTCGGCCTCGATCGTGCCTTGCTCTTCGCCTTGCGCCCAGGACACGCCGGTGACGCGGCCGGCCCTGGTATGGACCTTGGTGACCTTTACGTTCTCGACGATGGTGGCGCCGCGCTGGCGCGCGCCCTTGGCCAGCGCCATGGCGATGTTTGCGGGGTCGCACTGGCCGTCGAGCGGCAGATGCACGGCGCCGACGACGTCCGAGACATTCAGATGCGGATACATCTGCTTGACTTCATTGGGAGAAATCTCGCGGACATCGACATCGAAGGCACGCGCCAGCGATGCTTGCCTGTAGATCTCGTGCTTGCGCTCCTCGGTCAGCGCCACGGTGATCGAACCGACCTGGCGCATGCCGGTGCCGACCTCGGTCTCGGCTTCCAGCTTGACGTAGAGGTCGGCGGAATATTTCGCCAGCCGGGTCATGTTCTGCGAGCCGCGCAACTGGCCGATCAGGCCGGCGGCATGCCATGTCGTGCCTGACGTCAGCTGCTTGCGCTCCAGAAGCACGATGTCGGTCCAGCCGAGTTTGGCCAGGTGATAGGCGACGGAGCAGCCGGAAACGCCGCCACCGATGATGACCGCTCTTGCTTTGGCGGGAATGGCTTTGGCGGTCATGCGGCCTCGCGGCGGTAGCTGGAAGCGAAACGGCGCAGCCGGAGCGCTGCTTCTTGCAGCATAGGTTCGGGCTGGCAGAGGCTGATGCGGATATGGCCTTCTGGCACGGGGGTGAAGTGGCGCCCTGCGTCACATTCACCTGTCGCCTGCAACGACGATAGTGCGCCTTGATGGGCATTTTCTAAGCCGACCACCCGCTGCCTATTCATGGAGCGACATCCACAAGTTGATGCCCCCTCCGCAGAACGATGCGCAGGGTTTGTCACATCGAAATTGGGCCGCTCTACCACCGAGTTCCCACCTACCTCCGATGCAGAGTTGCCTGGGCATGCTTGTCCTCCGTTAGCGCGACGTTCATTGTTGGTCAGATTAGGCGTCTCTGACCCAACCCATGCGATAAACTCGACCCGTTTGACTGCCCTCTGCGCTCTTGACGTAGCCGAGCGCCACCTCGCTCGCCGGCACCGCCGCGGTGCCAGGAAAGAAGTCGCCGTAGAGCTGAACCGACTCCTGTACGAGAGTCGGACTGACCAGATTGATCCGCAGCCCCCGCCCAAGCTCGATTGCCGCGCTGCGTACAAAACCGTCTAACGCGCCATTGACCAGGGCGGACGAGCTTCCCTGCCGGATGGGATCTTCGTTGGTTAGACCCGAGGTCAAGGTAAATGATCCGTGGTCGCGGATACGCTTGAGACCCTTCGCTACGAGATTGACCTGCCCCATCAACTTACTGCGCAGCCCGATTTCGAACTGTTCATTCGTGAATTGGTTCAGCGGGGCGTAGTGCACGGCCCCTGCTGTGCAGATCAACGCGTCAAATGCACCGATCTTGTCGAATAATTGGTCGATAGAGTTCGGCTCGGCGATGTCGACGTTGAATAAGCCGCTAGTTCGCCCGACTCCTATAATGTTGTGCCGCTTGCCAAGTTCGGCCGCTACGGCCGACCCGACAATCCCAGTCGAACCAACCAGGACAATTCGCATAGGGACTCCCCTGGATATCCTGACGGCTAGGAGGCGACCTCAAACAGCGGGGCAAGTGCGGCGCGAAGCGCCATGTCCTGGTCCGCCGAGAGTTTTGCCAATGGCTTGCGGACATTCCCGGTTCCGAGGCCGCGCAGTTGCGCGGCTCTCAGAACAGAAGGCGTATATGGTGCCCGCCAGATAAAAAGCAACGAGGGCAGCATCCGCTGCCAAAGTGCCAGAGCCCTCTCCAAATCCTTCGCTGCCACAAGGTTGTACAATTCGACAGCCTCAAGAGGCATGTAGTTTGCTGCGCCCCAGATAACACCGCGCGCGCCTGCCATCAGCGCATAGAGGGTTGTTGTATCGCAACCATTTAGCACCTTGCCTCCCGTCTGCAGATACTCCTGATGCACGGTGAAGTCGCCGGCACTATCTTTGATGTAATTGAAATGCTTGAGACCGCTCAGTCGATCAAAAAGGCGTGGCGAAACCGCGATCCCGGTAGCCTGCGGGATGTTGTAGCCCACAATATCCACGCCAACCGCCGCGTCGATTTCCCTGTAGAAATTGAAAATTCCATCCTCGTCTGACGGACCTTCGAGATACGGCGGCAAAATCATCAGCGCGTCCGCGCCGACCGATTCAGCTTGCTGTGACCGCCGTATGACTTCGTCCATATTCAGGGCCGAGGTCTGGCAGACAACGTTGCAGCGTCCTGCGATGCGCTTCGCCCCGAGCTCGTAGAGCCGATTGCATTCGGACTCGGTCAGGTAAGGGTGCTGGCCTGTACCTGCCCCAAGAACCAAGCCGTGAACTCCCGCCGATACGTATTTTTCGATCAACTCTTCGAAGAGGCCGTAATCGATCGCACCGGTAGGTTCGAACGGTGTCTGCATTGCAAGATTGATGCCCTTCAGGTCCGCCATTGCCGTTCCTCTTATTGCTAGACTTCCGCGCCTGCCTGCCTGAAACGAAGAGCGGTCACGAACCGGACGCCCATTGATGTGACAAGTCTCGGATAAGTCCTGCTCGGAGCGGCCCGCGTCTTCAGGATATCGATCACAGCCGAAGATTGCCCCGTGGCCAGTTCGGCGACAGCCTTGCCAAAGGCAGCCCCTCGAGCGACGCCGGTTCCATTACAGAAGGCGGCACCATAGACGTCGTGCGCCAACTCGCCGAAGACCATGCCGCCATTTTGCGCGAGCGTAAGCAGACCACCCCAGCTGGCCTCAAAGCCGATTGACGAAAGCCCGGGCCATCGGCGGTCAAATGCTACCTGCTGCTGGGTCCGCGCCCTAAGGACATCTTGTTTGGTTGTTTTGAAATTAGTCGCATACGAGTAAACGTTTCTAAGGAAAAGACGGTTGTCTATAGTACGTCGCACCGTCGTCCCAAAGCTATCGGCCGGAATAAGCCCATATGTTCGCTTGTTGCCCACGTTGGAAAGCTCGCTCTCAGTGAGCTGTCTGGTCATGCTCGCGAACGTGTAGAGTGGTATGGCTCGGTTTTCGAAGAAGCCAAATCTCGTCAGATAACCCGATGCGCAGATGATGACCTTCGAAGCCCTGATTGTTCCAGCAGGCGTCTCGCAGATGTGCTTCGGCGCACCGAACTGGACCGCCACAATGGCGGTGTTTTCATGGATGGTAACGTTCTCGGGGAGGCTGTTTACGGCGTTCTTGAGATACTTCGCAGGCTGGACCAGAATCGTGCCAGGGTGATGCAAAGCTTTGACGTAGTGCTTACTGCCGGTGATCGACTGAATTTCAGGGGCTTCAACCCAGCTGTACTTCTGTCCAAGCTTATCGAGCGCCTCCGAAAAGCGGTGTAGATCGGCAACGCCGTGAGACGTGGCCGCGCTGTGGTATTTCCCCTGCGGGTCCCAATCACAGTCTACCCCATGCTCCTCGACGGCGGTTCGAATGTAGGCGATGCCCTCAAGGTTGACGTACAGCTCTTCCTTGTTTCCCCTAATGTCTTCAACGAAGTCGCGTTTTCGGGGATTGTGCGCGAGATCGATGACGAAGCCCATGCACCGCCCCGATGCATTGTCCCCGATACGTCCGGCGTCGACGAGGATTACCGAAGACTGGGGGTTGAGTTCGGCAAATCGGCGGGCCGCGTGAAGCCCCATCCAGCCGCCGCCAATGACCAGGCAATCGCATGTGACATCGCCTTGCTGCGGCACTAAGGGTAGCTCCGGTCCCGACGTGCGGTACCACCCTGAGACTGTTGGCTCCGGATGCGGTGCTTGGACGACAATACGCTCTCTTGTCTTTGTTTGATTCAAAGAGTTCACTGCCAACTCGCTCGGTGAAGGCGGCCGGTGGGTAGTGCACCGCTCGCTCTGGCTTGTTCCTGTTTCGAATAAACGATGTGTCGTTCGTCTCGTAGACGGAAAATATGCGGTCTGATATAGACCTGCTTCATGTCCAAGCTTCGCAATCTTGTCCCATCGACGCATTCGCTTTTCGTCTTCGAAGCGGCGGCCCGAACGCTGAGTTTCAAGAACGCGGCCAGCGAACTCAACGTGACGCAGCCAAGTATCTCGCATTCGATCAAAATGTTCGAAAAGCATTGCGGGACGGCACTCTTTGTCCGAGACAATCGGGGAGTGCAGCTGACCGAGCCCGGCAGGCAGCTCTACGATGAGGTGCGCAACAGCTTCCGCCGTCTGGAACAGCGGCTTGAGACCATCACTGATCGCGGAACGAAGTACATAACTTTCGCAGCTTCGACATCTCTGGCGGCACATTGGCTCGCGCCTCAACTCTATCATTTCCAGGAAGAGCATCCGGACGTCAGGATCAAGGTGGTCGCCACCGACCGCGATGTCGAGCCAGATCATGAGATCGACGTGACGGTTTGGGTGCGGCCCCGGAATTTTGAAAGGGCCAACAGCTGGTTCGTTTGCGACGAGATCATCTTTCCCGTCTGCTCACCGGCATATCTTCTGTCGCACCCCGCTCCCCAAGCCGTCGAAGATCTGATCCACCATCAACTGATTCATTCGTCCGATGCTTTTCGCAAGCGCCTGGATTGGCCCGAATGGGTCGAGTTGGCAGGCGGCGATGCCAGCGACATCAAGCCCAATATCGTGTTCAATGACTACCAGCTAACGCTTCAAGCGGCTCTGGCTGGTGAAGGAATAGCATTGGGGTGGTCCCTTACCGCCCAGCAGTTGCTCGACAACCGCCTCCTGGTCAAGCCATTGCCAACCCAAATCCAGACCGACAGGGCCTTCTTTCTGTTGGCCAGCGAGGATGCCAGCAAGAACAAGAGATGCAAGATTTTGGTTGACTGGTTTCTCGTCCAGTCTGAAGAACTCCGCCCGTGACCTGAATTGCCCCTCACCCTATCCGCCTCTGGATATAAACTGGATTTAAGACAAGCGAAAGCTTTTGCGCATTCTCAGGACAATTGCCGGCGCCTATCATCAGCGCGAGATTAAGCTAGGGTCCGCCCCTATTGGACGGCCGGGCCACTGATGTTTGACGCGGGATGCGGGTCATTCCGCTGAGGGTGACGCGATGATGGACACTGATATTCCCGCAATCCGGCGCCGCACAGGCCAGTCTTCCGGTTCCCAGATTCACCTGCGGGAATAGTGGCTGGCAGCCTGAAAATCAACTCCCAAGGCTTCGAACCGGAAGCCTGATCGGTGCCCCATCGAGATGGGGCGCCGACCTCCTTTGAATTGAGCATCAGGTGAACCAACATGGCTGACGAAGAGATCATCCTTTCCGAGCTGTCCGACGAGGAACTCGTGCAGCAGATGCACGACGACCTTTATGACGGGCTGAAGGAAGAAATTGAGGAAGGCACGGCCATCCTGCTGGAGCGCGGATGGGCGCCCTACAAGGTGCTCACCGAGGCGCTGGTCGAAGGCATGCGCATCGTCGGCGAGGATTTTCGCGACGGTATCCTGTTTGTTCCGGAAGTGCTGCTGTCGGCCAATGCGATGAAGGCCGGCATGTTCATCCTGCGCCCGCTGCTTATCGCCACCGGCGCGCCAAAGCAGGGCAAGATGGTGATCGGCACCGTCAAGGGCGACATCCACGACATTGGCAAGAACCTCGTCGGCATGATGATGGAAGGCGCCGGCTTCGACGTCATCGACCTCGGCATCAACAATGCGGTCGAGAAGTATATGGCGGCGATTGAAGAGCATAAACCTGATATTGTCGGCATGTCGGCGCTGCTGACCACCACCATGCCCTACATGAAGGTCGTCATCGACACGATGAAGGAAAAGGGCATTCGCGACGACTATGTCGTGCTGGTCGGCGGTGCGCCGCTGAACGAGGAATTCGGCAAGGCCGTCGGCGCCGATGCCTATTGCCGCGACGCGGCGGTGGCTGTCGAGACCGCCAAGGACTTCATGAAGCGCAAGCATAACACCCGTAGTTGAATGGCTGCGGTGCCAACCCTGAAGGCGCCGGTGTCGTTTGCGGCCGCTCGATGTTGATCACCATCAACCAGGATGTATGACCTTATGAATGCGCCATTTTCAACAGGAGATCATTCGCGGATCGTGGGATGGAACCCCAGCCGGCAGGTGATCGACACGCAGGACGTATACCGACTGGTTATCCTGGCACTTCCCGGATTTTCGCTACTCAGCCTTTCGTCATTTGTAGATCCCCTTCGCATCGCGAATTCTGTGTCCGGTCGATCATTCTTCGAGTGGACGATTGCAAGCCTGGATGGCCAGCCGGTTGAATGCGCCAGCGGGTTCGTCCTGTCGGTCGGCAGCGACTTCGCTAGCACCGGCGAATGCGTTCCGGCTGGCAAAGGTACGAACATGGTCATTGTCTGTGCAGGCGAACGGGTCGAAAGGCAGACGTCTGCTGCTCTCAGCAAGATTCTTCGGCTTTGCAAGCGGCATGGTGTTCCAATCACAGCGTTGGGTACGGCGACATGGCTGTTGGCGGACAGCGGGTTGCTGGACGGCACCGCGTGCACAATCCATTGGGACAAGAGAGCCGCTTTCTCTGAAAAATTTGGCCGGCTTCAGGTCACTGACCGGCTATTCGTTCGTGATAGTCACCTCCTCACTTGCGCAGGAGAATTTGCGTCGTTCGACCTCGTTATGGAGCTGATCAGCGAACGCCTCGGCAGAGACATTGCGTTGACCGTCTGCCGACATACGACTGCCGGGTATTGGCGCCCTGCCTCTGATAGACAATGGACCATGAATGGCGGCGAAGCCGGCATCTGCAAGCCGGTCGCCGAAGTGATTCGCATTATGGAGGAGCATATTGAGGACCCGCTGCCCTTACGCGACATCGCAAGATGTGTCGGCCGCTCACAGCGTCAGATTGAACGGCTCTTCCAGCGATCGGTTTCGTTGTCTCCCATGCGCTTTTACCTGCATTTGAGACTTAGCCGCGCGAAGCGTCTCATTGCACAAACAGAGTTGCCGATTATTGAGATCGCGGTCGCCTGTGGTTTCGTGTCGGCCTCACATTTTTCGAAGTGCTTCCGCGAAGCCTTCGGCGCCAACCCCAGTACCTGTCGCGGCTGACCCATACTCGGTGACGCCCCCTTACGAGCCCCGCAAAACCCACGTGCCATCAATTGGCAAGCACCTCGGCAGCCTGGCTTTCGCGCTCAACGCGATCGGGCCGATGCTCCGATGGGAGCCGAGGCGTCGAAGAGCACCGTGCCTGACGTCGACCGAAGAAGCCATCGTCGTCTGCCGCTGGATGACGTCCTGGGCTGTCCGAGAGGACACCATCCAAAGCCCAGCTTAGCGCCTCATCACTGACTCCAGCGCCAGGGCAATCCTGACCTGCCCCAAAACGGCGATAGTCCCAGCGGACGCCTCCTTCGGCCGCAAATCTTCGACCGCATCTGCATTGCCAATGGCAATCGAGCACCGGGCTGATCAACCCGTACCAGCTCATTCCGGACCCACCACATAGCAGGCCACTGGAATTGATAGAGCTGACAACGTAGGAGGCGCGCGGGATTTTCATGAGTTCGCGGGCAGTGCTGTACGCTGGGTCGCAAGTTCACAACCCGACACTTTGTCGGCTTTGTTGTTTGCGGACAGGCTTCGTTGGAGCAATGTTGTGTTGTTGTGCCTCAGCCTGATAGCAGAATTCATCAAAATTGCTTTTCTTCGGGCTTTTGGCCAATTGGCACGAGCTTTGATTCTCACATTTGAGAGTTGGCATCAGGAGCCGAATAGCCGCTTCCGATTATGCCTATCAGAGGAGTTGCCATGAATACCGTCGATCAGCAGACGACACTGGAACAAGTCGCACGACAGCGCATCAGGGACGCCCTCGTACTCGAGGGCGACGCCGATCGCCTAACCCAATTCTATCGGGGATGGGCTGGGGCCTACGATGTGGATGTTGGCTCCGAGGGGTACTACGGCCCGATGATCGTGGCGGAACTAGCGGGCACCGTGCAGGCAGCCTATTTGAGCAGCGAGCGAACTGCCATCACAATCCTGGATGCTGGCTGCGGAACAGGCCTTGTCGGCGTGCAACTGGAACGCCTCGGCTTCGGGCTGATCGATGGGTTCGATCTTTCCAAAGAGATGGCCGAAAAGGCGCGGCAAACCCGAGTCTACCGTCATGTCCAAGACTGTGTCGACCTTAACGGAGTACTCTCTGAGTACGCCGACGCGGGCTATGATATCACGGTTTGCTGCGGTGTCTTTACACTTGGGCACGTTAGACCAGACGGGCTGCGCGAGCTGGCTCGCGTCACGCGCCCGAAAGGATTCATCATCACAAGCATCCGCAAGAGCTACGCCGAGGCCGCATTCTTCGAGGACGAAGCGCGGCGTCTGCAGGATGAGGGCGTTCTTTTACTGGCGCAGTGTCTAAGCAACGGCAGATACGTGGCCGAGGAGCGTGCGGACTATTGGGTCTTTCAAGTGCCCGAGAAGGTCAGCGCGGCAGAGCGACAGGGGTTGTGATCATGCTCTGCCTCGGGAGCGAAACCCTGTTGTGGATGACCTAAAGACGAGTAGGGGTATTTCCAGCACGGTGGCGCGTTTCAGTACTACTTCGCGTCACGATAAATCCAAATGGCCGGCAGCTATGCGTCGGCTTCAATCGGCAAAACAAAGGTGTACTAATGTCCAAAGGTTTAGTAGCCAGACTAGACGATAAGCTGCGCGCAAAACGCGAAAGCTTTGACAAAATACCGGTGGTCGACATCGGACCGCTCCTCAACGGTACGAACAAACAGGTGGTGGCCAGGGAGATACGGTGGGCGCTTTCCAATACTGGATTCATGTATGTGAAGAACCACGGAGTCCCGCAGGATTTCATACAATCGGTGTTTGATGTGAGCCGCAGGTTTTTTAATTTGCCATTGTCGCAGAAGTCGTCACTGCATATTGGCAATTCCGATTCGGCCTTTCGCGGTTACATTGAGCTGTTCGGCGAGAACACCGATCCGGGCAAGACCAAAGACCTCAAGGAGTGCTTCGACTTCGGACCTGAACGTTCGACCTTAGAAGGTCCCTTTTTTGGTCCTAACCAGTGGCCCTCAGGTTGGCCCGAGTTTCGGGAGCTGACATACAGATACCATCAAGAGATGGTGGGCCTATCGAAAAAACTTTTGCAGGGAATTGCGCTCAGTCTGGACCTGGCGGAAAGCTATTTCGAGGACCTCATGCGGAACCCGATCAGCATTCAGCGGCTGCTTCACTACCCGCCGCAGAGTGGTTATATCAGCGAAGACATGATCGGAATCGGCGCCCACACCGACTACGGCAATTTGACCATCCTTGCACAGGACGACGTCGGCGGTCTTCAGGTCATGAACCGAGACGGCGATTGGGTACAAGGCACGCCGATCCACGGTACTTTCATAATCAACGTCGGGGACCTGCTTCAGCGGCTCACCAACGGTGTCTATCTGGCCAACCTACATCGCGTAGTGAATAGCTCAGGGCGTGAGCGATACTCAATCCCCTTCTTTATCGATGCTGATTTCGATGCGATCATTGAGCCATTGGCCTCATGTGTCACTGACAGCAACCCTCTGCGCTACCGGCCGGTGACTTGCGGCGAACACAAACTCGGGCGTTTCGCAGCAAGTTATGCTCATTTGGCCAAAGCATGAGAGAGCGGGCCGCCGCCTACTCGCGTGACAATACACTGCGGGGTCGAAGCGGCCCAGTCGAACTCAGAAAACGCCATAGGTGGGACAGTATTGTCACGCATTAGTCCCTTGACCGCGCCTTTGAAACTCAATGTGCGCGGCATCTGGCGGCAACAGGGGTTTTGCAGCCACTTCCTGCGGTATGCTAACGCTTTCGAGACCTGGACCCCCGGCTGGCGTGTCACGCGCACCATCCGCAGCAGGATAAACTGCTCGCTTGCAGACGCGTTGTCACCACTTCGCCTGCTGGTCTGTCGGATTCGCTACACACGCGTGATAGGCAATCTCTTCGTTAGCCTCAGTCAAATAGCCGAGAGAAATCAAAATCCTCGGCTGCCGGGCGGGTGAATCGGCACGATTTTTGAGTGTTTCCTGGGAGAGACAGTAGGCGCCGCTGACTGGGACCTAAGGCGCAAAACATGGACAAGCCCCCAACTTCGTAAATTACTTGGAACCATCGGGATTTTAGGAGGACGTTCCGAAAACAGCGAAATTCCAAGCGACCTCTGGCGAAAAGTACTCATCCCTCAATCGAGCAGGCGAAAGAAACAGTATGTCTGATACTCACATAAACCAAGATCTGTCTATTTTGACGGATGACGTCGCGTGCGCAAAGCAGCTCAATGCCCGCAACGTAAAAATCCTCAGCACGGGAGGAGAAAGGGGGCGCGGGGTATTCGCTGCTCGCGACTTCCTGCCGGGGGAAATTGTCGTCATCGGGCTAATTGACCGTATGGAAACGGTTCGAACGACAAACTCCTTTCAACTGGACTGGAATGTCCATGCTCTCTTTCATAAGCCGGCTGTCATTGTGAATCATTGTTGTGATCCAAACTTAGCGATTGTGCCCAATCGCTTCGGGGCCTACGACTTCGTCGCCATTCAGCATATCTCTTCTGGCGCCGAAGTGACGTGGAACTACGCTACATCGGAATTCGAGTGCATTGGGGTATCGGTATGTCTTTGTTCGTCTAGAAATTGCCGAGGCTCAGCCGGAGGCTTCTCCACATTGCCTCGCGATCATCCTCTGCTCGTATCGGGTTTTTACGCACCGTACCTCAAGAAAACCCAAGGCACCTTCCAAGAGAGAGATAGGGTTGCTTAGCCCCAGGGAACGCAACATGCGTCGGATGACCTGCTCGTTGGCAGTGCCGCCCTGACAGTGTTGCGCGCCGCGGTGAGCGTGCGCGGCCTCTGGCCAGTAGCGGACTTCAGATGAACTGCCTTGAACCAACGTGTGCGCACAATCTGTGCAATCCCCTGCGCGTCACCTGTCAATGCCACTCGTCCCCAAAAGTGCCGAAGTAAAATTCCCCAGTTTCGCCGCTCAGGCTGTCCCGGTGGGGGTGTCCATTTTTCGGTGGCCGGCCGCGCGGTCGCGATGGTGAATTTAATGTCGGCAATGTGATGGAGGCTTTTGATCGCAAGTGTTCTGGCATGAGCTCGGCGTGCTGGCGGAGCCGATAACTCGATCCTTCGATCTGGACGACGACCGCATGGTGAAGCAGGCGATCGAGAAGTGCGGTTGCGACGAGGGTCGCCGAAGACCTCGCCCCATTCGGCGAAGCCGCGATTTGAGGTAACAATCATTGCGCCCTTCTCGTAGCGGGCGTTTGCGAGTTGGAAGAACAGATTGCCGCCACCGTGGACGACGGGCAGGTAACCGAAGCGTCGACGCTCGTGCGTGAGGTCGCGCAGCCGACCACGCAGCTGTGTCTCTGGCGGTCGGCCAGACTGGTATCAATCATCTTGCGATCGGCGCCGACGAAGGACAGGCCCGACGCTCCGATAGGCCCATGACGGCCTGCAGATGCGCTACGGATTCGCGCTTGGCGGCGGGTCCTAACTTTTTTCGACAGAAGCTCGCGCACTGCCGAGGCTTCGAGCGTCGGCGAGCAGCTTCTTTAGCTTGGCGTTCTCGTCTTCCAAGGCCTCAGGCGCTTGGCGTCGGAGACGTCCATCCCGCCATACTTGGCCTTCCAGCTATACAGCGTCGCCTCGGAGATCCCGTGCTTGCGGGCAAGATCGCCAGCCTTCGCACCCTCTTCATGCTCGCGCATAACCGCGATGATCTGCTCTTCCGTAAATCGCTTTGTCTTCATCAGTCCGTAATCAAGGACCCTGACTCTAGTCTCAGATGGAGGAAATTCTCAGTGGCAGGTCTGTATTCAGGTGCTGCTGCCCCATCGCAGTCTGGCGCGAGGACTCTAAACGCCCAGACCGACAGCAACTGACAAAATGGCGGATTCGAAACAAACACCTGACAAAAATGTCCGCATCATTACACATGGATGTTTTCAAAGGTAAATTAATGCCGTCAGCGGGCGTTCAGCGCGCTGGCACGGCCTTTGCTGGTTGAAATGCGGCAAAACTGATTGACGGCTGACTGCATCGAAGCCCGCCTGACGATAGAGGCCTCCTTTCAGTCGACTCGGTGCACCGTCTCTCAGGGAACAGCTTGCCATAAAGCCGCGCAGCTTTGGGATGGCGTTGGAGAGCAATATGGTTTTGCAGATGGGGTCGCCGGCTCCTTCGATCAATGTGGAGACTTGGGTGCGCGGCGAGCCCATCGCACATTTCCAGCCCGGCAAAGTATACGTCGTCGAATTTTGGGCAACTGGGAGTGAACCATGTGCGGCGGCGATGCACCATCTGATGCAGATGCAGGAAAGGTTCAAGCACAGTGGGCTCGAGGTCATCGTGGTCGCGGCTCATGAAGGCGCGCTATCGACGGTTGAGGCGCGGGTCAAGCTGGACGCGTGGTTGACCGAAAAGTGCTCGAACCTGAATTTTCCGATCGCGTTCGACCATACGGGCCAAATGAAAAAGCGTTGGATGGAAGCAAGCTTTTCTGGCGAATTTCCGATCTTGTTTGTAATCGATGCAGACGGTCGTATCGCCTATATCGGTCACGCTACTCGACTTAACGAGGTCTTGGCGAGAGTGCTCAACGGCCGCTGGCGCACCAGCGACGCATCGAAAGTCGACTCGAAGCGGATCGCCGAGCGCGAACAAGCGTTGACCAAGTCAATTAATAGGAGATTTTGGGCCGCAGTGAGAAAAGAGGACTGGGAGACGGCACTCTCAGCAGTCGAAGAGGGCAGCGCCTTGATGCCCGACGACATCAACTTCCGCTTGGCTCAGGCGCATGTATTGCTTCACAGAATGCAAGACATGCCGGCCGGGTTGCCTGTCATACGCCAATTGGCTCGCGACGCGATCGAAAGGAACTCCGAGCATTGGCTGCTGGCAACATTAGACCAACTTTTCGGTCCGGCGCACGACCACTCGCACTTTCCGTCTCATGAGCGCTTCGCGCTCGGCAAAGAGTTGGCCGAGCATATCCTGGCACGCAATCCACTCCAAGGCGACGGCCACAAGTTCCGGACTTATCCGGCGGTGGCTCGATACTATCACGAGAGCGGCAACCAAGATCGTGCGATTGAGCTAATCGAGTTCGCACTGAAATCGCTGGACAGTGCGGACCCTATGCTGGACGAGCTGAAACAACACCTTCTACCGAACTTGCTGCAGGCCTTAGCCAACTACAAGGGTGAGGAGGTTTATTACGGCGCCCTCTGTGCGGCTCCGCAAAGCAATGTCCTGAAGGCACGATCGCAGGGCGGGCCGAGGAGAAAGCATAAAAGGGTTTGATAGCAAGAAGGGCTTACGGGCCAATTCGTTCAGGCATATGGGTCCATCGCAGCTGAATTGGCATCAATATACAGGGTGTTACTAAACATGTTCTGAGGATGCCTTTGAAACCCATGAAATCATGGTGGTATGGGACAAAGCCCGGGCACCTAACGAAGAAAGAAGCGTCAGCGCAGATGCTCGCATTTCAGTTCAAATCGACTAAGAGCAACGAATCGCGGCGCCGGACCGGGCTCGTGCGTCGCGCACGGCCATCAGGTTGGGCCTTCGGAGTCAGAGACGCCTATTCATCTTGCGGCCGCTTAATGGTCGCATCGCCGACGGGGTGGAGTAGGCCTTGACCACGCGGGAGAAGGTGTCCGGATTAAACCGGCCTGCGCGTGCGTCTCGCGTCGGCATGCTTGTAACGGTGAATGGCGAAAGGGCAGCCGAATGAAGCGTTTTATGGGGAAGGTCGCCTTAGTGACCGGGGCTAGCCGCGGCATTGGGGCGGCAATCGCCGACAGACTTGCCAGCGACGGGGCCAGAGTATTTGCGGTTCAGCTCGAGGCGACCGGTCATAGAGAAGGGATAGTCGCGGACCTTTGCGACCCCGGCGTTCCGAACATGGTAATTGACCATGTCGTTCGACAGGCTGGCCGCCTCGATATCCTGGTCAACAACGCTGGGTGCATGGTTGAAGCAAGGGTAGATGATACCGGGCTTGACGAGTGGCGACGCACAATGGCGCTGAATCTTGATGCTCCTTTCCTGCTGATCCGTCGCGCCATGCCTCATCTTCGCAGAAGCCGTGGCTCAATCGTCAATGTTGGCTCGATAGAGGGATTGGCCTCTAACCCAGGGCACGCGGCATATTGTGCCTCGAAGGCTGGGCTGCATGGCCTTACACGCGCCGTAGCGGTGGACGGCGGGCAAGACGGGGTGCGCTGCAATGGCGTAGCGCCTGGTTGGATCGATACGGATCTCAATGTCGATTTCGTCGCCGCTTTGCCCGAGAAGGCACTGGAACGGCTTGGTACCATTCATCCGTTGGGCCGAACAGGCCGCGTTGAGGAAGTTGCCGCCATGGTCGCATGGATTGCCTCCGACGAAGCTGCATTCGTCACCGGCCAGATTTTTGTCGTAGACGGTGGCCGAACTGCCAAGTTAAGTCTTCCGTGACGGTTAGTCGTATTTCGAACTGGGGCGGGCCGCTGGAACGCCATCCTCCCGCTGGCACCTGCCTTGTCGCTATCAGCCGCGACGTCGAGAACCGGGTCCGTCTGATGGTAAAGGAATATGGCGCCCAGTTCCGCCGCTCGGCAACGTCAGAGAATGATTGCCTACGGACATCTGCTGGGGCCAATCTCCGAGGCGGCGGTGCATTTAGGGTGAAATTTGCCGTGAACAGGAGAAGGCTCGATGGCAAATCTGGTCCTTCTACGTGGAGACGAGCGCCCCCGCCGCGGCGTGTTCGAGCGAGAGAGCATGCAATGTTCGCATGCCTTGGCGATGTGTTGTTTAGCGGCGCTGAGCTTGCTGCCATGCCTTCACCGCTAGGGCTGAACCAGGCGCGGATGTCCATGTGGGACCCAGCTCTCCTGGACCAGGAGGCATCTCATGCCGGTCTTGGCGGCGACCGCAGCGACCATGCGCGTATGGTTGGACTGCACGCCACCGGTTGTGACGAGCGTATCGGGCATCTGGCGCGATCGCGTCGGGCGGCGTCGTCATGAGCCAGGCGGTGCTGATCGCTGTCGGCATCGATTGGGACGGCCGGCGCCAGATCTTGGCCGTCGAGATGGCTAATCGCGAAAGCCGCTCGGCCTGGAGGGATTTCCTCGTCGCGCTGAAGGCGCGCGGGCTCAGGGGCGTCGAACTGGTCGTGTCCGACGATCATGCCAGCCTGGTGGCGGCGATCGGCGGGGTGATCCCCGAAGCCCGCCTGGCAGCGCTGCTACGTGCCTCAGGAACGCGCTCGATCACCTGCCGAGAAATCGTGGCGATGATTGCCTGCAGGAGTTGCGCTGGCTCTACGACCGCGCGATCTCGCCGAGGCCAAGGCCGATCTCGCCGCATGGCTTGCCAAATGGTCGGGCCGCTATCCGCGACTGACGAGCTGGGGAGAGGAGACCATCGAATGCACGCTGACCTTCTTTTGCCTGCCGCGCCAGCACCACAAGCACCTGAAGTCCACCAACATGCTGGAACGCCTCAACGAGGAAATCCGCCGGCGCACCTATGTCGTGCGCATCTTCCCGAACGCCGAAAGCTGCCTGCGCCTGGTCAGGGCGCTGGCCGTCGAAACCAACGAAAACTGGATGGAGGCCAACCGCTACATCAACATGGATGACCTGCGCGAGCACAAGAAGCTTGCTTTGCGCCAAGCCGCATGACCAGCTCAGAAAGAGCACGCGGCCGAAGTAGCCGGCCTGAAGCAGCAGCGAACAGGCCAGCGTCGTGACGACTGCCACACGGAGAATCCAAAGCGAAGTAAACCATCGACGCATTGCTGCACAGGACCAGCCCCACGAGCCGACAAAAAGATGAAGTGCAACGCCGTTCTCCTGGTTTTCGCCAGATCATGTTGCGAGCTGGTCGGCCGCAACATGCGTCTGGCAGTTCTTGGGGCAGACGCGGCCGCAGGCTCCGCAGCCTATGCAGCGGCCGGCATCTTCGACAACCATGATCATGCGATTGAGCTTGCCGTCGAAATCGTCGTCCTCGTCATCGCAGGGGCCGAGGATTTCACCCGCATCATCAACGCCGTGAAGATGCATCACATCGCGCGAGCAGACCTTGAAACAACGGCAGCAGCCGATGCAGGTCTTGCTATCGATGGAGGTCAGGTACGACGGCATCCAAATGGAGCCGTCACGGGTGGTGAATGTGCGCATCATCCTAAATTCTTCATTGAAGCGAGTTCTCTCTTGGCAACATCCAACTCGGCATAAACGGCTTGGGTTTTCTCGGCGACTTCCTGTATGTCGGCCCACTTGCCCGGCAGACCCTCGACAAGGTCCTGCAATGCCATCTTGGCAATAGCTGCACGCAACTGGAGCTTTCGGACTTTCTTCCTCATCTTATCTAGGTCTGACATAGATCCTTCCTGGAACAATGGTTTTGTTGATGCGCTCCATCTCGGGCTAGGCTTCAATGGCTGCAGTCGCATCGTCGACCAGTTTCGTACCGGCCTCAGCAAGTTTGCGGAAAGTCTCGAAGCCGAACCGGTGGACGTCTCGACAGAACGCCCAACCGCTGGAAGCCCGCAGGGGCTTCATTCCAATTATTGGCGACGTCGACACGCCGGAGCGCTCCTCGATCGCAAGCGCTACGGCGGTGTAAAACATGTCGAGCCTCCACAGCGCGTCAGGATCGAGGATCGCCGCCAAAGGGTACCGCACGTTGCTGTTGCTTGGTGATGATGAACTCGGCCAGCAGCTCGGCATCCGAATGGCCTTCCCATAAGCCGAAGGAATCCTGAGTACGAATGAGCCGCAGGAGGCATTTGACGAACGGGGAAGCAAGGGCTTCTTCGTCATTGTTGACAGCAGGGCCAACCGGAGGAATTTCGTTGTTCGTCATTTCAGTCTTCGTCTTCGAGGTACGATTTCCTTTTCCTGCGATGCCCACTCCGGGTCCGCTTGCGTGGCCGACGAATGGCTTGGGCGGGCCAACCCCAAGAGTGCCCCGTGGCCGACCTCGACATGTCCACGAGTGCGAGACCTGCGGCGCGAATTCGCGGCGCACATCGTCTGCGCCGCGATCCGACCGGTGGTCAACGCAATTGAAATCCAACCTGCCGCAAGCCGCCGCCCTGCTGCATCGACATACTTGCTGCGAAGAGAGCTTCGATGGGCGGATTGGCCAGTGTTCAATTCCAATTGTCAGTCCCTTCGCGATTCTTGCTCAGGAAGTGACTGCGTTTTGAGTTTCGGGTGCCTTCTTTTGCGGAGCCACACAAAGATCCGCGTGACAGGCAGGCTCACCCGTGTAGTTGGCCAGTGCTTCGAGCAATGGGGTAAGATAGTACTGTTTGGTGTGGTCCGGAATTGGCCCCAGCCGGTCCACCGATTTCAGTGCCACCTCGATCAACTCGATTGCGCGATCTTTGTTGCCGCTCTCGTAATAATACTGAGCTACCGGGAGGTACCGGCGGTATTTAAACGGGCCATCGCCGTTCGGGGGATTGAGTGCCAGTATCTGTTCCGAGAGCTCGTTGCCCATCGCAAAGCGCTCCGCGCGCGGAAGATGGGAATTGTCCATCGTGGGATCGAAGAGTTGGTTGAGGGCCAAGGCCATCCACGACACCGCGTCGGACGTTTTGTCGATCGCGTCCTCGACCAATTCTCGCATGACCGGCATGCCGGTCTTGATGTCGCGCAGCTTGTGAAGCAGAAGATCCGCATGAATCTGCCGAAAATCAAAAGAGTCTGGCATCAAGGCGAGGCCTTCTTCGATGGCCAAGAGCGCCGCCGTCCAATTCTCGGCCTGCATCGCCGGCTCAAGTTTGGCGTATATCGGCCCGGTAAGCGACATTTCGCGCGCTGCAAGTTGGTTATGCGCGATGCGCTTTGCATCGGCGGCTTTCGCTTCATAGCTGCTGCGCCAGCTGCCGTTAAGGACTTTCGGCAAAACGTCATCGAGTTCCGCCGGGTGGCCGATAAAAGCGATGTGGCCGTCGCGGTCGACCACGAACGAGGTGGGAATCCCAATCGAAGAGCTGGGATCCATCCAGAGCTTGTTCATTTCGCCAATGTAATCGAACCCGATACGATAATTCAGATTCGGGAACTTCTCGGTCAGCCAGGCATCCACGTTGGTCCGCGCCTCGTCTGCGGTAGGACCCTGTTCGCAGGCGGCAACTCCGACCGCCTCAAATCCGCTGCCTTCATATTTCTCCTGCAGTTCGATCAAATGGGGCATGGCGTCGACACATGGTCCGCACCAAGTCGCCCAAAACTCAACGAGGTAGACCTTGCCGGGCCGAAAGTTCGTGAGGGGCTCGCCACGCAGCCAGTTCTCCACTTTGATCGCAGGAGCCGGGGACCCCATACGCAGTTCCATCTTGGTGTCCAAAGTCATTCCACACCTTTCGTCTCTTTTGTCGCGGAATATTTTCCCGTCAAAATCGGACACGGTCTCGAGGGCATCGCTCCCTCTGGCTTGCTTCAGCGAAGCTCTCACCGTGTTGCCGCACATCAAGCTGCAACGGAGGTGCCAATTCCCTCAGCTCCGGTAAGCGGCGGGAAATGCTTTGAAATTCTCCACGAGGCTAAATGCGGCCGATTGTCGTGAACCCGACATGTCTTCTGCCGCTGTCGGGTTTCGCCCTATCTCTTGAGAGCTTGGACGGCTCGCCTGTGATTAGACTGGCCTCGGTCCTCGAGCAGTGGCAGTTTGGCGCCAGTTCGAAAGCGCGAACTCGCCGGCTTGGTCCTCGTGCCGCCACCGCCGCGTGTGGATTCTTGCCCCGGAGTCAAAATTCGCCTCGCGGTTGCCAACGGCGGCATGCGCTCAATGCGCGTGGCGTTGAGCCCCGACAGCACGTAATGGTACCAATTAGTGGATGCCCGTCGCTGCCTCCACTTCTCCAGCCAAGCGCTCGAACGACGCTACCTACCCACGTTCGAGCGCGACCGCGGAATCGCAGACTGCCGAACGTCAGCCGTTGCGAAAGGTGTAGCCGTACCCGTTGATCGCCGGCGCGCCGCCTAGATGTGCGTAGAGGACCCTCGATCCCTGTGGAAAGAAGCCCCTCTGGACGAGGTCGATCATCCCTTGCATCGATTTGCCCTCGTAAACGGGGTCCGTAATCATGCCCTCGAGCCGCGCGCACAAACGGATTGCCTCTTTGGTTTCCTCCGATGGAACGCCATAACCCGGGTACGCGTAGTCCATGAACAACACCACGTCTGCCTCGACAATTTCCGCTCCGAGGTGGACGAGCTTCGCTGTATTTTGGGCGATGCCGAGCACCTGCGCCTTGGTCTTGGCGGGCATGGCGGAGGCATCGATACCGATCACGTTGCGCTGTCGACCATCCTTGGCGAACCCGACGAGCATGCCGCCGTGGGTTGAACCAGTCACCGTACAGACGACGATATAGTCGAAGGCAAACCCAAGCTGCTCTTCCTGGGCACGCACCTCCTCAGCGAACCCCACATAGCCCAGGCCGCCGTATTTGTGGACAGAGGCGCCGGCAGGTATCGCATATGGCCTGCCGCCCCTTGCCTTGACTTCATAAAGTGCCTTTTCCCAGCTGCGGCGGATGCCGATGTCAAAGCCCTCGTCAACCAGGCGCACCTCTGCCCCCATGATGCGGCTCAAGAGGATATTGCCGACCCGGTCGTAGACAGCATCATCATGTGGGACCCAGCTCTCCTGGACCAGGAGGCATTTCATGCCGATCTTGGCGGCGACCGCAGCGACCATGCGCGTATGGTTGGACTGCACGCCACCGATTGTGACGAGCGTATCGGCATCTGACGCGATCGCGTCGGGCACAATGTATTCGAGCTTGCGCAGCTTGTTTCCGCCGAACGCGAGACCGGAGTTGCAGTCCTCGCGTTTGACGTAGATTTCCACCTTGTCGCCCAGATGCTTGCCGAGGCGGTCGAGCCTCTCGATCGGCGTGGGTCCAAAGGTGAGCGGATAACGTTCGAATTTTTCCAGCATGCTATCTCCAGCAAAAAAGTACCTGAACCGGCTACGCACCGGTCAGCCCAGGGGTATGGTCGCGTGTTAGCCGAACACAGATTCCCTATACGATCAGCTCAGTCATCAGAGGGTGACCAAAATTGGTGTGGGTCTGAGCACTGATCCTGTCATCCGCGCATCAAAGCAGCAGCACATGCTGGGCATTCGACCAAGCCGGGACACAGCTGAAAATTGCATTCCGCAGTTGATCAGAGTCAGACGACTGGTACCCGAGCTTTCCTGTAACCATCGGCATGCTGGCCCCTGTGGCGAGTTCCACGAGCGCGGCTAGAGGACTGCCAGATCAGAAAGAGCACGCGGCCGAAGGAGCCGGCCTGAAGCAGCAGCGAACAGGCCAGCGTCGTGACGACTGCCACACGGAGCGAATCCAAAGCGAAGTAAACCATCGACGCATTGCTGCACAGGACCAGCCCCACGAGCCGACAAAAAGATGAAGTGCACGCCGCTCCCCTGGTTTTCGCCAGATCATGTTGCGAGCTCGTCGGCCGCAACATGCGTCTGGCAGTTCTTGGGGCAGACGCGGCCGCAGGCTCCGCAGCCGATGCAGCGGCCGGCATCATCGACAACCATGATCATGCGATTGAGCTTGCCGTCGAAATCGTCGTCCTCGTCATCGCAGGGGCCGAGGATTTCACCCGCATCATCAACGCCGTGAAGATGCATGACATCGCGCGAGCAGACCTTGAAACAACGGCAGCAGCCGATGCAGGTTTGCTATCGATGGAGGTCAGGTACGGCGGCATCCAAATGGAGCCGTCACGGGTGGTGAATGTGCGCATCATCCTAAATTCTTCATTGAAGCGAGTTCTCTCTTGGCAACATCCAACTCGGCATAAACGGCTTGGGTTTTCTCGGCGACTTCCTGTATGTCGGCCCACTTGCCCGGCAGACCCTCGACGAGGTCCTGCAATGCCATCTTGGCAATAGCTGCACGCAACTGGAGCTTTCAGACTTTTTTCCTCATCCTATCTAGGTCTGACATAGATCCTTTCTGGAACAATGGTTTCTTGATGCGCTCCATCTCGGGCTAGGCTTCAATGGCTGCAGTCGCATCGTCGACCAGTTTCGTACCGGCCTCAGCAAGTTTGCGGAAAGTCTCGAAGCCGAACCGGTGGACGTCTCGACAGAACGCCCAACCGCCGGAAGCCCCCACGGGTTTCATTTCTATTGTCGGCGACGTCGACACGCCGGAGCGCTCCTCGATCGCAAGCGCTACGGCGGTGTAAAACATGTCGAGCCTCCACAGCGCGTCAGGATCGGGATCGCCGCCAAAGGGTACCGCACGTTGCTGTTGCTTGGTGATGATGAACTCGGCCAGCAGCTCGGCATCCGAATGGCCTTCCCATAAGCCGAAGGAATCCTGAGTACGAATGAGCCGCAGGAGGCATTTGACGAACGGGGAAGCAAGGGC
>NZ_SRTH01000017.1:0-33673 GCF_004792065.1 Mesorhizobium sp. M8A.F.Ca.ET.165.01.1.1 | reverse complement strand
CGTTGCTGTTGCTTGGTGATGATGAACTCGGCCAGCAGCTCGGCATCCGAATGGCCTTCCCATAAGCCGAAGGAATCCTGAGTACGAATGAGCCGCAGGAGGCATTTGACGAACGGGGAAGCAAGGGCCTCGCCGTCCCCGTGGACAGCAGGGCCAACCGGTTCATGAGGAATTTCGCTTTTCCCCAATTTCAGTACTCCTCTTGAAGGACGATCTCTTTTTCTGCGATGTGTGGTTCGGGCGCTTGCGTGGGCGGGGAATGGCTTGGGCGAGCCGATCCCACGCAACAGTGTCCCGTGGCCGACCTCGAGCACGTCCACCAATGCGAGACCTTTCACCGCGGCGCGAACGCCTGCGCCGCGGTTCGACCCGAGGTAAACGCAATGGAAATTCCACCTGCCGCAAGCCGCGCACTTTTGCGGCATCGACGTTATTGCTGCGAAGTGCGCCTGGGCGGGCGGATTTGCCGGTGTTCAATTCCAATTGTCATGCCCTTCGCGATCCTTGCTCAGGAAGTGACAGCGTTTTGAGTTTCGGAAGTCTTGTTTTGCGGAGCCACACAGAGACCCGCGTGACAGGCAGGCTCACCCGTGTAGTTGGCCAGGGCTTGGAGCAACGAGGTGAGGTAGCGCTGTTTGGTTTGGTCCGGCACTGGCTCCGAATGGTCCAGCGATTTGATTGCCACCTCGATCAACTCGATCGCCCGGTCCTTGTTGCCGCTCTCGTAATAATACTGAGCGACCGGAAAGTAACACCCGAATTTAAAGTCTCCATCGCCTTGCGGAGGATTAAGTTCCAGGATCTGTTCGGAGAGCTCCTTGCCCATCGCAAAGCGATCATCATGCGGAAGATGGGAGTTGTCGATCGTGGGATGGAAGAGTTGGTTCAGCGCCATCACCACCCAAGACATCGCTTCGAACTTTTTGTTGATCGCGTCCTCGACCAATTCGCGCATAAGCGGCAAGCCGGTTTTGATGTCGCGCAGCTTGTGAAGCAGAATATCCGCATGAACCCGCCGAAAATCAAAAGAGTCTGGCATCACGGCGAGGCCTTCTTCGATGGCCAATAGTGCCGCTGCCCAATCCTCGTCCTGCATCGCCGGCCCAAGTTTGGCGTATATCGGCTGACTCAGCGACGATTCGCGCACACGCGAGATTCGCTTTGCATCGACGGCTTTCGCTTCATAGCTGCTGCGCCAGCTGCCGTTAAGGACTTTCGGCAAAACGTCATCGAGAGGTGCCGGGTGGCCGATATAAGCGATGTGGCCGTCGCGGTCGACCACGAACGAGGTGGGAATCCCGAACGAAGAGCTGGGTTCCAGCCAGAGCTTTTTCATTTCGCCAGTGCAATCGAACGCTGTCCGATAATTCAGATTCGGGAACTTCTCGGTCAGCCAGGCATCCACGTTGGTCCGCGCTTCGTCCGCGGTTGCAGCCTTTTCGCAAGCTGCGACTCCGATAATCTCAAATCCGCTGTCTTTATATTTCTCCTGCAGTTCGATCAAATGGGGCATGGCGTGGACACATGGTCGGCACCAAGTCGCCCAAAATTCAACGAGGTAGACCTTGCCGGGCCGAAGGCTCGTGAGGGGCTCGCCACGCAGCCAGTTCTCCACTTTCAGCGCAGGAGCCGGGGACCCCATACGCAGTTCCATCTTGGTGTCCAAAGTCATTCCACACCTTTCGTCTCTTTTGTCGCGGAATATTTTCCAGTCAAAATCGGACACGGTCTCGAGGGCATTGCTCCCTCTCGCTTGCTTCAGCGGAGCTCTCACCGTGTTGCCGCACATCAAGCACGGCAAAGGGCATGCCAACCCTTCTTAGCTTCGGCAAGCGCCGGTACCGCCTTGAATAAGCGAGCCCTAACACGGCCAGCTGACGTTAACCTGAATGTCGGCTTTCGACGGCTCACCTTAGCGGCTGCCGTTTAGGAAGGTGAGAGTTTGGCTGGCCCGCTGGCGATAAGACCGGCTTCGGCGTCCTGGAGTAGTCGCACTTCGGCGATGGGGTCGAAAGTGCGGGAGAGGCTCGGTACCCTTGCAGCCACCGCCGCATGTGGCCCGGCGTCATAATTCGCGTCGCGGTTGCCAACGGCGGCGTTGGGCTCGATCCACGTGGCGTTGAGCCCGACAGCACGTAAAGCTGCATCGTGATTGAATGCCCTTTGCTGTTTCACGCCAAGCAGGAGTCGCGCGACGCTACCTTGCTCAAGCGCGAGCAGAGCGATCTGACGCCGTAGGAATATTGCTCGTCCCGCTTTTGCCGCCAGAGGCGGAAATCTTTCCTGAATGCCACCGCCGATCATCAATATCGACGAATCATATCCCGCTGCCCATTTGTTCGACTCCGAGGTCGGGCCAGCACTCCGTCAAGGGACGGTTGATGAACCCTAGATGCTCGGGATTGGCGCATGGCGCGCGCCGCAGAAGGCTGTCAAGGATGCGGCGCGCTCGCCAGGCCAGCAGCCCAAAGTTCGGATCAGCCAGCCCGCGCTGTCCAAGGCAGGCGTTCTGAACGAAAAGGCGTCGGTCTCGCGGTCCGTCCCAGTACACCGAAAAATCCTCGCCGATGGCGAGCTCATTGCCGATCTGTTCGAGGCGATCTGCGATCGGTTCTAGGAAACCCGGCAGCGGTTTCTCGTACCCGGTGGCCAGGATGACGATATCGGCGGTTACTTCTCCGATGTTGTCCAAGCCGCGTTGCAGCGTGAGCCTGTGCCCTGCTCCGGCATTGATGCAGCGCGACACGTTGCAACTTGGCCGCAATGTGATCTCGCATTGGTGTGGCTCGAGAAAGGCGTGGTGGTAGAGCGCCTGATAGACCGCGCGCAACTTGCTTTCTGAAATGCCCTCGGAGGCAAGCGCGAAACGCCGCAGGAACAGCTGTCGATGCACCTCGCTCATCGCAGCAAAACGATCCGAGAAGCATGGCGTGAACAGCCCGTTTGTGAACGCGTGGTCGTCGAAAGGCATCTCGCGCGTCAAGACCCATGTGATCGCCGCGGGCCGCCGTTCTTTCGGCCGGCCGACAAGGTGCAGTAGCAGCTCGGCTCCCGACTGTCCGCCGCCAACAACGCAGACATGCTTTTTTTGCACCTCAGGATTGATGTGGGCCAACTCAGATGAGTGGAACAGGTTGGGTCCAGTCCAGCCATGAAACTGAGGCGGAATTTGCGCCTGCTTGCCTATGTCGATGACGAGGTTTCTTGCATCAAGGACCGCGTTGTCCGTCCGCACGCGAAACTCGCCGTCAAAGCGGATTTCGCGAACGGCCTCGCCGCCACGGACAAGCGGATTCTTCTGGAACGCCCAGTTGAGATATTGGGCGAACTCGGCTCTAAGCACCCCGTGAAATTGCGCATTGAGGAAATTGTAAAGACGCCCGTTCTCGTGGAGGTAGTTTACGAATGTGTAGGCTGATCGCGGATTGACCAGAGTAACCAGATCCTGGAAGTGGCCGACCTGGAGCTCCGCGCAATCGAAAGCGCTGCCTGGATGTCCTCGGAAATCGACCTCCCGGTCCAGGAACAGTGCCCCTTGCGCAATCTCTTCCTGTATCTGACACGCAAGGCTCAAATTAGATGGTCCAGCACCCACACCAATACAAAAGAGGTCCACTTATCCTTACTCCTCTAGGAGTGTTTTCCAACTCAGCGGCATGTTGACGTCGATTGCCGGGCATTGAGCAATGCGAACCTCACAGGCATGCTTGAGCCGCGGTCCCGACTGAGAGGACAGCAAAAGCGTGTGCCGCCTTCCAGGTCTTGGGCTCAATGTCGGCGGCATCGACAGCGGCGCGGCGTGATCCGAACCCAAGAGCAGAAGGAAAGTGTGTGATGCTGTCGCGCGGCTCTTCCGGATCTTACGGCGGCTTCTAGCGCCGGCCTCCACCCCAGGAGTGGCTGTTTCCCTGCCACGACGGAAGCGGCTCTTTCTTTCGAGGGGCGTAACCATGGATAACGGCTCTTAATGCTTTCGGAGACTCCCATGCATGCGGCGTGCCGGATAAAGACCTGTCAAACCAACGAGTTCGCGCAGTTCCAGCTCGTCTGGAATCCGACATTGTCGCACGCCCGACGATCGGGCAGGGGAAGCTCCGCGGCAGCGGCCCTTGCACACCGCAGGCTGACAGGGACAGCCGCCGATTTGACGCGCGTCCGGGTACTGATAAGGGGCCTTCCAACAGGGTTCGCGCACGAGGCGGGGTCTCCTGGTACACCCGCCCTGTGGCTTGGCTGCGGTCTGCTGCAGCCGTTCGTCTTTACTGCCCGTTGCGGACGATCTCGCACGAGTTGGTTCACGAGAGCGTCGTGAAGCAGTCGAGGCGTCCGGTTTGGCTCTGACAAGCGTCGCAAGATGTTCGCGGCCAGCCATGTCTCCGCAATCCGACCGGTAACCGACGACGACTTCGGACTGGTTGGCGGTCCTACGACCTGATCGGTGTTCCTACGGAGCTGATCAGCGAGCCAAAAACAGCGGCAATGTGGTCTTCCCAAAGCTCCAGCTCGGCGGACCGCCGAAAATCCGCTCACGCAGCCCACGGCTGCCATAAGCACCCATAACCATCATGTCAGCACAGATGTCGTTCGCGTGCTGGGTCAGCACTGTGCCCGCCGATTTGCCGGCGCTCTTAAGCAGGTCAACGGAGACCCGAGCACCGTGCCGAGTAAGATAGGCAGCGATGTCAGCTCCAGACTGCGCGCCTTTCCCGTTGTTTTGCGCCTTTGGATCGACCATAGCGACACAGACTTCCTTGGCAGCGGATAGGATACTAAGAGCTTCCCGAACCGCACGCGAGGCCTCTACACGCGAATCCCAGCCGACCAGCACGCGTCGAGGCGACAGCGTCGCCTTAACGCCCTTCGGCACGATGAGCACCGGCTTTCCGCTATCGAACAAGCAGCCGTTGACAACAGGAGGTCCGAGAGTCTCATCGTTGAGGAGGTCTCCTCCAACGATCGTCAGGTCAGCGCAGAGCGCCCGCTGTCGTGCCACTTCACCGAGGCTAGCCGGATCGCAATAGTCGGTGTCAACGTCACAGGAAAGCGACATAGCTTTCAGCCTTTTGAGGATATCCGCGGACCGTCTTTCCATTCTGGTCACGTCCTGTGAAAATTTCTCGATTTGCTGAAATCGATAGTTCGGTACTGCAATTGCCTGTGCACGTCCTGTATTCCATTCGGGGGGCGGAGACAACATCAAGAGCAATGGAGGCGGTATAATGAGTACCGATAGGTGCGCGCCGACCTCGGCACACAGTCCGGCAGCTGTTGTGAGGTCCTCATCAGAATGATCAGCACCCGTCACACTGAATATGCTTTTAAATTCCATTTGCCTGCTTCTCCTGGTCTTCGTTAGGAGCGCCTCAAAGCGGCAACACCGCTCTCAGGAGGAAGAGAGAGCGGCACCACGTTCGATCACCGATTTCAGTCGTCCGGCTTCTCGAGCGAGTAGCCGGCCGACCTGACGGTGCGAATGACGCTGCCGGGCAAGGCCGTTTTCAGCGCCCTCCTGATTCGGCTGATATGGACATCGACGGTGCGTGCACCGACATGAATGTTGGGCAGCCAGGCCGCCCCGATAAGCTCGTCCCGGCTGAAGACCTTGCCGGGGGCCTCAATCATAAGCCGCAGCACGTTGAAATCGATCCGTCCGAGATGGATGTCGTGGCCATTACCGCGAACCCGATGGGCATCGAGCTTCATCTCCAGGCCTCCACAACAAATCCAACTGTCGTTTTCAACCCCGTTCGGACCACGCTTGGTCAGCCCGAGCCTCGCCCGCAGGCAGTCGAGCAGCTTGGCCGGAGCCACCGGCCGCACAAAGCTCTCAACGCCTGCCTTCAAGAGATCGAGGTGCTGGTGCTCGGCGCCAGGCGCGATCAGGGCGATGATAGGCAGGTCGGTGGTGCGCGGTTCCCGCTTGAGGTGGGCGCAAATTGCGGACCCGTTTATGCTGGCTGGGTCGCAATCCAGCACTACGGCCTGAAGCTCCCGTTGTTCGGCCAAGGCCAGCGCAGCCTTCGCGCCGTCTGCCGTCTCACTGCTGAAACCGTCAACCTCCAGTATGTGGCTGTAGAGCAGATAGAACTCGGCATCTTGCGAGCAGATCAGGACCAGCGGCTTCTTCATCGGCGATACCCCAACAACCTGGTCGGCCTCGAGTCCCTGGATCGAGGGGACTGGCCAACATAGTTTCTCGGGTCCGTCATGATGGCCTTTCTCGAAAATCGCGCCCATCATGCCAGCGCCACGTGGGGAAAGGTTTCGATGACTGAAATCGCATCGTCGACCAGCTTCGTACCGGCCGTGGCGAGCTTCAGGAGCGTCTCGAAGCCAAACCGGTGGACATCGCGCAGCGTTTTGGACAAAACGACCAGCCGTCCGGTCGTGAAAAGCACCCGACCAAAACCCTCATGGCTCACCTGGATCATCGGCGATGCCATAAGGCCGCAGCGCTCCTCGATCGCAAGCCCGATGGCGGCGTAGTACTTGTCGAGCCTCCACAGCACGTCGGGATCGGGATCTCCGATGATTGGGATCCCTCGGCGCTGTTCCTTGGTAATGATGAAGTCGCCCAGCAGCTCAGCGTCCGCTTTGCGTTCCCACGAGCCATAGGAATCCTGAGAACGGATCAGCCGCACGAGGCATTTGACGAACGGGGTGCAAAGAGCCGCCTCGTCTTCGGCGACAGCTGGGGGGATTGCGGGGTCAGGCATTGGCGTCCTCCTCTTTTCAGTCCTCGTCCTCGAAGGACGGTTTCTTTTCGGCAATGCCCGCTCGCGCCAGCACCTTGCGCAGCCAAGGCGGAGGACACGTCCTGAGCATCATCTGCGTGCGCAAGAGCACCTGTGGGATCGATTGGGGCTCCGCCACTTTGATCGGGTGGATTTTTGCCGCGACAAGCTTGGCTGCCGAAGGGCCGCCAATTGCCAGACAAAACAGGATCTGACAGCCCTTGAGCGCATCCACCTTTGGCGTGATGCGATCATCGCGCTCGGCCCGATGCTCCCCGCTTTCATCGGACACGTCATCGAAGGCCACGGCTTCTACGAGATTCCATTCCTCGCGCGTCACGTCGTAGACAGCAAAGCGCCTGGCCGACCCGAAATGGGCGTTGAGGTCCTGCATGTCCTGAGTGGCGATCGCAACGCGCAATGCGCCCTTACGTCGTTCAGGCATCGGGGCGAAAACCTCACTACTGACCAGCGAGAGGCGGCGAACAGCGTTCATCGTGATATTTCTCGATTACGGAGTGGATCAAGCGCCTCAGGAGTGGGCGCGTGTTGGTTGGCCTGGAAGATGCTGGCGACCTCGAAGATCATGTCGCGGGTGCCCTGATAGAGAATTGCGAGCTTGTGCTGGCTGCCTAGTCGATCGAAGACCGGGAACCCGATGCGCATGAGCGGAATTCGGAGCCGCTCCGATGCTTGGCGCCCGTGCGAATGCGTGACAAGCAGGTCAGCACCGACGGCAAGACTTTCCAGATCGCCGAGATCGCCGATCTGAACCGAAACCGCCGGGACTTTCTCGAGAATTTTAGACCTGTCGGTCGTTGTGACGGCCGCGGCTATCTCGGAGCCGAGGCCAGCAAAGAAGGTCGCAAGTTGGAACAGCTGGTCTGGTTCGGCAGCGATGGCAATTTTCTTGCCGCCGAAATGGAAATGTCCGTCGAGCATCGCGTCCTGCAATTGCGCCCGGCGCCGGCGCACGCGGGCCGGTACCGCCGCGCCCGAAATCGCAGACAGCAGCGACACGAAGCGGTCCGTGTCCTGCAGCCCAGTCAGTGACTGGAACAACACGTAAGGCACGCCGGTCAACCCGTGCAGCGCTTTCGCCGGGCGGCGCATGTGCTCACCGATGGCGATGCATTGCATGGCCGTGCCCAACTCGCGAATGTCTTCGACGCTGGTGCCGCCGTATGTGGTCGCTACCCAGCGGTCAGGAACCGTACCGTCGAGCGAGCCTGAAATGTCGGGCAGAATAACCGGCTTGAGCCCAAAGCTTTCAACCATGTCCCGCATATGCTCGATGTCGGCGATAGAGAGGTTGCATCCGGGCAGGATTGCGATCTTCTTCGGGTGCCGCGCCCGTTCGCCCGAGCGCGTAATCCCTTCGATCATTGCGGTGACTGCCTTGGCCCAGCCCTCTTCGATCGCGCCGTCAAAATCCGGCGTGTTGGCCAGCACGACCTCCGTACCCGCAAGCTGTTGCGTGTGCTTCCGCATGATGTTGGCAATATCACCCGCGCAATCTTCGCCACGCGTCTCCACCAGCGCGGTCGTGCACACCCCGATCAGCGTTGGCTTCGTGCGGTTCTTGAGGTTGAGGATCGCCTCTTCCAGATGGTCGGCTGCGCCGAGGATGGTCGCCACCTCATCCATCGCCGTAGTCTGCAAGGGAATCGCTTCTTTGAAGTGCCGCACGAAGAGAACGAGCGCAAAGCTTGTGCAGCCTTGGCTGCCGTGGAACAGCGGCATCGCACCGTCGACGCCAAGAAAGGCAAAGGCGGCACCCAGCGGCTGCGACGACTTCAGCGGGTTGACTGCCGCCGATTTGCTCTGGGGAAGGATGCGGGCCATCGGTCGCCTCAACACTCGTGTGCCGTCGCGCAGGCGAATTCATCAAACAGGTACGCGGTCTCGTTCCTCGTGCACGGCAATTCGCCTATCAGCTCAGGCTGGCAATCCCACGGGGCCGGCTGGCGCACCTGAGACCAGATCGGATTGTGAATGGCGAGGTCGATCTGGCGTACGAGTTCCACCATGCCGTCATAGCCGGCATAAGGATGCTGGCGCTCCTGGTTGATATCGAGCCAGGGCGTCTTGGCCTTGAGCGCAATGAATTGCGTGCGACCGCCCGACAGCATGATATCGGCCCTGTGTTCAGAGAGCATGGCGTACAGCTCGCTCGCAGCCATGGATTCGAACATGTGCTTGTCGTGCTTGAGAACTTGTTTGATGCGCTCCTTGTCCTGCACCGTAGATTTCTTGATCGAGGTGCCGACGATCTCGATTCCGATCTCCATCAGCGCATGGACAACCGACCAGGACTTCACACCGCCTGTGTTGAGCAGCACGCGCTTGCCTTGGAGCCTTTGCCGGTAGGATTCGAGTTTCTTCCACGCGATCGCCTCCTGCTGCGCGATCAGCGTCTCTGTGCGCTCGAGGATCTCCGGATCGGCGCCCTTCCTCACCAGCAGCCTGACAAGGTTTCGAAGAGCTTGCGATGTGTCGGAGATGCCATAGAAGGAGCCCTCGAAGAACGGGATGTCCCAGCGCTCCTCCATCTTGCGGGCAAGACTGATCAGCGCGGTCGAGCACACCATCATTGCCGCCCGGGCGCGGTGCGCGGAAGCAATGTCGCGGTAACGCGCATCGCCGGGAATGCAGGCGCGCACCCGGATCCCGAGCCGATCGAGGAGCGGCTTTACAAGCCAGAATTCGCCCGAGAGGTTGAATTCGCCAAGGATGTTGATGTCGTAGGGTCCGGGGTCGTCGGGTTCGACCGTGCCGATGACATGATCGAGCAACGCCTCGGCGGCGAGCTTATTGCCGAGGTTCTTGGAGCCTGCCAGGCCAGGCGCATTGATCGGCACCACGGCCAAACCGAACTTTTCCGTGGCGCGTTTGCACACGGCCTCGATGTCGTCACCGATCAGCGCCGTTACGCAAGTCGAGTAGACGAAGATCGCCGGCGGCGCGTATGTGTGCTTGATCTCGCGGATCGCCTTGAAGAGTTTCCGCTCGCCCTGCCCCATCACAAGGTCGAGTTCGGTGAGGTCGGTCGTGAAGCTTGTCCGCCACAAGGTCGGCCCTGACGAAACCGCACCACGGTTGTCCCAAGAATTGCCCTCGCAGGCGAGCGGCGCATGGACCAGATGCGCAACGTCGGTGATCGGCTGCAGGACGATCTTGGCTCCGTCAAAGGCGCAGCCGCCGGCTGCCGCCCCTGGTGTCAGCGACTTCGAGCAGCCCTCCTTGCGCGCCTTGGCATCTTTGCCACGGTTCTTATCGCAGGCGGGCTCATCGAAGGCGTCCTTGATTTTGGCGCTGAGGGAGGACATTGCTCAGCCTCCCCAGTCCATTGGGCAAGGAATGGCCTCGGCGAAAAGCCGGCCACGGCTCTTAGCGCGTGAGGTCATAGGAATAATCCGTCACACCCGTCTCGCTCGTCTCGCGATCGAGTTTGTCGAAGATCTTGTCGAGGATCGTCGTCAGCACGCGCAACGCTCCCTGGTAGCCAAAGAGCGCAAAGCGGTGATGATGGTGCCGATCGAAGATCGGAAACATCAGCCGGATCAGCGGTGTTCCGGTGTCGCGCTCCAGGTACTTGCCGTAGGAATTGCCGATCAAAAGGTCCACCGGCTCGGTAAAGAGCAGTGAGCGCAGCGCCCACAGGTCCTTGCCCGCCCAAACCTGGGCAGCCTTGCCGAAAGGCGAGGATGCTAGCAGCTTCTTCAAATCGGCTTCCCATGCCGAGGTGCCATTGGTGGCGAGGCAATGGGTTGGCTCGCCGCCGGTCTCCATGACAAAGCGGGCCATTGCGTGAACGAAGTCGGGATCACCGTAGATGGCGTATTTCTTACCATGCAACCAGGATTGGCTGTCCGCCATGGCGTCTACCAGTCGGCCGCGCTCGAGGCGAATTGCCTCGGGAATCTCCTTGCCGGAAATCGCCGCGACCTCCATCAGGAATTCGTCCGTCGCCTGAACGCCGAGCGGATAGTGGAACGAGGCCGTCGCCTGCCCGACCTCCTCGCAATAGCCCAGTGTCTTTCGGGTGTTGTGATGCTGCAGCGAAAGCGTTGCCTCGGCGTTGAGGGCCTTCTTCACCTCGTTGATCTTCGTGCCCCCGTCATACATGCGGTATTCACCGTCCGAAGGCGTATCGAACTGGTCAGAGGCATCCTGGATCAATGTATAGGACACGCCCATTACATCGAGCAGGCGCTTGAGCTCCCGGTTGTTGCCGACGCAGAAGCCGTCGAAGCCCGGAATGATGTTGATGGTTCCTTCGATTTGCGTACGCTCCTGACCTTTCCAGAAGTGCTCCAAAATGCCTTTGACCATGTTGTCATAGCCGTCGACATGACTGCCAACGAAGGCCGGGGTGTGGGCAAAGGGCACGTCGAAGTCGCGCGGGACTGAATCTTCGTCCTTGGCGTTCTGGATGAAGCTGTGCAGGTCGTCGCCAATGACCTCTGCCATACAGGTCGTCGACACGGCAATCATCTTGGGGTCGTAGAGCTGGTAGGTGTTGGCGAGCCCGTCGACCATGTTCTTCAGGCCGCCAAACACCGCCGCATCCTCGGTCATTGAGGAGGAGACCGCCGCGGCAGGCTCCTTGAAATGGCGCGACAGGTGCGAGCGGTAATAGGCGACGCAACCTTGGCTGCCGTGGACGAAGGACATGGTTCGCTCGAAGCCGGCGGCAGCGAATACCGCACCCAGCGGCTGGCAGGCCTTGGCCGGGTTCACGACAAGCGCTTTGCGGGCGAGGTTCTTTTCGCGGTATTCCCACGTCTGGGTGAAATCGCGCTGATCGGAAATGATTTCATCGGGGTGCGGACATTCGAAGTTTAGCTTCTTCTCAGCGAGCATCTTTCTGTATTCCGGCTCGCGGAACAGGGGAGCGTGATCGAGAATTTTTTCAGCCGACTGCGGCATGATGATTACCTCTTTTGCATCTGGCTGCGCGGGACGGCAGCTCAGGACGTCAAGACGTTCCAGGCTCCGGCGGATCAGAGGCCGCGGGAGTTCACCGTCTCAGTGGGAGACTGGGGCTGAAGCAAATGTTTATTCGGCAGCCATCGCCCGCTCATCGCCCCGGCTTCTTTTCCAAGGCGCGTGGAATAGGTCCCAGACCGGGTTGTTAATGGCGAGATCCACATCACGTGCGAAAATGGCAAAGCCATCGTAGCCGTGATACGGGCCTGAATAATCCCAGGAATGCATCTGGCGGAACGGTATGCCCATCTTCTGCACCGGGTATTTTTCTTTGATTCCCGAGCCGACCAGATTTGGGCGAATCCCTTCGATGAATTTCTCCAACTCATAGCCGGTCACGTCATCGTAGATCAGCGTGCCGTTCTTCACGTAGTGGCCGGTGCGCTGATAGTCGTCGCTGTGGGCGAATTCATAGCCGGTGCCCACGATGACCATGCCGAGGTCCTCGTAGGCCGTGACGACGTGGCGGGGGCGCAGGCCGCCCACATAGAGCATCACGGTATTTCCTTCCAGGCGCGACAGGTACTTGGCGATGACCGCATCAACAAGCGGCCTGTACTTGGCAATGACCTTTTCGGTCTTCTCCTCGATTTCCGGCCCAAAATGCTTGGCTATGTTGCGCAGAGAGGCTTCGATCTGGGAGGGACCGAAGAAATTGTACTCCATCCAGGCGACGCCATACTTTTCCTCCATATGCCGACAGATGTAATTCATCGACCGGTAGCAGTGGATAAGATTGAGCTTAGCCTTCGGGGCGCGCTCGATCTCTGCGAGTGTGGCGTCACCCGACCAGTTGCCAACCACGCGCAGCCCTATCTCCTCAAGCAGTATGCGCGAGGCCCAGGCATCGCCGCCGATATTGTAGTCGCCGATGACGTTGACGTCGTAGGGGCCGGCCTCGAACTTGACATCCTTTTTGTCGAAGACCCAATCCCGGATTGCATCATTGGCGATGTGGTGGCCAAGCGACTGCGAGACGCCGCGGAAGCCCTCGCAGCGTACCGGCACGATCGTCTTGTCATACTCCTTGGTCTTTTTGCGAGAAACGGCCTCGGTGTCATCGCCAATCAGGCCGATAGGGCATTCGGACTGCACGGTGATGCCGTTGTTGAGCGGAAACAAGACTTCAATCTCGTCAATGATCTGTTCCAGCTTCTTGTCGCCGCCGAAGACGATGTCCTTCTCCTGGAAATCGGAGGTGAACTGCATTGTCCCGAACGTGTCGACGCCCGTTGTACCGACGTAGTAGTTGCGGCGCTGCGACCAAGAATATTGGCCGCAGCCGACCGGGCCGTGCGAGATATGGACCATATCCTTGACTGGCCCCCACACCACGCCTTTCGAACCAGCATATGCACAGCCGCGAATCGTCATCACCCCGGGAATGGACTTGATGTTCGATTTGACGTCGCATTCGGAAAGGACCTCGCTTTCCCCGCCAGCCTCGTTGCCGCTCTTTGCGACGTTGAGGTGCTTCTTGCGGCGCTTCGCCGCCTTGTCGGGATAATGCGACAGCACCTCTTCGATAAGCTTCGCATGAAGAGCACCGTCATTCTCGTATTCCCGGCTCATGAGTCCCCCTTTCAAGGTTGGGTGACGCCTCAAAGAATAGGCGCCGTTCTCTGCAAGGCGCGCCGATTCATGGCAGCGCTAATGTCACTACTGGGCCGCCGCCTTCGCCGCTTCCTTGGAGTGAAGCTCGGCAAGCATCTGCTCGTCGGTCTTCATGATGCCGAAGTCGAGCAGCATCTCCTCCAGCTCCTCCATGGTGATCGGCGTCGGGATCGTACCCTGGCCCGAATTGGCGTGGATCTTCTCGGCCAGAGCGCGGTATTCCCCTGCCTGCTTTGAGTCCGGCGCGTACTGGATCACCGACATCTTCCTGAGTTCGGCATGTTGGACGATGTTGTCGCGGGGCACGAAGTGGATGAGCTTGGAATTCAATCGGCCAGCCAGTGCTTCGGCCAGATCGAGTTCGCGGTCGGTTTGACGTTCATTGCAGATCAGCCCGCCCAGCCGCACACCGCCCGAATGGGCATATTTGAGGATGCCCTTGGCGATGTTGTTGGCGGCATAGAGCGCCATCATCTCGCCGGACATGACGATATAGATCTCCTGGGCCTTGCCTTCGCGGATCGGCATGGCGAAGCCGCCGCATACCACGTCGCCGAGGACGTCATAGGAGACATAATCGACATCGTCATAAGCGCCATTCTCCTCGAGGAAATTGATCGAGGTGATGACGCCGCGGCCGGCGCAACCGACACCCGGCTCGGGGCCGCCGGACTCCACGCACTTGATGCCTCTGTAGCCCACCTTGAGCACGTCCTGGAGTTCGAGGTCTTCCACCGAACCTTCCTGTGCGGCGAGATCCAGGACGGTATCCTGAGCTTTCGAATTCAGGATCAAGCGTGTGGAATCGGCTTTGGGGTCGCATCCTACGATGAGGATTCTCTGCCCGAGGTCGACAAGGGCAGCGAGCGTATTTTGGGACGTGGTGGACTTGCCGATGCCGCCTTTTCCGTAAAAGGCGATCTGACGCAGACCTGACATAATAGCTTTCCTTCCTTCGTTCTAATCATCGCGACTGCCCGCGACACAAGTGCCGATAGGCAGCTCGTGCCGCCTCACACCAAGCATCGCAAAAAGCGTACCAGCGTGATCGGCCGATCCCAGAAAAAACTTTGTCATTAAATTCCAGCCGCTTAGACGGCGGCAAAACGCGCGAACGGGCCTTTCAGGCGTCTGTCACGGACACGACAAAGCCGACACAGATTGTCGTGCGCCATCCAAACCGCCGTGTGTCGAGCTCGAAGCGGGAGAATGGGGAAGTTAGCCCAAAGCTGATGGCGAGACCATCGGAAGACATCGGCTCTTGTCTTTCCAGCCTGCCATTGATCGGGCGGTCGCTGGATGAGCAGGAGCCTGGGGCTTGACCGCGGCGCGGGTAGTTCAGGCAGGCTTACAGAGCGGGAACGCCGGCGGCCGATAGACATCCGCGCTTAACCTTTCATAGCCCGTCTACAAGTTGGTTCCGCCGACGCGCTATATGGAAGCCAAATAATTCAGTAGCTTAGCCGAGAGCATTGATTTTTTCAGAAAGATACGTGTTATACGCGTACGAACCGCCGAACCCATGGTCGGCGCCCTCATGCGCGTGAGACCCCGTTGTGGGCGAGGCTCGCGACTGGCTGCACGATCCTAGCCGGCCTGCTTGCCATTGAGTTTGGTCCCGCCGCGGTAGGCTGCGGCATCAAGGGCAACATCAGCTACAACACTGGCAAGAAGATTATCACGTTCTTGGACAGGAATCTTACTGGGAGACACGCATCAACAGGCGGGCGGGCGGGCTTCGAGAGGTTAGTGTCGCGGCAGCTTGCAGATCTGCCCACGGGGCCGCCACGATCGCAAAGTGTGTACAAAAGCGCCCTCTCTGCCGAACTGAACAGTGCTCACGGCCATAGCCTCGGATGAGCCCGACTGGCTTGACCTCTGCATGATGAGAGCAGCTTTTACACCAGGTGCGCAGCACATGTCTTTAACGAACGCATCGTCTTCAAGAATATAGAGAGCAATTCGGAAAACCGAGTAGTTGGCGGCGAAGCTAGGAGAAGGTATACACCACCCTCTTGTTACCCCAGAGTAGAACGTGCAGCTGCGGCAAGACGCGGGCTTCGAACCACCTGTCGCTGGTCACCTTTTCTACCAGCGATTCCATGCGCATCATATTCCGTCGGACTCGACAGAGACGTCTTCATTACCACGGCGGGGCGGCGTGTGATTGCCGGGTTGCAGACAAACCTCGCCGCGACGTCTTTGGGACGAGTGGTGTCGGCACCGAATCCCTATCATTTAGACTAGCCAGCTTGGGGAGCGCCGTCAGACCGCCAGACCGGAAGAGGAGGCTTCGCGCCAACTTGTGCCAAGAATGTTGGACCGTGCGGAACCGCTGGGGCGGCGCTCAACTCTGGCGCAGGATGAAGCGTCGATTGGGTGAATGAATAGGGCGCGCGTTCGACGGGTAGAGGGAGGCAAATCGCTGGATGTCTGCCGGATCAACGTCAACCGGTTCCATCGCCACCATCCACTCGACGTTTTCGGTGCACGGCGGCGTCGTCAGTGAGCCCTCATAAGTCCAATAGCCAAGCGAGGCTGGCAGAAGCCAGTTGGGATTCACCTCGTCGATCGTCACCTCCCCATTCGGCAGTTCGGGAAAGGCCGCAGCAAGGGCAGCAAAGCTGGCATTTGTCGCGCCGGGCGTTAAAAAGACGCCCAGCACGCCCAGAGTACCACTTTGCGTGTCCTTGTGAACGAAATGCACCTCCATCGGGAAGCTCTTGCCCGCCACGTTATGTTCGCTTGGCGCATGGAAATGGAACTGTACCAGTTCGTAGACACGATCGCTGCGGGTCAGCGTGCTGCCTTGTGGCATATTGATTTGAATGGTGTGGCCGTTGTTCACCATATTGCCGCCGCCCTTGTGCCAGCCGATGGCGATATGCGGGATATCCGCCTTGACCGCGCTGTTGATATTGATCGGCGATTGCTGCGTGCCGGCAGAGCATACGAAATTTTCCTTATCCAGATCAGCCCAGTGCTCCGGTCCGACCGGACCGGTGTACCCCCAATGGGCACTGGTCGCTTGGGCGGCTTGAACGCAAATCCGGCATGCGCCGAGCGCAACCAACCCTTTGATCAGGTGACGACGATACATATTACTTTTGCTCCTCTTGCGAACTGATGTTGGTGGCTGCCCTAATGGACGCGTGATGGCCAATCGGCGCGGCCAGTATTGTCCTTTGCAACTGATAGATGCCCGCATGCCTTGGCGTGCTTTCATAAGTGCGGCTGCCGTTTCTCGGCTGGCCGGCTTCTGCAGCCCGCAACGGGAGCAGTTTCAACCAGCTAAACGATAAAAAATTTGAGCAGACCAGCGCTTGACCCCCGCCGCAAAGGCACAGGCGAAGGTGATCACTGCGCGGCTGCCGTTCGCGCCGGAGGCCGCATCGCTATACTTTACACTCGCTGCCCAAGGAGACGCAGGCGACCCTAATACGTTTTCATCGCTACTCCCGACGCAGCCGACCCACGCCACGAAAACGTTGCTATATTTCACGTTGGGCCAGTGAGGAAATCGATCTTCTTTATGGAAGGCATTTGCGCAATGGATGCATTCCCATGCTGACAGTCGTGCGTCAGGCCGGACAATGAGATACATCGATAAGAGCTGGACAAGGATGAGGGGATGACGTGCTTGCGACGGAGCAGGTGGGGCGAGAAGGCCAGTTCTTGCGGATTTCAACTTTGCGTGACGACAGCTCATCGGAGTCAAGGTGACACACGCCGGCAGCGGGGTGTCCGGGCGGTTTCCAGCCGCACAATCGCGAGACCGCTGACGCGAACAAAGCTCGGCTGTACTCGGCACGCGAAGAGAGCCTGCCAAGCCGTTGGAGCCCGGCCTTCCGGTGCGACGCAAGCCGCAGACTAGACCGCCCTCTTGTTACCCCAAAGCAGAACGTGCAGCTGCGGCAACACGCGGGCTTCGAACCACCTGTCGCTAGTCACCCTTTCGACAAGCCATTCCATTCGCATCATTATTCCGTCCAAGTCGACAGAGGCGTCTTCACTGCCAGGGCGCGGCGGCGTGTGATTGCCGGGTTGCAGATAGATCGGAAGGTGCGGATATCTCGCCGCGACTTCTTTGGCGTAGGCATAGTCACTCTCGTCGAAAACGACGAGCTTGAGCACGATTTGCGGCTTCTCTTGCGCCGCTTCGAGGCATGCATCAAACGCAGCCCAACGGGTGGTCATCTCGCTGGACGGCGGCTTTGGGCTAAGGGTCAGCACGTCAAGATCCGCAAACCACTCCCTCACCACGGAACCCTGCGTTTCCAGTGCAAAACGATAGCCCTCGCGATGGCCGCGTTCTATGAGGGGACCGAACGGCTGAATGGCCGGGTTGCCGCCTGACAAGGAGACCATAACCGGCCTGCCGCCGGAAAGCGCATGGACGGTTTGCCACACGGCATCGATCGGCATCGGTAGCCATTCATGGCGATACTGATTGTCCACCGCGTGAAGGCTGTCGCACCATGAACAGCGATAATCACATCCGCCGGTTCTGATGAACACCGTCGGCAAGCCGATGAGCACGCCCTCGCCCTGGATAGTCGGCCCGAATATCTCGCTCACACGGATTGCGGGATGCATGTCGGTCACGGACGGTATTCCGCCCAAGTTTTCGGTGTTTCGCTAACGCGCACGGCCGCGGTCTGCGGCAGACGTGCCTTGCACCATTCATAGAAATGTCTGGCCAGGCATTCCGCCGTGACCTTCTCATGTCCCAGCACGTCGTTGAGGTGCCGATGGTCGAAGCTCTCGTCAATGTAGCGTTTGAGCGGCGCCAGATCGTGATAGTCGCGCACGAAGCCGTGGGCGTCCAGTTCCTTGGCCGACAGCTCCACTACGACGACATAGTTATGCCCGTGCAGGCGCGCGCATTGATGGTTGGGAGGCAAGGAGGTGAGCTGATGCGAGGCCGAGAAGTGGAATTCCTTGGTGATGTGGAACATTACGCGCGCCTCCTGCGCAGCGCCTCAAGCCAGAAATCGGCGTCCTCGTAGTCGGTGGGATCAGCGTGCCCGGCGAGATGGAACGCTTCGCGCCGCTCGACGCAGGTCCCGCATCGTCCGCAGTGACGCACGCCGCCCTTGTAACAGGACCAGGTCTCAGCAAACGGGGTGCCGTATCTTGCGCCATCCGCAACAATGTCAGCTTTTCCGAGATTCACATACGGTGCATAGAGGCGTATCTGCGCATAGCCGTCGAGCGCGCGGTCTTGCATTGTCTGGAAAGCTTCAATGAAGGCCGGACGGCAATCGGGATAGATGAAATGGTCCCCACCATGCACGGCCGCCGCCACCGCTTCGGCGCTGTGGGCGGCGGCGAGACCGAAGGCGATTGCCAACATGATGGCATTGCGGTTCGGCACCACCGTAATCTTCATCGTGTCTTCGGCGTAGTGGCCGTCCGGCACGTCGATACTGCTAGTCAGCGCTGAGCCGGAAAGGCCACGGCCAATTTCGCCGATGTCGATGATCTGGTGCGGGACCTTCAGTCGCTGCGCGCAAAGAGCGGCGAAGCCCAATTCCTTCCTGTGCCGTTGGCCATAGTCGAAAGATAGAAGGCCGGTGAGTTCGTGCTCCGCTGCCACCATGTGAGCAAGGGAAACGGAGTCCAATCCGCCAGAGCAGACGGCGAGAGTCTTCATCATTGGTATCCTTGTTTTGACCGGGTAAGGCTGCGACCGGAGATTTCTCTGCGCCCCCACTACTCCAGCGACTCAGTTTTGTGAACCGGGAGAATTTGCGCTCAGCCCGATTGGAACGGGAGTGCGTCGCGTCCAACACGCGTGATCAATAAAAGTTGAGCGCTTCAGCAGTTTGTTTCGCATCGCGCCAACTTTCGCAATCTGCTGTCGGATCGTCGACTTCGAGACAAGGTGATGTTCGGCCGACATCGGCTGACTCTTAATTAAGCCGCAGAACACATGTTGGCTTTCTGGCCTTCGCTTGTGCGGTTGGCACGACAATTGACATTCTAATTGTGGGGCGGCACACCCCGCCAGCCGAAAGTGGCAGTGAGCTCCTTCAGGCGCAGGTTGATGTGCTGATTATTCGGCGATTTTCCGATCTCGAACCAGAAAGCGAGGGCGACATGGATGCCAGCAAATTTGACATTGGCGACATCCGCCTGGAGAACCCTGCGCGGCGCGATTGAGGCCGCAGGCGAGCCTGCTCTACCTGCCGCCCTACAGTCCCGACTTCAATCCGATTGAGAACGCCTTCGCCCAACCTAAGGCGCTGCTGCGAGCAAAGGCCGACCATCAAGGCTCTATGGGACTGACGTTGCCCCAGCAGTTTTGAGTTCGTTTCCGGCGTGGGTTGTGCCCTGCTGGGCGGGTGAAGCGACGGGCGCTGGCGCGGAGCCTTTGGCATAGCGCAGCGCGAGCGACCGTCGCGGATTGAAGGTGCTGGCGAACTTGGCCGGGGTCTGCCAGGCGATTTGGGAGTGCGGCCGCGCGGTGTTGTAGTCGGCGTGCCACAGGGCGATGGCTACGCGCGCCTGAGCCAGCGAGGTGAACAGCGTCTCGTTGAGCAGTTCATCGCGCAGTCGGCCGTTGAAGCTCTCGATGAAGCCATTCTGCATCGGCTTGCCGGGCGCAATGTAATGCCATTCGACGCGGTTCTGATCCGCCCAGGAGAGGATGGCGTTCGAGGTGAACTCGCTGCCATTGTCGCTGACGATCATCCTGGGCCGGCCGCGCTAGTGATGAGCCGGTCCAATTCGCGGGCAACCCGCATGCCCGAGAGAGACGTATCAACGATGAGTGCCAGGCACTGTCTCGTGCAGTCGTCGACGACGGCCAGGATGCGGAAGCGGCGCCCGTCGGTGAGCTGGTCCGATACGAAGTCGAGCGACCAGCACTCGTCGGGCCTCAGCGGCACCAGCATTGGCGCCCTGGTCCCGATCGCCCGCTTGCGGCCGCCACGGCGGCGAACGGCGAGCTTCTCCTCCCGATAGAGCCGGAACAGCTTCTTGTGGTTCACGACCAGGCCCTCCCGCCTCAGCATCACGAGAAGACGCCGGTAGCCGAACCGGCGACGCTCCTGCGCGATCGCCTTCATCCGCTCGCGAACCTCCCGGTCGTCCGGCCTGCTGGTCTGGTAGCGAACCGTCATGCGGCAACAGCCGATGGCTTTACACGCCCGCCGTTTGCTCATCCCGAAGCCTTCCTTCAGGCGAGCGACAGCTTTCCGCTTGGCGGCGGGCGTCACCATTTCTTTCCCACAAGGTCCTTCAACGCGGCATTGTCGAGCATGGCGTCGGCCAGAAGCCGCTTCAGGCGCGTGTTCTCGTCCTCCAGCCCTTCAGGTCGCCGAGCCTCGGTGACATCCATCCCGCCGAAGCGGGCCTTCCAATTGTAGATCGAGGCGTCGCTGACCCCGTGCTTGCGGCACAGATCGCCAACCGATACCCCGGCCTCGTGTTTCTTCAAAATTCCGATGATCTGCTCTTCAGAGAAGCGGCTGCGTTTCATGTCCTGATCCTCTGGATGGGCCAGAACGAACTTCAAACCGGATTAGATCAGAGGGGCAAGGCCTCGGCGCGGTCGTCGACCTCTTCACCCCAGCCGAATGTGCCAACTACTTCAAAGCCGCAGGATATGACCTGGATCAGATAGGACGTGCTCCAATGGTTTACACCTGACAGGAGTCCGGCCCCCACAACCGTTTCGCAATGAGGAGCAGCGCTGCCGCTGCTCCTCCAATCACACGACGGATTCACGATGCGGCAACTCGAGCCATGATTTCGGATCGAATGGCCGATGCGGTGTATAGTGAGGCATCCAGCGGCAAATCCCCAAATGCCAGTTGACACAGAAGATAATTAGCACCTGCCTCTTCCAGCTGATCAAGGAGAGCTTTTCGGACAGAATCTGCCGTTCCCACGACGCACAATTCACTTTCAATTGCTGCATCGAAGTTCAAAGGCAAGTTTGGTGGAGTGGAAATGGCATTTAGTTCGTATAGAAATTTGAAGCTATTGAGCCATCGTTCATAGGCAGGTGCTGCGAGCAAATACGCATCTGTTTCAGAACGCCCTATCACCACCATTCGGAGCAATCCAAGAAATGGCGCTTGCTGGCCAATGTCAGCATCGTGAATTCGGGCGGCGCGGAACGCGTCGGTAACGCTGCGAACAGAAGTGGAAGGTCCGACGCAGGCGATGTTTGCCCCATTCGCAGCGGCCCAGCTAGCCGGCTCGGGTCGATTGGTGGCGATCCATGTCGGCGGATGGGGATATTGGTGAGGTCTCAACGTCAGCGGAACATCTTTCAACTCAAAGTGGCGGCCCTGATAAGAAAGCGTCCCGCCTTTCATCGCATTGATGAGAATCTCACTGGCCTCCGCATACTGTTCTGGTGCTGCTTCTACAGCAACCCCGAAGTATCCCAATTCAGTGGGAGCAGAGCCGCGCCCTATGCCGAGTTCAAGCCTGCCGCCGCTCAACTGATCAAGCATGCAGATCTCCTCGAAGGCACGCAGCGGATGATAGAGCGCAAGTAGCATTACCATGGGACCAACACGAAGACTGCGGGTTCGCTGGGCGACGCTCGCTAAGAACAAATTCGGTGATGGACCTCTGCCATGCGGCGTACAGTGGTGCTCGGCGAGATGATACGCATAAAAGCCATAGCCATCGCACGCTTCTGCTAGGCTCAGCCGATCTGCATATTGTTGTGCGATGTCATCGCCGTTTTCGTCCAGATGATCGAAGATGCCGAAGGTCAGGCCCGAAGCGGAAATTTTCTTCAATTAATTGTTCTCCAAATTACCTATTATTTATTCGCTAATCATCATAGCTGGCGACATATCAGCACCTATTACTTGGCGCTTAATGTGAATTGACTTAATGCTTGTGCACACCGCGATTCTTCTTAAAGCTCATACAGACGCGTTTGGCGGCAGCAAGGAATTTGTCCATCTGCTCTGTGGTGCCAATGCTGACGCGAATACAGTTCTTCAAATCTACGTCAGGAAAGCTGGCGATGAGGATCGCCTGCTCTTTCAACGCGGCTTGCCAGCATGAGCCCTCCTGTCCCGCCGGCACACGGGCCAGCAAAAAGTTTGCGTGGGAGGGTGTTACGGAAAAGCCAAGTTGCAACAGCGCCAGGGTCACTCGCTGTCGTTCATGCTTGATGTGCCTGTGGTTCTCTTCGTAGGCGTGGCGATGCGCAAGAATGCTTTTCCCGACCGCCTGCCCGATCACGTTCATGTTGAAGACATTCTGGATGTTGCGCAGCCTGCCAATGATTTCTGGGTGACCGAAACCGAAGCCGACTCGCACGCCAGCAGCAGCATAGCTCTTTGAAAAAGTCCTCAAGATCAAAAGATTCGGATGTCTATTGACGAGGCGCAGGGCATTGTCGGGTGCGAAGTCAACGTAGGCCTCATCCAAGACGACCAAGCGATCTGCTTGCTCCACAAGGCGTTCGATTTCGGCCACCGGCACGAATGTTCCGGTCGGATTGTTCGGATTAGCCAACAGAATGAACTTCGCGTCTTTTGCGGGGCCGGACAGCAGTTTTTCTATCGGCAGGGGATGAGCTTCGCTCGATGCGATTTCGAGAAACTCGGCACCCTGCAACATGGCAAGTTTACGGTTGAACGAAAATCCGGGCGACAGCATCGCCACTCTATCTCCTGGGGCGAGGAAAGCTCTGTAGATGAGTCCGAGCAGCTCCGACGAACCGTTGCCGGCAATCACCTGATCTTTGGAAAATCCGTAAGCATCGGAGGCAGCTGCCCTTAAGCTGAGATTGTCGTCTTCCGGATAAAGATACTGGTGTTCGATCGCAGCAATTGCACTTTGCATTACGCTCTTCGGCAACGGAAACGGGTTCTCGTTCGTATTTAGCTTAACGCAATTTGCATCCGTCGCTGGTCCGTTGGACGAGAGAGCATCTAATTTGCTGGCCACCGGCGAAAAAAGCGAAAGCACGGTCTTCAGTTTTGCATCGCACATGTTCTTCTCCGTTTTTCAGTCCCGCAGGGCATGTGACATGAGGCAATAGTTGATCGTGACTTGATCGACGTTCGGCTATATCAGCGCTGCCTTCCCACCCTGGTGGGGATCGCCGACCACGGTTTGGATTTGACACCGGCAAGCTGTCGAGAACCTGATGACGACCCAACGTGTGGCCGACGGCCGATTCGGCGCAACAGACGGTGTTTCAACATCGCATCGTCCTCAAAGCCGCATGCAGGGCCTGCACGACAGCCCGTCTCCAGCGCCCGCAGATAGGTGGAAGCCGAAGTCTTGCCGAACCTCAGTTGCTCTGCCACCTGGCCCACCGGACTGCCCTGTTTATGGGTCAGGCGCAGGATATCTCTGACGCTCGTTCGTCTTGCTTGCTTCCGTCTTGGCATGGGCTCTCTCGGTTTGCTGATGAGAGAGCCAAATACCGGCTCATCTGAGCATGAGACGCAGGCCTGACGATATGGAGCGTCGCTGTGGCGCGCGTAGCCAAGAGGGTTCGCCTCGGTGGCGGGGCATGCAAGACGGCGCACCTCCTTAGCCATCCTGTCCCATCGTCTCAGATCGTGAGGCGCACCTTATAGTCGGTGAGGAGATCTTGCAGGGTCAGGTTACGCCCTAGCGCTTAAGGTTGTTGGTCGCACCGAGCAAGCGCGGGACCTGTCGACGGACAACAGCGGTGCCACTGCCGGCACTAGGTCGTCCAGCATCGCAGTGAACCGCGTACGTAGTATTTTGTCGTAGGCGGCATTCTGGATAGCCGGATACGGGCTCTTCACCCGCTGCACCACCGATTGCGGGATGATGTCGCGAGAAACATTCACGGATTTCGTGAAAAAAGTGTACCCGCCGAAGAGCCCCACTCGCGGGGGCGGTGCAGCACCACCTCGGTGTCACTGCTCGTGTTCATGCGATGGACTAGGCCGGCCAGCTGTTGACGCAGCTCGCGGTAGTTGTAAGTCTCACCCGTGTAGACGAGCACCAAGTCAGGTCGGCCATCCTCCTGGAGCATCCTCGGCTGACGGCCGCCCTGGATATCGATGATTGCCAGGCGGTGGTGTCCCAGCGCCGCAGGCCCGCCGATCCAAGTCCCCTCGTCGTCCGGACCGTGGTTCGCTATGGTGGCCGTCATATCGGCAAGCTCCCTTCGCGCATCGGGACCTCCGAGGTCTCGATTGAAGTCGATCCATTCACAGATGCCGCACAGGTTATGTCGCCGCATTTGGGGCGAAGCAGATATAAGGCCAGTGGGAAACCATCGAGGCAAAGTGACGGATCTAGCCCAGCTACGATCCGCATCCGACATTGTCGGACATCGGACAGCACCGCGATTCGCTGCATAGGAAGCCTGGAGTCGCGATTTCCCTTGGGGGAATCAGCGCATGAAAGGAGAGCTGGGTCGTGTCTGCCGAAATGAGAAATTGCTCCCCCTTATTGCCTCACCGAGGAATGTTACCCAGCGCGATAGACGGACATGCCCTACCTCCCCCCGTTGCAGCTGAGGGAGATAGGGGCCAGCTCTTCATTCAACCCTCATGGAGGATGATCAGCCCAGCCATTTCCATGCGCCGGCCTTCACAAGCCGTGCACCATTCAGGTTCTTTTCCTTGAAGCGCGACGATCCTTGTCAGACGTCGCAACACTTGCTGCCGAGAGCACGAGCTCTTCCTCGAGCATGCCTTGATCTGCGCCTCGAACGGCTCGCACATGCTGGGTTTCAACGACTTCGCAGAGGTTGATATTCTGCAGTGACTTCGTCTCGCTGCTGCACGGCATTGACGCTGGGAGCCATGCTCGCGTGGCGCAATTGTGCTGAAGCCGGTGCCCACGGCAACGTTTCTTAACCCGCCCCAGATCCTGGCGTTTGGCTATTTCCGACATTCGTGTCCGGCTTCGGACAAAGGCCGGGTTTGCCGAACGGAGTCGCACCCAATTTCCAGTGCTGCTTGAGCAATAATATCGACCGGCATTACTGCACAACACGAAAGTTGCTGCAAAAACCGAAGTGAACCCAAGGCATCGGGTCAATTGGCATGGCGCTTGCGACTCGGTCGATAGAACGCAGTCAAAATCACGGTTGCAGACCATGCCTACCTCTCAAAGCTCGATAAAGCACGCGAGCGAAATTCCCCGTCTCCGCGGAAGCTCGTCGCCTTTAAACGTGCCTGCTCGGGGGCGGTCTTGCACAAGACCGGTCCGAGGCAACCACGCCAAGGCGCGAGGCTGCCGGAACTGTCGACCGAAGTCGATGCCGCTTCAGTTTAACCGAAAAATGCACCGTACCACTTTGGCCTGGGAGCAAATCAATGACCGACAGAAAGAACGTTCCTCTCGTGACCTTTCGCACGCGTGTTCGCGATGAGTCGATCGGGGGGCCAAATCCTTATCGGTGGGAGAACAAGACCTCCGACGATTATTTCGGGGGCAAGCGCGTCATCCTGTTCTCGCTGCCTGGCGCCTTCACCCCGACCTGCTCGACCTTCCAACTGCCCGATTTCGAAAAACTCTATGATCAATTTCTGGAACTGCGAATTGACGCGATCTACTGCGTCTCGGTCAACGATGCTTTCGTCATGAATGCGTGGGGAAAGTCCTTGGGGCTGCAGAAGATCGAGCTGATCCCAGACGGGTCGGGCGAGTTCACGCGCAAAATGGGCATGCTGGTCGCGAAGGACAATCTGGGCTTTGGCATGCGCTCCTGGCGATACGCCGCTCTGATCGACGATGGCGTGGTGGAGCAGTGGTTCGAGGAGGAAGGCTTCTGTGACAACTGCGAGACGGACCCCTATGGCGTTTCATCCCCGCAAAACGTTCTCGACAAACTGAAGGCGGCGGCATGACCCAGAAGTGGCAAGTCTCACACAACCCAAGCACACACTAGAGCATCCTCGGCAGATTACGGTTCAACATGCATCTCTCAGCAAGCCTGCTTCAACGCCAGAAGCAACGTATGGTCTTATCGCCTCAAGCCATTGAAGCTATTCGCTTGCTGCGATTGACGCATACTGAACTCCATCAGCTCGTGCAGCAGGCACTCGAGAGGAACCCCGTTTTGAAGCCTGACCCGTTTGACGACGATTCGCCGCTGTCAGGGGTGGATCAGCGGAGCAGTCAAAGCAGAAGCGAAATCGGCGAATCGCCCATTGGCGGGCCGTCTGGCGGGCGCGGGCAATGGAAGTCGCAACGCAGTAGCGGCAACGATCGACCTGCCGTCGAGGAGTTTACCGCCCACACCGAAACATTGCACGACCATGTCGCCCGCCAGGTCGCCCTCACCCCGTTCACCCCCCAGGAGCGGCTGATTGCCGGACAGCTCGCCGCCCATCTGGAGGACACTGGCTATCTTCAGGTAAACCTTTTCGATCTGGCCAGGAGGTTAAACGTTCGGCAAGCTGATGTGGAACGGGTCATCGGAATCTTGCAGCAATTTGATCCGCCGGGGATTTTTGCGCGAACTCTCAGCGAATGCCTGGAGATTCAGCTGCGCCAGCAAGACCGGTTCGACCCGGCTATGGCAGCTTTGGTCGCCAATCTCGAGATGCTTGCACGGGGGGATTTTCAGGGATTGAAGCAGCGTTGCGGAGTCGACGAGGAGGATCTCCTCGACATGAGGAACGAAATCCGCGCGCTCGATCCCAAGCCTGGAGACCGGTTCCAGTCCGGGACGCCGGAAACCATCGTACCGGACGTCTGGGTAATGCCCAAGTCCGAAGGTGGATGGCGGGTGGAGCTTGATCCGGCCACGCTGCCCAAAGTGTTGATCAACCACACCTATGTCGCCGAAATCTCGCAGCTGACCAATCAAAATCCGGAAGGCAAAGCGTTTCTCGACCATTGCCAGGAAAAAGGGAACTGGCTGATCAGCTGCCTCGAGCAGCGCGCTAAGACGATCCTTAAGGTTGCGACCGAAATCGTGCGCCAGCAGGATGCCTTTTTTACACACGGCGTCGCCCATCTGCGGCCTCTCTGTCTCAAAAATGTCGCTGACGGGATCAAAATGCACCAGTCGACGGTAAGCCGGGTGGCTTCGAACAGGTACATGTTAACTCCGCGCGGGGTGTTCGAGCTGAAGTATTTTTTCACAGCGACAATCGCATCCTGCGAGGGCGGCGACGCGCACTCCGCCAAATCTGTCCGCCATCGGATCAAGGCAATCATCGCCGAAGAATCGCTCGACAAGGTACTTTCCGACGAAGACATCGTTGCTCAGCTCAAGCAGACCGGCATCAATGTCGCTCGCCGTACCGTCACCAAATATCGCGAGGCGATGAACATCCCTTCCTCCATACTACGGCGCCGCGATAAGCGTTTGTCCGCAGCTGCGATCAAGCGAAGTGACTAACCGGCATTCCTGGTCGGCGAGAGGCGACTCTCAACTTCCTCCGGGCCGAAGCAGCTTTCGAAGTCCTGGCATTCCCGACAACTGGGTGCAGTGCATGACGAAAAGCCTTCGGCCTCACACAGCTTGCGGTAAAAGTACTTTTTCCATTTCATGTTTTCTGTGTTGCCTGCCGCCAGCGCGGGAAAATGTCTGGCAAGCAGGCGGCTGAGCTCAGCGCGATTTGAGAGGCCAAGATCCCGCCAAAGATGGTCCGTGCGCATCGCACGCCGGGCGATGATCTTGGCCAAGCGGCCGCTCGCCGGGTCGGCCGGCGCAGCATGCGCTAGCAGCAGCCGGCGTAGCAGCTCCTCTTCCAGTTCCGGCTCGGGCTCGCTCAACTCCTCCAAAGCGAATACGCTGCTGGAGGTAGACGGGAAAGTTGCGGCCAAGACATCACGCAATTCGACAGACGAAAGGCCTGTCCCCTCCGTCGCCAACACCTCGCCCGCCTGGACCTCCTCAAGCGAACGTGAATGTACGCAGGGCAGCACATGCTGATCGAAGCTCCTCCCTAGCTCGGACCCACGCCATTGCGCGCTGGATAGGCAGCCATCATCGTAACGGCCGGCTTCAGCTTCCGGCATGACAAAGCGCCTTGTTGACCGCAGGGATGATCTTGTCGCCCCAGAGCTCGATCTGGCGCAGCATCGTCTTTTGGTCGAAGTCGCCCAATTGAGTCTGAACTGCGATCTGGTCCGGTTTCAAGATATCGATCTCTTCCAGCAGGCGATCAATCACGCGATTTACGCTGCCAATCGGCAAATTTTTGCGCATGGTCTCGAAGGACAGATCCTGCTGGGTCGGTGTCTCCTGCAGCAGGTAGCCATCGTGGCTCTGTTGGCGGCGCTGATGCAGGGCTTCAGAAAGCCGGCGCTGGAAGCGGGCATTGTCGAGATAGCTGTTGATCTCCAACTCGTCGTGGCTGGCATAGCAGCAGCGCAGCAGCGATATCTTGACGTCGGTGACGTTCTTTTCCTCGGATGCCGCCGCCCTCTCGACTGATTCACGCAGTGTGGTCAAAGTCTCTAAGCCGTCGTGGAAGGCTGTGACAAAAAAATTGTGCCCCTCGCGGTAGGCCCGAGCCATCCGTGCGGCTCCGCCAGCGATCCAGATAGGCGGCGTCGGCTGCTGGACTGTGCGGACCGAAATCGCTGTTGGGGGGATCTTCTCATACTGGCCGTCGTGTTCGAAGACGTTTTGGTTGAGGCCCTTGAGAATGATGTCCAGGTATTCCGAAAAGACGGCCGGCGCCTCATCGATGTCCACGCCGAACCGTTCGAACTCGAACTGCTGGTATCCCAAGCCTACGCCGAGCTCGAGACGGCCGTTCGCAACGATGTCGGCGAAGCCGATCTCGGACAGCAGGCGCTGCGGTTGGTAAAGCGGCAGCACGCAGACGGCAGTGCCCAGGCGAATCGTGCTTGTCAAGCCGGCGCAGTGCGCCACCATCATCAGCGGGGATGGTATGAGGCTGTAATTGTTGAAGTGGTGCTCAGCAAACCACGCGGTGTTGAACCCAGCCTGCTCCGAAGCGACGGCCTGTTCGATGGAGTTGCGGATGACGCTTTCTGAGGATTGGTGATAGCCACGCTGGGCGGCCAGAATGAAAGTGGCAAATTCCATGATTTCTCCTCGTTATAGACACGTCAGCCGACCGGGAATGTGCTCGGCATGCACATGCTTGGATCTCAAGCACCTCAGGTGCGTCGTGGAGCCGAGGCTTCATAATGCTCGGCCGGTCGCCCTGCGAAGGCCTGGCAATTAACCTGCGGCCTCCGCAAAACATTCGTCATAGAGTTCGCTGGCGTTTCCCGCATCACCGAACGAGGTCCAGCCGCCGTCCACGTAGAGGATCGAGCCGTTGATGTATGAGGCGTCAGACGAAGCAAGGAAGAACGATGCATCTGCGACGTCTTCTGGCCGTCCCATCCTGCCCATGGGGATGCGTCGTCCGATTGCTGTCAGGTCGATGCGGCCGGCTTTGGCCAACTGAGCAAGTGCGGGCGTGCGGATGTGGCCAGGAGCGACGGTGGCTGTCCGAATTCCGACCGGCCCGAGTTCGGCCGCCATGCAACGGGTCAGCATATCCATCCCCGCCTTGGAGGCGCCGTAGGCATGGCGCGGCGCGAACGGCAGAAAGCTGTCGATCGACCCGAGATTGAGGATCACGCCGCCCGGGCGCATAGCCTTGATCGCTTCGCGCGCGCAGGTGAAGGCGCCGGTAAGGTTGACATCCAGGACGTGTTCGAGCTGTTTCGACAGTTGCTCGATCGCAGGCACAATCCTGTCGGCGGTATCAGCACTATTGACCAGAACATCGATATACCCGAAGCGTCCCCTCAGTTCTTCGAACATCGACACCACATCGCTCTCGACGGCCACGTCCAGCGATTTCGCCAGATGCTTGCCGGGGAGCGATGTAGCCAGCTCTGCCGCTGCAGTGCCATCTTTATCAGCAATCACGACGGTGTCGCCGTTCGCGGCAAAGCGGCGAGCGACGGCCGCGCCAATGCTTTTTGCGCCACCGGTGACGAGCACGATTCGCGCATCTGTGCATTCGGCCGGACAGGAGAGCTCGGCTTGGAGCGCACCATCCACCGGCGGGTGAGCATCCCCCGGCTGGTTGAATGACATCCAGCCTCCGTCGACTGCCAGCACCGAGCCGGTGATGTAGCGCGCCTGCGTGCTGCTCAGAAAACGCACGACCCTGGCGATCTCGTCGGGGCGAGCCAAGCGCCCCATCGGCACGCGGCGGCGTATCGCCGCGAGGTCCATTTTGCCAGCGCGTGCCAGTTCTGTGACCATTGGGGTGCGGACGGAGCCCGGCGCCACCGCCGTGACGCGGATTCCTCGCATAGCCCACTCGCATGCAAGGGACTTTGTCAACGAGATCACGCCAGCTTTCGAGGCTGCGTAGGCGTTGCGCCTGGGATTGCCGACCACGCCCGCCATCGAAGCCACATTGACGATCGCACCGCCCGGCTTCATGCGCCGCGCCGCTTCCCGGGCCATAACGAATGGCCCAATAAGGTTCACTGTCACGCCGCGTCGGAAGGTATCGACAGCGGTGTCGATGATCCTATCCATCGTGGGTCCAACCGCCGCATTGTTGATGAGGACATCGATTTGCGCGAACCGTGCTTCGACCTGGCCGAAAAGTGAGAGCATGTCCTTCTCTCGCGACACATCGCACTCCAGACCGACGTGCGGCGACCCGAGATCCCGAGCCAGTTCAACCACACCACTGCCCGGAAGGTCCACCGCAACTACAGTGTCTCCGTCCGCGGCAAGGATATCGACCAGGGCACGGCCGATCCCGCCCGCAGCGCCTGTGATGATTACGGTGCGTGCTGCCAGTTTCACGAGAGCTTCTCCACGATGACCGCTTGTGATCTCAGCCCATCAACCTTGGGCGGAATGAAGGGCCGAGCCAAATCGTTGCAGTGACCGCCAGTTGCGGCCCCACACAGATGTCGTTCCCGTAGGGCGCTCATCCTCCATTTCTACCCACTTATGCAGCTCCCAGTTGGGGACCCTCGACGCCATCTTGGTCGGTGGGGATGTGACCCTTGAGCAACTGGTAGATGGGATCGTCTGGATGTTGTGCTCCAATCGGCTGTCGCCGGCCGAACCTATCTGCCTCAAGAATCGCTGGCGGGATTTGCTCCTCAACCCAATCGTAGACGACTGTCCGTTCCGCAATTCGCCACTCGTCCTGCCTCTTCTGAAACAGATCGCAGTAACGGCCGCAAAGCAGCGTCTGACGTATTTCTTGGTCTGTATCCGGTCCGCGTTGCAGCGCGGTGAAATAGCTCTCGACCGCGGCCTCTGCTGAACTGATGAAGTCGATCAGGCTGTTCGTGATTTGATGGATGTTACGGTGCCCCGGCAGACCGAGAGCAAATTGGATGAAGTCCTCTGCCGGTCCGCAATAGGGACCGTGCCTGTCATACGCTTCGGGCCAGTATGCGCTACGCAGCGCCGCCTCATCGGCGCGGTCTATCCCGCGGCAGTACCGATACAGGCAGTTGCGGATCGCCTCTCGGTCACGCAGTTCGGTAATTTTCGCGTGGTCGACAGGGTCTGTCGCGAATTGTATGATTGTTTTATCCTTCCCGATGCCAGTCTGCACTTTGCGTGTGTCTCTCTCTACAACTGAGTTAGCGGGGGGCTCGTCAACTTCCAGAGCTTGTTCGGGGCAGGCTCGTACCCCTTTTGAGGCAAGCAGTTGCTCCCCATCGGCAACATCAATATCACCGGGCAAGATGTAGCCGGCGTCATCAAGCTTGAAGACTCTCGGCGCCCGCGCCCAGCAGCGCGCATGACCCTGGCATCTGGCTTTATGTACGACGACACGCATAGCGAACTCCAATGTCGTTGGCTGAAACTTCAGGACCAGTCCAGGATCAGATTCTCGATCCCGAACACATGGCCGCCGAAGGTGATAGGTTCAGTCCCTGTCTTGATCCGAAAGGCTGGGATGCGCGCCAGCCACTCCTCCAGGCCAATGACAATCTCCCGCCGGGCAAGGTGTGAGCCAAGACAACGATGGGGACCATAGCCAAAGGCAGCGTGCCGGTTGTCCTCGCGCGCCAGATCGATCTCATTCGGGCATTCGAATTCCGCCGGGTCACGATTGGCAATCATCGTGGCACAGGAAACATAGTCTCCCTTGCGGATCGGCGCGCCTTTGAAGTCGACATCCTTCGTTGCCACTCGGATCATCTGAATGGTCGAATAGGCGCGCAGCAATTCTTCCGCAGCGACGGCAATCCGGTCCGGTTCGCTTCGTAGCAATTCCTGATCTTTGGGGTTGCGCGCGAGATGGGCCAAGTCGAAGCATATGGCTGCTGAGACCGTGTCGAGTCCCGCGACGAACACAAGCACGCCGATGCCACGGACTTCTTCGTCACTGAGCAGACGACCCTCGACCTTTGCCTTCACGATGAAGGTCATGAAATCATCGACCGGCTCCTTGCGGCGCTCGGTGGCAAGTTCGTCGATGAAGGCCACGATCGTCCGGGCTGCGGGTGGTCGTTGCTCCTTATCGCCGTGGAGCAGATCTCTAGCCCAGCCGACAAATGTTTCTAGTCCGTTGTCCGAAAGCCCAATAAAGCGAAGGAAGATATTGACCGCGAACGGAACTGCAAAATCCTTCATGATGTCGCAGCTCGTGCCTGATGCGGCGATCCTGTCGATCAGCTTGATCGCTCGTTCCCGGACAGCCGGCTCCAATGCCATTACCCGCTTTGGCGAAAGCAGCGGATTGAGCAGTGAGCGAAAAACACCGTGGAATGGCGGATCGAGCTCAAGCGGGATCATCGGCCAGCTCTCGCCGAGCACAGAGGCGAAGATGCTGCGATGGCTGGAAAACGTTTCGGTGTCCTGCAGCACCCGGCGCTGGTCGCTCGCGCGAGTGATGACCCAGGTACCCCGACCGTCGCGCGTGTTGCTGGTTGAATAAAAGATCGGAGGCCCGGCATGAACGCAAGCAACCGCTGCATGCGGATCCCCGTTAGCGGTCGGCAACATGCCGGGCGACGTAAACAGGCTGAAGTCCCTCACCATTTCGGGCGGGACATGATCTGGAACCGGCCGCGATTTAACCGCGCCAGAATCGAGAGACCGTTCATGAGATGCTGTCGGCATTTGCATGCAATCGTTGGTGCAAGCTCCGTGCCGAATTCGTCTTTCGATAATCCTTGCCGTTTGCTGGGCAACAGGTGGCGCCTGCGCTGACTTGCTGGTCGGGATTGCAACATTCTTGTCCAGCGTCGGACACAGAATGTAGAAAGCTAGACACCGACTTGGAGCAACTCAACTGGTGGGATCGCTAGCTGTGGAGCCTCAACAGGTTGTCCTCGGTTAGAGCGAGGCGACTGATAGGTGTTTTGGACTTTAGGCTCCCGTGGGGACGGTGCCAATTGTATCTGTGCAGCCAGACCGGCAACTCTGCGGCGCGGTG
>NZ_SRTH01000178.1:0-318 GCF_004792065.1 Mesorhizobium sp. M8A.F.Ca.ET.165.01.1.1 | reverse complement strand
CCGCAGTTCTGCACCATGCAATACGAACCGGTCTGCGCACGGCGCGGCGGCGACCGCCAGACCTTCGCCAATGCCTGCCTGGCGGAGCGGGCAGGCTATCGCATCGTGCGCGACCGTCCTTGCCGGGAGGGCGCAGGTGGCGAGCAGACCTTCTGCACCCGCGAATACGCGCCGGTCTGCGCCAGGCGTCACGGCGAGGTTCGCACCTTCCCCAATGCATGCGAGGCCCGCGCGGCGGACTATCGCATCATCGGCGAAGGGCCGTGCTAGGGAGGAGGGGTTGGCGGTCCGCTTTGCGTGCAATCCTTCGGAACGGCA
>NZ_SRTH01000177.1:0-318 GCF_004792065.1 Mesorhizobium sp. M8A.F.Ca.ET.165.01.1.1 | reverse complement strand
CCGTTCGGCCTCGTCGGTCGGCATCTTGCCGGAGCCGTGATAGACATAGAGATATTTCGCCATGTTCTTCCTCCCTTGTCGGCGGCGTCGAACCGGCATGCGGCCACGCCGCAGGGCGACATGCGGCATAGCCGCAATCCGATATGCGGGCTCCGCCGCGATCGTTGATATGCGGCATAGCCGCAATCGTTGATCATCGGACCAAACGGGCGGACATGCAACGAGAATGCACGGTTGCCAATTCAGGACCGAGGTCGCCTCACCGGGCCATCGCATGGTATTCGGCATTCGGCCGCATATCGACGGCGGCAGCCACCC
>NZ_SRTH01000176.1:0-318 GCF_004792065.1 Mesorhizobium sp. M8A.F.Ca.ET.165.01.1.1 | reverse complement strand
CTCGACACCGACCAGGCGAACGCCAGTTCCGGCTCCGCCGTGCGTACATCGGTGGGTGTTTCGGACGAGATGAAGCAAACCCAGGGCAGCGAGATGACGGAAAATGCGATCGGCCTCGATCGCCAGGGACGCATCGACTTGCAATTGCGCATCGAGGCGCTGGGCAACGAGCTTGGGCGCATCGACGGCACCATCGGGCCACAGACGCGCCAGGCGATCGGCGTCTGGCAAGCCAAGAACGGCCTGCCGCAGACCAGCTATCTTACGCGCGAGCAACTGGCGTTCCTGGTGATCCAGACCGATCCGATGATGGAAGCC
>NZ_SRTH01000175.1:0-319 GCF_004792065.1 Mesorhizobium sp. M8A.F.Ca.ET.165.01.1.1 | reverse complement strand
GGCGCCTTCGTCGATATGCTTGGTCAGCGCTCGGCCATCCTGCCGACGGTGCGGCCGCTCGGCGAGTTCGACGAGGACGAGGCGGCCTTCGACGCCGAGGCGGCGCCCGCCATTGAGCTCGCGCCGCCGATCGCGGCGCAAGAGCGGCTGTTGTTGCTGGCGCCTTTGGTGCGAGCCTGGAAGAAAAGCCTGCCGGCGCATGTACGGGAGCGCTTCAATGAGGAATTCGTCGTGCCGACCTCGGCCGCCGATGCCATCTGGCTGGCGCGCGACCTCGCGCGGCTGATGGACGAGATCGAAACCGAGGGCACGGACTGGG
>NZ_SRTH01000174.1:0-319 GCF_004792065.1 Mesorhizobium sp. M8A.F.Ca.ET.165.01.1.1 | reverse complement strand
ACCAGTCCGAGACAGCCGATGAAGAAGCCATATTGCAAACCGACGCTTGCCAAGCGCGCCGGGCTTTCGGCGGTGACCGCCGCCGTGCCGTCCTCCGGCTTTACGTTCTGAGATACCGAGCGCTGGATCGGGCGATAGCGCGCCGACTCAAGCAGTTTTGGGCCTGGTGATTTCAAGGCTGGAAGCCGGCCCGGCCAGGAGCGGGCGGTACACCACGCAGGTGCCCGCCCGTCCGGCGCCGCCGCCAAGCTGCTGAAACCCCGTCCGTCCCCAACAGCAACGGTCATGGCGTGACCAGTCACTGCGGAGTGCCATTGGC
>NZ_SRTH01000173.1:0-319 GCF_004792065.1 Mesorhizobium sp. M8A.F.Ca.ET.165.01.1.1 | reverse complement strand
AGATACTCGAAGAAGGTCCGGTCGCCGGTGTTGATGAACGCCTCGACCGGCGTTCCCGGATAAAGCTGCTCCGCTTTCACGCCGGGCGGCAGCTGGTCGGCAATCTTCAGCCTGGCGCGGAAATAGGGCTCGTGCGTGGCCTGGTCGATCAGCCGGTCGGCGGAGATCTCGCTGACCGTCGCCGACACTTCCGGCGTCAGGCGCATGTTCAGCGCCGAAAGCCTGAGCTTCGCCGGCTGGCCGACGCGGACCTGGTCGATGTCCTTGGGCCTTAGCTTGGCGTCGACGTTGAGGCCTGAAGCCGTGGGCAGGATCTCAA
>NZ_SRTH01000172.1:0-320 GCF_004792065.1 Mesorhizobium sp. M8A.F.Ca.ET.165.01.1.1 | reverse complement strand
ATCGCCTCGAATGTCCGCGAGTTGCGCTCGTCGGAGCGGCGGGTGAGGGCTTCCAGCGTCTTCAGGTCCTGGGCGAGGCCGGCAACGGCGGTCGCATTGGTTTGGGCCGTGCTGGACGTCGACTCGGCGAGTGATTTGACGGCGCTCTCGGCGGCCTCGCGCGCCACGCTCAGAATGGAATCGCGCGTGCCGGCCAGCGACTTCTCGATCTCGTTGAGGCGCGGGCTGATGTCTTCGAACTCGGGCAGCGGCGCGCTCGGCTTCGAAAGATGCGCCGAAAGGGCGGTCACCTGCGTCTCCAGGCTGCGGATCAGGGCCGG
>NZ_SRTH01000171.1:0-320 GCF_004792065.1 Mesorhizobium sp. M8A.F.Ca.ET.165.01.1.1 | reverse complement strand
GCCGCCCTGCCGGCTGCGCACGACGATGATCAGCGGTGTGGCGGAGCTTTGCCGGACGATCCGCTCATAGAGCTGCGCCAGCCATATCGGGTGCTGAAAGGCCGTCGCCGCCGAGCTGGCGAACAGCTCGGCATATTCCGTCGAGCGGAAGTCGAAGGAATCCTCGGCAGTGACTTCAAACATATGTATCCGAACCGGCAGACTGCGGCCCGATCTATCGTCGATGTCTTGCGTTCCGCGTCAAGGCAAATCGCAGGAAAGTTAGAAACTTGGTATATGCAAGAGTTGCGACGCCGGTCGCAAATCTGTCATGCATTCGG
>NZ_SRTH01000170.1:0-322 GCF_004792065.1 Mesorhizobium sp. M8A.F.Ca.ET.165.01.1.1 | reverse complement strand
GTCGGCGCCGTCTGGCATGCTGCAAGCGTCAGGCCCGAAAGCACGGCCGCCGTCAGGGCGAAGCCGCGAAAAGCGGTTCTGCGCTCCACGGAAATTGAATTCATCTCTGCTTTGTCCTCACTGCCCGCCGCGCCGTCAGGTCCGTTCCCTCTCCGAACCGGCTCCCATGCATAAACAAAAAGGTGGCGGCGATTCCACATCGCGCCACCCTCGGTATCCTTCGAAAAGGACGAAAAATTGGCGTAATCAGCGCGGCGAACGCGCAGCGCCAGCGGCGCCAGCCGGAGCCGGGCGCGGGGTCATCGGCAGCAGGCCTTCACGC
>NZ_SRTH01000169.1:0-323 GCF_004792065.1 Mesorhizobium sp. M8A.F.Ca.ET.165.01.1.1 | reverse complement strand
AATCGCCGTTCTTCTCGACATATTTCGGATGGAAGCTCGGGTCCTCGTAACCCGACCAGTCGAAGACGATCAGGTCCTTGTCGGCGGCAACCGCCAGCGCCGCCGCGGAAGCGGCGAGCACACCGGTCAGTGCCAAGGTCAGCGTCAGGCGTCGGCTCAGGGTTCTCATTGCTGTTCCATCCTCCTTGTCGTTTCCGCCGGCTCGGTCGGCCGGCTTTTTTCTCACTGGTAGTGTCTGGGAAAGGCCGCCGCCAGGAACGCATTCGCCGCCTGCAGCGCGGTCTCGCGGGTGGTGTCCTCTGTCCCCATCATCAGCCGCAGCC
>NZ_SRTH01000016.1:0-173159 GCF_004792065.1 Mesorhizobium sp. M8A.F.Ca.ET.165.01.1.1 | reverse complement strand
TTTGGATTGGCAGCGGAACAATACCGTTCGCGGCCAAGACCTGATTTTGATCGGTTGCAGCCGCGATCTGTTTGGAGCGCAGATCGAACTGCTTTTCCTTCATCGTCATGTCGTGCTGCTCGCGGGCGAACTGCATGTTTTGCGCGGCCTGGTCGCTTTTGATTTTCGCGTCAGCAGCTTTTGCCGCCGTGTCCGCCTCTCGCGCCTTCGCGTCCGCTTCAGCTTTTTGTTGTTCGGGGCTAGGCTTTGGTGTCTCAGGCTGTGCGGCCTTCGCCTTGGCATCGGTGACCATCTTTTCCAGAACGTCTTCGACAGACTTGCCGAGGTTGAACAGGCGCGAGTTCGCCGCGAAGATTTCAACGGCAACCTCTTTCGGAAGCTCGCCGGACTGGACCATCGGTCCGACAGCCGCCCAGTAAGCCCCGGCGCCCTGCAAGAATTCCGCCGCTTCGGCCTTCTGCCGCGACAGGTCCGCCTTCACCGTGGAATCGCTCTCGACATCGATGCGGTACATGGTCGAAAGCTTCTGGGTGAGAAGCTGCTGAACGGCCTGCATTTGCGCCAGCTTCGCCTGCCGCGCTTTCTCGGCCATCTGGGCGGATTGGGCGGCCTGCTGATACTGCTGCATCGTGTCGGGCGGGAGCTGCGCGCCTTGCGGAGGTGGCGGCGGTGGCTGGATGGGCGTGAGATCCTGTTGTGTCGGGAGTATCTGGACGCCAGTCATCTGCTGAAGCGTTTCATGTGAAAACTTCGCGGGGATGATTTCCGACATCATCACGAACAGGTCGCGCGCGCCGCGCTCCATCATCCGCTGCATCTTCTGGATGCGCAGCGAGCCCCACTGTGTCTTGATCTGCTGGGCGCCTAGCGTCTCGTCTGCCTTCGAGGCGCCCCGAACGATGTCCGATATCCCGGTGATTTCGTAAATCGCCTGCTTGGTCTGGTCCCGGGCGTTGTAGAGTTCGCGAAGGACCAGGATGAATTTTTCCACAGGCCAAAACGCAACAGCACCAGCAAGCCCGCCATTGGCCGCCCAGATTTCAGCATTGCCGATCGGGACAAATTCCGTGTCGTCGGCCGCCAGCATGTTGGCGATGTCGCCGGCATCTCCCGAATACCAGCCCTTCACCTTCATATGATTGGTGATGACGTTGATGCGCTTGGTGGTCAGGTCCAGCTCGTCGGCGAGCTTCGAATAAATCGAGAATGGGTTGACCGGCATCAGGCGGCCAGTGAGTTCGACGGGCTGCACAGGCGTTGCGATCGGGAAGAAATTGCTCAAGCCCAGCGGGTCATCGACCGTCTTCAGGATCACTCCGGTATCGTCGATGAAGTAGACCTTGCGGCTGGTCTTGCACCAGATTTCCCATCCGGTCAGATCGCTATCGGATTCGCCTCGCGCCTTCTTCTCCTGGTCGCTCGTCTGCATGCCGATCATGGCGATATCGAACGCGGTATCTTCGTTCTCGCGCGAGACGACGAACCGGAACGCCAACCACGGGCATTCGCTCCAGCGCTTGGCCGGGCCATGGCGAAAATCGCGCCAGCTTACCGCCTCGAATTCAATGCGTTCATTGGCGAGGCGTTCAGTTGCCGAAGCACCTGGGAGTTGCGCGGCGGCTCCGGGTACGGGATCAGCAACGTCATCGTCTCCCGCCACGGCATCGCTATAGCTGTCGGCTCCAGCCACGGGATCGGCTCGCCCGGCCTCGTCCTCGGGTGATAATCCATCTGTCTCATCCTTTACGATATCGCTCTTGAAGCGAAGCCGCACGACGCCGCGACCAGCCAGGAACGCGTCTTGGGCCTCGCCCTCCAGTTCGACCTGGAGCTTCGAATCGTCAACCTGGACCTTTATCGAGCGCTCGATGATTTCGGCCACGTCCTTGCCGGCTGGATCTTCATCGGCGAACCGGCGGCGCACGTCCGGCGCGGGCGGGCTGTTGATGACTGCTGGAACAATGGTTTCGACGTTGGCGTAGAGAATGTTGAAATCGTAGGTCGAGCCGAGCGCGGTCGACGTGGTGTAGTCATTGCTCGCTGTTTCGCCAGTGAAGGCCTTGACCGCCTTTTCGGCGTCGTCCATCCACTGTTTTTCGAGCTTGCCGGCGGCTTCGACACGATTTAGCCATTTGGCGCCTTCTTCGCGAAGGGCCTTTCCCTGCTTCATCTGGTCGGGGGTGCGCTTGTCCTTGGCCATGCGCGGCACGATGCAAGGCGGCCCAGCGAAAAGATAAGCCGTTTGAAATCAGATATGGCCCGCTAGGGTTTGCGGTCGATTTGGCGCTGGATGTCGATCTTGAACGCCTCGAATTCGGTGCGAGGAACGAGATTACCCCGAATGTCGGATATGGCCGTTTCCATCCGGGTCCGGTCTTCTGCCCCGCGAGCGGCGCGCCAGTCCATTTCCTGCCGTGACACTGTGTTGGCCGCCAGAGTCTGGATTGCCTTGCCGGTTTCGGTTGTCAGGCTCTGGATGAGGCGGCCCGTCTCGATGTCTTGCGCCTTCAGGTCATTGGTACTTTCACGGATCGGCCAGTAGACCAGACCGCCAAGCACGACGATCACCGAAACCATGACGCCGAGGGCTTGCCATTGCGGCCGGCTGCGATCCGATATCGACGTGCCGAGCGCGGAAATCGCGTTTCGCGTTTCATTTGTGAAGGAGGCAAACGACTGCTCGATTTGCCGGAAACCCGAGCGCATTTCAGCCTCAAGGTCCGTCTGCCGCCTGCCAAGATTCGTGACGCGCTCGCCAAGCTGCGCTTGGATCGGATCTTGATAAACGCGATGTTCTTCCGCCATGTCGTCGCTCGCCATCTGCCCCAATGCCCTAACGTACTGCTGCTATTTCAGTTCGGCCCGGCGCTTAGCGCTGGCCTTGGTATGTAGATCGCATTCCGCGCGGGTGTAGAGCTTCACGGCGCAGCCAGGCGCCACGGTGCGATCGATCTTGTTCTGGTCGGCAACCGTCTTGCCTTGCGCCCCGGCCAAGCTGTTACCGAGGGCCAAGCGTAGCGGCGTTACACCGCTGACGCCCGAAGTCGTACACGCCGCCAGCGTCAATGCACTCATCGAGAGACATGCGAGCGTCAATCCCTTTGTGAACCGCATCCTGGTTTTCCTTTTCGATCTTGGCGCGGACCTCGTCGGCGCCCTTGTGCTTGATGAGTTCGTAGACGCTGAAAACCGCGCCCGAGGCGACCAGGGCGATTGCCGCCCAGCCGATGACGCCGCCGACCAGGCGCGAGACGCCAAGCCGGTCGACAAGAAAGGTGATGAGCAAGCTCATTGGCCGAGCCACCAAAAGAAGATGATGCCTTCCACCGTGGCGAGACCGGCAGCGCCCGCCGCCGCACCTAGCAGGAAGGCGACAAGGGGTTTCATAGGAACCTCCCGAGGATGAAGCCAAGCAAGCCGGCGCCGGCAATCAAAACATCGACTATGGCAAGCGCGACGCCGATAGGGCGGGCAAGTGCCGCCGTTGCGAAACCTGGGCCGATCACGCCGGCACCTCGCCACCCAGCGCCGCCGCAAGGTGCTTGGCCTGCCGGTTGGCGTACCAGCGATAGCCGAGACCGCCGATCGCCAGCAACGCGCTGGCTACGGCCACGGCCACGACAACCTTGCCGATCCATTCGCTGGTGTAGGACAGCGGTGAAAGCTGGTTTTGCAGATCGTAGAGGTAGCCGGAAAGACCGAGGCCGCTGGCGCCCGCACCAGTGGCCGCGTCGGCCGGTGCAGTCGATGGCGCGGGCGTGGCATCCTCAACGAACGCCTTTGCCTGGCCGCCGTCGACGAAGTTGGCCGCCTGTGGCACTTGGCCAGTGGCCCATGCCTGCCCGATCGATCGCACTTCCCGAACGCGAGAGCTCCACCCATTACCGAAGGTGGCGAACGTGCTGAGGCGCTTCAGGAACGCCAAGCGTGCGTTGCAGATACGATCTATCAGCGCATCGTTGTTCTTGTCGGCCTTCAGCGCGGCGAGCGTGCCGATACCCAGCACGCCGTCGATAGGCCCGGTGTAGGCCGGGCGCAACGCCTGCTGAAGCCACATGATCGACCGGGCCGGGCCGGAGTTCACCGCGCCATCAAACAGCACGTAATCGACGCCGGCCGGCAGCGCATCGCCCTGTACCGCGTCCCAGTACTGGCGATCATAGATTTCGTTGAGTTCGGCTGTCTGGATGCCTTTGACTGGGCGCGGCGCAAGGCCCTTGCCCTTCCGGTAGCCGTCATACACGCGCTGGGTGACGCCCTTCATCGTGGCGCCGCCTGGGTCGGCCGGATGGTTCGAATAACCGCCTTCGTGCGCCAGTACTCGGGCTAGCGATTCCTTCTCACGAGAAACAGCCATGGTGTTGTCCTTCTAAAGCGCTGGGGCAAGGATGACGGCCGGGTCCAGGCCGAGGGCGGAGACAAACGCCATCGCGTCGGGGTCATCGGCGAAAACTTCCGGGTGATCGGGTGCGAACCACCGGGCAAAGAACTTCGGCTGCGCTGCCAGCATCGCGTACGCCTGATCCATCTTGTTCAGATCGATGAGGCGCTGCATCACGATCGATTTCCGCACCTTCTCGCGCTCAACGATCGGGCTGTAGTCGGGGAAGGCTTCAGCCAATTCCTCCGCCGTCGCGTAGTCGTCAAAAAGGATCTCGCCTGGCGCCGGCTGATAGTCGTCATCCACCGCGTGGAAGCTGTGGCCCTTGTTGCTGTAAGCGAACATGCCTCGTCTCCCGCTCAAATGTTGTCTTCCCAGCCGTTCAGCAGGACGTTCGTGCTGCCGTTGCTGGACGCGTAATAAATGTTCGTGCTTTCGAGGATGAAATCGAACTGCGAATTGACGTTGATGTTCGACCCGGTAATGCCGCCATTGCCGTTGCCGAGCGGAGGCGCATTCGTGGAGTTCCATGCGCCGTAGGAGTTGTTAGGGGCCAAGATGGCGCGCGTGTTGTCGCTCTGCGCCATCAAGATGGTGCCTCGGATGGCTGAGGCAGTTGTAGGCACGAAGCTGCCGATCGCTACAGCAGTCCACGTCGGCGTGGTCGGGCTTCCGCTGTTGCCACTCGCCATTACCGGGACCGTCGTCGGGTTGGTGCCGATCTGGAGCTGAACACGGCGCCCGTATTGCAACGTTCGCCACAGATTCGACGAGCCATCGTTGCGCACAGCCCCTACGCGCGCCTTGTGGGTATAGGTGGCGGGCATCGTCGGCGCGGTCGCGCTTGTCGACAACAGCGCGGCGGTGGTGGTGCCGTTCCAGATGACCCACAGATGATAGAACGTGTTTGACGCTTCAGCGCCCGTGTCCAGGCCGTTGGCGCCGGATGCGGAAATATCGGCCGTGACGTTGATCGCCGTCAGTCTGGCTGAATTGCCGCTGGCATCTTCGACCGTCAACGCATCTGCGGTCACGGTCGCTTGTGTGTTGCTGGTGACGATGGCTTTCAGGTTGCGGTAAGCGGCGACGAGGAGCTGCTTCGAACTAAGCAGCATACTGCCGTCCGCGTCGGGAACAGTAACCGTGCGCGTGGTCGCCGTGGTGACGCCTGAAACCTGAAACTTCACCTTCTTGGTGGCGTCTGCCTCGTCCACAATGAACGTGGTGTTGTCTTCCAGGCTCTTGTTCTTGAGCGTTTCCGTGGATGTCGACGAGTAGGGCGGCACTGCCGCGCGCTGATACCCGACGCAAGCCCAGTTGCCGCTGCCGAGAGACCGGAGCGTCATGATGTCGCCGGCCGCCGTGGTGATGTTCGCAGCGCCCGGCAGGATCAAGCTGGTTGCGTTGTGCGTCAGTGTCAGAATGCCCGCGAACGTCAACACGCGGACCGCGCCAGCGCCTACCGTGCCAAAGCCGGTGATCGTGACAGTTCCAGTGATGGTGACCGCAACGCCTGTCGCGTTGGCAAGATTGACGGTTGCGGCCGACGCCATGCTGGTGCCGGCTGCGTTGAAATTGTCGCTGCCGCCTATAGCGGTTGTTGCGCCCGAGCCGCCGGCCGTCATTGGCCGTGCGGCGTTGGCGTCGTCGACCAGATCGGCCACCAGCGCGTTGTATTTCGCGCTTTCAATCGTTGTGTTTGGTGTTCCGGCAGTCCCCGGAGGCGCCGTATATACTCCACCAGCGCGAGGCATGGCCGCTCCAATCCTATTGGTCGGCGCGACAGTGCTGGTGCCTCTACGAAAAGATAAGCCGTTTGAAATGTGACCGGGCTGCTGTAGACGGGTGATGGGCCGAAAGCTTGGGGGCTTTGCATGGTGCGGACGCTACTAGCTGTCCTGTCTTTCGCAGCGTTGGCAGGGTGTGATGACATCGCCGGCAGCGACACGGCCTACACGCTCTATCGTTCGTCGGTAACCGGTCCGATGCGCATCCATATTGCGACATTCGATGCGGCTCAAAAGGCAGAGTACAACGATGAGAACTGCCGGATTGCGGCTGGCTTGTTTCAGGCGCAGCCCGGTGTTCTCGTCCGATACTGGTGTGAAAAGGGTCGATACAAGAAATAGGGCGCTACCGATTCCCTCGCCGTCGCCGAACCATCGCGTCAACGGCTTCTTTCACCGACTGGTTGCTGCGGATTGAGCCATCAGGCATCGCCTGGTAGGTGCCCTTGTCGCCTTCGGGCTTTTTCACGGCCACGATGGCTTCGCGCCATGCGAGCCCCAGATACCGGAATGCGGACGCGTAGTGTTCGGCCCAGTCCTTCACTGGGATGTCACGGAACGCCTTCTTGTCGTCGTCCCACTCGCGGCGGAAAGCCTTCAGGCCCTCGATGCCGTCAGCCACGCGTTCATTGTCCGCGAACCGTGCAAGCTTGATTGTCTGGCGGCCGGCGTTCACGCCATCGGCAAAGCTCGCGAGACCGACCATCTTCGGCTTGCGACCGTGATCCTTCAGGGTTTGCAGCCGCGTGCGAGCCGTTCCCCACTGCGGATGCAGGATGTCATGCGGAACGTAGTCGTTGCCCTTGTAGCCCTTGTCGTCGAGCCACTTGCACCAGTCCGCAATGTCTTCGCTGTCCGGCTCGTAGAAATCAACGATGATCGGCGCGCCGTCGATGACCTGGAAACACCATATCGGGTTGTTTGCGGCCTTGCCGAGATCCCAGGCCGTATGAACCGGATAGGCTGGGTTGACCGCGATCGGCTTGCCGATGCGCCCGGCTACTTCCGCCTTGGCGACTTCTGCTCCCCAATACGAGCCGACGAGCGCGCCCGCGAACGAGCAATAGAATTCCTGGTCAATCAGGAGGTCGGCAATCTCTTTGCCGAACAGGCCGGTGTAAATCACCCGCTGCTCTTCAATGTCCGCTTCCGATATCGCCTGTGTTGCGTCGACGCCCAGGACTTCCGTGAACCAGCCGCGCGGGTTCGACAGTCGATCGAAGACGTTGCCCTTTGTCGCGTCCAGCATGCCCTTGGCGTGGTTCTTGCCGCGCGGCGTGGTGATGAACGAAGCCCAGCCGCCGTTCTCGGCAAGGATCGGCGACAGGTACGCCCAAGCCGCCGGCTTCGCCAATGCCCATTCCGAAAAGGTGATTCCGACCGGTGGCGAGCCGACCAGGCTGTTGAAGTTGTCTGAGCCGACAACCTGAAACGTCGATCCGACCTTGAAGCGGATGAACATTTCGTTGTCGTTCATGTTATCGATTAGCGCCTCCGGGAAGGCCTCGAACAGCCGGCGCTTGCTGGTGTGAGGGTTTACAGCGTTCCAGATCGCTTTTCGCGCCTGAGAGGCCTCCGGCAGCATGTGCCAGTAGGTGCCGGGCCGCTCGTGCGCCGACACGGCATGCATGTTCAGGTTTATCTCATCCTTGCCGGCGCGCCGATGCCAGAACAGGAGTTGGCGCTTACACCCCTGCTCCCAAGTGTCCCATGCCTTCTTCTGATACCAGCGAGGCCGCCAGCCGGCGTTAGGAAGCTGAATCGTCGGCATTCGCCTTCGCTTCCTGGTCCGAGAGCTTCAGGACTTGCACGACAAGCGGCCCGCCGTCCCCATCCGTGAGCGCAACCTTGCTGCCGTACTTCTTCGGCCGCATACGTTCCGCAATCCATTTGCGCGTGTCGATCCGTAGCCGCGCGCGCTGGATGTTCTCGCTGTTGAGCTGTTCCGTGGTGCTGCCGTCGCCGTTGGTCCTGGTCATGTAGTCGTTGCGGCTGTCGTCAGCGATGTCGGGCATTTCATCCACATGGCCGTCCGTCTGGAGTTCGCGCGCCCGCGTGTACTGGTCCAGAAACGCCGCGTGGTCCGATTTGAGCAGCCAATTGAAAACCGTCGATCGCGAAGGCATGTCTTCCGCCTCACAGATCGACCGCAAGCTTTGCCCGTCTGCAAGCCGCTCGCAGATCGTGTCCGCTATCTCCTGGGAATAACTGGTCGGTCTAGCCATTGTGAAGCCGCCCCCATATGCCGCGCTTCCGAAGCGGCCGGATTGGTGTGAAGCTCTTTCCGCGCGACCCATAACGCGTCGTGCTGCCCCAGCCGTTGCACCGGTAGCACCACATAATCGAGCCGGTCAGCATCGAGCAGACAATTGACCCGTCTTCACTGACGAGGCGCCGAACGCCGGGATTGATGACCGTATGTCCTTTGCCGTCGCATAGCTTACACTTGAGAAAGATTGGCACGGCTCCGGGCCACTTCATCACGATTGCCGGCTTCATGGTCACTGCCTCCACGAACAGGCGATGATGGCCAAGGCGCCAATGATCATGGTCCCGATCGATCCGAACACCACGAGGCCAGCAATAGCCGCTGCTGCTTGAGCCATCATTTGTTGCCTTCCTTCAATCGGATCTGGACCAGCCGGACGTTGATTCCGAGCCGCTTCGCTATCTCGCGCGCCGACAGCCCGAGCGCTTTCATGTCCTTGATCGATTTGCGCCGCTGCACCGCCAGTTGCCGGCCTCGATGCTTGAACGGGCGCTTCACGCGCACATCGCCCTTTGATTTCGCCCGTGCGACGTACTGGACGACTGTCGTCACCGAAATGTCTAGACAGTCCGCAATCGTCTCGTAGGTCGCCATCTCCTGGTACATGTCGAGCGCCTGGTTGCGGCGCCTCTTCACGATGTCGAGCGCCTTTCCGCCCTTCTTGTTGAAGCTGCTGAAGGCGTGGAATGGTTGTCGCCGTCTCGGCGCGATCATGACGCCCTCCGCTGGTCGAGCGCAGACCGACCCGGAGCGGGATCGCCAGCAACAAGCGCCGTGACGTTGCGCTGCGTCGGGATTGCGTGCGGCGTGATCGTGCGACCGGGCATCACCGCTGCGACCTTGCTCAAATTTGCGCTAGGTTCCGAATTCCGCAAACTTGCGGTTTGATTTGGCGGCCGACGCTTCTTGCACTTCTGGAACCAGACCGACGCCAGGCCCTTCCAGAAGGTGACACCATGCGTAGCGGCGAAGCGCCGGGCCTCTTTGTCCATCGACGTGCCGACAGCCCTGATGGTGCTGGCCAGGTCCTCCGCCATGATATGCGGCGCGAATTCCCGATCGGTCAGTAGATGCTCAACAGCCTTCAGGTGATTGGCTGTGATCGGCTTGAAGCCGCCGGCAGCAACGGTGGTCAGGAACTCCGCAACTCGGGTTTCGACATAACCCAGGTTGAGCTTCTGCAGCTCGCCAACCGCAATCGTGTCATTTGCCTTGAAGTTGCCGGGGAACTTGGGAATGCGGATGCCGGCGCCGGCAGCGGCCTTCAGCGTGGCGATGGCGTCGGGCTTCTCTGCCGCCAATTCAGCGAAGAACAGTTCCAGAGCCGAGACGTTTTTACGGTTGCGGTTGATGTCGACGAACACCGACGCCTCAGCCGCGATGTTTTCCGCTTGCACGATGACCGCCGGAACATGCGTCACCTTGGGATGGAGCTTCGCGGCCTCAAGGCGGTGCTGCCCATCGGTCACGTGGTAGCCGTCGCCAGCAGGCACGACGACCACGGCGCCGAACGAGCGCCACGTGAACGCCTTGACGATTGCCATCACGCGCTGCTCATCGAGCGGGCGCTGATACAGCGGGTCGACTGTGATCCGTCCGGTTTCGATCCAGTCAAGTACCGGCACGTCGCCGGGATCGGGATAATCCTGCTCAGTCATGACGCTTTCCGTTTGTTGAAGGGCAAGACGTTGGAACCGGCATTGTCTTCACCGGCCCCTTCTTCTCTTGGGGTAATCATTGAGGGGGAATAGGCGGCAGATTTTGCCGGGACAGACCGGCAGATTTTGCCGGGACAGGCGCTGTTTTGTCCCGGCAGATTTTGCAGGGACAAATCGGCCCTTTTCGCCGCTTTTTTCTGACGCTCAATTTCCTTCAGATGGCTTGTCCTCGCGTCGGCATGCAGCCGGGCATCATCGCGCCATGGGTTTATCAGCCTGTATGTCGACACCTTGCCGCCCGCCTTTGCTGGCGTGAGGTAGGCCCGTCCCGCGTCGTTCTTTCCAAGCAACCGTGCACGGCTGGTACGAAACTGCCTATCCCCAAGACCGGTCAGCGCCTGTGCTCTCGTGGAAGCGAGCCAGGTTTTGCACGACGGCCATGCCATCACCGCCACATATGCCGCCAGCACCTTGAAATCGGCCGGCGTCAGCGTCGGGTCGATGTTCGCGGTCTCGATAAGATCGAGCTTGAACGATGCCTTCGACCGATCGAGTTCTTCTTTCATGAAGCGCCCTTCTGCCGTGTGGCGTTCGCCATCAGGGCGGTGAGCGCCCGTTGAACAGCAAAGATGCTCTTTTGCTGGTGAAGGTCGTTGAAGTCAGTGCCGACCTCGGGCGGCATGGCGTAGGGGAGCGACGTTTTGCGCGCATAGAACTCGCTGGCGCCGAGCCCATTGAACTGTGGCAGCGGCTTGTCGTTCTCAGCCGCGATGAACACCCGGTTCTCGAGCCGGTCGGCGATCGCCGCGATGTTCGAGGCCGAGAAGCAGACCAGCACTGTAGGCTTGATCTTAATCCCATGTAGGGCCGTGCGTACGGTCAGCGCTGTGGCAAAGCCCTCGCAAAGCCAAGTATCGACGCCGGCACAAAGACGGTGCGACGCGCCGGCTGTGGTGCCGCCGAACAGGAATTTTTTGACGCCGTTCTCCCAGATCAGCTGAGATGATGTCACCTTGCCGCCGATCCGCGCCGGGATCACGATAGCAGAGACGCACCCCGGCTCCGGCACCAAGTAGTCGCCGCCGATCCGGCGCACGTCTGCCACAGACACGACCATGGCTTTCTCGTCGCGGAAGCCCTTGGCCGCCAGGTAGGGATGGCAACCCACGCGCGCGGCGCCGACTAAAGCATCAGCGATCTGCGCGGCGCGCCTGGCATCCGCTTCCTGCTTCCTTTTCGAAAACTCGATCTGCTTGGCGATCTTCTGCCGATCGCGCTTTTCCACATCGCCGCCGATGCCGACAGTGACGTTTTCGCCAGTCTGCCAGTTGTGCGCGGTGACGTGTGTTTCGTTGATTATCAAGCGCCCATCGCCCTTACCGTTCTTGCCGGAGAGCGTGTCAGTCTGAAGCCATTTGCCATATTCGCGGCGCTTCGGCGGGTTGATCCCGACAGATGAGCAGGCCTTGTCGATTGCGTCGTCGATGCTCATGCCGCGCGCCTCGGTTTGTTGCGGAACCGCTTGATTTCGCGCTCGACCAACTGCCATGCGTCGACCTGCACCCGGCTGTGCTCGCATGGGGCCTCGAACAGCCCATATGGCAGCTTGCTACCGGGGTAGATGCCCCTCCACACGCCATAGGCCCACTTGCGAGACGATTCCTCGCCTTTGCGCCCGTTCGACAGGCAGTAGGCCAAGGCGGTGTTCCAGATCGCCTTCGGATCATCGAGACATTTCGCACGTAGGCCTTTGCGCGGCGCGAAGGCGTTCTTGATGCTGAAGTCGACATCGATCAGCTCGCCGTCGACAACCTGGATTTCACCATACTTCGGCCGCTGCCACCCACATGAAAGGCAACTGTCGTGGTGCGGCTCCATCTGAAGCCCGCACTCGCCGCAGAAGTATTTCTGCTTGACCTTCTCGGATGGCTCGCGGGCCTCGCTGTCCTTTTTCTGAGCGCTCGACAGACTGTCGACGCCATGTTCGAACAGCCAGGCGGTGTCCTCGGCGAACGTCACGCAATTGCCTGAGTGGTCGAGCCACAGCCCGAACTCTTTGCCTTCGGCGATCCGCATCACGCGGCCGAGTTCCTGAATATGTGACGAAAACGATTTGCGGTAGGGCCGGCAGGAGATGCCACAGAGCACGTCAGGAACGTCGAAACCTTTGGTCAGCACCGCGCAGGAAACAAGGCCGTGGATGGCGCTGTCCGGCTTGCGGAATTCGTCAATCTTGTCGCGCCGCTCTTTGTCCGAAGCGTCCAGGTAACTGATCTGCTGGAAGTTGAAGCCGGCCGCCGCGAACTGGCGGCAAAGCTCTTCCCCGTGCGCGACGGATGGCGAGAAGACGAGAGTTTTTACAGGCCCGCCGAAGTGCGCTTGCGTCTGCTGCACCCATGTGTGGATGACATCGCCTATGATGGTAATGCCGCGCTGCCCGGCGTCGTCGTCGTCGTACTCCCCGGTAAACGCTTTCTTCGCGCCCTTCATGTCGGGGGTGACGCAAGCCTTGATCTTGAGCGGAGTCAGCCACCCGTCAGCCAGTAGCTGGTTTGTGGTCGCACCATTAACGAGCGCGTCCCAGTGATCTGCCATGCCGTCCGTGAACGGCGTCGCCGTCAGCCCCACCACAATTGCATCGTGCGCGCGGTCGATCAGATCCAGGTTAGATTTGTATTCGCAATGCGCCTCATCGACGATGATGAGCTTCGGCAGTTCGCTGTCTTCGTAGCGGCGGCGGCCGACCGTCTGAGCCGATGCGACTTGCACCGGTTTCGTTGCGTCGGTCAGCCAGTGGTCCGCCTGGATGATGCCGTGGTCGATGCCGTATTTTGCAAAGCGTTGGCTGGTCTGGTCGATCAGGGTGACGCGGTCGACGATGAACCACGCCCTCGATCTCTTGGCCTGGTTTTTGGTCACAAGATCAATGGCCGTTTCCGTCTTACCGAAGGCCGTAGGCGCAACGAGGATGATGCGACGCGCGCCTTCGCGGATACGCTGGCGCAAAAGCTCTTCCGTCCGGACTTGGTGCGGGCGCAGTTCGATCTGCTGATAGACGGGCGGTTGAGCGTTCATGCCGCCGCCCCCGGTGCTTCGTCGATCATCCTGCCGCATGTGGTCAGGAACCACGACCAATCGATTTCGCTGACGCCGGCCGGCTTGGCCCGGCTGAGGAAGCGAGCGAACTGCTCGGCCCATTCGCGCGGTATGTTGCCGTCGAATTCGATAATGGCGGCCCGCTCTTCGAATTCTACGTTTTCGTCAGAGCGAAGATACTCGGCAATGGCCTTGCTGTTCTTGGCGATGAAGCCGCGGGCTTGCGCCGGCAGCTTTTGACCGTTGACGATGCGCAACGCGCTACCGTCGAGCACGATGTTCGCACCAAACGACCGCACCCGGTCGACGAGATCGGCCACGTCAGTCAAGCGGGATCACCTCGTCTGACGGCTGCTGATCGAGCGGGATGACGATATCGCTGGACCAGCCGAGTTCGATAGCCCGCTTCTGCCAAGCCTTCGCCCGCTTCAACCAGCCGGCCTTGTCTGCGCTCTCCTGCGTCAGTCGGGAGGTCAGGACGCGTATCTCTTCGTCCTTGCCGGCAATCACGGCCTCAAAGCCGCCCTTTTGCCACTGGACCCACATGTCCGCGAACTTGCTGTTTTCCGCTTTCAGCTTGGCGTTTTCTTCTTCGAGCCCGCGAACCTGTTCCTCCAGGTCCGCCGCGACACCGTCGGCGGCATCGCTCGCCTTCGCTTGGGCAATAGCCTCGTCACGGATTTTGACGTGTTCCTTCACCGCGTCGGGAAGGGCAGCGCGCGCCGCGTCACGCTGGCGATCGTGTTCAGCCTGTCCTGCCGCCCTGTCGGTCTTGGCCTTATCTTTGGCGGCCCGCTTCTCGGCTATGACGTCTGTGGCGGCCTTAGCTGGCTCATTGCCTTGCGCGACGCGCGAGCTGATTTCTGCCTGCACGGCCGGCAAATCATCCTTTACAGCGCCAACATCACGAGCCGGAATCTGTCCAACGCGTTGGACACTTTGGCCGGTAGCTTCGGCGATCGCAGTAATGACTTTGCCCTGGTCGATAAGCTGATAGGAACGCTGCCGGGAAATGTCGAATTCGGCCCTTACGTAGGCCTCCCAGCTACCGTAGCCGAGAGCCTTCCACGCCTTGCCTTCATAGGCCTTGGTGATGTCTGACCAAGCATTGTCGATGTGTTGGCGGATACGCTTAGTGAGGGCGGTCGCTTGCGCTTTGGTCAGCGCGTCGGGCGCGACTTGCGTTTTGATCATGCAGCTTCTTCCATGGAGAGCAGGCGCCGCAGTTCGGCCAGCGCCTCGTCAGGGGTTGAGCCGGATGCGGTGACGCCGCTCGCGGGGTCGCGAGCGATCACTGTGCCGTCGGCGGTTCGGATGAAGGTGAAGCCGGTCACGCGGCGGCTTTCTGCGCCTTCAGTTGCTGCAAGAGACGGTGACACGGCCCTTCGATTTTCGCCGCGCCACTCTCCATCCGCCAGACGGTGGAGTAGTTGCAGCCCAAGAAGGTGGCGAGTTGAGATCGTTTCCAGTTCCTGGCGTTTCGGATTCGGACGATGTCGTCAGGGGAAATCGGTTCGAGGGGCGGAATGACCTCCGTCAGCATGGCGGCTCCAATGCGTATCGCGTTGACTAATGCGTTAAGCATATACGAAGCATCCCGAAAAACAATGCAGCGCGCATAGCTATTTTCGTGCATACTGCATGAAATCTCGCTTTTCTGAGGATAACTGATGCACAAAGAGCAGACCCCGGCCGACCGCCTACGCGAAGCGCGTCTGAACGCCGGCTTTAAATCCGCGACCAAAGCCGCCGAGGCTTTAAAGATTCCGCTTGGGACCTATGCGGGCCACGAAAACGGCTCACGGACTTTCGACACTGAGGCCGCCAAGCTCTACTCGAAGGCCTTCAATGTCCGCGTGGCCTGGCTAATGTTCGGCGAGATGCCGATGTACACCTACCCGGAAAGTTCGGATGAAGTGATCCGCGAGATGGTTCGCGTTCCGCTTGACCAGTGGGACCCGGCCGAACCGGATCATGGGAGCCACATCGACAGCAGCCAGGTCGGCGAGGATGGCGGCGTACTATCTGGTGCGCACCGATACACGCCGAAAATGCCCGGAGCGACGCCAGAGATTGATGTAAGGCCCGGTGCCGGCCACGGTCAGGTAGGCGCAGAGGTGGTCGCCATTTCAAGCGCTGGCACGGTCACGGGCCATAAGGTTGTCAGCGAATGGCTGATCCCCGACGCTTTCTTTAGGCACGAGCTGCAAGCCTCGCCGGCTGGCTCGATCTTCATGGCCGTTGTGGGGGACAGCATGGCGCCGACGCTCTACCCCGGCAACCGGATCATTGTCGACACGCGGCAAAGCAACTTCGGCGCCGACGGAATTTATGTGTTCGACGATGGCGACGGCGAGCCTAGGGTGAAGCGCCTATCCAAAGTGCTTTTCAGTCAGCCGCCAGCCGTCACGATCCTGTCGGACAACCCCGCGCATCCTCCGCAGAACGCATTACTTGAAGACGTGCGAATCATCGGTCGCGTGGTCGGCCAAGTTTCCCGGCTCTGAGAAAAGTAGGGCGTATCGCATATATTTAATGCGATACGCATTGACTAGGTTAATGCGGCATGCATAAATGGTTCCAGCGAACACGGAGCCAGTCATGCACACCGCCGCACATTCAACCTTCGCCGATCTCGTCCGCCCTGTCGGCCTCGATGTCGAAGCGCAAGATCGACTCGCTACCGCTTGGCGCTACTCGCTTCGCGAAGTCGCCGACCATCTGCTTTTCATCCGCCAGCACCTCGCCACCATCGCGCAGCGCGACGAGATGCTGACCGCGACCATCCGCCGCCACAGCCCGAAGTTCGTCGGCTATGCCCGCCAGCAGCTCGCCTATCGTCTGCCGCTGTACCTCGCCGCAGTCCGCCGCGTCACCGAATACGAAATCAAGATGGATCTTCACGGGGTCGCCTACGCCCGTTCCAGCGATGCGTGGGAGGCCTGATCCATGGGCCTCTTTCCCCTCCAGACCTGGAACAGCATCGGCGTGTCTTCCGCAATCGCGGTGCACAGGGCGGCAGTCGCGGCCGACGAGGCCATGTTTAACGATGCAGGCCACTGTCTCGACCTTGCCGGCGCTGAGCGTACCGAAGCCCGTGAGCAAGCCGCCTGGGAAGCGTTCATCGACGTTCAGTGCGACACCGCCGCCGATGTCCAAGCCAAGATCGCCTATGCGCTGGCGCCGGCCGTCGGCTTCCGGGAATGCAACCTCAGCATGATCGGGCTGAAAGACGGGGAAGACTTCGACCTTGATAAGGGTCCCGCGCGCACCCGCCGCTTTCTCCAGTCGCTGGTGCTGCCGTCATGATCCGCCCTCGTGCACGTGCACGCGTATGCGCGAGCTATTTTTCGGTGCTACTGTCATCCGGCTTAGGCTCGCCCCGGTTTTTCCCGGTTCGGTCCCATGCTGGTCCGAAGGACTCGCCGAACAATTCGCTGAAGTGTTCCCGAAGGGCGGCATCGATCTTCGCACCGTGCGGCTGGCCCTTGAGCTTGTCGATTTCGCTTTGCAGGTTCCGCAGCTGTTCCATCGCCACTTCCACATCACGACCGAGAGCGAGGGTGGTCAGGTGGGCGCTGAGTTCCATAAGCGCCTCCATGTCTTCGACCGACATTCGCGCGAACGCTGCCCGGGCAGCTGCAAAAGCCTTTTTCTGCTCCTCTTCGGAGGAGGGCCTTTCAAGAATGTCTACGACTTGGGTGCCAAACTGGGAACGACGCAGCGCGCGTTTTTGCATAGCCGGGAGACGTGAACTGGCGACTAGGCCCATTTGGACCAGGCGGCGAATTGCCTCCCCGCGCGATCGTATTCGGTTGGCAAACATCCAATCGTCCAGCGCCGTCAACTCGGACGGCGACATCATGATCGGAACGCGCTGGTCTTTAAGTTCGTCGGCCATACCGGGTCGTATAAAAGTTATGCACAAGTTGCGCAAGTTGCGCCTTGCAAGAAGTTCTCAACAGAGTTAATATCTTACGCAAGTTGCACAACATGACAGGAGGCAACGACGATGAAGACGGAACGGTTCGCCCTGATGCTATCGCCCGAAATGGTGGCGGAGGTGGGCGAGTATCGACACCACAACAAGATCGGCTCGTTGGCTGAAGCCATGCGCAGATTGATCACCCAAGGACTGAAGGCCGAAACGAAAACGGCGACCAGCGAGCTTGCAGGCTCAAACTGATCGCCGTTCGAAATGAAACCGCCTTGCAGGGCGGCTCCCCATCAACCATCAACGCCCTAGGAAGCAAAGATGATCAGCGCTCTAAATAGCACCGCATCAGCGGGAAATCCAGACCGGAGGAAATTGCCGGGCGAAAGCTACGGCGACCGGTGGCTTCGCCTGTACGCGGACGACATGAAGATCTACGCCCGCTGCGACCTCGAAGACCTGTCCGAAATCTACGATGCGTTGAAGAACGCCGCCGACGCTGCGTGTTCGGTTTACAATCGGCCTTGCGTCGACACCGACGGCCCTAGCGGCGGGTTCCTGAACGATATCGGTGAAAAGCTCGACGAGCGCCGCGCCGCCCTGATCGAGCACGTGCGCCGCCGGCCTCTGACGACCGAAAAGGAATGGGACGCCTGTTGCAAAATCCTCATGCGGTACGAGGCTGATTGCGGCGCCGAATTCGAACAGTTTTCGCTGATCATCGAGCAAATGCGGGGCAAGCACCCTGCACTGGTCGGCCGCGCATGAACGCCGCCGTCACCATCACAGCATCGACAGGGCGCATCGCCGCCCTGATCGACGCCTACAACCGCGCCTTTGAGGCGAACGAAGCCGCGTGGGAAGCGCGCGGCGTTATCGAGGAAGCGCATGACTTTCCGCTTCCAAAGATCCAGGTCGGGCGCTTGCTGCTCGGCCGCAAGGATGACGGTACCGAGGATTTCATGCCGATCTTTGCGTATGACGAAGGCGACATTCGAAAGCATCTGGAATCGCACCTGCGGGCTCAGCTTTCGATGTTCAGCCGGCCGCAGGATCGCGAAGCCGTTCAGAGGCGGTATGAGGAACGGATTGAACGTCTCGCGGCCGACCTTCGTCAGCAGGAAGAAGCGCGCGCCGATCTCGAACGCGAAACCGGACTGGCTGCGGCCCATGCTGTGGCGTCTGCATCAAGCGACCAGCTCGACGACGCGATGGATGCTATCACCAGCGCCTGCATCGAGACGTTGCACGACGCTCGCGAAATCGCGGCCTTCCTCATCGGCTGGATCGCGCTCGACAACGGCCTCCATGATCCGGATCGCCTGCTGAAAGAGTTCGTCACCAACCTGGCGGGAAAGGCGGTACAATCATGAGCCGTCTCATCCCACATGACGGCCGATCAGATCATAGACACGAGCTATGACCTGATGGCGCTGATGACCGTCGCCGAAGCCGTGGCGAGGGTGCTGGAAGACAACCCCTCGCCGGGAATGGCGGGGGCTCTGGCTCGCCTCTTGGCGTTGATGACTGAGCTTAATGCTCCCCTTCACGATGCACTCGAAAGCCATGAAGGGCGGAACGGCGGTGCGAAGTGACCCGCGCCGTGAACCACTACGATCTGGAAAGCGAAGTGCGGGACGCCGTTTTGCTTTTCGCTGGGCGCATCGCCTTGGAAAAGAGCGAGGCGGTGCTGACCAAGTGGGAGGCCGTTCACGCAGCCGGAGGCGGAAAGTAAGCTGATGGCCAGCAGCGTGGCAGAATACAAGCGCCAGACCCGCGCCCATATCGCGGGTCTGCAAGGGCAACTGACTGCGGCCGAACATAGGGCCGCCCTAGCCGAACGGGCAGAACGCCAGATCGCCAGCGAGCGCGATATCTGGAAGCATCGCGCCCTGGAGGCTGAGGCGGCGCTGAAATCGAGCGGGGCGCGTCCGTGAGCGCTATCCTGGCCGAAGCCAAGACACCGGAAGAGTGGGTGGCCGTGTTCGCTGAACGCGGCATTCACCTTTCGGCCAGAACAATCCGCGCCGACGCTCGCCGCCTCAGGGCTTGCCGGATGCTCGGCAAAGTGATGATGCTGCTGCCCGAGCATATTGACCGCCTGTTTCAGGAGCCTGGACCTTGCCCCTCGAACTCTACGAACGAAACGGATGGTGGTGGTTCAAAGGCCGGATCGACCGCTTACCGACCGGCAAATATTACCGACAAAGCAGCGGCGTACCTTCGTCAGCGCCAGAAAGAGACGCCCAAGCGGCAGTCTTCCAGTTCGAAGGGCGTGAGATCAAACGTGATCTCGTTGGAGACGAAAAAGCGCTGACGTTCGCCGATGCGGTTTTGCTCTACCCGGCGAACCCGATGGAGGCGACCGATCTCCAGAAGATATTGCCGCACATCGAAGACCGCGCCGTAACAACGATCACGCCTCAGGAAGTCCGCAACCTCGGCGCCACCCTCTATCCCACGGGGTCGACGGATTCTTGGCAGCGCCACGTCGTCACTCCAATTCGCGCCGTCATCAACAACGCCCACGACCTTGGGAAATGTCCACCGATCCGAGTGAAGGCCTATTCAAAGGCGGAGCGGCTGAAGCAGGACCGCGTGCGCGGCAAGCAAAGCCGCGTCGAGAAGGTTCCGGGATCTTGGGAATGGCTCCTGGCCTTCCGTACGAAGGCGAACCGCTATCAAGCCGCGATGGCGCATTTCATGTTCGTGACCGGCGCTAGAATTAGCCAAGCAGCAGCTATCCTGCCCGATGACCTTGACCTTCAGAACGCCCGCGTTTGGATGCCCGAGGCCAAAGGCACCGAAGCGCAGTGGGTCGACATCCCTATGGATCTCGTCGTTGAGCTTGCCAACCTACGCCCGCGCCGCCCGAGACAAGGCCCCCATGGCAAAACCCGCATGAAAGAGGCGCGCGTGTTCGGCTATGCCAGCAAAAACGGCGTGTACAAGGCTTGGAAAACGGCATGCAAGAACGCCGGGATTTCTGAGATCATGCCTCACGCCGCCGGCCGCCATGGGTTTGCCACCGAGATGCTCGTTCGTCAGAAGCTCGACGCCCGCACGGTGGCTAAGGCGGGGCGGTGGTCTGACATGGCGCTGATGCAGAAAACCTACATGCACGAGGAAGACACCTCGGACAAGGTGCAAGCCGCTCTTCGTACAGGACGCGTACAGGCCACGAAGGCGGCGTCAGCTAAAGCACGGAAAGCAAAGGCGAAATCGGCATAGTGATTTCCGCCCTCCGAAGGCAGAGGTCACAGGTTCGAATCCTGTCGGGTGCGCCAAGTTCCAGAGGTCCGTTCCGGACACATAGGTTACGGTTTATACCGGAGACATGGGTAACACTTTTGGCCCGAACGGGTTTGGAGCCTGACTTGGCCGCAACCACCCCCAAAACCAGGCGTGTTCTGGTCACCGGCGCCGGCGCTGTCGACGGCATCGGCTTTGCCATTGCCCGCCAGTTTGGCCAGGCCGGGCATGCGGTTTTCCTGACCGGCGCCAGCGCGCGGGTGCTGGAGCGCGCTGGCGAGCTTCGCGGCGAGGGCATCGACGCCAAGGCCGCGGTCGCCGATCTCACCATTGCCGCGGAGGTGGAGCGGCTGCGGGCGGAGGTCGGCGCTGTCGATATCCTGGTCAACAATGCCGGCATGGGATCGCTGGCCTCGCCCTCCGTCGACAAGACGTTCCTGACGATGAGCGAGGCAGAGTGGGACCAAGGCATCGAGACCAGCCTGAAGACGGCGTTTCTCGTCACCAGGGCGTTTCTGCCGGCGATGGTCGAAGCGGGGTATGGGCGTATCGTCAATGTCGCATCGGTGACCGGGCCGCTGGTTTCCTACGAGGGCACCGCCGCCTATTCCGCGGCGAAGGCCGGGATGGTCGGCCTGACCCGGACATTGGCGCTGGAAGTGGCGCGGCACGGCGTCACCGCCAATGCCGTGGCGCCTGGCTGGATCGAGACAGGCGCCTCGAGCGAGCCCGAGCGGATAGCGGCTCGGCATGCGCCGCCGGGCCGCGCCGGGAGGCCGGATGAGGTCGCGGCGGCAGTCGTGTTCCTGGCCTCCGAGAGCGCCAGCTATATCAACGGCGCCTTGCTCGTCGTCGACGGCGGCAACAGCCTTGAAGAACGCAAGGGATAACCGCGCGGCCGGCCTTGTGCCCGAGCAGATTTCGACCTGCTGACGTAATTCCCTCCCTCCAAACGAATGTGATCTCTCTTTCGAGAGAAATTTCCGCGTTGGCAAACAGGTCCTGCCTAGGTGCGCCCCGCTTGACTCAATCATCAGTCTGTACTAATCATAAGTCATGACTGTTGATAGCGTACAGCTCGCCGCCCTGGGCGATCCGACCCGAAGGCAGATTTTCGAGCTGATCGCGGAGCGGCCGCGCTCGGTGGCGGAGGTCACGCGGCAGGTCAGTGTGTCGCAGTCCGCGGTGTCGCAGCATCTGAAGGTGCTTCGGGATTCGCGGCTGGTGCGCGCGGAGCCGAAGGGCGCCAGCAACGTCTACCACATCGATCCGCACGGGCTTGGCCAGATGCGCGCCTGGCTCGACCGGTTCTGGAGCAAGACGCTCGCGGCCTACAAGCTGGCCGTCGAGACCCCACCAGAGGAGTCACCATGAACACCCAGGTCCCCATCGCCTCCGTGAAACAGTCCGTCGTGGTCGAGGCGCCGATCGAACGCGCCTTCAAGGTTTTCACCGAGGATTTCGGCAGTTTCAAACCGCCAGAGCACAATCTGCTTGCAGCCGAGGTCGCCGAGACGGTGTTCGAGCCTCGGGTCGGTGGCCACGTCTATGATCGCGGCGTCGACGGCAGCGAGTGCCGCTGGGCGCGCGTGCTGGCCTATGAGCCGCCCAACCGCGTGCTCCTGAGCTGGGACATCAGCCCGCAATGGCGCATCGAGACCGACCCGGCCAGAACCAGCGAGTGGGAGGTGCGGTTCACCGCCGAAACGGCTGAGCGTACCCGCGTCGAGATCGAGCACAGGAACCTGGAGCGCCATGGCCAGGGCTGGGAAGGTGTCCGCGATGCCGTCGCCGGCGATCAGGGCTGGCCGCTCTACCTGCAACGCTATGTCGATCTGGCTGCACGGCGGGCCTGACAGCAGCTTTTAAAGGCGCTTCGCCGCCTGCGGTCAGGGCACCATGCCCCTGCACGCCCAGGCGACATTGGCGAACGACCTCGGCCCGTCCGGTCGTCCGGCCTGATAGGCATCGCGAACGGCAGCCTCGGCGCGCTCGCGTTCGGCTGCCTCCAGCGTGGTCATGTATTTGCCGAGCGGGCCCTCGCCGGCTGATATCGGCGCCCAATAATCGGCGAAGTCCTGATAATCCATGCGGATCATCAGCTCGGTTTCGGTCACGTCGGCCAGCCCCTGTTCCACGAAACTCCGCTTCATTTCGCCGGGCTGCATCATCGGCTGGAAGCAATAGCGGCTGCGCAGCTGGCGTCCGCTCTCGCTGAGCGCCGCCACAGTGTCGATCATCATGCGCATGCCCGCCATGCCGCCGAGATGGTCCCACACCACGGCCGCGACCACGCCGCCCGGCCGCGTAACACGGCGCATTTCGGCAACCGCCTTGCCGGCTTCCGGCACGAAATGAAGCACCAGCAGGGCCAGCGCACGGTCGAACGCATTGTCCGCGAACGGCAAGGCGGTGGCATCCGCCTGCTGGATTTCGATGCGCGGATCGGCGTTGCGCCGCTTTGCCGCCTCGACGAAAACAGGCGAAAAGTCGATTGCCTCGATCGACGCGAGTTCGGCGGATTTCGCCAGCTCGAACGTCAGGCTGCCGGTGCCGCAGCCAACGTCGAGTATCTTTTCGCCAGGGGCAAGTCCGGCGAAGCCGATGAACTTGGGCGCGAGCTTTCGGCTCCAGCGGCCCATGAGTTGCTCGTAGCCGGACGCGTCATGAACGGTGAAACTCGATGTCATAGGCGCCTCCCCCGGCTGCAGGCGCAGGCTAGACCCCTATCGAGATGAAGCCAAGACGCGGGGAGCACGGTGAATGCCTGCATCCGGGACGGGACAAGGGACCGGTGGTTTATGCGAAGCCTCTGAACGTCGCCACGCTCTCCCGCTCCACCAGTGGACACTCCAGCTTGGTGATGGGATAGCGCCCCCGTCCCGCCACCGCCGGCGCTTCCAGCTGCTCGATCGCCCATTGGCCCATGGCCATATGCGGCAGGATCGAGGTGGTCAGCGGCGGGAAGAGATGGCGGGCGATTTCCTCGTCGTCGTAGCCGACGACGGAGATATCTTGCGGGATGTGCAGGCCGGCTTCCTTCAGCGCCTCGTAGCAGCCGATCGCGGTGCGGTCGTTCTGGCAGAAGATGGCGGTCGGGCGGTCCTTCAGGGCCAGCAGCTTCACAGTCGCGGCGTAGCCGGCGCTGGCCGACCAGTCGCCCTCCACCACCAATTCGCCGTCGAACGGGATGTCGGCGGTGGCGAGCGCCCGGCGGTAACCTTTCAGCCGGTCCTGCGCCGCCTGCATCCAGGGTTCGCCCGTGATGGTGGCGATGCGGCGGTGGCCGTGACTGATCAGATGGCGGGTCGAGCTCTGGCCGCCGGCGATCTCGGAGGGCACCACGGCGGGGAAGGCATAGTCCGTCGTGTAGCAGTTGAGCAGGATGACCGGGATGTCGAGGCCGTAGAGGAAATCGGGCGCCGTGATCTCGCGGGTGAAGATGGTCATGTAGATCAGCGCCGAAATGCCCCGCCTGGTCAGCGCTGAAATGGCGCGCGGCTCCATCACGGCGTCGCCCATGGTCTGCGCCACCAGCAGCACGTTGCCGGCATTCCACGACGCCTGGCGGGCGCCCTCGATGGCGACCACGGCTTCCGGGCTGGTGGCGAGCTGGTCGACAGCGAAGCCGATCACGCCGTCGAGTCCGTCGAAGGCGGCGCCCTCGAAAGCCGCAACCGGCTGCTTCAGCGCCGAGAAGGCAGGGGCGCTATAGCCGAGCGCCCGCGCCGCCTCGATCACCCGCTCGCGGGTCTGCTTGGACAGGCGAATGCCGGGCGAATTGTTGAGCACGAAGGAAACCGTGGCCTGCGAGCAGCCGGCGGCGCGCGCGATGTCGGTCATGGTGACGCGCCCCTTGGGCTTTGCCGGTGCCTTGCGACGCTTCGCGGTTGCGATGTCCGGATCCGTCGTCTCGCTCATGCCGCCCCCCAATCCCCGCCCTGTCTAGCGGCGGCCTGCCGGGCCGACAAGATGGTGTGACGCTGCCAGTCCGTGGGCGCGTCGGCCAGACTAATAGTTATTATCATTCTTGCGGCCCATCCGTCATGCGGGCCCAGCCTCGCAAAAATACCCACATTTGCAAGGCTCCGGCTCGGCGCTGTCAAGCATCGCCGCGTCACCGAATCGGTTCTCCCATGACACCCGAGCGCCACCAGATCGATCCTTTGCTAATAGTATTTACTAATACAAGGATGCGCTGTACCGTCAATCCATCGCATCCAGCCCGATCGGTCCGGCTGCGATGGAAATGCCTGTGAATGGCCCGACGGCGAGCGGATACTGCTTCCGCAAACCATGTCTCAGATATGTGATATGTCAGACAAATCGGACTATTTACGAATGAAGAATGGTTGTCTAAAGTCCGTGGCCGTGGCTGGGAACGACGCCATTCTTCTCAGTGCCGGGAACCCCTTGAGGAGGAGGGCGTCCACGCCGCAGACGGCAATTCAGGTGAGCAAGACAATTCTAGTGAGCAAGTCCGGCCAGTCCTACGACTGACCAAAACGGGAGGTTGAACATGAAATCCTTGATACGCAATGCATCCATGGCCGCCGCGGCCCTGGCTGTCGGCCTGACGGCGACGGCCATCGCGCGCGCCGACGACAAGCCGACGCTGGCCTTCGTCGTCAACGGCGCTTCCGACTTCTGGAAAGCGGCCGAAGCCGGCGTCAAGAAGGCGCAGGGCGAACTGCCCGACTACACGCTCGAACTCAAATATCCCGAACAATCCTCGGTCGCCATCCAGCAGCGGCTGATGGACGATCTGGTGACCGCCGGCGTCAAGGGCATCATGGTCTCGGCCGTCGATCCCAAGACCTCGACCGATGGCTTGAACAAGATCGCCTCGCAGACGGCGCTGTTCACCACGGACTCGGATGCCCCGCAGACCAAGCGTGTCGCCTATATCGGCTCGTCCAATGTCGACGCCGGCAAGCAGGCGGCCGAAATCGCCAAGAAGGCGATGCCGAACGGCGGCAAGTGCCTCGGCTTCGTCGGCCTGCTCGGCGCCGACAATGCCAAGGAGCGCATCCAGGGCATGAAGGACGGTCTCGCCGGCACCAAGATCGAGCTCGTCGACGTGCGCGGCGACGACATCGACCAGGCGCGTGCCAAGAAGAATGTCGAGGACGCGCTGGTCGCCAGCCCCGACGTCACCTGCATGGTCGGCTTCTACTCCTACAACACGCCGCGCATCTATGAAGCGCTGCGCGACGCCGGCAAGCTCGGCTCGATCACCGTCGTCGGCTTCGATGACGATCCGATCACGCTGGGCGGCGTCAAGGAAGGTACAGTTGCCGCCACCGTCGTGCAGCAGCCCTTCGAATGGGCCTATCAGGGCATGAAGCTGATGGCTGCCTATCTCAAGGGCGACAAGTCCGGCATTCCGGCCAACGGGCTCATCATCATCCCGACCAAGATCATCGGCAAGGATGACGTCGACGCCTATGCCGCCAATCTCAAGGCGATGGCAGGAAACTAAGACCACAGGCAGTTCAGCCGGCTCAAGTGACTTGAGCCGGCTGTTCGCATTGACGAACCCTGCCGGGGTCGTCAGTCTGCAGAACGAGCCGTTTTGGCTCACCGGCTGCTGTCAGGCATGATGAATTATTCCGACACATCCATCACGGCGACCACCCCGTTCCTCAGCCTCGAGAACGTGCGCAAGACCTATCCGGGCGTCGTGGCGCTCGACGGGTTTTCGATGGAGGTCAGGCCGGGCGAGGTCATCGGCCTGGTCGGCGAGAACGGCGCGGGCAAATCCACGCTGATGAAAATCCTCGGTGGCGTCACCACGCCGGATACCGGCACCATCACGGTCGATGGCACCGCCCATAGCGGCCTGAGCGTGGAGGGCAGCCTGGGTTCGGGCATCGCCTTCGTTCACCAGGAACTCAATCTGTTCGAGAATCTCGATGTCGCCGCCAACATCTTCTTCGGCCGCGAGCCGCTGCGCGCCGGGCCGCTGCGGCTGGTCGACCGCGCGAAACTGCGCGAAATGGTGGCGCCGCTGCTGAAGCGCGTCGGCGCCAATTTTTCCGCCGACACACAGGTCGCGGATCTCTCGCTGGCGCAACAGCAGATGGTCGAGATCGCCAAGGCGCTGTCGATCAAGGCAAGGCTGGTCATCCTCGACGAGCCGACATCTAGCCTGCCGCTCGCCGAGACCGACAAGCTGCTCGACGTCATCAAGGCGCTGAAGGCCGACGGCATCTCGGTCATCTTCATCTCGCACCGCTTGCACGAGATCGAGCGCGTCGCCGACCGCGTCGTCGTGCTGCGCGACGGCATGCTGGCCGGAACATTGGGCAAGCGCGACATCAACCACGACCAGATGGTCAAGCTGATGATCGGCCGCATGCTGAAGGAACGCGAAAAGGCCTCCGAGGCCGCGCGTGCCCCGGGTGCCGTGGCGCTCTCGGCAAAGGCGGTCCGTACCCCCACCTATCCCAGCCGGCCGGTCGATCTCGATGTCAGGCGCGGCGAAATCCTCGGCCTTGCCGGTCTCGTCGGCTCGGGCCGCACCGAACTGGCACGGGTGTTCTTCGGCATCGAAGCCAGCCTTGGCGGCACGCTGGAGCTCAACGGCAAGCCACTTGCGCTGGCGAGCGCGGCGGACGCCGTCGCGCAAGGCATTTTCCTCGTGCCGGAGGATCGCAAGCTGACCGGCATCCTGCTCGACCTGTCGATCGCGCAGAATATCTCGCTGCCCAATTTGCCGGCGCATGCCAAGCGCACGCTGGTCTCGAACAGCGCGGAAGCGGCTACCGCCGAGAAGCAAAAGAAAAATCTCGGCATCAAGGCGCCTTCGGTGCAGACGCGCACGGGCACGCTGTCGGGCGGCAACCAGCAAAAGGTCGTGCTCGGCAAATGGCTGGCCATGAACCCCAAGGTGATGATCCTCGACGAGCCGACGCGCGGCATCGACATCGGCGCCAAGGCGGAGATTTACGGGCTAATGCGGGCGCTGGCCGATGCCGGCGTCGCCGTGCTGATGATCTCCAGCGACATGGAAGAGGTGATCGGCGTCTCCGACCGCATCGCCGTGATGCATGAGGGCCAGATCTCGGGCATCCTCGACAAGGACCATTTCAGCCAGGAAAACGTGCTGCTGCTGGCGGTTGGCAAGCCGGCAAACTAATGCATGCCGCGCAAAAGTGGCCCTCGGTTTTGCGGCAACGGCATGCATAAACAAAAAGCTGAAGCGCGCGACGCGCTTTAGCTAAGCGGAGACGACGATGACAAAGAAAGATCTCGGCCTGCTGATCCTGATCCTGGTGGTCGGAGCGATCGTTGCCATCATCAATCCGCGCTTCCTCTTGCCGATCAATCTCGCCAACACCTCGAACCTCATCGGTCTCTTCGGTATCCTGTCGATCGGCCAGGCCTTCGTCATCATCACCGGCGGCATCGAACTCTCCGTCGGCTCAGTCGTCGCGCTGCTGGGCACGCTGTTCATCGACTTCATCGCCGTGCGCGGCATGGGATGGCCGATCGCCTTCGTGCTGATCCTGGTGCTCGGCGCCATCATCGGATTGGCGCATGGCTGGCTGATCACGCGGCTCAAGCTGCAGCCCTTCGTCGTCACCCTGTGCGGCCTGTTGATCTATCGCGGCGTCGCGCGCTTCTACACCGCCGACGGCACCGCGGGCTTCGCCTTCGGCCAGAATTTTCCCGATCTCGAGTTCCTGACCGCCGGCCGCTCCTGGGGCGTGCCGAATTCCTTCTTCGCGCTGATCGTCATCGCCATCGTCATGTGGGTGGTGCTGCACCGCTCGGTGTTCGGGCGCTATCTCTACGCCATCGGCAAGAACGAGGAGGCGGCGAAATATTCGGGCATCCGCACCGGGCGGGTCGTCATGGCGGCTTACGTCATCTGCGGCGTGCTCACCGCGCTGTCTGCGATCTATTTCGCCATGTACACGCGCTCCATCTCGCCGGCCAGCCATGGCCAGTTCTACGAGCTCTACGCCATTGCCGCGGCCGTGCTCGGCGGCTTCTCGCTGCGCGGCGGCGAGGGCTCGCTGATCGGCGTCCTCCTCGGCACGGTGCTGCTGCAGGAATTGCAGAACCTGGTCAACCTGCTCGGCATCCCCTCCTCGCTCAACTTCGCGGTGATGGGGGGCGTCATCCTCGTTGGCGTGCTGGTCGACCAGCAATGGGGCGTGTTCCGGGCGCGCCGGCGGATGGTCGATGCCGCCCGCAAGGGCGCGGTCGGGGCGGCCGCGGAATAAGTCCCGCCCGCCCGTGTAGCTGCTTGTTCCTGCCGCCAGATTATTATAATAGCATAACCTGTGCTGCGGAGGCTGACGGGACATGCGCTGCGATTTGCGAGGCAAGGTGGCGCTGGTCACGGGAGCCGCCGGCGCCATCGGCAGTTCGATCTCCAAACGCCTGTCGGACAATGGCGCGGCGATCGTCGTCGCCGACATCAATGGCGAGGGCGCAAGCCAGGTCGCGGCGGGGTTGAGCGATGCGATGGCTTGCGCCACCGACATCCGCGACCCCGCCTCGGTGGACGCCGCGATCGCCGCGCTCATGCAGCGCTATGGCCGCCTCGACATCCTCATCAACAATGCCGGCGTCAACACGCTGGCGCATCGCGTCACGTTAGACGAATTCCCGGCCGACGAATGGGACCGCATCACCGGCATCGACCTCGATGGCCTCTACATCATGAGCCGGGCAGCACTGGCCCCGATGCTTGCCGCCGGCAAGGGCGGGCGCATCGTCAACATCGCCTCCGTCGTCGGGCTCGCCGCCATGCGGCTGCAAAGCCCGTTCGTCGCTGCCAAGGCCGGCATCATCCATCTGACGCGGTCGATGGCAATCGAGCTCGGCGCCAGGGGCATTCTCACCAACGCCATCGCGCCGGGATCGGTGATGACGGCGCTGACCGCCAAGCTGTTCTATGGCGAGGACGGCAAGTTCGCCGGGCGCACGCAGGAATTCCTCGCCCATGTGCCCCTCGCCCGGCCTGCCCGGCCGGAAGAGATCGCCGAGGCGGTGCTGTTCCTGGCCTCGCCGGCCGCCAGCTATGTCAACGGGCAGGTGCTGGCCGTCGATGGCGGCTGGACGGCGGGATACATGATGTGAGCGGGGCCATGGAAATCGATCTCACCGGCTCGACAATAGAACGGGAAGGCGCGAGCAATCCGGTTGCCGAGGCGGCACTCGCCGCCTTGCGCGCCAATGGCGGCCGCGTCCTCGAAGGGGCGCGGCCCGCCGACGTCCTGTCCCCCGACATCGTTCTGGTATCATGCCCGCTGCGTCCGGGAAGCACGGCCGAAAATCCCGGCACCTTGTATGCGGCCGCGCGCAAGGCGGCGGTGGCCATGACCGAGCGCGGCGGCGGACGCATCGTCTTCCTGCTTTCGGTGACTGCCGGCATGCCGATGCGCCGCCATCCGCGCTTTTCCATGGAGAACGCCTCGATCCTGACCGGCATGCGCACGCTGGCCATGGAGTTTGGCCCCAAAATCCTGGTCAATGCCGTCGGCGTCGGCTTGGTCGAGGACGAGACCATGGTTTCGGGTGACAAGGCGATGCTGAGCCATGTCCCGGTCAACCGCGCCGGCAATATCGAGGAAGCGGTTGCGGCCGTGCTGTTCTTCTGCGATCCACTCAACACCTATACGACGGGCCAGATGCTAGGCGTCGACGGGGGATGGATGGCGGGCTATGGGCGCAATTTCTGAACCGTTGACGCTGAAGGCCGGCGCAATCGAGGTCGGGCTGGTGCCGCAAATCGGCGGCTCCGTCAGTGCGCTGCGCTGGCGCGGCATCGATCTGATGCGCCGGCTTTCGGACGGCGATCGCGAGGCCGACAACGTGCTGGGCGTCGCCATGTTCCCGATGACGCCCTATGCCAACCGCATCGCCGGAAATGCCTTTGAGTTCAGGTCAAAGCGTTGGCAGGTCCTGCCCAACAATCCGCCGGAAAAATTCAACGTGCATGGCAGCGGCTGGCAGCATGGCTGGACTGTCGTCGAGGCAGGAGCCGGTAGCGTGACCCTGGCGCTGGATATCGCTGCCGCCGGCGAACCCTTTTCCTATCGCGCGACGCAGGCTTTCGTCGTTTCCGACGAAGGGCTTGATGTGACCATGACGCTGACCAACACCGGACCGGTTTCCCTGCCGTTCGGCTTCGGCCTGCACCCCTGGTTCGATCGCGATCCGGACGTCACTCTGCAATTCAAGGCCAAGCGTTTCTATCTCGAGGAGCCCGACGGCGTTTCCGGCGACCCGATCACGCTGCCACCCGAACTCGACTTCGCCGAAGGCCGGCCATTGCCAGCGGGCTGGCGCAACAATGATTATGCCGGCTGGGGCGGCGAGGCGAGCATCCGCTTTCCCTCGCGCGGCGCGGGGCTGCGGATCACGGCCGATCCGGTCTTCAGGCACCTGATGCTCTATGCCGACCCGACAAAACCGTTTTTCTGCGTCGAACCCCAGACCAATGCCTCCGGCGCCTTCAACCGCGGCCGATGGGATGATCCCGAAGAGGGCGTCATCGCGCTTGGCCCGGGGGAGAGTGCAGCCGGCGCTGTTTCGTTCATGCCCTTCGCGCTTCAATCCTAGAGCAGCCGAGCCAGCAGGCCGCCGTCCACCTGCATGGCACTGCCGGTGACGAAGGACGCGGCATCCGAGATCAGGAAGCCGATGGCCGTGGCGATCTCCGAAGGGTTGGCGATGCGGGCGATCCGGTTGGGCTCGAAGGAGAGGCCCAGCGCCTCCGCGCCGCCGGCCGCTTCCAGGCCGTCGAGCGTCATTCTTGTGGCGACCGAGCCGACCAGCACGGCGTTGACGCGGATGCGGTCGACGGCATAGTCGAGCGCCATCTGCCGCGACAGGCCGACGACCGCCGCCTTGGTCGCCGCATAGGCGGGCACACCGGGAACGGTGGCGTCGGCATGGACGGAGGCGATGTTGACGATGGAGCCGCCGCCGGCCGCGCGCAGCAGCGGCAAGGTCGCCCGGCAGACGCGGAAAATGGCCGTCAGATTGACTGATATGGTCCTGTCCCAGTCCTCGTCGGAAAGCTCTTCCAGCCGCTTGCCGGTCGGATAGATGCCGGCGCAGTTGACGACCGCGTCGAGCCCGCCGAACCGTTCAGTCGCCGCAGCAACGGCTGCCTGGACGTCCGCTTCGCGCGTGAGGTCGCTCTCCCGGAAGACCAGCTGGCTCCCGCCATAACGGCTCGCCAGTGCCTTGCCGTCATCGCCGTCCAGCCCGGCGCCAAAGACCTTGGCGCCGACGGCGACAAGGTATTCCGCCGTTGCCCGGCCGATCCCGGTCGCGGCGCCGGTGACGAAAATGCGTTTGCCGACAAATGTCATGCGGAAACCTGTGCCTGACGCTCGGCCTGCGCTGCGGTGACCGAACGCAAGACGCGATCCTCGCCGCCTTCGCCGCGGCCGAATTCATCGACGATGCGGCCGTCGGCGACGACCAGGCAGCGGTCGCAAAGGCCAATCAATTCCTCGAGTTCCGACGCGACGATCAGCAGTGCGACGCCCTTGTCGGCCAACTCGACCACGAGCCGGTAGATCTCATGCCGGGTTGCCGCGTCGACGCCCTTGGTCGGCTCGTCGAGCAGCAGCACCTTCGGCGCCCGCATCAGCACGCGGGCAAACAGCAGTTTCTGCTGGTTGCCGCCCGACAGATGGGTGACCGAGGCCTGCGGCGACGAAGCCTTGACGTTGAGCGCACGCATGGCTGCCACGATGGCGTTGCGCTCCAGCCCGCCGCGCACCACGCCGTGCCGCGACAGGGGCACGAGATTGCCGATGGTGATGTTGGCGCCGACCGGCAGGTTGAACAGCAGGCCGTCACGCTTGCGGTCCTCGGTCAGCAAAGCGATGCCGGCGGCGCGGGCATCGGCGGGCGATTTGATCGATACCTCCTTGCCGCCGACGTGGATCTCGCCCTCGGCCGGCACGCGGCCGTAGATCCCGTGCAGGATCTCGCTGCGGCCCGAGCCAAGCAGTCCCGCCAATCCGACGATCTCGCCGGCTGCGACGGACAGGTTGATGTCCCTCGCGCCATGGACGGCACCGCCGTGGCCGGCGACGCTGAGACGGCGAACCTCCAGCGCGGTCGGTGCGCCGACAGGCGCGGCATGCTCGGGGAACAGCCGCTGCAACTTTTGCCCGGACATCGAGAAGATGAAGGTCTCGGCGTCAAAATCCTCGCGAGCAATGCGCACCGCCATCTGGCCGTCGCGCAGCACGGTGGCGCGGTCGCAGATGGCGAGCACTTCCGGCAGGCGATGGGTGATGTAGATCATCGCCACGCCCTGTGCCTTGAGCCGACGCAGCACGGCAAACAGCGCGTCGACTTCGGTGCCCGAGAGCGACGCGGTCGGCTCGTCCAGCATCAGCACGCGCGGCTTCATGACAATGGCGCGGGCAATCATCACCAGATGACGCTGCGCCGAGGTCAGCGATGCGACATAGGCCCTGGGGTCGATATCGATGCCAAGATCGGCAAAGATCTCGGCCGCCCGCTGCTCGAGCTTCCGCTGGTGAACCAGCACGCCGTCGCCCAGACCGGTGCGGCCGGCAAAGACATTCTCGGCGACCGAGAGCTGTTCCAGCACCTCAATTTCCTGCGGCACGTAACCGACGCCGTTCGATCGCGCGTCGGCCGGAGAGGCAAAACTGACAGGCCGGCCGTCGAGCTGGATCGTGCCGGTGTAGGAGCCGGCCGGATGCACGCCGTTGAGGATCTTCACAAGGGTGGACTTGCCGGCGCCGTTCTGGCCGAGCAGAGCGTGGATTTCGGCAGACACCACGTCGAAATCGACACCGCGCAATGCCTGCACGCCGCCAAAATTCTTGGCGATCGCGGTAGCTGAAAACAGCGGCGGTTGGGTGGTCGACACAGTGGTCCCTCAGGATGTTGCCGGGTCCGCAGGATGCGGGCCCGGCGGCAGGTGTTACTGGCCGGCGCTGTCCAGCATCTTGTAATAGGGGTCAAGGTCGGCTGCGGTGATCACCTTAGCCGGCAACGGATTGCTGTAGGGAACCGTCTTGCCCTGTGCGAGGTCGCCGAGCAGTTCGGCAACTTTGGCGCTCTCCTCATAGAGCGGCTGCGCGACGATGCCGTAGGCGGCGCCCGATTTCACCAGGTCGAGGTTCTGCCTGATATAATCCATGCCGATGATGACGACGTCGCGTCCGGCCTTGCGGGCGGCGCCCGACCAGGTCTGGATGCTGTTGCCGGTGGTGCCGAAGGCGGCGGTCACGTCGGGATTGCCCTGCAGGATGGCCACCGCCTTGGCTTCGGCCGCCGACGGCTCGAAGCCTTCCATCTGGGTGTCGAGCACCTTGATGCCGGGGTACTTTGCCGCGATGGTCTTGCGGAAGGCATCCGACATGGCGTTCTCGGTGTCGTTGGAAGCGCCTTGCGTCAGCGCCACGGTGCCCTTGCCCCCGAGCTTGTCGCCGATGGCGATGGCCGCATTGGCGCCGACCTCGGCGATGTTCTCGCCGGTCGCAGCCTTCAGCCCATTGACGGTGCCTTCCGGCGGCAGCACGTGCCAGGTGACGATCGGGAAACCCTCCTTGGCAAGCTTGGTGATATAGGAATAGATCGCCGGATCGACCCCGTAGACGCCGATGGCGTCGTATTTGGTGCGGGCAAGCGCCGCTTCGGCAAGCGGCAGCGTCGCGGGAATATCCCAGTTGGTGGCACTCGGATCGCCGACGACCTCGCAGGTGTAGCCGAGCTCCTTGCACTTGTTGAGGAAGCCCGCCTGCATCAGCCTGTGCACCGGGTGATCCTTCATCGCCTGTACCCAGAGCAGATGCACATCCGCCGCCCGCGCTAGGCCCGCCACGCCCAGCGAGGTGGCGACTGTCGCCGCCACCAATGCGGCCCGGATCAGCCCTTTCTTCACCTGAATTTTCATGCCTTACCTCCCATGGTTCACCGGCATTTTTTGCCGGCGCAATATCCTGGCCGGTTCAAGCCCCGGCGATGAAGTAGCGGCGGCGCACTATGTCGAGGCCGACGGCCATGACCATGATCACGCCGACGGCGATCTGCTGCCAGTTGGAGTTGACGCCGATGACGACGAGGCCGCTCTGCACCACTTTCAGCATGAGGATGCCGACGACACCGCCGGCGACCGTGCCGGCGCCGCCGAACAGGCTGACGCCGCCGACCACGACACCGGCGATGACCGTCAGTTCCCAGCCGCTGCCGATCGAAGTGCCGCCGCTGCCGAGATCGGCCATGACGAACATGCCGGCGATCGCCGACAGTGCGCCGACAGTGATGAAGGCGCCGATCTTGCAGGCATTGGTGTTGATGCCGACGAGATGCGCCACTTCCTTGTTGCCGCCGGTGGCATAGATGTTGCGCCCGAGCACGGTGCGCCGCAGCACGAAATCGGCTGCCACCGCCGCGATGATGAAGAAGGCGAAACTCCAGCCGAGGCCGAAGGCGAGATCCGTACCGCCGATCGTATTGATCGCCTCCGGCAGCGGATAGACGGGATAGCCTCCCGTCACCACCTGGATCAGCCCCTGGCCGATGAACAGCATGCCGAGTGTCTGGATGAAGGCTGGAATGCCGAGCCTGACGACAATCAAGCCATTGAGCAGGCCGATCAATGCGCCGACGCCAATGCCGCAAAGAATGCCGACGGTCACCGGCAAGGCGGCCGCGGTCATCAGCTTGGCGGCAACCACCGCGGACAGTCCCGCGACCGAGCCGACGGACAGGTCGAACTCGCCGGCAACCAGCAGAACCGTCTGGCCGATGGCGATGATGCCGACAAAGGAGACGACGTTGAGAATGGCGCGGATGTTGCGCTCCGACAGGAAAGCCGGTTCGAGCAACCAGAAGAAGGCAATCAGCAAGGCCATCGCCGCCAGCACGCCGACTTCGCCCACCGCAATCAAGCCGATCAGTCGCCGCCGGAACGATTGCATGTCCCGGCGCGGAGAGCTCACCTCAGCCGCGCTGTTCATCCTGACCTCCCTGGCGGCGCCTGTTGCCGGATCCCGCGGCCGGCTCCATTCACCCGCGCCAATCCCGGCGCACTCCTCGTCTTCATTAAGATTATAATATTATAACTTGTCAACGATGAAAATTCCACGCCTCGCGACAGCGCGTCGCGTCGCTGGAAAGCGTCCGCTGCAACCGCTATGAATGGGCTGATGTGATCCGTGGGACTTTGCCTTGGTGGATCGCGCTCTCTTGGAGCAGGGTGATGACCGATAAGCCGCCGGCGGGCGAGAAAAAGCCGCAGCGCCTCGGCGTTCGCGAGATCGCCAAGCGCGTCGGCGTTGCGCCGATGACGGTGTCACGTGCGCTGTCCAATCCCGACATGGTGTCGCCGGAGACGCGCGCCAAGGTGCTCGAGGCGATCGAGCAGGCCGGCTTCGTGCCCAACCGCCTGGCCTCCAGCATGCGCGGCAATGGCCGCATGATCGGCACGGTTGTGCCGCCGCTGATCAATTCGGGCATAGCCGAACAGGTGCAAGGCATGTCCGACGAATGCCACGAGAGCGGCTATTCGATGCTCCTGGTGCAAGGTGAATTCACGCAGGAGGCCGAGGAGAAGGCGATCCGCAATCTGCTTGGTTGGCGCCCGGTCGGCATGATCCTGCAGAGCTTCGTGCAAAGCGAGACGGCGCGCGCGCTGCTGAAGAGCAGCGGCGCACCGGTGGTCGAGATCTCCGAGATCAAGGGCCGCAAGCCAATCGACATGGTGGTCGGCGTCTCCAATTTCGAGACAGCCTATGCCATGACCATGCATCTGGCGGCGAAGGGCTACAAGCGCATCGGCTTCGTCTCGACGCCGATCCACGGCAACGATCGTCTCCAGCAACGCCGCACCGGCTACCACGCGGCCTTGACCGAACTCGGCTTCAAGAACCATGCCGACCTGGAGGTCGAGGTGCCGATCACCGCGCAAGGCGGCGCCGAAGCGCTGGTGACGCTGACCTCCCGCCACAGGGATATCGACGCGATCTTCTTTTCCAGCGATACGCTCGCTGTCGGCGCCGTGCAGGAATGCCACCGGCGCGGTTGGGCGGTGCCTGGAAAAATCGCCATTGCCGGCTATGGCGACATGGATCTGGCCGCGCAGCTTCATCCGCCGCTGACCACGGTGAAGGTCAACCGCTACGGGATGGGACGGCGCGCGGTGCGGCAATTGCTGGCAAGGCTCGGCGGCGACACCAAGGTGCCGACCATCACCAGCCTCGGCTTCGAGATCGTCGACCGCGAAAGCGCTTGACGTCTTGATGTTAGTCGAAACGCGCCCCTAGCTTCGTCATCCTAGGGTCTGCGCCGCGTCGCTTCGCTCCTTGCTCCGCCCTAGGATGACGAATTGGCCGGAGGGCTTTTGCCAACCTAAAGGCCACGCTTCCCCGCCTCTTCGCGCCGCCCGAGGCGTTTCTCCCAGCCTTCGGCATGGACGTTGAGATAGGCGTTGGGATCGTAGGGATGATCCTTGATCGCATCGATGTCGAGGTCGATGCCGAGCCCCGGCGCGTCCGGTAGCGACAGATGGCCATTGTCGGGATTGACGGTCGGATGCCAGCTCACCAGCTCGCGCGTCCAGGGGTCGTTGAAGGCGTCGAAATGTTCCTGAATGAGGAAGTTCGGCACCGCCGCCGCCAGTTGCAGGCAAACCGCCGTCGCCACCGGTCCGCCGCTCTGGTGCGGCGCGATATGGCTGCCATGAGCAAGCGCCAGATTGGCCACCTGCATCGACGGCCCGATGCCGCCGAGCGACATCGGCTCGGGCTGGAAGATGTTGACGCCGCCGCCGGCCGCCAGCGTGTAGAACTGACCGACCGTGTCGTACATCTCGCCCGTCGCCACCGGGATCGGCGAGCGGTGCGCCACTTCATGCACGGTCTCCTGGCGGTCGCGCGAGGTCGGCTCTTCCCACCAGCAGATGTCGAGATCGGCGAATTTTTGCGCCGCCTGCAGTGCGGCGATCTCGGTGAAGCGCGCATGCACGTCAATCAGGATCAGCGTGTCCTTTGGCAGCCTGTCACGTAAGGTCCGGCAGATGGCGTAGGAAAGCTCCAGCTCCTCGCGCGAAATGAAGCCTTGGGCGGTGCCGAACGGGTCGAGTTTGAATGCCTTGAAGCCTTTGGCCAGCACCGCTTTCGCCGCATCGAGAAAGGCCTCGGGCGAGCGCTCGGTGCGGTACCAGCCATTGGCATAGCCGAGCACGCTGTCGCGCACCTGGCCGCCGAGCAATTGGTGGATCGGCACGCCGAGGCTCTTGCCCAGTATGTCCCAGCATGCGACTTCGATGGCCGCGATCACCGTGCGGTGGATGTGGCCGCCGTCGAGCGAGACGCTGTCCAGCATGCGTTTGGCCAGCGCGTTGATGCGGCGCGGGTCCTGGCCGATGGCGAGGTGTTTCAACTCGTGCACGCCGGCTTCGGTAGTCTTGATGAAACCGTTCAGCGTGCCTTCGCCGATCCCGTGGATGCCCTTGTCGGTATGTACTTTGACAAACAGCCAGTTCTTCCAGCCGGCGCCGACGGCAAAGGTCTCGATCTCTGTAATCTTCATGGGAGAACCCTAGCTCAATGCGGCAATGGTCGCGATGACGGCCTCGGTCGTCAGTCCGTATTTCGCTTGCAAGGTCGGCACCGCGCCGCATTCGATATAGCGGTCCGGCAGGCCGACGCGCGTCACTGTCTTCGCAATGCCGGCATCGAACAAGGTCTCGACCACAAGGCTCGCCAGGCCACCGACCACGACGTGGTTTTCCACTGTCACGATACGGTCAACCGACGCGGCGAATTCGGCCACCGCCTCGCTGTCGAACGGCTTTATGGTCGGCACATGCAGCACGCCGGCAGCAACGCCCCGTTTTTGCAAAGCATCGGCTGCATCCAATGTCCTTTCGGTCATCAGGCCGGTCGAGATGATGCCGACATCGCTACCCTGGCGCAGGCGGCGCGCCTTGCCGATCTCGAAGACGTAACCGGGCTCGAACACAACCGGCACGCTGCCGCGCAGCAGCCGCATGTAGACCGGTCCTCGATGTTGGGCGATCGCTTCGGTCGCGGCTTCGATCTCGGTCGCGTCGCAGGGGTCGATGATAGTGAGGCCGGGGATCATGCGCATCAGCGCAAGGTCCTCGATCGCCTGATGGGTGCCGCCATAGCCGGTCGTCAGACCGGGGAGGCCCGCGACGATCTTGACGTCGAGATTGGAGTGGGCGAGCGCGATGGCGACGAAATCATAGGCGCGCCGCGTCGCGAACACGCCGTAAGTGGTGGCGAACGGCACCTTGCCGGTGCGCGCCAGCCCGGCGGCGACGGCGACCAGATTCTGCTCGGCCATGCCGACATTGAAGAAGCGCTCCGGGAAAGCGTCTCGGAACGGCAGGATGTCGGTGTATTTGCCGAGATCGGCGGTCAGTCCGACAATGTCGGGGCGGCTCACGCCGAGCCTTGCCAATGCTCGGCCGAAGGGTGCCTCCACACTCCGCCGTCCGCCGCCGACGGCCTCGTCCTGGCCCATGGCCAGCGTGCGGCCGGCCTCCATCGCCGCGCCGCTCATTGGCTCGCTCCCACGGTTTTCTCGAACTCGGCGATGATGCCATCCCATTGCGCCACGTCGATGCGGAAGAAGTGCGACTTCTCGGAGGTCTCGATGCGCGGCACGCCCTTGCCGGGCAGCGTGCGCAGCACGATCGCCTTCGGCTTGCCGTTGCGGTTACGCGCATCCGCCAGCGCGCCAACCACCGCGGTCATGTCATTGCCGTCGATCTCTGACGTCTGCCAGCCGAAGGCGCGCCATTTGTCGGCCACCGGCTCCATGTCGAGCACCACCGGCCCATCGGCCTGGATGCCGTTGCAGTCGATCAGCGCCACCAGCCCGTCGAGCTTGAAGTGGCTGGCCGACATGGCTGCTTCCCAGGTCGAGCCTTCCTGCATTTCGCCATCCGACAGTTCGACGAAGACGCGCGCATCGGAGCGATCGACACGCAGGCCCAGCGCCTGGCCGACGCCCTGTCCCAGACCATGACCGAGCGAGCCGCCGATCATCTCGACGCCGGGCGTGGTGTCGAGCGTTGACATCTCCAGCCGGCTGTTGTCGGCGCCATAGGTGGCGAGTTCCTCGACCGGAAAGATGCCGGCCTCGGCAAAAGCCGCCCACAGCGCGATGGAATAGTGCCCGGTCGACAGCAGGAAGCGGTCGCGGTCGGGCCAACCGAGATTGCCGGGATCGTAGCGCAGCTCGTGGAAATAGAGCGCCGCCAGCACATCGGCGATGCCGAGGCCCTGGCCGATATAGCCCTGGCCCTGGCCGCGCGCCATCGTCAGCATATGACGGCGCAGCAGCATCGCCTTGCGTTCGAGCGCGCCGATGTCGGCGTAGCCGGGAGGAGCGTTTCGCAGCATCTGGATCAGTCCTTGTCGAGCCCGCCCGACATGTTGAGCCGCTCGGCGGTCATGTAATCAGGCGCGTCGAGGCAGAGCCAGACGACGGCCTCGGCCACTTCCGCAATCTCGGCACGGCGGCCGAGCGGGATGCGGCGGGTGCGCTCGTCGAGAAAGGCCTGCAAATCGTCGCGGCCATTGGCACGGGCAAGGTCGATTTCGGTCGAGCGCTGCATTTCGGTGTCCATCATGCCCGGCGCCAGGCTGTTGACCAGCACGCCATAGGGCGCGAGCGCCACTGCCGCGGCGCGGGTGATGGAATCGACGCCGGCCTTGCTCGCCGTGTAGGCGGTGTAGTCGGGCAGCGCCATGCGCGAGCCCGGCGAGGTGATGTTGATGATGCGCCCGGAGCGCTGCTCACGCATCACCCGGCCCGCCGCCTTGCAGGCCATGGCGAGGGCTGTGACATTGAGCGCCAGCGTACGCGTCCAGGCCTTGAAGGTGGCGTCGAGGAAGGGCTCGATCACGCCATAGCCGGCATTGTTCACCAGGATGTCGATGCCGCCCCAGCGCGCGACGACTTTTTCGACGGCCGCTTCCGGCGCGCCTTCCCCGGCGAAATCGCTGACGATGCTTTCGGCTTCCGTGCCGGTTTCGCCGATCTGCCTGGCGGTCTCGGCGAGCCCATCGCCGTTGATATCGGTGACCGCGACGAAACAGCCGCGACGCGCCAGCTGAACCGCCACCTCGCGGCCGAGCCCGCCGGCGGCACCTGTGACCAGCGCCCTGAGCGGCATCTTGTTTCGATTTTCGGCAGGCAAGCGAGCACTCTCCCGGAGGCGATCTTGACGAAATTGATACCGGTACCATAAATGGCTGTCAACGGCTATGTGCTATTGTCATTGGACTGTAGTATCGGCGGGAGTTGGGAGGAAAAGATGAGAGTCGTCGCGCTCGAAACGCTGCAGCTGGCCGAATTCCCGTTCCTGTTCTGGTTGCGCGTCCACACCGACGCCGGCCTTGTCGGAACCGGCGAGACCTTCTGGGCGCCGGGGCCGGTCGCCGCCTACATCCACGACAATGTCGCGTCCTATCTCTTGGGCAAGGACCCGCGCGACATCGAGTTGCACGACCGCACGCTGGGCAGCGTCTATGTCGGCGCGCGCGATTCCGGCGCCGAGGTGCGCGGCAATTCCGCCGTCAACATCGCGCTGTGGGATATTTATGGCCGGGCGCTCGGCGAGCCGGTCTGGCGGCTGCTTGGCGGGCGCACCCACAAGACCGTGCCGATCTACAACACTTGCGCCGGCTACAAGCATGTGCGCGCCACGAAGAAGAATGCCCTTTTCGAACGCGGCGAGGACTGGTCGCTCAAATCAGGCGATTCGAATGAAGGTCCGTATGAAGACCTGCTCGCCTGGCGCTACAATGCCGGCGATCTCGCTAAAAGCCTGAAGTCGGAAGGCATTGGCGCCATGAAAGTCTGGCCGTTCGACATCGCCGCCGAGGCCTCGAACGGCACCCGCATCTCGCTTGTCGATCTCGACAAGGCGCTGGAGCCCTTCCACAAGATCCGCGACGCCGTCGGCCGCGACATGGAGATCATGGTCGAACTGCATGGGCTTTGGACCTTGCCGCCGGTGCTGCGCATCGCCGAGGCGCTGAAACCCTATGACGTCGCCTGGCTGGAAGAGCCGATCCGCTACAACGAACTCGACGCCATGGCCGAGCTCGCCCGCCACACCTCCATCCCGATCGCCGCCAGCGAAAGGCTCGCCTCGCGGCAGATGTTCAAGCAGTTGATCGACAAGCGCGCGGCTAGCGTGATCATGATCGACCTCGCCTGGTGCGGCGGCCTCTCCGAAGCGCGCAAGATCGCCAACATGGCGGAAGCCAGCGAACTGCCTGTCACCTTGCACGACTGCACCGGACCGATCGTCTATGCGGCGAGCTGTGCCTTGTCGGCGACCTTGCCGAACGTCAACTACCAGGAAGCAGTACGCGCCTATTTCACCGGCTGGTACACCGAGATCGTCGCCGACATCCCGCCGGTCCAGGACGGTCATGTCGCGCCGCTCGAAGGGCCGGGCCTTGGCCTCAGCCTGCGGCCGGAGCTGTTCCAGCGGCCTGACGCAGCCGTGCGGATCACCAGACTCTAGCCTCTCGCACAGCTCGGTCAGAGCCAGTAGACATTATGCTATTATAATCTATGATGCGTCGAAGCGGGCGACCAACAAGCCCGCCGCCGGCGCTCTGCCGCCCGGCGCCAGACGCATTCAGGGAGGCTTTGGTGGCAATGTCTGCGGCGCGTGCACGCGAGGATTCCAGGAGTGCGTCAAATCTGCCCGACCGGAAAATCCTGCTCGACCTGTTCGAACGCATGGTGCTGCTGCGCCGCTTCGAAAGCATCGCCCAGATCGCCTGCCGCAAGGGCGAAACGCCCGGTTTCCTGCACCTCTATATCGGCGAGGAGGCGACCGGCGTCGGTGTCTGCGCGCATCTCAGGCCCACCGACTGGGTGACCTCGACCCATCGCGGGCACGGCCATGCGCTGGCCAAGGGCGCCGATCCCGGCCGGGTGATGGCCGAGCTGTTCGGCAAGGCCGATGGTATCTGCGGCGGGCGCGGCGGCACCATGCATCTCTATGACCGCTCGGTCGGCCTGTTCGGCACCAATGGCATCGTCGCCGCCGGCATCGGCCATGCCGTCGGCATCGGCATGAGCGCGCGCCAGCAAGGCCGCGACGATATCGGCGTCGCCTTCTTCGGCGATGGCGCCGCCAATCATGGCGGCTTCCACGAGGCGCTCAACTTCGCCGCCGTGCAGCGGGCGCCCGCCGTCTTCATCTGCGAGAACAATCTCTACGCCACCGCCACGCCGCTCAAATCCGTCACGCTCAATCCCGAGATCGCCAGCAAGGCGGCGTCCTACGGCATGCCCGGCGTCGCCGTCGACGGCAACGACGTCTTCGCTGTCTGGCTGGCGATGAAGGAAGCCACCGAACGCGCCCGCGCCGGCAAGGGCCCGACGCTGATCGAGGCCAAGACCTATCGCACGGTCGGGCACCACGAAGGCGACCCGGTCATCGGCACCTACCGGACGCAGGAGGAACTCGACGCCTGGATCAAGCGCGATCCGATCGACATGTTCCGCAGGAAACTGATCGAGGACTACGGCATCGCCGACGCCGAGGCGCTTGCGGCAATCGAGGCGCGGATCGAGACCGTGGTCGAGCAGGCGCTGACCTTCGCCCGCAACTCGCCCGAGCCTGATCCGGCCACCGTGCGCCTGCATGTTTTCGCCGACCCGATCAATCCGCCCGCCGCCCTGCAGCCGCGCGCGGTCGGCGAGACGCGCATGCAAGGCTGGCTCGAAGCCGTTCGCGACGGCCTCGCCGAGGAGATGCGCGCCAATCCGGCGATCCTTTATTTCGGCGAGGGCACCGGCGAGCGCGGCGGCAGTTTCGCGCACACCAAGAACCTGTGGCAGGAGTTCGGCGCCGAGCGGATGGTCGATACGCCGATCTCCGAACAAGGCTTTACCGCCGCCGCCGTCGGCGCTTCGGCCACCGGCGCGCGCACCGTCTCGGACCTGATGTTCGCCGACTTCGCTTTCGAGACCGCAGGCCAGATCTTCCTGCAGGCCGCCAAGCTGCGCTACATGACCAGCGGCCTGATGAGCGCGCCTATGGTGGTGCGCGTCGGTGCCGGCGCGCTGCGCAGCTCCGGGCCGCATCACAGCGGCATCTACCATCCGATCTTCGCCCATATGCCCGGCCTCATCGTCTGCGTGCCTTCGACCCCGGCGGATGCCAAGGGGTTGATGAAGACCGCGCTGCGGGCCGGCGATCCCGTCATCATGCTGGAGCCCAAGGCGCTGTTTGCCTCGAAAGACGAGGTGCCGGTCGGCGAGCATTTTGTGCCCTTCGGTGTGGCGCGCATCGCCCGGACCGGCACCGATATCAGCATCGTCGCCGCCGGCCAGATGGTGCAGCGTGTGCTGGAGGCCGCGGACCTGTTGGCCGGCGACGGCATCGAGGCGGAGGTGATCGACCCGCGCACCATCATGCCGCTCGACATCGACAGCATCGTCGCCAGCGTGCGCAAGACCCATCGCCTGCTCATCGTCGACGAGGCCTGGGCGATGTGCGGGCTGGGCGGCGAGATCGCACAGGCGATCAACGAACTCGCCTTCGACGAACTCGACGCGCCGCCGGGAAGGCTGCACACCGCGCCGACCTCGCATCCCTTCGCACCGGTGCTGGAGCGCGCCATGCTGGTCGACACGGCGCGCATTGCCCAAGGCGTACGCGACGTCATATCGGGTAAGCCGCCGGTGCCGGATCACTGGTATACGGTCGGCCTGAAGAGTGCTGCGCCGGCTAAACCAGCCCCTGTCCCCGTCAAGACAGCGCCATCGGCGCAAACGCCCGTCGCCGCCAGCGACGACGAGCCGGTGACCATGCCGTTCGGCGATCTCACCGTCAGCGAAGGCACGGTCATCAAATGGCTGAAGGCGGTCGGCGATCCGGTCAAGGAGGGCGAGCTGATCGCCGAGATCGAGACCGACAAGGCCGTGGTCGAGATCGAGGCTCCCGTCAGCGGGACGCTCGCTTCGATCGATCAGCCGGTCGGCGCGGTGGTGCCGATGGGCGGCCGCATCGGCGGCATCAAGAAATAAAGCATCCCAACAAGCGATCCGAAGGACTGGCATGAAGATCCTGTGCGTCAACTGGCAAGCCGCCGACGAGGCCGAACTCGAGCGCGAACATTATCCCGACATCGAGTTCATCCTCGCCCGCTCGACCAATGACAAGGCCGCCACGCTCGATCCGGCAGCCTGCGAGACGTCCGACGCCGTCATCAACTATTCGCCGACCCATAATGTCGCCGCCGCCCCGTCGGCCTTTCCCAAGGCACGCATAGCGGTGCGCTCAGGCGTCGGCTTCGACAACATCGACACATCAGGCTGGGGCGCGCGCAGGATCCCGGCCTGCAATGTGCCGGATTATGGCACGACCGAGGTCGCCGACCACGCTATCGGCCTGATGCTGGCGCTGACGCGCGGCACGTCAACCTATGGCGCGGAGCTTTCCGGGCATGGAGCCGAAGGCTGGCATTTTTCCAAGGCGCCGCTGGTGAGAAGGCACAAGGGCGCCACCTTCGGCATTGTCGGGCTCGGTCGTATCGGGCTCGCCACCGCGCGCCGTGCCGCCGCTTTCGACATGAAGGTGGTATTCTATGATCCGCACCTCCTGTCCGGCGTTGATCTCTCGACCGGCTACGAACGCGTCCATTCGCTGGCGGAGTTGATGGGGCGAGCCGATGTGGTGAGTGTCCACGCACCGCTCAGCGAAGAAACCCGCAAGCTGCTCGGCGCGGCGACCTTCGCCGCCGCCAGGCCAGGCCTCGTGCTGATCAACACCGCGCGCGGCCCGATCGTCGATCTCGACGCGCTGGAGACGGCGATGCGCAACGGCACGGTCAGCGGTGCCGGGCTTGACGTGCTGCCGAACGAACCGGGCGATCTCGACCATCCGCTGCTGGCGGCGTGGCGCAATCGCGAGCCGTGGATCGCCAATCGCCTGATCGTCACCCCGCATGCCGCCTTCTACAGCCCGGCATCGATGCGCGACCTCAGGCTGAAATCGATCGAAGTCGTGCACGCCTATCTTGCCGAGGGCCGGCTCACCAACTGCGTCAACTCCGAGTATCTGAAATGAATGCAGCGGCGGTGCAGGCGAGGCGTCTTGCGGTTTCCCCATACGCCCGCCGCCTGGCGCGCGAGCGTGCGCTGCCGCTCGAGACGCTTCGGGGCAGCGGTCCGGGTGGGCGCATCCTGGCCGCCGATGTGTTGAGCTTCGCCGCGCCCCCGCGGCCTGTCGGTCAGCCAGCTGTCGAGGCCGCTCCAGCCTCCCCTTCCGTCGCCGTATCCAGCATCGCCGCCTTTGCCACATCGATAGCACTGGGCGCTCTGAAAGACCTTCTGGCCGCGCTGGAAAGTACGGGGAGGATGTTCGACATCGACGATGTGCTCTTGCGTGCGGCAGGTCGAGCATTCGATGAATCCCCAGATATCGATCGGGGCGCCGATGCTTGCGTGGCATTGGAGCTGCCCGGCCGGCAAGCAGTGTTCGCGACAGTTCCGGAGATATCCCTGACATCGATGCGCGCAGCGCGGCTTGCATCCCTGCGTGGCGACCGTGACGACGCGGGAAAGTTCGCGGTTCTATCTCTGCGGCTTCTCCCCGCAAGCAGCATTCGGCCGATTATGATGCCACTTCTGCCCGACCGTGCCATGCGCCTGGCCGTTTCGCTCGACACGGCGGGCAATCAAGCCGAGTGCCTGCTGATAACGGATGCCTCGAGCGTCGATGAGTCAAACGCCGCCGCTTGGCTCGCTACCCTGAAATCGGCCATCGAACACCCGCTTCGGCTCTTCGTCTGAGAGGGTTGATCATTGCCGACGTTGCCTAGCCTCGAGCGAAGGAAGCTATTATAAAAGCTTCGACACAGGCGCGACGAGGCACATGGACCATTCCGTTCCCACCATCGAAAGTCTTCCCAAGCGCACGCTCGGCCGCGCCAATGGGCCGCTTTACCGGCAGCTCGCCGACATCCTGCGCGAGCCGATCGGCAACGGCACCTTCCCGGTCGGCGGCGAGCTGCCCAAGGAAGCGACCATCGCCGAGCATTTCGGCGTTAGCCTGATCACCGTGCGCCAGGCGCTGCGCGATCTCGAGGCCGACGGCCTGATCAGGAAGCGCTCGGCGAAACCGGCGGTGGTCACGGCGCGCAATCCGTCGGTAAACCTCAGCTGGAAATTCAAGAACTTCGCCGACATGGCGGCCTTCACAAAGGATGCCGAACTGACGGTCAAATCCTATCGCAAGGAGGTTTCCCCCGTGCTTCAGCGCCATTTCGGCATGGGCAAGGACGAGGCTGGCTACTGCTTGCGCAGCGTGCTGTCGATCGGCGAACAGAGGAAGGCGCAGATCACCACCTATTTTCCGCCCGATGTCGGCGCCCGGTTGAAGCGGGAGGACTTTTCCGACGTGCTGATCTTCCGTTCGGTGCAAAAACATCTCGGCCTGCGGCTCGATGTGGCGCATGTGACGGTGCGCGCTGAAATCGCCGACGAGGCTGTGGCCGCCGACCTCGGCATTGCGCTGGGGGGCGCAGTGCTGACGGTGGAGATGCTCTACCAGTCGGCGGACCAGCGCAGCATCGAATTCTCCGTCGCGCGTCACCCCGCCGACATTTTCAGCATCACCTACGATGCGCCGAACGACCTGTCCTGAAGCCCGCCCGACGCGGCATTTTCTGATGCGGTCCGCATAGACAGGGCCATAAAATTATAATAGCATGATAGCTAGGCTGAGATGCCGGCTTCGGGAGACGTCGCAGGGAGGAAATCCGGCGAATTTTGCCTGCAGGCACAGCCTTGGGAAAGTCCCGGTCAAATTGACATCCGCAATTGGTACCGGTATCATATAATGCTTCCTCAGCCGATGAAGATGGCGCAGTCCATCACCGGCTGGGTAGGGAACACAGGGAGGAGACCATGAAATTGAGGAGCTTGAGCGCCTGCTTCGTGGCGTTTGCCGGGTTCGCGGTGTCTATGTCCGCCACGCCTGGCCATAGCGGAGACAAGAAGCCCTACGTCATCTATCTCTCGAACAATTTCGTCGGCAATGATTGGCGCCAGCAGATGGAGCGCGTCGCCAGTGTCGCGACTACCAAGGAGCCTCTGAAAGGCCGTGTCGACCTCAAGATCGAGAACGCCGAGAACACCGTCCAGGCGCAGATCAATTCGCTGAACAACATCATCCGCCAGAAGCCCGCCGCCATCCTGATCGATGCGTCGTCGGCCGAGGCGCTCAACCCGACCATCAAGAAAGCCTGCGACGCCGGCATCATTGTCGTCAGCTTCGACCAGACGGTGTCGGCCGAATGCGCTTACAAGATGCATTCCGATTTCGACATCATGGCCAACAACCAGGCCGAATGGATGGCCTCCATCCTCGGCGGCAAGGGCAAGGTGCTGATGGACCGCGGCCTTGCCGGCGCGCCGATCTCGGAACAGTTCGAGAAGAATTTCGGAGCCGTGCTGAAGAAATATCCCGGCATCGAGATCGTCGGCTATTTCAACGGCAATTACGCCGCCGGCCCCGAGCAGGAAGGGGTTGCCAGCCTGCTTGCCGCGCATCCGGAAGTCGATGGCATCTTCTCGCAGGGCTACGGCACCGGCGCCATCAAGGCGCTGCAGAATGCCGACCGGCCGCTGGTGCCGATCGTCGCCGCGGCCTTCAACGGCACTGGGGTCACCTGCGCTCAGACCAAGGGCGCAAAATGCTGGCTCGGCGCCAATCCGCCGTCGCTGTCGGCCGAGGCCATCAAGCTCGCGGTCGACATACTCGACACCGGCAAGAAGCCTGCCGACACCACCGTGCTGTTCAACTCGCCGGGTCTCACCACGGATATGGTCGACGCCAAATACGCCGCGAATTCGTCGGCGGTGAAGATCGAATTGGGCAAGACCGTATTTCCCGATCTGGCGCCGGGTCTGTCTTTGCCGGTGTCGCCGAGCTGGGTTGAAATCACGCCCAAGGAGGCCTCGGGAACCTGACTTTACGGATGCAAGGCGCCACTGTTCGGCGGTGCTGTTTCGAAACGAAAAACGGGAGGAGAAAATCATGATAACATTGAGCCGTAACATCGGCCTTGCGGCACTTGCCGTCGCCATGACGGCGATCGGCATGCAGGCCGGTCACGCCGAGGACAAGAAGCCCTACACCATCTATCTCTCGAACAATTTCGTCGGCAATGACTGGCGCCAGCAGATGGAACGCGTCGCCACGGTGTCGGTGAACAAGGGCCCGCTGAAAGGCCGCGTCGACCTCAAGATCGAGAATGTCGAGAACACCGTCCAGGCGCAGATCAATTCGCTGAACAACATCATCCGTCAGAAGCCGGACGCCATCCTCGTCGACGCCGGTTCGGATTCGGCGCTCAACCCGACCATCAAGAAGGCCTGCGACGCCGGCATCGTCGTCATCTCTTTCGACCAGGTGGTGACCGAACCCTGCGCCTTTGCCGTCGCTTCCGACTGGGATCGCATCCCCTCCGTGATGGCCGAGTGGATGGCCACCCAGCTTGGCGGCAAGGGCAACATCATCCTCGACCGCGGCCTGGCAGGCGCGCCGATCTCGGCCCAGTTGCAGCAAGGCTATGAGAAGGTGCTGGCCAAATATTCCGACATCAAGGTCGTCGGCTACTACAACGGCAACTACGCACTTGGGCCGGAACAATCCGGCGTGGCGGCGCTGCTTGCCGCCAATCCGAAGATCGACGGCATCATGACGCAAGGCTACGGCTCGGGCGCCATCCAGGCGCTGAAGGATGCCGGCCGGCCGATCGTCCCGGTCGTCGGCTTCTCCTACAATGTCGCCGCCGTCACCTGCGCGCAGACACAAGGGGCCAAGTGCATCCTTGGCTCCAATCCGGCCTACCTTTCGTCGGAAGCGATCAAGCTGGCGGTCGACATCCTCGACACCGGCAAGAAGCCGGCCGAGCGCTCCGTCTCGGTCAAGGGTGATTTCGTCACCACCGATCCCTTCGAGTCCAAGCTCTATCCGGGCACCAAGATGATCAAGATCGCGGTCGGCGAAAATGCCTTCCCCGACCAGGCGCCCGGCCTGACGCTGCCGATCACGCCCGACTGGGTCGAGATCACCGCTGCGGAAGCCGCCGGCTCGAAGTAACATCACGGGACCACGACCCTGTCTCCCGGCATCGCAAGATGTCGGGAGAGCTTTTCGAAGGCGCATCCATGGACCTCGTCACCGTCAAAGGCCTGTCCAAACGCTATGGCGGCATCGTTGCGCTGAGCGATGCGACATTCAGCGCCCGCGCCGGCGAGGTGCATGCGCTGCTCGGCGAGAATGGCGCCGGCAAGAGCACCTTCATCCAGATCCTGTCGGGCGCGGTGCGGCACGATGGCGGCTCGATCCTGGTCGACGGCCAGGACTATCGCCCCGCCAATCCGGACGTGGCCCAGGCGCGCGGCATTGCCGCCGTCTTTCAGGAACTGTCGCTGATCCCCGACCTCAGCGTGGAACAGAATATCTGGTTCCGCCACGAGCCAAGGACGTTGCTGCGCACCGTCAACCGCGCCGAGATGCGCCGCAGGACGCTTGCCTTGCTCGAAAGGTATGATTTTCCGGCGTTGCGTCCCGACCAGGAATTGCGGCGGCTGACGCTGGCCGAACGGCAGATCGTGGAGATCGCCAAGGGGTTGGCCAAGGACCCGCGCATCCTCATCCTCGACGAGGCGACCTCGGCTTTGCCCGCGCGTGAAGCCGAATGGCTGCTGAAGCTAACCCGGCAACTGGTGGCGGAAGGCAGGCTGGTCATCTTCATCTCGCACCGCATGGCCGAGGTGCGCGCCATCGCCGACCGGCTGACCATCTTCCGCAATGGCAGCACCGTCGCCGCGCACGAGGCCAACGCCGTGTCCGACAACGAGATCGTCACCCAGATGATCGGCCGGCATCTCGACCGGCTCTATCCCGAGCGGGTGGCCACGGCCACGGATCGCGTCGCGCTAAGGGTCGAGGGCCTGTCGAGCGGCAGCCGGCTCTCCGGTGTCGACTTTGCCTTGCGGGAGGGCGAGGTGCTCGGCGTCGGCGGCTTGCAGGGCCATGGCCAGCGCGAGCTGTTCCAGGCACTGTTCGGCGCCAGCAGGGCGAGCGGTGCCGTCGAGCTGTGGGGCAAGCCGGTCGCGATCAGCAATCCACGCCAGGCTTTGACCGGCAGGGATGGCATCGCCCTGGTGCCGGAGGACCGGCGCGGGCAAGGCCTGCTCCTTACCAAGAGCGTGCGCGAGAACCTGACGCTGTCGGTGATCAAGCGCTTCACCGAAAACGGCTTGCTCAGCCGGCAAAAGGAAGCGGCTCTGGTCAAGGAGATGGTCGATTTCCTGCGCATCAAGGCCGGCACGCCTGAGCAGCTCGCCGGTACCTTGTCGGGCGGCAACCAGCAAAAGGTGATCTTCGGCAAGATGCTGTTGACGCAAGCGCGCGTGCTCTTGCTCTACGACCCGACGCGGGGCGTCGATGTCGGCACCAAGGGCGAGATCTTCCAGCTGATGCGCGACCTCGCCGCCAAGGGTTACGCGATCCTGTTCCATTCCAGCGACATGCCGGAACTCGTCCATGTCGCCGACCGCGTGCTGGTCATGCGCGACGGCCGTATCGCCGCGACGCTGGAGGGCGATCGCATCTCCGAGGCCGGCATCTTGCGCGCCGCCATGCTTGAACGCGAGGCGGCTTGAGGCATGGTCATGGCGAGCGCGGAGCAGACTGGCGGGATGATGCAAAGGTCGGCCGACATGAAATCAACCACGCCGGCCATCGATTGGCGCGGCCGCTTGCTCGACCGCGCGCCGTTCCTGGTCGCCTGCCTGATGCTGGCATTGATTGTCGGCATCTACGGCAGCCTGCAATCCGGCGTCTTCACGCTGGATGAACTCAATCTCGACACCGCCGCGGCGATGACGCTGATGCTGGCGGCGACGGGCCAGACGATGGTGCTGCTGCGCGGCGGCATCGACCTGTCGATCGGCGGCATGATCAGCCTTGGCACGGTGATCGCCGCGACACGGTTCGCCGATGATCCGTCAACCACCGGGTTCTGGGCGTTGGCCATCCTTGCGCTCGGTTTTGTCATCGGCGCGATCAACGGCCTGCTGATCTCACTGCTCAAGCTGCAGCCCTTCCTGGTGACGCTCGCGACATGGTCGATCCTCAACGGCGTCGCCATGATCATCCTGCCGACCGACGGCGGCAGCATTCCCACATGGTGGGTCGGCTTTGCCTCCACGCAGCTCTTCGGCCTCACCAGTCCGGCCTGGATGTTGCTGGTCCTGCTGCTGTTCTGGTGGTGGTTCCGCGCCACCCGGGTGGGCATTTCGATCCAGGCAACCGGATCAAACGAAAAATCGGCCTTCCTGTCGGGCGTCTCCATCACCCGCGTCAATCTCGTCACCTACGGCCTGTCCGGTCTGTTCGCGGCGGGCGCGGCGCTGTTCCTGGTGACACAGACCGGTGCCGGTTCGCCGACCATCGGCAAGGACTACATCCTGCCTTCGGTGGCGGCGGCGGTCATTGGCGGCGTCAGCCTGTTCGGCGGCCGGGGCCATCTAGCCGGCACGCTGATCGGCGCCTTCGTGCTCACCCTCATCGGCAACCTCGTCTTCGTGCTGCATGTATCGAGCTACTGGCAGCCGGTCGCGTCCGGTGTCATCCTGCTGCTCTCGGTGCTGGCCAGTTCCGTCGCCGAGAAAACCGCAAGGGGCCGCGTCCAATGAGTGCCTTCCTCGCCCGCAACCGGCTTATTGTGCTCGCCTATGCCGGCATGGTCGTGCTGCTCCTGGTCACGGCGCTGTTCTCGCCCGGCTTCCTCTCCGTCTCCAACATGCGCTCCACCGTCGTGCTGGCGGCCTTTGTCGGCATCGTCGCGCTCGGCCAGACCTTCGTCATCATCGGCGGCGGCATCGATCTCTCGGTGCCATGGGTGCTGAATTCGGCGGCGATCATCATGGCGCTGCTGTGCGGCGGGCAGGATCTGCCGCTGGTCTGGGTGATGCCGCTGCTGCTCGCCGGCGGCGCCTTCATCGGGCTGATCAATGGTGTCGGCGTCGCCCGGTTCGGCGTACCGCCGATCATCATGACGCTGGCCACCAACGTCATCCTGCAAGGCCTGATCCTGGTGCTGACCGGCGGCTCGCCGACCCCCTCGGCGCCGGCGCTGATCCAGTTCCTGTCGGTCGGCCGCATAGCCGGCTTTCCGGTCATCGCGCTGATCTGGCTCGCCCTGACGCTGGTGGCGACCGTGCTGCTCTCCAAGGCGGCCTTTGGCCGTCACCTCTATGCGCTCGGCACCAGCGCCACCGTGGCCGAATTCTCAGGCGTGCCGACGGCACGCACCACCATCCTGACCTATGTGATTTCGGGCCTTACCACCGCCTTCGCCGGCATGCTTTTGACCGGCTATTCCGGCCAGGCCTATCTCGGCATGGGTGATGCCTATCTGTTCACCTCGATCGCCGCGGTCGCCATTGGCGGCGCCTCGATCCTCGGCGGCAGCGGCCACTATCTCGGCACCGTCGCCGGCGCCATGGTGCTGACCATCCTCACTGGTCTTTTGCCGGCGCTCAACCTGTCGAGCGGCGCCCTGCTTGTCGTCTATGGCGCGGTGATCCTGCTCACCGTCTCGATCGGCAGCGAGGCCTTTGCCGGCCTCGGCGGCAGGCTGCGCAGGGGCTGAACGGAGGGAAGAATGGTCGAGATCACTTGTGTCGTCGATGCCAGGGCCGAGCTTGGTGAAGGCACGCTCTGGGACCCCAGGGCCGGCGTGCTCTGGTGGATCGACATCTGGAAGAAGCTGATCCATCGCTACGACCCCGCGACCGGCAAGGACGAGGTCTTCGAAACACCGGAATATCTCGGCTGCCTTGGCCTGCGCGAGAAGGGCGGCCTGGTGCTGACCATGACCAATGGCTTTCATTTCTTCGATCCGGCAACCGGCCAGTTCGAGGCGATCGTCGATCCGGAAGCACATATGCCGAAGACCCGCTTCAACGACGGCAAGCCGGACCGCCAGGGCCGCTTCTGGTCGGGCTCGATGTTCGAGGTGGCGGGACAGCCGATCGAATTCATCGGCGCGCTCTACCGGCTCGATCCCGATCTCTCCGTGCACAAGATGATCGACGGCGTCGGCTGCTCGAACGGGCTGGCCTGGAGCCCGGACTCGAAGACCATGTACTTCTCCGACAGCCATGCCGGCGCGGTCTGGGCCTATGATTTCGACCCCGCCACCGGCGACATCGAGAACCGCCGCACCTTCATCGACATGACGGCAACAGGCGGCGTCGCCGACGGCGCCACGGTCGATGCCGAGGGCTGCTACTGGGTGACCATCCCTGTGACAAGCAAGGTCTGCCGCTACGATCCCGATGGCGAGCTGATGGAAACAGTGGTTCTGCCGACCGACCTGCCGACCTGTTGCGAGTTCGGCGGCAAGGACCTCGACATCCTCTACGTCACCTCTGCCGTCCTCAAGCGCCCGGCCAGCCATTTCGTGCGCCAGAAGAATCCGGGCGGTCTGTTCGCGCTCGACGTCGGCGTCAAGGGCCTGACCTTGCCGGCGTTCAAGGGCTGACGGCTTCGCTCAGACTGCCGACATGACCAGCGGCGTCTCGGTCCTGCGAGTCATTCCGGTAGCGAAACGACGCTCGAGGTAGCCTGCGTAGAGCGACAGCGGCCAGCACAGCGCGAAGTAGATCAGCGACACCGTACCGAACACCATCACCGGCTGGAAGGTCACAGTGTTGACCTGCGTGGCGGCCCGCGCAAGCTCGGTCAGGCCTATCAGCGAGGCGATCGATGTCGTCTTGACGATCTGCACCATGAAGCCGACGGTCGGCGGCAGCATCAGCCGCACCGCCTGCGGGATGATCACCAGCCGCAGCGTCCTGACAAAGCGGAAGCCGAGCGCCGTTGACGCCTCCCATTGTCCCTTTGGAATTGCCTCGATGGCGCCGCGAAAGATTTCGCCGAAAAAAGCGCCGCCATTGAGCGAGAAGGTCACGGCCGCCGCCACCCAGGGGTCCGGCCGGTAGCCAAGGAACGAAGAACCGTAATAGGCCATGAATAGCTGGATCAGGATCGGCGTGCCCATGAAGAACTGGATGTAGCCCGCGGCCAGCCAGCGCAGCGGCCGCGCCGGCGCCACCCGGATCGCCGCCACCATGAGGCCGACCAGGCCGCCGCCGGCAAAGGCGATCAGCGCCAGAAGGATTGTCCAACGCGTTGCCAGAAGCAGGAACATCAGTTCGTTGGGGCCAAAATCGCGCAGGCTCATGATCTAGACCTTCCAGCGGAACATGAGCTTGCCGATGCCGGCAAAGAACAGGCTGGCCGCCTGCACCAGCACGAAATAGATGATGGCGATGACGATATAGACCTCGAAGCTGCGGAAGGTCTGCATGACGAGGTTGTTGGCCACCGCCGTCAGTTCTTCCGCGGCGATGGCGCCGACGATCGAGGTGCCCATGATCTGCAGGATGAACTGCGCCGACAGCGATGGGTAGACGGCGCGCGCCGCCGGCACCAGAACGACATGGCGGATGATGCGGTAGCGGCTGAGGCCGAGCGACTTGGCCGCTTCGATCTGCCCTTCGGGGATGGCCTCGATTCCGGCGCGCAGGATCTCGGTGGCGTAGGCGCCGAGATGGATCGACAGCGCCACGACCGCCGCCGTGTTGCTCGACAGTTTGAAGCCGAACAGCGGCAGCGAGAAGAAGACGAAATAAAGCTGGATCAAGAGCGGCGTGTTGCGGATCATCTCGACATAGGCAGCGATCGGCCACGACAGGAAGCGCGGCCCAAAGCTGCGTCCGACGGCGCCAAGGACACCGATGGCGGTGCCGAACAGGATCGACAGCGCCGCCAGCTGGATGGACTTCTCCAGGCCGCGCAGCAACAGGTCGAGATGCACCAGGATCGGGCCGAATTGCAGGGCGGTTTGCATGGGCATTCCGTCACGAGGTCGAGAAAGCGGGGCTGCTGCCGTGCGCGGTCCCGCCGTGGAATGACGCGATCAGAAGACCGGCAGCACCGGCAGTGGCTGGTTGCGATACTTCATCGACAATGCATCCAGCGTGCCGTCCGCCTTCATGGTGAACAGCCAGGTGTTGACCCACTGCCGGAGATTGTCGTTGCCCTTGGCGACGCCGATGCCGAAGTAGAAGGTCTTCAGCACATATTTCTGCTCGAAGGCGTCGCCGTTCCCGGCCTTCTTCAGGTAGATTTCGCCGTAATCGCCGCCCCCCATGGCGTCGATCTGGCCCGACACCATCGCCTGCAGCAGCGAGGAATAGTCGTCGAAGCGCAGGATCTCGATGCCCGGATTGGCTTCGGCGGCCTTGGTCAGCAATCCGTCCTCGCCGGTGCCGCGCGTCAGGCCAACCTTCTTGCCGACGAGGTCGGCAACGCCCTTGATCGAGGTGCTCTTCGGCGCGATCACCACCGCCGACTGGCCGGCATAGGGAATCGAATAGTCGATCTGGATGGCGCGCGCCGGCGTGATCGAGAAGATCGAGATCACCGCATCGACCTGCTTGGTCAGCAAAGCCGGAATCCGGCCCGGCGAGGTGACGGTGACGAATTCCACAGGCACGCCCAGCGCCTCGCCCATCTTGTTGGCGACCTCGATGTCGAAGCCGGTCGGTTTCAGATTGGCGTCGAGAAAGCCGTAGGGCGGCGTGGTTGTGTCGATGGCAACGACCAGCTTGCCGCGCGAAATGATCTCATCGACCGACTGTGCCGAAGCGATCGACGGCAGCAGCGCCGACAGCGCCAGCACGATGCCGGCTAGCATCGCGTCCCTCAGGAAAGTCCGCATGTTTTCCTCCCATGCATTTTCTGGCGCCTCGTGTCGATATCGACGGTGCGGGGCGCCTGGCCACCCGACGATTTGAAACAGCTCGCTCGCGGACATCCCTTGCAAACCGGAGAGTCAGCGGCTCCTCTGCGAGTTATAATGGTATGCTATTATAATATTATTTGTCTGTCCACGCGCGTTCCGCCAGGGGGCTTCGCGCATTTGATACCGGTACCATATTTTTCATTTTGGACGTGACGTCAAGGGTGCCGGGGCAAGACGATGATGATCCCCGTGGCGCCGCTGAAGCCTGTCCGCTACCGGTGAGCGTGGCGTGCGGCGCGGCGAACGCTTTGCAAAAGGATGGCAAGGCAGCCGACGAGCAGGAGGGCGCCGCCGAGCAGCGGCGGCAATGCGAGCAGCTTCACCCCCGCGGTAACCGCGGCCACAAGGACCAGCGCCAGCAGCGCCAGACTGCCGTCATCGACGAACATGCCGAAGAATTCCCTGGCGACAAGGCGAAGGACGTTCATCGGGCGAGCCCTCCGGCGGCTGTGGGATTGGTGCCGCGCAGCCAGCGCACCATGGCGAAGGATGCCAGTGCGACGATGGCGAAGATGGCGAGCAGAGCAAGATCGGCGCCCGGCCAGTCGGCGCCGATGCCCTCGCCGGTCCAGAAGATGCCGAAGCTGGTCAGCATCAGGCCGACCACGAATTTGAGGGCGTTTTCCGGCACGCGCGCCAGCGGCCGGTGGACAGCGAGACCGACAAGCATCACCAGGACGAAGGCGGCCAGCGCGCCCATGCTCGCGTAAAATGTCTGCCCATGCGCGGCGCCGACAGCGATGACGATGAACACCACCTCCACCCCCTCGAGCAGCACCGCCTTGAACGAGGCCAGCCCGGCGAGGTAGTCGGCGCGCCGATCGTCAGCCTGCCGGTGCAGCGCGGCGGTTTCCTTGGCGAAGGCCGCCTCTTCGTCATGCAGGGCGATGACGCCGACGCTGCGCAGGATGGCTTTTCGCAGCCAGCGCATGCCGAACAGGATTAGCAGCACCCCGACGATGAACTGCAGCGTGTTGATGGGGACAAGCGCCAGCAGCGGCCCGAACGCCAGCACCAGGGCTGCCAGCACTGCCAGAGCCAGCGCAGCACCCGTCAAGGCCGGACGCCAGCTGCGTGTCACCCCGACCGCGAGCACAATGGTGAAGGCTTCGACGACCTCGACCAGGGAGGCGAGAAATGCCGCCGTGACTGTCGAGAGGATGGGTGTCAGTGTCTGCATCAAGGCTTCCTGTCTTGCTCGACCCTGATTCCCTGGGGGCGAATTCCCGGATCGTAGTCCAGAATCACCCTACGCGGCCAGCAGCCCAAAGCGTTCCGGCGGCAGCGCAAGCAGACGGGTGAAACTGGCCTCGATCAGATCAGCCCCGACATGTCGGAGAAGGCCATTGCCTTGCGTAGCAGCTCGGCGAAGCGCTCACCGGCCACCTCGCGCGGACCGCTGTTGTCGATCGAGGTGACGCCAGGGCCGGACAAGGTCACACTGGCGCTGCGCGCCAGCCGTGCCAGCACTTCGCCGCGCGACTCGCGGCCGCGCATCGCCAGCCGCTCGGCCAGCACCTGGGGCGAAGCGGTGATCTCGACGATCGCCAGATTGGCATAGCGTTCGCGCAAGGTCGGGATGACCGCGCGCGATACGTTGGCAACGGCGACGTGGCCATTGGAAACGGACCAGTCGACATCGGCGGGCAGGCCATAGCGCAGGCCATGCGCTTCCCAGGAGATGGCGAAGGCGCCATCGGCCTCGGCCTCGGCGAAGGCGGCGTCGGCCAGCGTGTCGTGATCCTCGCTCGCCGCATCGCTCGGCCTGGTGATGACGCGGCGAACGAACTCCAGCTGCGTCTCGTCGGCGAAAAGCGCCTTGGCGTAACCGATCACCGTGTCCTTGCCGGCACCGCTAGGGCCTACGACGGCAACAAAGACGCCATGACGGATCGGAAAGGTTTCGGCGGACAGTTCGCGCTCGATCAAGGCCGACACCATCATGCCACCCGGCATCCCTGCCGCCACACGGTGCGCACGACCGGAACACGATCGTCGACGCGCACCCGCACCAGATCGGCGCGGCGTCCCTGTTCGATGATCCCGCGGTCGTCAAGGCCGACGGCCTGCGCCGGGTTCTTCGAGACCATGGCGACGGCCTGCGGCAGCGAAATGCCTTCGACCATGTCGCCGAGGAAGAAGGCCGACTGGATCAGGCTGAAGGGGATGTAGTCGGACGACAGGATGTCAAGCAGGCCGTCACTGGCCAGGGTGCGTGCCGAAACATTGCCCGAATGCGAGGCGCCGCGCATGACATTGGGCGCGCCCATCAGCACGCCGAGCCCGGCGGCCTTCGAGGCCCGCGCCGCTTCCTCTGTGGTCGGGAACTCGGCGACCCTCACGCCCTGCTCGATGGCCTCGTCGACATGAGCCGACGTGGCGTCGTCATGGCTGGCGAGCACGATGCCGCGCTCCTGGCAGGCGGCGGCGATGAAGACGCGGTTCGGTCCTGAATTGCGTGCCGACTCGCCCATCCGCTTCTCGCAGAATTTCTTGAAATCCTGATCCGAGAGCTTCAGCTTGCGCTGGTAGTAGTAGGCGTAGGTTTCAAGGTTGACGAACTGGCGCTGGCCGGGCGCATGATCCATCAGCGACGCCAGTTTCACCCTGTCGTCTGTCTCGAAATTGGCGAAGGCCCTCAGGCAGTCCGGTGCCGAGACCTCGCAGCGCAGATGGATGAAATGGTCTGCCCGCAGCCGCTCCTGCTGGACACTGTCCTCGATCGCATCGGCCAGCTTGCGGATGTCGTCCGATGTCAGGTCGGCGTCCTCGTCCATGCCGACGCGGAGCGCATCGAGCACGGTGGTGATGCCGGCGGTCGCCACCTGCGCGTCATGGGCAAGCACCGCGGCGATCGGGTTCCAGCGCACTTTCGGCCGCGGCGCATAATGGCCCTCGAGATGGTCGGTGTGGAGTTCGACCAGTCCTGGAATGATGAAGTCGCCGCCCATGCCCTCGCCGGTCCGGGCCGCGCCGGCATCGATGCCGGCGATAAAGCCGTCGCGCAGCACCAGCGAGCCTTCGACGATCTCGTCGGCAAGAACGATGCGGGCGTTGGAAAGAACAGTTTCGGCGGTCATTGCGGCTGGTCCTTGCTTCTTCCGGCGCCTGTCAGGCGGTTTTTTTGGCCGGGCGGCGTCCAAGCGCGTGCTGGGACAGCACCATGAACGGCGCACCGGGTTCGAGTTCGACAAACAATGTCAGCGCATCCACCAGCACGGGCTGGCGCAACACATCGGCGAAAAGGCCGTCGATCGCCGCGCGCAGGCGAGGGCTTTCCTGTGGCCCGGCCCGGCCCGACAGGGTCATGTGGAAGCGGAAGGTCTCGAAAACATAGGGATAGCCCCACTGGCAGAGATTGCGAAACTCGGCAGGCTTCAGCGAATCCGGGCTGCGCCGCTCGATCTCGGCCTCGCTCAGCGGCGCGCGAAACCGGTCGAAATCGCGCACGACGTCGTCGGCGAAGCGGTTGAGCGGAGGCAGCGGACCATCCGGCACCAGCGCGAAGAAGCTGTCGATCTGGCTGACGACCAGACGCGGGATCGTCACAACCGGCGTTGCTTCGGCAAAATGGTCTAGCGCCGCGCGCAGCGAAGCCTCGGTCTCGGTGGCAGCCAGGCGGAAGGGCGCCTTCAGCGTGGCGTGAAAGCCATAGCGGCGCGCCGAAGCAGTGTGGAAGGCCACTTCCGCCGCCGACAGGTCGGCCACGGCCTCAACCGGGCCGGTCGCGGCACCGAACGGGTCGCGGCCCAGCCAGTTGGCGGCGATACGCGCCAGCAGCTCGTCCTGCCTGGGGGTGAAATAGATGGCATAACGCATGGGAAGTCCTCGTCAGAAACGTTGCCATAGGTGATTTCCATGACGGATTGACGAAGCTTTGAAGGGTTTTCGAAGGCAAATCGACCCTCAGGGTCGTTAGCCGACGATTTTTCCCAACTGGACCAACAAATTCAACCGGAAACGCAGAACGGTCAGGCCTTCATCAACCATTCGTGCTCGGGCGCGTTGTGGAATTTCCACGTCCGCTTCGGCCCGGCCATCACATTGAGGTAATAGAGGTCATAGCCATGGCAGGCGGCACAAGGGTGATAGCCCTTGGGCACCAGCACGACATCGCCGTCCTCGATCGCCATGGCTTCGTCCAGCGCGCGCCGGCCATCCTTGTCGGCGTCGGTATAGACGCGTTGGAAGGCAAAACCCTGCGGCGGGTTGAGGCGGTGGTAGTAGGTTTCCTCGAGATAGGATTCAGCGGGCAGATTGTCCTGGTCGTGCTTGTGCGGCGGGTAGCTCGACGTGTGGCCGCCGGGCGTGATGACCTCGACCACCAGCAGCGAGTCGGCCGGCTGCCCCTCAGGCAGGATGTTGGTGACGTAGCGCGTGTTGGTGCCCTTGCCGCGCACCTCCTGGCCGAGATCGTCCGGCCCGATCACCCGGACCGGCAAGCTGCCGCCAAGGCCGGGCGCCGAGCATACCGCGAGTTCCAGCTCGGTGTCGGCCGTCACCGACCAGTCCGATCCCTGCGGCACGTAGACCGACCACGGCTTGCCCTCGAAAGGCGACATGCGCTCGCCGAGCAGGCCGAGATCCTTGCCGCCGGCTTTTGCCGTACCCTTGCCGGTCACGAAGACCAGGCAGACTTCGCGGTCGTCCGACTGTCCCGAGGCGCTCTGGCCGGGCTTCAGCCGATGCAGATCGAAACCGACATAGGTCCAGCCAGCGCCTTGCGGCGTGACATGCGCGACGCGGCCATTGCCCTTGTCGGCTTTGACGAGCAGTTTCGACATTTTTGTCTCTCCTATCGCAAATCTTCGAGATCGGCCGAAGCCTCCCAACTTCGTCATCCTAGGGCGTAGCAGGAGCGACGCTCCGTCGCGGAGACCCTAGGATCCATTCCGTGACCCCGCAGCGGAGCGGAGCGGAATTCTGCACCGTCGCAACGCTTCAATCCAACGGCATGGATCCTAGGGTCTGCGCCGCGTCGCTGCGCTCCTTGCTCCGCCCTAGGATGACGAAGCGAGGAGCGTTTCGGCCAATCACCAACGTATGCGATCCGTTACGCACGTATCCAATCCACTGGAACTTCTTCCATCATTCCTTGGGTTCGATGCCGACCTTGGGTTCCTCAGGCGTCGCCTTCGCCTCCTCCACGGGCTTGTACAGATAAAAAAACTGCCAGACGGCATAGCCGGCGAAGCCGAGCGCAATCACGCCCCAGAACGGCGTGCCGCTGGCGAACTCGATGATCGACCAGATGACGCAGACCGCGACGACGGCGATGCGCCGCCAGAGCGGCCGGAAGAACGGGTGTTCATAATCTTTCATCGCGCCATCCGAGAGTTGCTGAACCAGTTCTCAGATAAGCCACCCGTGGCGACCAATCCAGCCTTCAGGCATTCGGGAAACCCTGCGTCTCGACCGTGTAGCCGGCGGCGGTCATCACCCGCATCAGCTCCTTGTAGCCGACCTGCGCCATCTTCAACGGCGGGTTCTTCTTCGGATCCTGTTCGGCTTCGACCACGAACCAGCCTTCATAGCCGTGGTCGGCGAAGCGCTGCACGATGGCGCCGAAATCGAGCGAGCCGTCGCCCGGCACGGTGAAGGCGCCGAGCGCCACGGCGTCGAGGAAGGACTGCTTCCCACGGTCGAGCTTGTCAATCACATCCATGCGCACATCCTTCACATGGACATGGCTGATGCGCTTGTGGTGGTTGTCGATGGCGCGCAGCACATCGCCGCCGGCAAAGGCCAGATGGCCGGCATCGAGCAGCAGCGGGATTCCTTCGCCGGAATGGCGCATGAAGGCGTCGAGTTCCGGCTCGGTCTCGACTACCGCCGCCATGTGGTGATGGTAGGAAAGCGGCATGCCTTGCTCGGCGCACCATTCGCCGAATTCCGTCAGGCGCCGCGCGTAGGCCTTCATTTCGTCGCCCGAAAGTTTCGGCTTGGTGGCGAGCGGCCTGGAGCGGTCGCCCTGGATCGAGCGTCCGACCTCGCCATAGACGATGCAGGGCGCGTCGACCGCCTTGAACAGGTCGATCATCGGCTGGATGCGCTCCTTGTTCGCAGCCATCTCCTCGTCGACCAGCGTGCCGGAAAACCAGCCGCCGCATAGCGTGACGTCGGCGGCCTTCAGGATCGGCAGCATCACCTTTGGGTCGTTGGGAAAGCGCCGGCCCATTTCCATGCCGGTGAAGCCGGCAGAGCGCGACTGGCGCAGACATTCTTCCAGCGACACGTCATCGCTCAGTTCGGCAAGATCGTCGTTCCACCATGCGATGGGGGACATGCCCAGTTTGGCTTTCAAGTCGTCACTCCGGGTTAGAACTGCTTATTACCTGTTGGTTGGCGCTGCCCCTCATCCGCCTGCCGGCACCTTCTCCCCGTATAGAGACGGGGAGAAGGAAGGAGCTTCAGCGCCGGCGTCAATCGCCGACGCTCTGCATCCGCCGCTTCTCGTCATAGGCCTTGCGCGCCGCGTTCACCTGCGGCCGGGCCGAGACCTCGGGCACCGCCACGTCCCACCAGTGCCCGCCGGCATCGGTGGAAACCAGCGGGTCGGTGTCGATGACCAGCACGGTGGTGCGGTCGTTCTTTTTCGCCTGAGCCAGCGCCGTCTCCAGCCCGGCGATCGACGAAACTTTTTCTGATGTCGCGCCCATGCTGGCGGCATGCGCGGCAAAGTCGACATCGGGCAGGATCTCGTGGCGCGAGTCCTTCAACAGGTTGTTGAAGTTGGCACCACCAGTCGCCATCTGCAGCCGGTTGATGCAGCCGAACCCCCTGTTGTCGAGCAGCACGATGGTCAGTTTCAGGCCGAGCATCACCGAGGTGGCGATCTCGGAATTCAGCATCAGATAGGAGCCGTCGCCGATCATGACGACGATCTCCTCGCCGGGCTTCGCCATCTTGGTGCCGAGCCCGCCGGCGATCTCGTAGCCCATGGTCGAGAAGCCGTATTCGGCATGGTAGGAGCCGGGCGCGCCCGCCTGCCAAAGCTTGTGCAGTTCGCCCGGCAGCCCGCCGGCCGCGTGCAGCAGCGTCACGCCGGAACCCATGGCGCGCTGCACGGCGCCGATCACCTGCGCGTCGGACGGGAACGCGGCGTTGGTCGACGCCGTCACCTTGGCCGCTTCGGCCTCCCAGGCCTTCTTGCCGCTGGCCGCATTGTCGGTCCAGGCGGCAGGCGCCTTCCAGCCTTTCAGCGCGGCGCCCAATTCGGCGAGCCCTTCCGCGGCGTCGGCGACCAGCGGCAGCGCCCGGTGCTTGCCGGCGTCGAAGGGCTGTACGTTGAGCCCGATGATGGTCTTGCCGGAATTCTTGAACAGCGCCCATGAGCCGGTGGTGAAATCCTGCAGCCGCGTGCCGATGGCGAGTACGACGTCGGCCTCTTCGGCCAGCCGGTTGGCGGCCGAAGTGCCGGTGACGCCGACCGCCGCCATGTTGAGCTTGTGGTCGTCCGGCAGCGAGGACTTGCCGCCTTGCGTCTCGCAGACCGGAATGCCGGCGCCTTCGGCGAACGTCGCCAGTTCGTCGGAAGCCTGCGAATAGAGAACGCCGCCGCCGGCGATGATCAGCGGCTTCTTGGCTCCCTTGAGTGCCGTGACGGCGGCGGCCAATTCGCCACGGTCCGGGCGCGGCCGGCGCTGGCGCCAGACCCGCTCGGCAAAGAAGCTCTCGGGATAGTCATAGGCCTCGGCCTGTACGTCCTGGCAGAGCGCCAGCGTCACCGGGCCGCAATCGGCCGGATCGGTCAGCACCTGCATGGCGCGGCTCAGCGCCGGTATGATCTGCTCCGGCCGCGTGATGCGGTCGAAATAGCGCGACACCGGCCGGAAACAGTCGTTGACCGTCGCGGTGCCGTCCGAAAAATCCTCGGCCTGCTGCAGCACCGGGTCGGGGATGCGGTTGGCGAAGACGTCGCCCGGCAAAAACAGGACGGGCAACCGGTTCACGTGGGCGAGTGCCGCCGCCGTCACCATGTTCAGCGCGCCGGGGCCGATCGAAGAGGTCGCGGCCATGAAGCGGCGACGGAAATTGGCCTTGCCGTAGGCGATCGCCGCATGCGCCATCGCCTGCTCGTTGTGGGCGCGGAAGGTCGGCAGCTCATCGCGCACCTGGTAAAGCGCCTCGCCGATGCCGGCGACATTGCCATGGCCGAAGATCGCCCAGACGCCGCCGAAGATCGGCACTGTCCTGCCGTCGATCTCGGTCATCTGGCGGGACAGGAAGCGGGTCAGCGCCTGCGCCATCGTCAGGCGGATTGTCTTGCTCATGGTTGTTTCCTCCGCAGTCCCTGTGTCGCGGCCTGTTATGCCGCCTTGCGGCCGCGCGCGGCAAGCCACGCCTCGGTCAACTGTTCGAAGCGCGAGGCCATGTCCGCGACCGCCTCGTCATCGGACATTTTGCCGGCCAGCCATTGTTCGGCCGCGTGGACGAAGATGGTGCGGCCGACGGCAAAGCCCTTGACGATGGGCGCCTTGGCGGTTGCGGCAAAAGCCGCCTCCAGTTCGTCCTGCGGCGCTTCCAGACCAAGCAGCACGATGCCACGGCACCAGGGATCGTGCTTCAGGATCACCGCCTCGATCTTGGCCCAGGCGCCGCTCGACGCCTGCGGCTCGAGCTTCCACCAGTCCGGCTTGATGCCGAGCGCATAGAGTTCCTCCAGCGCGCGCGGGATCGTCGTGTCGTCGAGCTTGCCATGCTTGCCGGCGATGATCTCGATGAGAAGTTCCCGGCCGACCTTGCGCGCGGCCTCGAACAGCGCGCGCAGCTTCTGCTGCTGTTCTTCCTTGAGTTCCGCCGGATCGTCAGGGTGGTAGAAGCACAGGCACTTGATGCAGTGATCGACGGGCCATTCGGTGAGCTGCGAGCCGATATCCTGCGAGAATTCGAAGCGCAGCGGCCGCGAGCCCGGCAATTCCACCGGCCGGCCCAGCCAGGCAAAGGGATGCCTGGCGAATTCGAACATCGCCTCGCGGCCATGCTTCTCGTCGATCAGCATGCCGTAGCCGTCGCGGCCGGCAGCGACCTTGGCCGCCGCCTTGACCGCCAGCACTTTGAAATCGCGGATGCGCGCTGGATCGGCGCCGGTCTTGGCCGCCACATCCTCGAGCTGCACACGGTGGTCGCAGGCGAGCGCCATCAGCGAAGGGATGTCGCGCCGGCGGGTGGTTGCCCAATGGATGTGGTTGATCGCCTCGTCCTTGCGCAGTGCGCGATGCTTGCTGCCGTTCTTGAGGAAGAACTGCAGCTCTTCGAAGGTCGGATATTCCGGCGCGCAGAGCAGCCGCGACACGGCGAAGGCGCCGCAGGCGTTGGCCCAGGTCGCCGCGGTTTTGAAGCTTTCACCGCCGAGCCAGCCGCGCAGCAAGCCGGACATGAAGGCGTCACCGGCGCCCAGCACATTGTAGATCTCGATCGGGAACCCTTCGCCGACGATGCCGTCCTCGAGATCGTCGCTGATCGGCCCGTCATAGACGATGCAGCCCATGGCGCCGCGCTTCAAGACGATGGTCGCCGAGGACAGGGCGCGGATCGTCTTCAGCGCGCTCAGGCAGTCGTCGGCGCCGGACGCGATCATGATCTCTTCCTCAGTGCCGACGATGAGGTCGCAATCGGGCAGCACCGTCTTCAACTGGGCCGAGACCCGGTCCGACTTGACGTAGCGCTCGAAACCTTCGGCGTGACCGGCGAGACCCCACAGGTTAGGCCGATAGTCGATGTCGAAGACCACCTTGCCGCCCTTGGCCTTCATGATGCGGATCGCCTTGCGCTGGGCGGCGTCGCTGTTGGGGCGGGAAAAATGCGTGCCGGTGACGACGATGGCGCGGGCCGAGGCAATAAACGCCTCGTCGATATCCTCTTCCGAAAGCGCCATGTCGGCGCAGTCGGAGCGGTAGAAGATCATCGGCGAAACGCCTTCGCTCTCGACCGAAAGCAGCACAAGCGCGGTCAACCGTTCCTTGTCGGTCTTCAGCCCTTCGGTGTTGACGCCTTCGCGTTTCAGCTGCTCGCGGATGAAGCGGCCCATCTGCTCGTCGCCGACGCGCGTCAGCAGCGCCGAGCGCAGGCCGAGCCGCGCCGTGCCGACCGAAATGTTGGCCGGGCAGCCGCCGACCGACTTGGCGAAGGAAGTGATATCCTCGAGCCGCGAGCCGATCTGCTGGCCATAGAGGTCGACGGAAGCGCGACCGATGGTGATGACATCGAGCGGCGCCTGTCTTGCGTCCACGGCTTCGCTCATTGGAACCTCCCGTCGGTCTTGTCGTCATGGACAACATTGTTGGGTAACACGCGCGAGCGGCAGCGTGGCGCCAGCAATATGAAATAATAATTCCAATCCATAGTCAATATGGAATGAGCATTCCCTAGCCTAAAATTGCCTTTTTGGATGTCTGGTCAAGCCTTGCGCTTGCGGCTTGCGTCACGCCGCTTCTCGCCGACGCCGACGGTCAGCGCCATGGCCAGCGCCATTGTCGCCGACAGCGAACGGAAACCGGCGAAATCCGCCTCGGCCACCTCGAACCAGACCCTGGCGAACTGGGCCAGCGGCGAGAATGAGCTGTCGGTGATGGCAACGATCGGCACGCCCTGCTCGGAAATGCTGCGCGCCTCCTCGATCGTGGCCGGTGCGTAGGGCGAGAAGCTGATGGCGATGACGGCGTCCGCCGGCGTGGCGAAGCCGACCATCTCGGCATTCAGGCCGGCAGCCGATTCGATCAGCTGGTTGCGGATCTTCAGCTTGCCCAGCGCGTAGGCGATATAGCTCGCCACCGGATAGGAGCGCCGCTTGGCCAAGACATAGATGGTCTGCGCCTTTGCCAGCAGCGAGATAGCGTCTTCCAGATGCGCGTCGTCCAGTGTGCGGGAAATGTCGTTGAGCGAGGTGCTGGCGGCGGCAATGAAACCGTCGAAGATCGCCCGGTGGCCGGCGCCGCCCTCGGCCTTGGCGCGTAGCGCCTGCAGCCGCTCGTCATAGGAGGAGTTGCGCTCGCGCAACCGCTCGCGGAACACCTGCTGCAGGCTGGTAAAGCCGTCGAAACCGAGTTGCTGGGCAAAGCGGATCAGGGTCGAGGGCTGCACACCGGCCGAAGCGGCGATGCTGGCGGCGGTGCCAAACGCGATGTCGTCCGGATTGTCGAGCGCATAGGCGGCGATCTGGGCGATGCGCTTGGGCAGGCTCTCGCGCCGGTCCAGAATGGTGGCGCGCAGCGTCTCGAAGTCGCGAGGTACCTGTTCGTCCATCGTCTCCGCCCAAGCCTGTCTGGAGGCTCTCTGTGCCTCATCATAGCGGGCCTGCGCAAGAACGCCATAAAAAATGAGGCAGACATTCCATTTCAGGAGAAAATGGACTAATCCATCCATCCAACGCTCAGGCAGTGGAGAAAGTTGGATGGTCGGCGTAGGTCTTATCGGTACGGGTTTCATGGGCAAGTGCCACGCCATCGCGTGGAGCGCAGTGGGAGCCGTCTTCCCCGATGCGACCAAGCCGCGGCTCGTCCATCTCGGCGAGGTCAGCGAGGACCTTGCCAGGCGCAAGGCCGGCGAGTTCGGCTTTGCCAAGGCGTCCGGCGACTGGCGTGCCGTCGTCAACGATCCGGAGGTCGACGTCGTCTCGCTGACGACGCCCAACCAGTTTCATCCGGAAATGGCCATCGCCATCCTCGAAGCCGGCAAGCATCTGTGGTGTGAAAAGCCGATGGCGCCGAGCTTCGCCGAGGCTGAGGCAATGGCGGCCGCCGCCAAGACATCAGGCAAGATTGCCGCGCTTGGTTACAATTACATCCAGAGCCCGGCCATCCGTCACATCGGCGCGCTGCTCGACGAGAAGATCATCGGCGAGGTCAACCATCTGCGCATCGAGATGGACGAGGATTTCATGGCCGATCCCGAGGCGCCGTTCTTCTGGAAGCACGAAGCGACTTCCGGCTATGGCGCGCTCGACGATTTCGCCGTGCATCCGCTGTCGCTGGTCACGGCGTTGTTCGGCCGCGTCGCCAGCGTCATCTGCGACATGGCCAAGCCCTATGCCGACCGCAAGCTGGCGGCGGGCGGGCGGCGCGCGGTCGAGACCTACGATATCGCCAGCGTGCTGATGCATCTGGAAAACGGCATTGCCGGAACGCTGCAGGTCAACCGCTCGGCCTGGGGCCGCAAGGGCCGTATCGCCATCCAGATCTTCGGCTCCAAGGGTTCGATCCTGTTCGACCAGGAGCGGATGAACGAATTCCAGCTCTATTTGACGTCGGACCGACCGACCGAACAGGGCTATCGCACCATATTGGTGGCGCCGCAGCACAAGCCCTATGATCTTTTCGTGCCGGCGCCCGGCCACAGCCTCGGCTTCAACGATCTCAAGATCATCGAGTGCCACGAATTGCTGACGCGGCTGGCCGGCAAGCCGGCCCGGCTTATCGAGTTCGCCGAAGGGCTGGAGATCGAGCGCACCGTGCACGCGATGGCGCGTTCGCATGCGGAAAAGCGCTGGGTGGATGTAAGGTAAAAGTCAGACGCCTATAGCCGCGTTCGTCTCCCAGCCATTGACCCAGATTTGCCGCAAGCGGTCGCCTTCGTCCTTGAAGCGTAACCCGGTCGGCTGGCAGTCCTCGATGCGGTCGCTGCGGAAATTGCGGATTGCCTGGCGCAGCTCGCACCAGGCGACGATGTTGGCGGTTTCGGCGTAGTAGATCAGCGCGATCGGGCGGATCAGCCGCTCGGAGGCACGGCCTGCTTCGTCGCGGTAGGAAAGGTCGAGCTTCTCCTCGTCGCGGATGGCGCGGCGCACCAGCGCCAGGTCGATCGTGCCGGCGGCGGGCGCGGCAAAGCCCCAGGCATGCAGCGCATTGGCGTCGAGCGTCTGGCGCAAGGGCGGCGGCACCGCGCCGGCGATCTTGGCGCTGACGCGCTTGGCCGCCTGCTTGAGCTCGTCGTCTCCCGTGCGCTCGAGCAACGCCAGCGACAGCACGATCGCCTCCATCTCCTCGATCGAGAACATCAGCGGCGGCAGGTCGAAGCCGGGACGCAGGATATAGCCGATGCCACGGCCGCCCTCGATCGGGACGCGCATGGCCTGCAGCGCGGCGATGTCGCGGTAGATCGAGCGTATCGTCACTTCCAGTTGCCCGGCAATCATTGCCGCCGTCACCGGCTGCCTGGCCAGCCGCAGGATCTGGATGATCTCGAACAGGCGCGAGGCCTTGCGCATTTTTCTCCCCGGCTGTGATCACAACTGACACACCATCGTCAGTTGGCTCGATCTATAGGATCGCCCATCGGCTTGAAAATCAACAATTCCTTGGCGGCACGCCCCCAAGAGGCGACAGGCAACTGACATGAGCTACGCGGAAAATCTCTGGCTTTTCTTTCTTCTCCTGTTCGGCATCATCGCCGTTCCAGGCATGGACATGCTGTTCGTGCTTGCCAACGCGCTGACCGGCGGACGCGACAGAGGGCTGGCCGCGACCGGCGGCATCATGGTCGGCGGCATGGTACACACGCTGAACGGCGCTGTCGGCGTCGGCCTGCTCATGCATTTCGTGCCGATCCTGTTCAAGCCGCTGCTGATCGCCGGCGCCGCCTACATGGCCTATATCGGCATCACGCTGATGCGCAGCTCCATCACCGTCGGCCGCGAGGGGCCGGCCGGCAGCCGTTCCGCATGGAAAGCGTTTCGCCAGGGTTTCGTGACCTGCCTGATCAACCCGAAGGCCTATCTCTTCGTCCTGGCCGTCTACCCTCAGTTCCTGAAACCGCACTACGGTCCGATCTGGATGCAGGCGACGATCATGGGCCTGCTGACCGTGCTGACGCAGGCGGCGATCTATGGCGGGCTGGCCATTTCTGCCGGCCGCAGCCGCAGCCTTCTGATCGCCAATCCGCGGGCGACCGTCCTTGCCGGGCGCGCCGCCGGGCTGCTGCTGTTCGCGGTCTCGGTCTTCACCGCATGGGAAGGGCTGAGGGCGGCGTAAGTCCCGGCGCCGCCCCTCCCGCATCGCCATCGTGTCAGGCGGCCCCTTGCCGGCTGTCCAGCATGGCGCGCCGCGCCGAGCGGCGCCATTCTACGGCACCGGCAAGCCCGTGCAGCACGGTCTCGGTGGTCGCCCAGTCGATGCAGCCATCGGTGATGCTCTGGCCGTAGACCAGCGGCTTGCCGGGCACGACATCCTGCCGGCCGGCGACGAGATTGCTTTCGATCATGACGCCGATGATGCGCTCGTCGCCCGCCGCCACCTGGCCCGCCACGTCCGCCGCCACCTTCGGCTGGTTCTCGGGCTTCTTGCTGGAGTTGGCGTGGCTCACGTCGATCATCAGGCGCGGCGCGATACCGATGCGGGCGAGTTCCACCGAAGCAGCCTCGACGCTTGCCGTGTCATAGTTCGGCTGGACACCGCCGCGCAGGATGACATGGCAATCCTCGTTTCCGGTCGTCGCCGCAATCGCGCTGCGTCCGCCCTTGGTCACCGCCATGAAATGATGCGGCTGGGCGGCCGACTTCACCGCCTCGCCGGCGATCCTGAGATTGCCGTCGGTGCCGTTCTTGAAGCCGACCGGGCAGGAGAGGCCCGAGGCCAGCTCGCGATGGATCTGGCTTTCGGTCGTGCGCGCGCCAATGGCGCCCCAGGCGACGAGGTCGGCAATGTATTGCGGCGTCGTCATGTCGAGGAATTCGGTCGCCGCCGGCAGGCCGAGATTGTTGACGGCGGAAAGCACATTGCGCGCCATCCGCAGCCCCTTGTCGATGTTGAAGCTGCCGTCGAGGTCGGGATCGTTGATCAGGCCTTTCCAGCCGACAGTGGTGCGCGGCTTTTCGAAATAGACCCGCATGACGATCTCGAGCCGGTCGGCCAGGGCCTCGCGCAGCGCCGCCAGACGGCTGGCATAGTCAACGGCCGCGACCGGATCATGAATGGAACAAGGGCCGACGATGACAACAAGTCGATCGTCGGCCCCTGTCAGGATGGAGTGGATGGCGTTGCGCGAGGCGGCAACGGTGCGTGTCGCCGTGAGTGAGCGCGGTATCTCGCGCATCACCTCTTCCGGCGTGCTCAGCAGTCTAAGTTCCTTGACCCGAAGGTCGTCTGTAGTGGTCAACACGGCTTTCTGCTCCTGTTTGGGAACCTGCCGGCTGAAACAAAAAAGCCGCCAGGTCTGGCGGCTTGTCGGACTGTTTGCTGCAATCTTCAGATCGAGCGCAATCCTCCCGCCGCCAGCGAGCTGCTAAAGTACCAATAGGTGGCGGACAGGTGGATCATGCCGCTCATATAGTCGAAGCGGCGGCGTTTGTCGATGGGGCGATGAGGGTCAGGTGGCGAAACCGTCGATGACAGCACCCCTCTCCCCGTCCCTATACGGGGAGAGGATGCCGGCAGGCAGGTGAGGGGCGGCGCCTACGTCGGAGAGACAAGCGAGGTGGCAGGGTATGGACCGGTAATTGTCAAAGTCGGTGCTGCCTCTCATTGCCCTGCCGGGCATTTCTCCCCGTATAGTGACGGGGAGAAAGGGCCAGCCGCAACGTCGGCACTATTCCGGCGACGAGCCGGCGATGCTCTGGTCGTAGTCGACCAGCGATCCGGTCATGACGCCCGATTGCGGGCTGACCATGTAGCTGATCAGCCGCGCGAGCTGGCCCGGCTTCACCAACTGGCCCATCGGTTGGGCCGCTTCGGCCTTCGCCAGCCAGTCGTCGGGTGCGTCGTGCCATTTCTTCTGCACGATGTCCTCGCCCTCGGTATCCATCCAGCCGGGCAGAACGGCGTTGCAGCGGATGCGGTTGAAGCGATAGGCGTTGGCGACGTTCTTGGTCAGCGTCATCAGCGCGCCCTTGCTGGTCGAATAGGGCGTCAGGAAGGACTGGCCGGTATGCGCCGACATCGACAGCACGTTGACGATCGAGCCGGGTGCCTTTTTCTCCAGCAGATGCGCCACCACGCCCTGCATCAGGAAGAAGGGGCCGCGCACATTGGTGTCGAAGATCTGGTCGAAAAGCTCTTCCGATGTCTCGACCAGGGAGCCGCGCGCCGAGGTGGCGGCGGCGTTGACCAGCGCGTTGATCGTACCGAAATGCGAGAGCGCGGTGGCGACCGCACGCTTGCAGTCGGCAACCTTCGAAACGTCGGCGCTGATGAAGATGGCGTCGACGCCAGATTTCTTGAAATGGGCAACAGCCTTGTCGCCCTTCTCCTGCGAGCGGCCGATGAGCGCCAGCGCCCGGCAGCCCTCGTCGGCCAATGCCTCGGCGACAGCTAAGCCGATGCCTTGCGCACCGCCGGTGACGATGGCGCGTGTCTGTGAATTACGATCGGTGCTCATTGCTCTGCTCCTGGGTTCTTGACTGCCAACAGTTTCATGAGATTCATTGAGGTTTCCTCGGTGCCCTATCGCAACGTTGGGAAACTTGGTCGAAGCATCCCCAACGTCGTCATCCTAGGGCGAAGCAGGAGCGAAGCTCCGTCGCGGAGACCCTAGGATCCATTCCGTGACCTCTGCCGAAGAACGCAGCGGACCAAAATTCTGAACCGTTGGAGCCGCTTCTATGTAACGGAATGGATCCTCGGGTCTGCGCCGCGTCGCTTCGCTCCTTGCTTCGCCCGTGGATGACGACATGATGGATGTTACGGCTAGTCATAAAGCCCTGTAGATCGACGACCTTACTGTCTAGCCTAGGCGCACTGTCTTGCCTGTCGTCGCCGATTTCAGCGCCGCGTCCGCCAGCTTCAGTGCCACAAGGCCATCGGCGCCGCTTGGCGCTGCCTTCTTGCCCTTTGTCGCCGCCGTGATGAAGGCAGCAATCTCATTGGCATAAGCGTCGAGATAGCGGGTCATGAAGAAGTCGTGCAGCGGCGGGCGCGTATAGCCCTTCTCGTTGGCCAGTTCGATCGACACCGGCCGCTGGTTCTCGGCCGCCACCATGCCTTTCGAGCCATGCACCTCGATGCGCTGGTCGTAGCCATAGGTGGCGCGGCGCGAATTCGAGATGACCGCCTGCTTGCCCGATGCGGTTTCGAGGATGACGCTGACCGAGTCGAAATCGCCGGCTTCGCCGATCTTCTTGTCGACCAGCACCGAGGCATGGGCGCTGACCGCCACCGGCTCCTCGCCGAGCAGGAAGCGCGCCATGTCGAAATCATGGATGGTCATGTCGCGGAAAATGCCGCCGGAGCGCGCGATGTAGTCGAGCGGCGGGGCGCCGGGATCACGCGAGGTGATGGTGACCATTTCGACCGTGCCGATGGCGCCGTCGTCAATCGCCTTGCGCACGGCGGCGAAATGCGGGTCGAAGCGCCTGTTGAAGCCGACCATCAGCGTCGCCTTGGCCTTGTCGACCACGGCCAGGCACTTCTCGACGCGCTTGACGTCGAGATCGATCGGCTTCTCGCAGAAGATCGCCTTGCCGGCCTTGGCGAAGCGCTCGATCAGATCGGCATGCGTGTCGGTCGGCGTGCAGATGACGACCGCGTCGATGTCTTTCGATTTTTCGATGGCGTCGATGGTACGCACCTCGGCGCCATAGGCGCTCGCCAGTTCGCTTGCCGCCTTTTCGAAGGCGTCGGCAACGGCGACCAGTTTTGCCTGGGGGTTGGAACCCACGGCGCGGGCGTGGACCTTGCCGATGCGGCCGGCACCAAGGAGGGCGAAGCGAACAGTCATGGAAATTTTCCTCTAGGGGATGGTTCGAAGCGGGGCGCCGGTCATGGGCGCTGGATGATTTTCCGGTCAAGACAAATCGACGGGAAGGCGATGACCATCGCCGCCGCGCCCGGCCCTTAGGCCGCGAGTTCCGCCTCCCCGGTCTTGGCGCCGGTGATGTAGGAGACGATGTCCTGCCCGTCGGTATTCTCCTTGCGCAGATTGGCAACGATGCGGCCGCGCCGGAACACGACGATACGGTCGCAGAGGTCGAACACCTGGCGCATGTTGTGGCTGATCAGGATCAGCGGCTCGCCATTGTCCTTCAGCGTGCGGATGATGTTTTCGACCTGCGCCGTCTCCTGCACGCCAAGGGCCGCCGTCGGCTCGTCCATGATGATCAGCTTGGAGGCAAAGGTGGCCGTCCTGGCGATCGCCACGCATTGGCGCTGGCCGCCCGACATGTGGCGGATGGTGTTGGACAAATTGGGAATTTTCACCGCGGTGCGGACCAGTGCCGCCTCGGTCGCCTTGCGCATGTATTTGCGGTCGAGGATCGAGAATGGCCCCAGATTGAACAGCACCTTTTCGCGGCCGAGGAACAGGTTGGACGGCACGTCGAGATCGTCGGCCAGCGCCAGGTTCTGGAACACCGTCTCGATGCCCGCCTCGCGCGCCTCGATCGGGCCGGCGAAATTCACTTCCTTGCCGTCGAACCAGACCTGGCCGCTCGTCCGCTGCTCGACGGCGGTGATCTGGCGCACGAAGGTCGACTTGCCGGCGCCGTTGTCGCCCATGATGGCGACATGCTCACCCTTGCGCAGCTCGAAATTGGCGCCTTCAAGTGCATGCACGCCGCCATAGCGCTTGGTGAGGTTTTCGGTCTTCAGGACGATGTCTGACATGGTCAAGCCCTCAATGCCCGCATGCGCTGGCGCCACTGGTCGAGAACGACCGCGCCGACGATGATCACGCCCTTGACCATCTCCTGGTAGTAGGCGTCGAGGCGCAGGAAGGTGAAGCCGGAGATGATGACGCCGAAGATGAGCGCGCCGATCACCGTGCCGATGATGGAGCCACGGCCACCCGACAGCGAGACGCCGCCGATGACCGCCATGGCGATGGCGTCGAGTTCGTACATCACGCCCATGCCGGCCTGGGCGGTGAGGTTCTTGGAGGAGAGCACCACGGCGGCGAGCGCGGCGAGAATGCCGGCGATGACATAGACGAGGATCTTGTGGTTGGCGATCTTGATGCCCGACATGCGCGCGGCATCCTCGTTGGAGCCGATCGCGTAACAGTGCTTGCCGTATCGGGTATAGGTCATGATGAGCTGGAACAGCGCGGCCAGCGACAGGAAGATGATGACTGGCATCAGGCCCTTGCCTATTGCCGCGAAACTGTCTGTCGGGAATGATATCGGCTGCCCCTTCGACCACCATTTGGCAATGCCGCGCGCGGTGACCATCATGCCGAGCGTGGCGATGAAGGGCGGGATGCGCGTGTAGGCGATCAGGGCGCCGTTGACGAGGCCGGCGAGCAGGCCGCAGCCGATCGCCACCAGCACCGGCACGATCACCGGCAGGTCGGTCCAGCCCTGCGCCAGGAACATCGCCTTGGGATTGGGATTGCCGTTGACGGTCGCGACCTGGGCGAAGCTCATGGCGATCATGGCGGTCGCGCCGACGATCGAGCCCGAGGACAGGTCGATGCCGCCGGTGATGATCACTTGCGTGACGCCAATGGCGATGATGCCGACGATCGACACCTGCAGGATGATGATCTGCAGGCGCGCCTCGTTGAAGATGCCGGAGACGTCGCTGCGGGTGTTGAACAGGAAGCTGTCGCCGAGAAAGATCCGGCCGATCAGCTCGAAGATGACGACGAGGATGACGAGCGCCAGGAAGACGTTGAATTCGGCCGGCCAGGTACGCTTCCTGGCGTCATAGCCGACGCCGCCGACGCCGTGAGATGTCTGTGCCAATCTTCTATCCTCCGTCAGCCGCGGTCGTTCCTCGAGCACCTTAAAGGCGCCGAGGGAAAGAGGAGCGGCGCTGCCTTGACGCGAGAGCGCCGCTCCATATGTCCGCGGCTCAGTTCTTCTTCAGGAACTTGTCGATGTTCGCAGGCGTAACCAGCTGGAACGGGACATAGACCTTGTGTTCGACCTTCTCGCCCTTGGCGAGCTTCAGCGCCGCATCCAGCGCGCCCGCGCCCTGGCCGGCTGCATCCTGGAACACGGTGGCATCGAGGTCGCCCGCCTGCATGGCGGCAAGCGCGTCCTGGGTGGCGTCGACGCCGCCGACGACAACCGACTTCATGTCGATGTTGGCGGCCTTCATCGCCTGGATGGCACCGATGGCGCTTTCGTCATTGTTGGCGATGACGCCGTCGAACTTCTTGCCGGTCGACAGCCAGTTGGTCATCAGGTTCTGCGCCTGGTCGCGATCCCAGTTCGAGGTCTGCTTGTCGATGATCTTGATGAAGCTGCAGTCCGGGGTGGCGATGACATCGTCGATGTCCTTGGTGCGCTGCACGGCGGCCTGGTTGGAAAGCTCGCCCATGATGACATAGACATTGGCTTCCTTCTTGCCGGCTTCCTTGAACAGGCGGCAGACTTCCTTGGTTTCGAGCGTGCCGGAATCGGCCTCATTGGAAGCGACGAAGGCCTGGTTGTCGGGCAACGTGTCGACATTGACCGGCTGGCGGTTGACATAGACCAGCGGGATCTTGGCCGCGGCGGCCGCATCCGACATTGCCTGCGTGGCCGAGGTGTCGACCGGGTTGACGATGATGGCGTCGACGCCCGACGCGGCGAAGTTCTTGATCTGGTCGAGTTGCTTGGCGACGTCGTTCTGCGCGTCCTCGACCTGCAGCTCGACGCCGCTCATGCCCTTGGCCTGCTCGATCATGCCGTTGCGCAGCACGGTAAGGAAATTGTCGTCGAACTTGGCCATCGAGACGCCGATCTTGGCGGCCATGGCCGATGAACTCATCAGCGCCGCGAAGGCGACGCCCAAAAGCAGTTTCTTCATTTTAATCTCTCCTCCACTTTGGTGTCCGGTTGCACCGATTTCTCCGGAATCCCCGATCTCCCCGGGGAATCTCTCCCGATTGTCTTCTCCCCGGTGGCGCCTGCCGTTTGCTGGAACGCCAAAGCCTCTGTTTGAAACAGATGTTCCCGGAACGTAAGGACCAAAATACATCACCGATGAAATATTTATTCCATTTCGTCGGGAGGCGTCAAGGGCGATTCCAAAACCGGACGTGCGATTTTGGCGGACGCGTCGACGGTGTGCGGATGCTGCCGGAAGAATGCCGCTGGCTTGGCGGCGGAGCAGACAGGCGCACGCCCGGCGCCGGCGGCGAGGCCTATGGCATCAGCGCGCCAGGTCCGTTCCCTGGATGCCGTCGACAGGCGATGGCAGTTCAGAAATGCCAGATGTCTCTCTGCAGCAAGAGATCGAGCGGCGCTCTCCAGACCCTGTATCCCGCCGCCTGCCTCACCTGCTGTTCGACGCTGAGCTTGCCGCTGACATCGAAGAAAACTCCAATTCGCCTTCGGGCGTGAAGCTTTGTTCCGGTGGTGGTGTAATTGCGGATAGGCAGCTGCTGGCGGCTGATCGTTCGCCCATCCTGTGATAGCGCGACGCCGATGCAGAATTGTTCCGGGGTATGCAAACGCACGATTTCACTGACTCTCTCGCTGGCGGCGTATGCTCGCTCCAGCGCGGGAATGTTGTCATGATGAACGCCAAGGACGCCGCTCGCCCACATGGTTTCATCTCCGGTCAGGATGTGGCCTCCAATTGAGAGCCCTTTGCCTTCGAGCGCTCGATAAGGGGCCTTTGGGCGCCCTTCGCACCGCCACATTATGGAGGACAACGCTGTAATTCGCCTGAAACATCGCGATATGTCGCCGGTCGGATACATGTCCGTGTCCATGAAGAACAGGCGCTCGCAACGCCGCAGCAAATCGACGATGCCGGCTGCCTTGATGCCAAACCTGTATCGATTGCCGAAGGACATCTCGGCCTTTCTCTCGGCCGTTAGCTCGATCGTTTCGATAGGATAGCCGTCGAAAATGGAGGGCCTGTCGGTCAGGACCATGACCCTGGCATCCGGGCAATAGTAAAGCAGGCGAAGGGCGCTGAAGAGCGCGCCACGCGCATAGAGCTCGTCGCTCCCAAAAGCGATGTACCCAAACCCATCTCCGCCCATCGGGCATGTATATATTAGCAATCATTAATGCGTCAAATTTGGATGCCCCGTCGGGCGACGCGCTGAAAGCCCTGGCGCGCTAGATGTTCTCGGGCAGGTAGATGTCGAACGGCAGGAAGGTCTGGCCGGGAGCGTTAGCCGCGCCCGTTTCGATGGCGTGCGCCATGAGATCGAGCAGTTCGCGGCACAAAGCCGCCAGCGGCGTGGAGATCACCATGGTCAGCACCCCGTCCGCCAGGGCGGATCGCGAGACCGCCGATATCTCGTTGCAGACCACCGCTGGCATCTCTGCTGGCTTGGCCTGCCTAAGCGCAGCGACCGCGCCTTCCATGCCGCCGCCCGCGACATAGCAGCCGACGAGGTCCGGATGACGGCCGAGCAGGTCGAGCAGCGTGTCCTGCGTGATCTGGTTGGCCTCGAGATTGACCAGCGTTTCGAGCAGGGTGAAGTCCGGCGCCTGTTCGCGGAAGAAGGAGCGGAAGCCGATCTCGCGCAGCTCATGGCCGTGGAAGCGGTGGCTGCCGACGAAAAGCGCGACCTTGCCCGGCCGCTTCGCCGCTTTCGAGATCATCCAGGCTGCCGTGCGGCCGACCTTGCGGTTGTCGAGGCCGACATAGCCCTCGCGAATGCCGGCGGCGAAGTCGGACAGCAGCGAAAAAACCGGCAATCCCCTGGCCTTCATCTCCTCGACAATGACCGTCAGCGCCGGGTGATCCGGCCCGACCAGGGCGACGGCCTTGCACTTGGCCGCCAGCTTGCGCGTGCGCTCGACGATTTCGTCCGGCGTCAGCGAAACGGCGAAGTCGATGATCGCGACGCCGCGAAAGCGCTGCGATTGCGACACCGCGAGTTCGAGTTGCCGCGCGAACTCCGTGTAGAAGACGTCGTTGCCTCTCAAAAGCAGGAAGCCGAGCCGGTATTCCGGCAATTCATGGCGCATACGCTGCTTGATCAGGCCGGCCGCGTGATAGCCGATCTCGGTCGCGGTCTCGTAGACGCGGCGTGCCGTTTCCTCGCGAACCGGCAAGCGATTGTTGAGCACGCGGTCCACCGTGGCGACGCTGACGCCGGAGACGCGCGCCAGATCTGTTATGGTCGGCCGTTTCGCCATGATCGCCCCGTTCGATTGCCTGGTATTGATATACCACTTTGATAGGAAATGATAGAAACTATCTTTGTGACGTTGAGTCTATCATGGCGCGGCGTTATTTCTAGGCATGAAACCAGTGGTGATCGGCATTCGCATGGCGAATGCCCCTGCCTTGGGAGGCAATCATGACCGCAGCGCCGTCCCGGCGTGCTTATAGCCTGATCGGCCGCGACGCCCGACTTGCCGTCGAAAACGGCCTGTCGGCGGCCGAGTGGTATCACACCGACATTCCCCGCAAGCAGATGAAGGAGCTGATGCAGCGCTCCGATGGCCCGGCGATCCGCGACACCGTGATCTGGCTGGCCGCCCTCATCATCAGCGGCGCCGGCGGCGCCTGGTTCTGGGGCAGCTGGTGGTGCGTGCCGTTCTTCTTCGCCTATGGTGTGCTCTACGGCTCATCCACCGATTCTCGCTGGCACGAATGCGGCCACGGCACGGCGTTCCGCACGCAGTGGATGAATGATGCGGTCTATCAGGTCGCCTGCTTCATGATCATGCGCAATCCGGTGACCTGGCGCTGGAGCCACACGCGCCATCATACCGACACCATCATCGTCGGCCGCGACCCCGAGATTTCGGTCATGCGGCCGCCGGACCTGGTGCGCGTTGTGCTCAACTTCTTCGGCATCCTCGATGCATGGCATGCGATGGCCGACATGCTGCGAAATGCCGCTGGCGTCGTCAGCGCCGCCGAAAAGACCTTCATTCCCGAGCAGGAACAGCCGAAGGTGATCCGTATCGCCCGCATCTGGACGGCGATCTATGCCGCCACGATCGCGCTGGCGCTCTATTGCGGCTCGTTCCTGCCGCTAATGCTGGTCGGCCTGCCCCGGCTCTACGGTGCCTGGCATCATGTGATGGTCGGCCTGCTGCAGCATGGCGGGCTGGCCGAGAACGTCACCGATCACCGGCTGAACAGCCGCACCGTCTACATGAACCCGATCAGCCGCTTCATCTACTGGAACATGAACTACCACGTCGAGCATCACATGTTCCCGATGGTGCCCTACCATGCGCTGCCCAGGCTGCATGCGCTGATCAAGCACGATCTGCCGGCACCGACGCGATCGATCCTGGCCGGGTACCGCGAGATGATCCCGGTCTTCCGCCGCCAGCTGCGCAACGAGGATTATTTCCTCAAGCGCGAGCTGCCGCCGACCGCCAGGCCATACCGCGAGGAATTCCACAACGACGCCGTCGCCGCGGCGGCGGAATGACATCGAACGACTCCAGGGGAGGACTGAATGAGCGATTGGGTCGAGGCGTGCGCCGCCGGTGACATCGATGAAGAGGACGTGATGCGCTTCGATCATGGCGGGCGCACCTTCGCCATCTATCGCAGCCCGGACGACGAGTATTTCGCCACCGACGGACTTTGCACGCATGAGAAGGTGCATCTCGCCGACGGGCTGGTGATGGATGACATCATCGAATGTCCCAAGCACAATGGCCGCTTCAACTACAAGACCGGCGCGGCCAGGGGCGCGCCGGTCTGCGTCAACATCAAGACCTATCCGGTCAAGGTCGACGCCGGCAAAGTCCTCGTTCAGATCGGGTGACCGGCATGGCACGCGGGATGGTGATCATCGGAGCCGGCGAATGCGGCGGTCGGGCCGCACTCGCCTTGCACGATCTCGGCTATGACGGGCCGGTGACGCTGGTCGGCGACGAGCCGCATCTGCCCTATGAGAGGCCGCCTTTGTCCAAGGAGGCGCTAGCCAGCGACGCGCCGGCAATCAAGGCGATCGCCAGCGACGAGGTGCTGGCCGAAAAATCGATCCGGCATATCCATTCCGTCCAGGCCGTGGCTATCGATCGCGCGGCGCACACGGTGCGCCTGTCCGACGGCTCGGCGCTGCCCTACGACAAGCTGCTGCTCGCCACCGGCTCGACGCCGCGCAAGCTGCCGATGCCTGGCCTTGGCGGGCGCTGCGTCTATCTCAGAACCTTCGCCGACGCGCTGGCCATTCGCGCCCATCTTCGTGCCGGCAACCGCATCGCCGTCATCGGCGGCGGCTTCATCGGCCTCGAGCTTGCCGCGGCGGCGCGCAAGCTCGGCGCTTCGGTCACCGTCATCGAGGCGCAGCCGCGCATCCTGATGCGTGGCGTTCCGGCCGAGATCGCCGAAATCATTCACAAAGCGCATGTCGCCGAGGGTGTCGACGTGGTCTGCGGGCAAGGCATCGCCTCCATCGCCGACGAGGGCAAGGAGGTGCGAGTGATGCTTGCCGGCGGGCGCGAGATATCAGCCGACCTCGCCGTCATCGGCATCGGCGCCGTGCCCGTGACCGAGCTCGCGGCGGAAGCCGGCCTGGCCATCGAAAATGGCATCGCAGTCGACGCCGAGCTGCGCAGCAGCGATCCCGACATCTTCGCCGCCGGCGATTGCTGCTCGTTTCCGCTCGCCGTCTATGGCGGCCGCCGCGTGCGGCTGGAAGCCTGGCGCAATGCGCAGGAACAGGGCGCGCTGGCGGCCAGGAACATGCTTGGCGCCGGCGAGGCGCATGCGGCGGTGCCGTGGTTCTGGTCGGATCAATATGGCCTGTCCCTGCAGATCGCCGGACTTTCCGACGAAGGCCGCAGCACGGTGCGTCGCGATCTCGGTGACGGCGCCTTCATCCTGTTTCATCTGGCCGAGGAAGGCAGGCTGGTGGCGGCCAGCGGCATCGGCCCGGGCAATGCGGTGGCCCGCGACATAAGGCTCGCCGAAATGCTGATCGGCAAGCGAGCGAAGCCGTCGGTGGAGGCGCTAGAATCGCCTGACGTCAAGCTGAAGGCGTTGCTGGCGGCCTGAACGGTCGCATCGGCTCGCCGATGGCGGCGCCGCCCCTCATCTGCCTGCCGGCATCTTCTCCCCGTAGAACGGGGAGAAGGGAGCTGTGGCACCCTCGCCGCAATTCATCATGCACCGCTAAAAATTGGCGAAATCATTGATATCAGCATCTTTCTCCCCGTCACTATACGGGGAGAAATGTCCGGCAGGACAATGAGGGGCGGCCCAGGCGTCAACGAGCTAATGCCACCACGCCGGAGCCGCTAGAACAGCGCCCTGAGCTCCGGCAGCTTGTCGTTGACCAGCCAGCCGTAATAATTCTCTTCCGGCAGCTTCTCCGGCTCGCCGGCGGCGCGGCGCTTGCCGTTTTCAGCCTTCAGCGCATAGGCGCGCTGCTCCGGATTGCCGACATTGTAGAGCGTGGCGGTCAGTCCTGGATTGCCCGAAATGTCGAAGCCGGCGATGCTCTTATAGGCGTCGATCGACTTCCTGATCGTCGCCGCGACATATGGCAGCGTCAGGTCCGGATCCATGATGGTCTTGTAGACCGAGTTGGGATCGGAGACGTCGAGCTTCGGCAAGCCGGACACCTTGTGCACGAGGTCGCTCATCTGCAGGGCGGTCAACGGGTTGAGCTGGCCGAGGCCGAAGGTCTGGCCGGCATAGTAGGGCTGGAAGAAGGTGGCGCCGAAACGGTTGTCGGGGAAATCCTCGCCGCCGACTGTCTTGCCGCGAAACGAACGGTTCCAGACCTGTTCGCGGCATTCCCACAGATCGTAGCTGTCCGAAATCGCGGCGCATTTCTTGAATTCCGGTCGCTGCACGAAATCGGTGATGTCCTCGCCGTCATAGGCGAAGGAGAGCTTGCTCGAGAGATAGGAGATCGCCTTGACGTAGTAGGTCTGCAGCCGGTCATAGGCGTCGACATTGTAGGTGTGCTCGCCGACGATGGCGCCGACGATATGCAAGGGGTCGATGCCATAGGCGCTTGCCGCCTTCTTGATCTTGGCGCGCAGATCGGCGTCGTTCTGCAGCAGCGCGTAGACCTTGCGGTACTTCGCCTGGAAGGTGGTGTTGGTCGCCTGCGTGCGTCGGCTTGAGGCGCCGGGAATGTCCGGCTGCTCGGCATTGCGGTTTCCCGCCGGCACCAATGTCGCCGCATCGGCGGCGAACAGCGTCGCCGCCAGCGTCAAGCCGAGAATGACCAGGATGAGTTTTTTCATGCGCCGCCGCCTAGAGAATTGCCGCGCAAACTAGGGTATTGCTCTTGGTTGAGTCGAGAGCGCGTCATCATCCGGCGAGACGAAAGGTGGCCAGATGGTACCATCTGGCCACACATGGCTCCTGCCGGAAGGTGTCACCGGATCCCGCGCCGGAACGGTCCGGCGCTGCCGTTCAAAGGATGAACCGCGACAGATCCGTGTTTCTGGAGAGGTCGCCGACATGCTTCTGGACATAGGCAGCGTCGATTGTGACGGCCGTGCCGTTGCGGTCGGGCGCATCGTAGGAGATCTCGTCCAGCACCCGCTCCATCACCGTCTGCAGCCGCCGCGCGCCGATATTCTCGATGCTGGCGTTGAGGTCGACGGCGACGCCGGCGAGCGAATCGATGGCGTCGTCGGTGAAGGTGAGCTCGACGCCCTCGGTCTTCATCAGCGCGATATACTGCTTGATCAGGCTCGCCTCGGTCTCGGTCAGGATGCGGACGAAGTCCTCCTTCTCCAGCGCGCGCAGCTCGACGCGGATCGGCAGGCGTCCCTGCAATTCCGGCAGCAGGTCGGACGGCTTCGAGACGTGGAATGCGCCCGACGCGATGAACAGGATGTGATCCGTCTTCAACGGCCCGTATTTGGTCGCCACCGTGGTGCCTTCGACCAGCGGCAGCAGATCACGCTGCACGCCTTCACGCGAAGGGCCGCCCGAAATGTCAGACCTGGCCGCGATCTTGTCGATCTCGTCGAGGAAGACGATGCCGTCATTCTCCGCCGCGTCCAGCGCCCGGCGCACCACCTCGTCCTGGTCGAGCAGCTTGTCGGACTCGTCTGCGACCAGCAGGTCGTAGGATTCCTTCACCGTGGTCTTGCGCAGCTTGGTCTTCTTGCCGCCCATCGCCTTCGACAGCATGTCGTTGATGTTGAGCACGCCGATATTGGCGCCCGGCATGCCGGGAATCTCGAAGCCGGGCATGCCGCCATTGCCGGTGTCGGCCACCTCGATCTCGATTTCCTTGTCGTCGAGTTCGCCGTCGCGCAGTTTCTTGCGGAAGCTGTCGCGCGTCGCCGGGCTCGCCGTCTTGCCGACTAGAGTTTCCAGTACACGCTCCTCGGCGTTGACATGGGCGCGCGCCTTGACGTCCTCTCGCATCTTCTCGCGCACCAGGCCGATGGCGATCTCGACCAGGTCGCGGATGATCTGCTCGACGTCGCGGCCGACATAGCCGACTTCGGTGAATTTGGTCGCCTCGACCTTGACGAACGGCGCGCCGGCCAGCCGCGCCAGGCGGCGCGAGATCTCGGTCTTGCCGACGCCTGTCGGGCCGATCATCAGGATATTCTTCGGCATCACCTCTTCGCGCATCTGGCCTTCGAGCTGCTGGCGGCGCCAGCGGTTGCGCAAGGCGATGGCCACGGCGCGCTTGGCGTCCTTCTGGCCGATGATGAAGCGGTCGAGTTCCGAAACGATTTCGCGGGGAGAAAATGTGCTCATATCACTAAATTCCACTTTGCCACTGCTTGATGGCCTCGAACGGATGCAGCAGCATGATCACGTTGAGCGTCAGATTGTCCCGGATGAGATAGCCGGTACCCAGTTCGAAGAGGATGGCGAGGCTGACGATCACCCATATAGGTAGCCTTCGCGCCATCACAAATCCCAGCACCATGGCCAGTGTGTCGGACACCGAATTGATGATGCTGTCCCCGTAATAATCGAGCGAGATGGTGCCGGCGCGGTAGCGCTCGATGATGAACGGGCTGTTTTCGAGGATTTCCCAGCCGCCCTCGATGAGGACGGCGAATGCCAGCCGCAAGCCGATCGGCGAGCGCGGGAACAGGAACCGGGCCAGCGCATAGAACAGGAAGCCGTGGATGATGTGGGAAAAGGTGTACCAGTCCGAAATGTGCTGGGAATTCTCCGAACTGTTCACCACGCCATGCCACAGCTTGACATAACCGCAGGTACAGATCGGCGGATGGCCCATCAGGTAGAGCGTGACGGCCTGGGCGACGAGCAGGCCGGCGACGATCAGCAGCCCCATCCGCCAGCTATCCTCGTAAGCAGAAAGGCTCTTGTCGTCGCTGGATGTGGCCATGCCCTGGATTACCCCTCTTGCGCGTCTTCGGCGTCGATCGCCATCAGCACGACGTCGCCATAGATCGATTGCCTGCGATCAATGGCCCGAAATCCCGCCTTTTCATAGGCGCGAATGGCCCTGATGTTGGCGGGATCGGGGTCGATGATGACGCGCGGCACGCCTTCCTCGAACAGGTCTTCGACGAACTGGCGCACGATCGCCGAGCCATGGCCGATGCCGACCAGTTCCGGCCGGCCGATCGAAAGATCAATGCCGAGCGTGCCGAACGGCTGATCGGAATAGGGATGATCGTCCTCCATATGGGGGTCGTAGCTTTGGAGATAAGCGATCGGCTTGCCGTCGAGCTCCACGATCAGCGGCTCGACGGAAATGCTGTCTATGTGATCGGCAATCTCTGCGATTTCCGTCTCCGGATCGTCCCACCACTCGGCGACATGCGGCTCGGCCAGCCAGCCGGCGATCATCGGCAGGTCCTTTTTGGTCACCGGCCGAAAATCGTAGGGCACCACCCTCTCAGGCGGCATCGAGCGTTTCGACGACGAAATTGTTGTTGGTGTAGACGCAGATGTCGGAGGCGATCTGCATCGCCTTGCGGGCGATCTCCTCGGCATCCTTGTCGGTGTCCATCAGCGCGCGCGCCGCGGCCAGAGCGTAATTGCCGCCCGAACCGATGGCCATGACGCCATGTTCGGGCTCCAGCACGTCACCATTGCCCGTCAGTGCCAGCGAGACCGACTTGTCGGCAACCAGCATCATCGCCTCCAGCCGGCGCAGATAGCGGTCGGTGCGCCAGTCCTTGGCGAGCTCGACGCACGCGCGGGTGAGTTGGTCAGGATACTGTTCGAGCTTTGCTTCGAGCCGCTCCAGCAGCGTGAAGGCATCGGCGGTGGCACCGGCAAAGCCAGCAATCACATTGCCGCCCTTGCCGATGCGGCGCACTTTGCGGGCATTGCCCTTCATGATGGTCTGGCCAAGGCTGACCTGGCCGTCGCCGGCGATCACCACCTTGTTGCCCTTGCGCACGGTCACGATCGTCGTGGCATGCATGGTCAATTCATTGGACATTTCCTGCTCCGAGCAGCGCCATCCCTTTAAAAGGCGATTTGGCGCGGTACGAGTGACTTTGATCGGCCATATGTATGCATGGGGCCAATGATTGCAAACCGCTCGATAGCGGCCGGGATCGCAACTGGCAATCGCCGGATCATGCTGCTAGAAGGCTCTCGTTTTCAAGCCAGCGAGCGCTTGAGGCCCGTGAACCGGTCGCGGTCTGAACCACTGGCACAAGGATAGAGTGATGGCGCCCCGTTCCGCCGATGCAAGCCGCAAGACCAGGGAAACCGACATCTCGGTGTCGATCCATGTCGACGGCTCCGGCAAATCGGACATCGCCACCGGCGTCGGCTTCTTCGACCATATGCTGGACCAGCTTTCCCGCCATTCGCTGATCGACATGACCGTCAGGGCCAAGGGCGACCTGCACATAGACGACCACCACACGGTCGAGGACACCGGCATCGCGCTCGGCCAGGCCTTGACCAAGGCGTTGGGCGAGCGGCGCGGCATCATGCGCTATGCCTCGATCGACCTTGCCATGGACGAGACGCTGACGCGTGCGGCGATCGACGTCTCGGGCCGCCCCTTCCTGGTCTGGAACGTTTCGTTCTCGTCGCCCAAGATCGGCACCTTCGACACCGAACTGGTGCGTGAGTTCTTCCAGGCGCTGGCGCAGAATGCCGGCATCACGCTGCATGTCACCAACCACTATGGCGCCAACAACCATCATATCGCCGAGACCTGCTTCAAGGCGGTGGCGCGCGCGCTGCGCGCCGCGCTCGAGCGCGATCCGCGCCAGCCCGACGCGGTTCCCTCCACCAAGGGTTCTTTGAAGGGATAGCCTCATGACCGCCTATGTCGTGATGGAGCCACCTGGCCGCAGCGAGAAAGTCGACATGACGACGTTGGTCCGCGACGGCTTCACCTGGCTCGGCCTGCTGGTGCCGCCGCTGTGGCTTGCCTGGCACCGGCTGTGGGTCGAAGCGGCGCTGGCCTTTGTCATCATGGGCGTGCTTTCGATGCTTGGTCAGAAACTTGGCCTCGGCGTCGCCGGCTCGCTGCTGTCGCTGCTCGTCTCGCTCTATGTCGGCCTGGAGGGCCAGGGATTGCGCATCGCGGCGATGCGCCGCCGCGGCTGGCATGAATGGGGCGTCGTCGAGGCCGGTCGGCTCGGGGACGCCGACATGCGCTATGCCCTTGAGATCGAAGGTCTTTCGGATGAAGCGGCACCCGCGCCGCGCATCGTTCCGGATGCCGCTCTGGCGCGCCCGGCGCAGCCCGGCATGGCGCTGGGGCTGACCCACATTCCGGGACGGCGCTGAGATGCGCGTTGCGATCATCGATTACGGTTCGGGCAATCTGCGCTCGGCCACCAAGGCTTTCGAGCGCGCCGCGCGTGAGGCCGGCATCGCGGCCGAGATCGACCTGACGGCCGATGCCGACCGTGTGCGCACCGCGGACCGCATCGTCCTGCCCGGCGTCGGCGCTTACGCCGATTGCGCGGCCGGCCTGCGCGCCGTCGAGGGCATGTGGGAGGCGGTCGAGGAGGTCGCCATCGCCAAGGGCCGGCCTTTCCTGGGCATTTGCGTAGGCATGCAGCTGATGTCGCAGCGCGGCCTCGAGAAGACCATCACCAACGGCTTCGGCTGGATATCGGGTGACGTCAAGGAGATCCAGCCTGCCGATCCGGCGCTGAAGATTCCGCAGATCGGCTGGAACACGATCGAATTGGGGCGTCGGCACCCGCTGTTTTCCGGCATTCCGACCGGGCCAGACGGGCTGCATGCCTATTTCGTCCACTCCTACCATCTCGATGCGAAAAACTCCGACGAGGTCCTTGCGGTTGCCGACTATGGCGGCCCGGTGACCGCCACGGTCGCCCGCGACAATCTGGCCGGCACGCAGTTCCATCCTGAAAAGAGCCAGGCGCTGGGCCTGGCGCTGATCACGAATTTCCTGCGCTGGAGGCCCTGATGAGCCATCCGCACCGACCGTTGGCGCTGCCCCTCATTGTCCTGCCGGACATTTCTCCCCGTATAAGGACGGGGAGAAAAACGCTGTCTTCGATGTTTTCGACAATTCTGAAAGAGGCGACGAGGCCGGAACTGCCCCCTTCTCCCCGTCTCTATACGGGGAGAAGTGCCCGGCAGGGCGATGAGGGGCAGCGCGGACCTGTGATGGATCGCAGCGCTCCACCGGCCAATTCGGGCGCCCAAACGTTCCAGGAGCCCCAAGCCGTATGATCCTGTTTCCAGCCATCGACCTCAAGGACGGCCAATGCGTGCGCCTGAAGCACGGCGACATGGCGACCGCGACCATCTACAATGACGATCCGGCCGCGCAGGCCAAGGCCTTCGAAGAGCAGGGTTTTGAGTGGCTGCATGTCGTCGACCTCAACGGCGCTTTCCAGGGCCAGAGCGTCAACAGCGCCGCGGTCGGCGCGATCCTGAAGGCGACGAAGAACCCCGTACAGCTCGGCGGCGGCATCCGCACGCTGGAGCAGATCGAGGATTGGCTCGACCGTGGGCTGGCCCGCGTCATCCTCGGCACGGTGGCGGTGCGCGATCCCGATCTGGTCAGGCAGGCCTGCAAGGCATTTCCGGGCAAGGTCGCCGTCGGCATCGATGCCAAGGCCGGCAAGGTTGCCGTCGAAGGCTGGGCCGAGGCGTCGAGCCTCGGCGTCATCGAACTTGCCAGGAAATTCGAAGGCGCCGGCGTGGCCGCCATCATCTACACCGACATCGACCGCGACGGCGTGCTGACCGGCATCAACTGGGACGCCACCATCGATCTCGCCGACGCCGTGTCGATCCCGGTCATCGCCTCCGGCGGGCTGGCTTCGATCGCCGACATCGTGCGCATGACCATGCCCGACGCACAAAAGCTCGAAGGCGCCATCTCGGGCCGGGCGCTCTATGACGGCCGCATCGATCCCGCAGAGGCGCTGGCCATCCTGCAGGGCAGGCCAGCGACGGAGACGCGGTCGTGAAGGTTTCGCTCATCCTGGCCTCCTATGACAGCGGCCACTATCATGGCGGCATGGGCCAGGGGCCCGACGCGCTGATCTCGGGCGGGCTGGTCGACGCCTTGACCCTTGCCGGCCATGACGTCACGGTCGAAGATATCGGCAGGGTCGGTGACGACCAGGAGCGCGAGATCGCCACGGGTTTCGCCGTCTGCAACGCCGTCTCGGGCGAGGTCCGCATCGCCCGAGACAGAGGGCGGTTTCCCATCGTGCTGGCCGGAAACTGCCTGACCAGTGCCGGCGCGGTAGCCGGCGAAGGCGCCGACGCCATCATCTGGGCCGACCAGCATGGCGACCTCAACACGCCCGAGACGTCCGTATATGGTTTTCTGGACGGCATGGCGCTGTCGACGGTGCTCGGCCTGTGCTGGCGTCCGATGGCATCGGCCATTCCCGGCTTCAGGCCGATCGACCCCGCGCGCTGCGTGCTCGTCAACGCACGCGATCTCGATCCGGCGGAGGAAAAACTTCTCGAAACATTGCCGGTCATCCGGACGGAATGTCCCGGCGTGGCGCAAGCGACGGAACAACTGAAGGCCGCCGGCGCCAACAGCGTGCACATGCATCTCGATCTCGACGTGCATGAACCCAAGGCGCTGCAGGCCAACCGCTATGTCGCATCAGGCGGACCGAACCCGGAGCAGCTGCGCCACGCTGCCTGCGCCATGGCGCTTGCGGTGCCGGTCGTCGGCATCACCGTTTCCGCTTACGATCCGGCCTTCGATGCCCAGGCCGACGTGCCGCCGCTGGTCGGCCAGTTGCTCAACGATCTGCTTGCCACGATAGAGGGCCGCTGATGCTGAAAGCCCGTGTCATCCCTTGCCTCGACGTCAAGGACGGCCGTGTCGTCAAGGGCGTCAATTTCGTCGATCTCATCGACGCCGGCGATCCGGTGGAGGCAGCCAAGGCCTATGATGCCGCCGGCGCCGACGAGCTCTGCTTTCTCGACATCACCGCTTCGTCGGACAATCGCGAGACCATCTTCGACGTCATCGCCCGCACCGCCGAACAATGCTTCATGCCGCTGACCGTCGGCGGCGGCGTGCGCCAGGTCTCCGACATCAGGAAATTGCTGCTGGCCGGCGCCGACAAGGTGTCGATCAACACGGCCGCGGTGAAGAACCCGGATTTCGTCGCCGAAGCCGCCGACAAGTTCGGCAACCAGTGCATCGTCGTCGCCATCGACGCCAAGAAAGTGTCGGCGCCCAATGAAGCCGACCGCTGGGAAACCTTCACCCATGGCGGGCGCGAAAAGACCGGCATCGACGCCATCGAGTTTGCGCGAAAAATGGTCGATCGCGGCGCCGGCGAGATCCTGTTGACCTCGATGGACCGCGACGGCACCAAGGCCGGCTACGACATCGCGCTGACCCGGGCGGTATCGGACGCGGTGCGTGCGCCAGTCATCGCATCGGGTGGCGTCGGCACGCTGGATCATATGGTCGAAGGCATTCGTGACGGCCATGCAGGCGCTGTTCTGGCGGCCTCCATCTTCCACTTCGGCACCTACACCATCGCGCAAGCCAAGGCGCATATGGCCGCGGCCGGCCTGCCGATGCGGCTGGACTCGCTGGGAAACAGGTCCTAGAGCATGTTCCTTGAACCGGCTTTCGGAAAAGAGCAGGCTTAAACAAGAAGATAGACTGACATGGCCGAGTTTTCGCTCTCCGACCTGGAAAAAATCGTCAGCGACCGCGCCCATTCCGGCGATCCGGACTCATGGACGGCCAAGCTGTTTTCGCGCGGCATGGACAAGGCGGCGCAGAAGCTCGGCGAGGAGGCGGTCGAGACCGTGATTGCCGCCGTCAAGGGCGACAAACAGGGCCTCGTTTCGGAAAGCGCCGATCTCATATATCATTGGCTCGTCGTTCTCGGCATAGCGGGCGTTCCGCTGAACGACGTGCTCAGGGAGCTCGAAGGCCGCACCGGGCGTTCGGGCATTGCCGAGAAGGCGTCACGGCCCAAGGGCTGACCGCGAGGGAGGGCAGGTATCTCGATGGATCAGCTCGCGCCAACCGAGAAATATTCCCCGTTTCGCTTTTTCTCGGCCGAGCAATGGTCGCAATTCCGCGCCGACACCCCGCTGACGCTGAGCGAGGACGAGTTCCGCCGCCTGCGGTCGCTCAACGACCCGGTCGACCTCGAAGAGGTCAAGCGCATCTATCTGTCGCTGTCGCGGCTTTTGTCGGCGCATGTCGAGGCGAGCCAGCTTCTTTTCAGGCAGCGCCAGGCCTTCTTCAATGCCGTCGATGTCGCCAAGACGCCGTTCATCATCGGCATCGCCGGTTCGGTCGCGGTCGGCAAATCGACCACGGCGCGCGTGCTGAAGGAATTGCTGGCGCGATGGCCGTCGAGCCCCAAGGTCGATCTCATCACCACGGACGGCTTCCTGCTGCCCAACGAGGTGCTGCGCCGCGAAAACCTGATGGAGCGCAAGGGGTTTCCCGACAGCTACGATGTCGGCGCGCTGCTGCGGTTCCTCTCGGGCATCAAGTCGGCGTTGCCCGACGTTCGCGCGCCGGTCTATTCGCACCTCACCTATGACGTCATCCCCGGCGAGTTCGTCACCATCGACCGGCCCGACATCCTGATCTTCGAAGGCATCAACGTGCTGCAGCCGGGCAAACTGCCGCAGGACGGCAAGATCGTGCCTTTCCTGTCGGACTTCTTCGACTTCGCCATCTATATCGATGCCGACGAGAAGCTGATCCACCAGTGGTATATTTCCCGCTTCATGCGGCTGCGCGAGACCGCCTTCCGCAATCCGGACTCCTTCTTCCATCGCTATTCGCGGCTGTCGGAGGATGCGGCCAAGGCGATCGCCGAGGGCCTGTGGACCAACATCAACCTGAAGAACCTGCGCGAGAACATCCTGCCGACGCGCGCCCGCGCCGACTTGATCCTGCGCAAGGGCGCCGACCACCTGGTCGAGGAAGTGGCGCTGCGCAAGCTCTAGGCTTTCAGAAAACGGTTCCGCTCGAACCGTTTCGATGCGACTGGCGTCCGATTAGAACGCCCTTAACCGATTGGTTGCTAGAACTCCGCCATATCAGCTGTTGTGGTGAAGGCCGTTGGCATGGATGCGCCGCTCATTGCCCCGGGCAAGCCGGCAAGCTTGAATTCCAGCCAGGCCGCGTCTCGTCTCGGTGCTCCGGCCGCTGCAACGTTGCTGATCGTCGCCTATGCGACCATCACCTCGCTTCTTCTACCGGTCAATGTCGACGTCTCCTGGCTGCTGACGGTCGGCGACCGCGTCCTCAATGGCGAACGCCTTTACGTTGATATTGCCGAGGCCAACCCGCCGTTTTCAACCTGGCTCTATCTGCCCTTCCTTGTCATGGAGCGGCTGACCGGGCTCGCGGCGGAACTCTGGCTGAGCGTTGGACTGGCGGCGCTGGCGGTTGCTTCAATCTGGTTTTCGGCCCGCATTCTCATCCAGGCCGATGAATCGCTCAAGCGATACGCCTGGCTCGCTCCGGTCGCGGTGTTTTGCGTGCTGTTCCTGCTGCCGCTGGATTTCGGCCAACGCGAGCAGATTTCCGTCATTGCCTTGCTGCCATGGCTGGCTCTGTTCTCGGTGCGCGATCACAGAGTGGACTTCCACGCCGGCAGCGCTGCCGAGCGGATCGTTGCGGGTGTAGGCGCCGCTGTCTTCGTCATGATCAAACCTCCTTACAGCGTGCTGGCGCTGGCGGTGCCGGCCCTGGTGGTTGCGCTGCAACGACGCTCATTGCGTCCGCTTTGGACGACGGAGAATGTCGTCGGCGGCTTCTTGACCGTCATCTATCTGACTGCGGTCGCAGTCTTCATGCGCCCCTTCTTCACCGATGTCTTGCCGTTGCTGCGTCAGGTCTATCTGCCGATGCGCGCGCCGGTCGTTGATATGTTGACGCTCTGGCCGATCGAAGCGTTCCTGGCAATGGCGGCGACCACGCTCGCAATGGCTCGCCCCGACCGTATTCATCGCGATGCGAAAATACTGCTTCTGGCCGGGACGGCTTATGTCCCCGCTTTCCTCATGATGGGCAAGGGTTGGACCTATCAGGCGCTGCCGTTCCTGACATTTGGCGCCTTGGCGTTCCTGCTCCAATTTGTCCGGCGGCCGCCGTGGCGGGACCTGACCATCTTGGCCAGGACCGGAACCGCGCTCGGCCTGCTTCTCTTGATACTGATCGCCCTTCAGGGACAGGTCTCAGCGCTGTTGCAGCCTCGCGGCGATCTGGACGCGGCGATAGCCGCCATCGCCATCGCCGTCGATCGCCCCACCGTCATGTCGATCGGCTCTCGGCTGCAGGTCGGCAACCCACTCGTGCGGGCGGTCGGTGGCCGCCTTGTCGGTCGTCACCCCTCCGCGTGGATGATCAGGGATTCCGAGCTGCTGATCGAGGCGGGGAGGGATCCGGTCACACGGAAGGAACTGCAGGCACTGCGGGACACATACATTCTCGATATTGCGAAGGAAGTGACCACCAAACGGCCGGACATCGTCCTTGACGATGGGACGGCGGTACCCAGTGCCCCGGTATTGCTGAAGATCGCGGACAACCCCCCTCCGCCGAGGCCACTTCGCGACAACCCCGCGGTCGCAGACGCGCTGCGGGGCTACCGCTTGCTGCTCCAGAATGGTTCGGTGACAGTGCTCATCCGCGCCGATACAGCGGCGCGCTAGCAGCTCGTAGCAGGTTCGTCGAACCTGCTACGAGCCAAATGCGGGATCACGGTTCAGCCATTGGCGAACGGGACGGCGACATAGATCTGGCTGCCCTCGCGTTCGACCAGCAGCAGCACCGACTTGCGGCCTGACTTGCCGGCCTGCGCGATGGCTTGCGTGACCTGCCTGGCGTTCTTCACCGGCGCCTGGTTGACGGCGACGATGATGTCGCCGGGCTGGATGCCGGCGGTGGCCGCGGCCTTGTCCGGGTTGACGGTGGCGACCACCGCGCCGCGCTCGTTGTCGGCCAGGTTCATCTGCTGGCGGATGTCGGGCGTGATGTCCATCAGGCCGAGGCCGATGGCCGGCGCGCGGGAGCCCTGTTCTGTCCCCGGCGCGCTGGAATCGCCGGTGGATGCCGTTTTCACATCGTCGCTGTTGCGGCCGACATCGACGGAAATCCGCATGGCCTTGCCCTTGCGCCAGACATCGAGTGTCTTCCTGGCACCCGGCGCGACGTCGGCGACGGCCCGCGACAGATCCTTGGGATCCTTGACGTCCTGTCCGGCGAAGCTGGTGATGACATCGCCGGTCTCGACACCGGCCTTGGCCGCGGGCGAGCCGTCATTGACCTGCGAGACCAAGGCGCCGGCGGGATGGTCGAGCCCGATGGCGCTGGCCACGTCCGGGGTGACGGGCTGGATCTCGACGCCGAGATAGCCGTATTCGATGTCGCCACCCTTCATCAGCTTGGCAACCACCTTCTGAGCCTGGTCCGATGGAATGGCGAAGCCGACACCGACGCTGCCGCCATTCGGCGAATAGATCGCCGTGTTGATGCCGACGACATTGCCGTTGACATCCACCAGCGGGCCGCCGGAATTGCCGTGATTGATCGGCGCGTCGATCTGAATGAAATCGTCGAAGGGCCCGCTGTGCAGGTCACGGCCACGCGCCGAGACGATGCCGGCCGTCACCGTGGTGCCGATGCCGAACGGATTGCCGATCGCCAACACCTGGTCGCCTGTCATGAGCTTGTCGGAGTCGCCCCATTTCACGGTCGGCAGCGACTTGCCCGCCTTGATCTTCAGCACGGCGAGATCGTTCTTGGCGTCGTGACCGACCAGCTTGGCCGGAAGCTCCGTGCCGTCGTCGAGCGTGACCTTGATCGAGGAGGCGCCGTCGACGACGTGGTTGTTGGTGACGATGGTGCCGTCGGCGCTGACGATGAAGCCCGAACCGAGCGCCTCGGCACGCGGCGACTGCTGCTGCTGTGGAGGCGTCTTTGGACCAGGCATGGCCTGATCGCCGAAGAACTGGCGGAAATAGTCGTCGAAGGGCGAATTGCCGCCAAAGGGCGAACCGTCAGGCGAACCTTCGCTCATGACTTCCGGCTGCCCTTTCATGACTGTCGTGACGGTGACGACAGCGGGCTTGGTCGCGGCCACGGTCGGCGCGAACGAGCCGCTCGGAGCCGTTATCCCTGCGACGGGGGTCTGCGTCGTCGCAACGACGTTGCTCAAGCCGCCATTGCCGGCATTTTGAGCCAAGGAGACGACGGCGGGGGAGATGATCAGCGCGGCGCCCAGCAGGGCGGCGACGCGATGCCGACGAAGAATACCAAGAGGTGACATGGTCGTTCTGTCCGGGCGAGGGTTGATCCGGCGCCGCGGGCGGCTCTTGGGAGAAGGCGCCCGTCAGCGTGTCGACGGCCGGGATGGCCTGTCTCGCCGTACATGGCGGCCGGCCGGATCGACATGAGGTATCTAGGGACCCGAATGGCCTGAATTAGGGTTTTTGCCCGACCTTACGAAGATTTAATTCAGAGCGCGCTTACGGATCGCAGATAGGCCGACGCGATTTCACGCATGCGCTTGCCGTCGAAACTCGGGCCGTGGCCGCCATGGCCGATGCGGATCGGCAGGTCGAGCAGGCGCCGCATCGTGCTGGCATAAGTGCCCCTGTCGGAATCCGGCAGATCGTCGATCAGCGTGTCGTCATAGATGGCGTCGCCACTAAAGAACAGGCCATCGGCCTCGTCGAACAGCGCGATCGAATCCGGCGAGTGGCCGGGAAGGTGCAGCACGCGAAATTGCCGGTCGCCGAGGTCGACCACGTCGCCCTCATCAAGGGTCCGCGTCAGCGGCGCCGATGGGATCTTGTAATCCACCGACTTCCAACCCGGCTCGGGCAGCTTCGAAACCGCGCCCTCGAGATCGTGAAACATGTAGGCGTAGGTCGCGGCCTCATCCATGCTCTCGAATTGCGCCGCGCTCATCCTTGGCCCGGCCCGCAGCGGAAATTCGTGCAGCGAGCCGACATGGTCGAGGTGGATATGGGTGGCGACGACCAGAAGCGGCTTGCCTGCGGGCGTCTCTATCTGCGGCGCCAGCGGACAGATGCCCATGCCGGTGTCGACCAGAAGGTCGGCGTCGCGACCGGTGAAATGCCAGATGTTGGCGCGCACATAGTCGTGCACGAACGGCTCGGTCAGCATCATCGTCCTGTCGTCGACGATGCGCTTGCTGAACCAGTTTTCCATCAGGCGGCACCAGGCATTAATTCCAAGCCCAAGATCAGACGAACGGTTTTCCGACCTTGTATTTTTCCGGCACCAGCCGCTTGAGATAGGCCATGCCGGTCTCGGACAGTTGGTTGGCGTCGGACTTCATGAAATCGTCGGGCATGTGCCGGGTCTTGCCGGCGACGTTCTTCAGCGGCACCTTCTTCAGCACTATTTTGCTGCCATCATACTGCAGCGCGACCGAGCCGCCGCCCTGCTCGGCGACGCCGACGGCGAAGGCGCCGGCATCGAAGGCCTCCTGCGCGTCGACCGCGCTGATGGCGCCGACATAGCCGCGCGGCATGTAGCCGAGTGCGTCGACGCGGGCGCGCTTGCCCGGCAGCCCTTCGGCCAATGCCCGTTCGAGCGCCGCAGGCAGGTCGCTGCCCGACAATTTGACGTTGCCGTGCTGGTCGCGTTCGAGCTTGTCCGCCGGCACCAGGCTTTCGACCAGCGCCTTGCCGTCGGCGGTGCTGACGCCTTCCGACACGGCGACGATACAGCGCTTGTGGCGGTCGAGCGTGGCGCGCACGTCCTCGATGAAGCCTGCGGCGGAGAACGGCCGCTCCGGCGCGTAGACGAGATGCGGGCCGCTGTCGGGGTCGAGCTGCCAGGCCGCGGCGGCCGCGGTCAGGAAGCCGGCATGCCGGCCCATGACGATGCCGACATAGATGCCGGGCAGCGCGCGAAAATCGAGGTCGACCGACAGGAAGGCGCCGGCGACGAATTCGGCCGCCGAGATGAAGCCCGGCGTGTGGTCGTTTTCCTCGAGATCGTTGTCGATGGTTTTCGGCGCATGGACGAAAGCGATCTTGCCGCCGGCGGCATCGGTCAGGATCTGCTGCGTGCCCGAGGTGTCGTTGCCGCCAATATAGATGAAGGCGTCGGCGCCCGCCTTCTGCAGGCCCTTCAGGATGACCTCGCAATAGGCAGCATCCGGCTTGTCGCGCGTCGAGCCCAGTGCCGCGCTCGGCGTTCCGGCAATCAGCCGCAGCCGGTCCTCGGGAATGGCCGAAAGGTCGACATAGTTGCCGTCACGAATGCCGCGCACGCCGTGGATCGAGCCCAGCACCTTGGCGCCGGGATGGCGCTTGCGGATCTCCAGAGTGGCGCCCACCACCGTCTGGTTGATGACGGCGGTAGGGCCGCCGCCCTGCGCGATAACAAAAGTTCCGGCCATTCCTGACGTCTCCCGAGGTTTTCAAGGCACCTTGGCCTGTCTTCTCGCCTCGCGCAACGGAAGAGTCTGGCGGCCGCAAAACGTGGCCACGATCACATGACGACGACGGGGTTTTTCTTCGATACCCGGCTGTAGAGGTCGATGATGTCCTGGTTGATCAGGCGCACGCAGCCCGACGACATCGCCTGGCCGATGCTCCACCATTCGGGCGAGCCGTGGATGCGGTAGCCGGTGTCCTTGCCGTCCTGGTAGATGTAGAGCGCGCGGGCGCCGAGCGGATTGGTGAGGCCGCCGGGCTGGCCGCCCTGCCACTTCGCCAGTTCCGGCTTGCGCTGGATCATTTCGGGCGGCGGCGTCCAGGTCGGCCATTCGCGGCCGTACTGGATGTTGGCCCGGCCGGACCAGCGGAAACCGTCCTTGCCGATGCCGACGCCGTAGCGGATGGCGTCGCCACCCGGCTGGACGAGATAGAGCATGCGCTCCTTGAGATGCACGACGATCGTGCCGGGGGCCTCGCCTGTCGTATCGACGACGATCTGGCGGCGGAATTCCGGCTTCACCTTGAGATAGGGCACCTCGGGCACGTTGAAGCCGTTGTCGGTCAGCGCGGCATACATGACGTCGGCGCTGGTGATGTTCTTGTCGACGCTGATCGAGGGCCGGATCGGCACCGACCCGGTGACCGTATCGTCGAGCTGGAGCGCCGGCAGGCCGCCGCCACCCGAAGTCGAGCAGCCGGCGACGCCGAGCAGCGCCAAGGCGCCCGCCCCGGACAGGACGGCGCGGCGGGAGAGGAGAAGATCGGTTTCGATTGCGTCGCCGTTTCGCGGCGGCGTCGGACCTTGCGGCAACTCACGCATATACCCAAACCCTACGCTGTCGGCGGGAAGCACGGTCCGGCCGGATAGCGGGCATTTTCATCATTCATGGTTGATAAAGCGTGAATGCCTTGCGCTGCTTGCGTTTGCGCATTGCCGGAAACGCCGTTCCGCCCTCCCGGCGACCGTCATCCAGTGTCAGGCACAAAATCACCCCTGTCAGGTCACAATCCCGGCGCTGGTGTTTCCTACCTCTCCCGATGATCAGCGAGCGGCCTCCATGTGCAAGACGTTAAAAACCGACATCAAGCTTTTTGCCGCTGCCATTGTCGCGGCCGCCACGGTTCTCGGTGCCAATGTCAGCCTGGCCGATATCGTGAGCACGCTGGGCGGCGCGAACTGACACCGGGCTGCCGCTGGCGCAATTGATGTCGTAGTCCATAAGGTCGTACCGGTTGCCCGACCGGAATGCGCAAAAAACAAAGATTCGGCCCTTTACATTCTTCGGGACCCAAGGATTTATCCTCTTCTTTGAGCTCAAAGGAGACGAGCATGTCCTTCGAAAACTGGGCCGCCTTCGCTGCCGCGTCGACCATCCTCCTTGTCATCCCGGGCCCGACCATCCTTCTGGTCGTGTCCTATGCGCTGGGCCAGGGCTGGCGCACCGCCTTGCCGATGGCCGTCGGCGTGGCGCTCGGCGACTTCACCGCCATGACCTTGTCGATGCTGGGCATCGGCGCGCTGCTGGCGGCTTCCGCTGGTGTCTTCACCGTCCTGAAGCTGATCGGCGCCGGCTATCTGATCTATCTCGGCGTGAAACTGTTCCGCGCCGGCGGCACGCTGAAGGCCGAACCGCGCACCGACGCGGTGTCTTCGGCCAAGATGATGGCGCATGCCTGGCTGGTCACCGCGCTCAACCCGAAGAGCATCACCTTCCTCGTTGCGTTCCTGCCGCAGTTTCTCGACCGGCATGCCAGTTTCTGGACGCAGATGCTGGTTTTCGAGACGACCTTCCTGGCGCTCGCCTTCGCCAACGCCTTCGGTTACGCGCTGATCGCGGCACGCGCCCGCAACGTGGTGCGCAATCCCAGGGCGATCCGCATCTTCAACCGCACCGGCGGCACGCTGCTGGTCGGCGCCGGCATCGCCACGGTGGCGATGCGGTCCGGCAATTGAGAAAGCAGGCGCGGCCAAGGCGTGTTGAGATTCAGGTCAGGCTGGCACTAGCTGAACATCAGCACAGCTTGCTTCACCATTTGACGCTGAAGCCCAGATTGCCCTCGAGGATGCGGCGTTTGTCGCCGTCAAGGTTGGTGGTGTAATCGCCGGTGGCGAAGATGCTGACCTTGTCCGTCACCTTGGCGACGATACCGCCGCCGAACTCGAACGAGGTCGACCTGCCCTCGGTCGAGATGTCGGTGGTGTCGAAGCTGACACGGTCGGTGCCGCCGAAATCATGCCAGATATTGGCCTTGAGATAGGGCTGCAGCGCTATGCCGTTGACAGAAGCCTCGCCCTGCAACCGAGCGCCCAGCCGGCCGGTGACGCTGCCGTCGCTATCGAATGAGACCGACGAGAAACGGTCCTTGGTATCGTCGAGCGACAGATGCTGCCAGATCAGTTGCGCCTGTGGTTCCAGCGTCCAGCCCTGCGCCAGCGCTATGGGATAGCCGCCCTCCAGCGAGGCGGTGACACCTGTTCCGCCAATGTCGATGCCAACGTCGCGCGACGACGTCGCGTCGCCGCCGAAGAAGGTGGCCATGAGCACCCCGTCGAGGTACCAGCCGCCCTGGCCGATGCGGGTCCAGTAGCCGCCGACGCTGGTGCCGCTGACATCGAGCCCGCCCACGGACAGATCATTCTGCCCCAGAGCCTGGCCGCGCACGTCACCCTTCATGCTGGCATAGGCGACGAAGAGGCCGGCGCGATCGAAGCCGCCCGAAGCGGTTTCGCGGCCGAAGACGTCGAAGCCCGCCTGCAGGCCGAACAAGGTGCCGTCGAAAGACGACGACACCGTTCCCGACCAGCCCATTTTGGCGTCCTGGCCGTAGATGCGGCCCCAGACAGGCGACAGCTCGGCGTTCGACAACAGACTCTGTTCGCCGCGCCGCTCGTGGAAGGTGCCGAGCGTCGTCATCGCAAGGTGCTCGGCCACCGGCGGCAAGGCCGAATAGGTGGGCACCTCGATGCGGTAGAGCAGGATCGTCTCGCCGGCAGCCGGCGTCGGCAGGTCCGGAACGGCGGTCGGCACCACCGGTGGTGGCGGTGGTGGATCAGCCGGCGGCGCTGGCGGCGGTGGCGGCGGCGCCTCGGGTTCGGGGTCGCTCGCCTGCACCGGCGGTGTCGAATCGACCGGCGGATTGTTGATGTCGCCATCGGTCGGCACCGGCACCGGCGGCAACTCGGACGGCGGCGGCGGCGGCTCGGACGGCGGCGGCTCCGGCTCTGGTTGCGGCGCCGGTTCGAGCGCCGACGGCCCGGCGGCCGGTGTTGCCGGTGTGTTCAGCGTCGAACGCAGATACCAGTTCTCCGCGCTGCCGGCGCTGACGCCGCCCTTGAAGAGATAATATTCGAAGGCGCCGGCGGCGACCGGCGCATCGAGGGCAAAGGCGCTTGCGCTCGACGTGGCGCCGTTGACCGCCTGGACGAGCATGATGCCGTCGGACGTGGTCTGCGCCCCGGCGCCGCCGACATTGACCACAGCGATGCCGGTCGAGCCGGAGGCCGTGCCGCCGGACAGCACCAGCCGGTCGGAAGCGGAGCTGTCGTCGCCAAGCTCGGTCTGGAGGAGGAGCAGCCCGCCCATGCCGACATACTTGCCCGATATGGTCAGGCGATCGGAAGCGCCGGTGCCGCCGTTGGTCAGGTCGATGCGGCCGGCATTGACCACATCGGCCAGTTGGCCCGAGGTGAAGGCCTGGATGGAACTGTTGAAGCCACCGCCGCCATAGAGCGTGCTTGCCTGGTCGACGCTGAGCCTTCCGGTGCCCGTGCCGCTGTCGCCCAGTACGAGATTGCCGTCGAGGATCAACTGGGTATCGTTGGTGGCGTCTATGGTTTCCCAGTTCTGGACCCTGGCGATGCCTTCCAGCTTGACGTTGTCGAAGGTAAGCGCATCGGTGCCGAGGCCGCCATTCAGCGCATCGGCTCCGCCGAGATTGGCGTTGGTGAGATTGCTGAGTTTGGCGGTATCGTTGTCGGCGCCGAGGTCGACCGAGCCATAGATGATGCCGCCGCCGTTCCAGACGAAATTGTCCGCGCCGAAGCTCATCAGCACATCGCCGCCCACCGTGCCGCCTGTGATCGTCACGCTGTCGTTGCCGCCGCTGACGCTGATGTTGCCGCCGATCGTGCCACCGGAGAGAATGATGGTGTCCTGATCGAAGCCGGTGACGAGGTTGCGGTCGATGATGCCGCCCGACATGTTGAAATAGTTCTTGTCGAGCTTCATGTTGACGCGGCCGATGCGGCCGCCGGTCATCACGGCACGGTCGCCATCGTCAAAGAAATCGACGATGCGGCCGCCCGTCATGGTGAAGGTGTCCAGCCCGTCGCCCTGGTTCAGCGAACCGACCTGGCCGCCGCTCATGCTGAAGTCGTCGATGCCGGCGCCCTGCTGGACATTGCCGGCGACCGTGCCGCCGCCGATGGCGAAGAAATCCGTGCCGGCGCCCTGATCGACCGCGCCGGTGATGGTGCCGGACTGCATGTCGATGCGGTCCGTGCCGGCGCCGAATGTGACATTGCCGCTCACCTGGCCGGTGCCGCCAGCCGGGAAGGTCAGCGTGTTGTTGCCGCTGGTATCGTTGAGGCTGCCGCTCGAATCGCCACCATCGCAAGTGAAGGTGTCATTTCCCGGAGACGGAACCAGCACGCATGCCGCGAAGGCCGCGGAGCCAGGCAGCAACATAAGCGCTGTAGTTGCAAGTAAGCTAATAAACCCAGGATTGATTCGCCTAGGCCTTCGCCGCGTCAAAGAAATAGCCTCGCCGATGTGCTCCGAACCGCTGTTCGGAGGCTGTATTTCAAAGTGCCGCATCGCGTCCCCTCTCAGATCGCGATTTCAAGCCCCTTACCCGCGCCGCATTGAAGCCACAATTCGTCCAGTTTTACAAAGCCTAATCTGCCTCTCATGGTTGATGAACTGCAAAAATAACTGACATGGCGCAGATGTGCCCGTGAAATGGCATCGCCTTCGCCCATGCTTTAAGATGATGTTGGACCGAGGGGCATCATGCTCATCCGGGTCTGACCAAGGACTCTCGCATGCCAATCAAAGACACATTCGGCTTGGCAGTTTCGGGCGCGACGGAAGCCGGATTCGCGCTCTACGGCCAGGCCGTGCGCGAATTGCAGTGTTTCATCGGCGATCCGGTCAACTCCGTCGATCGCGCCATCGCGCAGGACCCCGGTTTCGTCATGGCGCATGTCTTCAAGGGCTATCTCTTCGGCCTTGCCACCGAGCCGGAAGCTACGGCCGTGGCCAGGACCTGCCACGAGGCGGCGCTGCCGCTTGCCGCGACAACGCGCGAACGGGCGCATGTCTCAGCCCTCGGCCACCTCGCCAACGGCCGCTGGCATCAGGCTTCCGGCATCCTTCAGGACATAGCGATCGATTTCCCGCTCGATGCCGTGGCGCTCCAGGTCGGACACCAGGTCGATTTCTTCACCGGCAACGCCCGCATGCTGCGCGACCGCATCGCCCGCGCCCTGCCGTCATGGCAGGCGGACATGCGGGGTTACCACGCCATCCTCGGCATGCAGGCCTTCGGGCTCGAAGAGATGGCTGAATACGCACAGGCCGAAAGGCTGGGTCGCAGAGCGGTCGAGATCGAACCGCGCGACGGCTGGGCGCAACATGCGGTGGCGCATGTGATGGAGATGCAAAGCCGGCAAAGGGACGGCATTGCCTGGATGCGTGCCGATCCCGATGCCTGGACCAAGGAGAGCTTCCTCCAAGTGCACAATTGGTGGCACCTGGCACTGTTCCACTACGATCTCGGCGAGACCGGCGAGGTGCTGGCGCTCTATGACGGACCGATCTACGGCGCCAGATCGACGCTGGCGCTCAACATGGTCGATGCATCGGCAATCCTGTGGCGGCTTCATCTCGGTGACGTCGATGTCGGCGACCGCTGGGCGGCGCTGGCTGCCAATTGGGTGCCCAGGGCCGCATCCGGCAATTACGCGTTCAACGACGCCCATGCGATGATGGCCTTTGTCGGCGCCGGGCTCGACGCCCCGGCCCGGACCTTGCTCGAGGCCCAGCGCGAGGCGATGCGGGGCGATGCGGACAATGCCGCTTTCACGCGGGATGTGGGGCACCCCCTGACGCTTGCGATCAAGGCGTTCGGGGAGGGCAATTACGCCGAGACCATCCGATTGATCCGGCCCATCCGGGCGATCGCCCATCGCTTTGGCGGCAGCCACGCGCAGCGCGACGTCATCGATCTCACGCTGATCGAGGCCGCCCTGCGCGCCGGCGACGGCGCGCTCGCCAAGGTGCTGACGATGGAGCGCTCGATGGTACGCCCGGACAGTCCGCTGTCGGCGCTGTTTTCGAGACGCGCCGCGGATTTGTCAGAGAATTGACCCGGAACGGATCTTGCCTTAAAAACTGGCTGAAGCATATTTTTCGGAATCCGAAAAAAATAAGAACGTGGGAGGAAACCATGTATCTCGGCCTCGACCTGGGGACATCGGGCGTCAAGGCGCTGCTGATCGATGCCGGACAGGGCGTCATCGGCTCCGGCCATGGCACGCTTGATGTTTCGCGCCCGCATCCCGGCTGGTCCGAGCAGGATCCGCTGCACTGGATACGCGCCTGCCAAGACGCGATCGCCGAACTGAAGGCGTCGCATCCCGGGCAGTTCGCGGCGGTTAAGGGCATCGGCCTGTCCGGCCAGATGCATGGCGCGACCTTGCTCGACGCGGCCGATCAGGTGCTGCGTCCCTGCATCCTCTGGAATGACACGCGCAGCCATGTAGAGGCGGCCGCGCTCGACGCCGATCCACGCTTCCGCGCGCTCACCGGCAACATCGTCTTTCCTGGCTTCACCGCGCCGAAGCTGGCCTGGGTGAAGAACAACGAACCCGCTGTCTTCGCCAAGGTAGCAAAGGTGCTTTTGCCCAAGGACTTCCTGCGGCTTTGGCTGACCGGGGAACACATTTCCGAAATGTCTGATGCAGCCGGTACGTCCTGGCTCGATGTCGGCAAGCGCCGCTGGTCGGCGGACCTGCTCGCGGCGACATCGCTCGACGAGAGCCATATGCCGGCGCTGGTCGAGGGCACCGCGAAGGCTGGCGGGCTGCGCGCCGAACTCGCCTCGCAATGGGGTATCGCGGCCGGCATTCCGGTGGCTGGCGGCGCCGGCGACAACGCGGCTTCCGCCTGCGGCATGGGCACGGTCCGCGCCGGCCACGCCTTTGTCTCGCTCGGCACGTCGGGCGTGCTGTTTGCCGCTAACGCCGCCTATCTGCCCAATCCGGCAAGCGCGGTGCATACCTTCTGCCATGCGTTGCCCAACACCTGGCACCAGATGGGCGTCATCCTGTCGGCGAGCGATTCGCTCAACTGGCTGTCGGAGATCACGGGCAGGGGCGCAGGCGAGTTGACGTCGGAACTCGGCGAGACGCTGAAAGCGCCGACCGGCGTGTCCTTCCTGCCCTATCTTTCGGGCGAGCGCACGCCACACAATGATTCCGCCATTCGCGGTTCCTTCACCGGCCTCGCGCATGAATCGGGCCGCGCCGTGCTGACCCAGGCCGTGCTCGAAGGCGTCGCCTTCGCCTTCCGCGACAGCCTCGAAGCGTTGAAGACAGCCGGCACCACCTTGACGCGGGTGACGGCGATCGGCGGCGGCTCGCGCTCGCGCTATTGGCTGAAGGCCATCGCCACCGCGCTGCAGGTGCCGGTCGACATCCCCGCCGACGGCGATTTCGGCGCCGCGTTTGGGGCTGCGCGGCTTGGCCTTATCGCCGCGACAGGGGCGGATCCGCTGGCCGTGTGCACGGCGCCGAAGACAGACGCCACGATCGAACCGGATGCGGCGCTCGGCAACGCCTATGCCGATGCCTATCACCGCTACCGGGCGCTTTACCCGGCGATCAGGGCTGTAACCGCGTGAGTTGGGGCGTGTCCCACCCTCTTTATCAGGGCGCCGGCGCTGCCCCTCACCTGCCTGCCGGCATCCTCTCCCCGCGTAGGGACGGGGAGAGGGGCGCTCCCGTCACCGGTTTCGCCAATCACCAGCGTAGTGACGAAGGCGCCAAGGTTGCGGCCAGCCCCCTTCACCCCGTCACTATACGGGGAGAAGTGCCCGGCAGGGCGATGAGGGGCAGCACCGACTTTGGCGATTGGTATTCTCCACCACGTCTTGACGAGGTGACCTCACTGCGCCGGCACCTTGTCGAGGAAGCCGGTCACGCTTTTCAGGCGACCGTCCTCGATGACGCCGATGTCGGTGCCTTCGATGACGGACGGGACCCCTTCCGGCCCGAGATTCCACGAAAACCGGATCTTGTCGGCAAAGCCGTCCGGAGTGCCCTTCAGCGAGAAGCGGAAGCCGGCAAAGCGCTGCTGCACGCCGTCGATCAGCGCCGCGACGCCTTCATGGCCGTCGCCCTGCATGAGCGGATCGCGATAGCTGATGTCTTCGGTGAAAACAGCCTTGAGCAACGCTGCCCGGCGGCCGGCATCGCTCTCGTTCCAGGCGGTGATGTAGTTTTGGGCGATCGTGTTGAGGTCGGTCATGATCTGTCTCCTTCGTTTGACGGTTTTGACGTGACCGTTTTCGACCAGCACCGGCGTGAAACCAATTACGCCTGAGGTAATCAGGCAAAACTATCTTGGAGAGGAAGAGAACATGAGCAGCGGCTTTTTCGGCGACATCCAGAAGATCAAATATGAGGGACCGGATTCGACCAATCCGCTGGCCTATCGTTTCTACAATCCCGACGAAGTGGTGGCTGGCAAGCGTCTGGAAGACCATCTGCGCTTTGCCGTCGCCTACTGGCATTCCTTCGCCTGGCCGGGCGGCGACCCGTTCGGCGGCCAGACCTTCGACCGTCCCTGGTTCCCCAAGGCCGGCGGCGTCGACACGATGGAACTGGCGAAACTGAAGGCGGATGTGGCCTTCGAGATGTTCTCGCTGCTCGGCGCTCCCTATTTCTGCTTCCATGACGCCGATGTACGGCCCGAGGGCAAGGATTTCTCCGAAAGTGCGGCCCGGCTGGATGAAATCGCCGATTATTTTGCCGGAAAGATGAAGCAGACCGGCGTCAAGCTTCTCTGGGGCACGGCGAACCTGTTCTCCAACCGCCGCTTCATGTCCGGTGCCGCGACCAATCCCGATCCGGATGTGTTCGCCTATGCGGCTGCGACGGTGAAGAGCTGCATCGACGTCACCAAGCGGCTGAAGGGCGAGAACTACGTGCTGTGGGGCGGGCGCGAGGGTTACGAGACCCTGCTCAACACCGACCTTGCCCGCGAGCAGGAACAGGCCGGCCGCTTCCTGAACCTCGTCGTCGACTACAAGCACAAGATCGGCTTCAAGGGCACGATCCTGATCGAGCCGAAGCCACAGGAGCCGACAAAGCACCAATATGACTACGACGTCGCGACCGTTTACGGCTTCCTCAAGCGCTTCGGCCTGGAAAAGGAGGTCAAGCTCAACATCGAGCAGGGCCACGCCATCCTGGCCGGCCATTCCTTCGAGCACGAACTGGCCCTGGCCAATGCGCTCGGCGTCTTCGGCTCGATCGACATGAACCGCAACGACTACCAGTCGGGCTGGGATACCGACCAGTTCCCCAACAACGTGCCGGAGATGGCGCTCGCCTACTACCAGGTCCTCCAGGCCGGCGGCTTCAAGACCGGCGGCACCAATTTCGACGCCAAGCTGCGCCGCCAGTCGCTCGACCCGCAGGACCTGCTGATCGGCCACATCGGCGGCATGGATTCTTGCGCGCGCGGCCTCAAGGCGGCGGCCCGCATGGTCGAGGACAAGGCATTGTCGGGCCCGCTCGCCGAACGCTACGCCGGCTGGAACAGCGCCGAGGCCAAGGCGATGCTGTCGGGCAAGCGGACGCTGGAAGAGATCGCCGAACGCGTGGTGAAGAAGAAGATCGAGCCGCAGCCGCGTTCCGGCCGCCAGGAACTGCTCGAAAACATCGTCAACCGCTACGTCTGACGCTGCCTGGCCGTCGGCAATCCAAGCCGGCGCACTATGCGATTCGAAAGCTTGGCGCGCGGAAACATTTTGCGCGCCATGCTGAAACCTACGACAAGGTTTTGCCCCTTGCCGCCTCTCAATGACCTCGCTCTTGCCTTCAAACTGCCGTCACGAATCTCGTATAGGTATCGCTCGTGGCGGGAGAGGAAGAAGGAGGCGAACCGATATGCAGAACGAACGTGAAATCGACGCCCTGCTCTCACCTGGCGAAGCCGGATCGATCATTGACCGGCTGATGGCAATGCCGCATCCAAAACAGGGCGCACGCAGCACCAATGAATGGGACCGCGCCGTTGCCAGCCGCTTCGAGACCCATCTCGCGCGGCAGATGCGCTCGCAGATCGACGGCGGCAGCGACCGCCGGAATGCTGCCTGACTTCCCGAATCAACCCTGGCCGAATCAACTCCGGCCCGAATCAACCCAGGCCCCAATCAACCCCGGCCCCAATCAACCCCGGCGAAGCCTGACAGGGGCTTCGCCGAAAGCTCTTGAAAATGCCCTGGAAAAAGCCGCGGCCGACGAGAACCCCGTCCGCCCGGCAATATCCGCCATGGCGATCCGCGTGTCGACCACGAGCCGGCGCGCGGCGCCCAGCCGCAGCCTGAGATAATAGGCGCCCGGCGTCTCGCCGATCGACTTGCGAAAGATGCTTTCCAGGGTCCGCGCCGTCACCCCGGCGCGTTTGGCGACCGCCTCGACGGTCAACGGCTGATCGACATGCGATTCCATCAGCCGGATGGCCTGCGCCAGGCGCGGATCATAGCCGTCGAGCCGGCCGAGCGAGACCAGCGGCTGGGCATCGGTCGAGGCCCGGGCCTGGTCGTAGATGAAGACGCTGGCGACATCGAGCGCCACGGCCATGCCGAGGCGCGTGCGAATGAGATGCAGCATCAGGTCGAAAGTCGGCGACGCGCCGCCCGAGGTGAACACCGGCCCGTCGATGACATAGCGGTCCGGACGGACGTCGACGCCAGGGAAGGCCGAGGAAAAATCCTCCATGTCCTCCCAATGGGTGGTAGCGCTGCGCCCTTCCAGCAAGCCGGCACGCGCCACCAGCCAGGTGCCGGCCTCGACCCCGCCGCACGCGCGGGCCGCTCGCGCCGCCCTCCGCAAACCTGAAAGCAGACCCGACGTCGCGTAATTCTGCGTGCCGAAACCGGCGACGACGACGAGAACGTCGGTCGGCTCCGCCGCGTCGAAACGCCCGCTGACCGCGACCGGCAGGCCGCAGGTGGTGACCGGAGCCTCGCCGGTGACCGAGACCAGCTTGAAATCGAACAGGGTCTCGCCGGAGATGCGGTTGGCGGCGCGCAGCGGGTCGACGGCCGAGGCGACGCACATGATCGACGACCCGGAAAACACCAGGAACGTCACCTTGAGGGTCTCGCGTTCGGCGCGAAAGACAGATTTTTCGCTTTTGATCATATCGCCTTCGTAAAACGCAAAGCAGCCTGGATCAAGGCGAGCGATGCTAGTGGCTGTTTCGAATGGGAGGAGAGTTTCGATGCCGCTCGCGATGAACCGTGAGGTTTTCATTACCTGTGCCGTGACCGGTTCCGGCGGCTCGCAGGACCGCAGCCCGCATGTGCCGCGCTCGCCCAAGCAGATCGCCGACTCGGCCATCGATGCGGCCAAGGCGGGTGCGGCCATCGTCCATTGCCATGTGCGCGACCCCGAAACCGGCAAGCCCAGGCGCGACGTGCATCTCTATCGCGAGGTGACCGAGCGTATCCGCGCGGCTGACGTCGACGTCATCCTGAACCTGACCGCCGGCATGGGCGGCGACATGGTGTTCGGCTCGCCGGAAGCGCCGTTGCCGCTCAACGAAAAGGGCACCGACATGGGCAGCGCCACCAACCGCATGGAACATGTGCGCCAGTGCCTGCCGGAAATCTGCACGCTGGACTGCGGCACCATGAATTTCGCCGAAGCCGACTATGTCATGACCAACACGCCCGGCATGCTGCGTGCCATGGGCGGCATGATGACGGCGCTCGGCGTCAAGCCGGAAATCGAGGCCTTCGACACCGGGCATCTCTGGTTCGCCAAGCAACTGGTCGAGGAAAAGGTGCTCAACCCCGACGCGCTGGTGCAGCTTTGCATGGGCGTGCCGTGGGGCGCGCCCGACGACCTCAACACCTTCATGGCGATGGTCAACAACGTGCCGTCGACCTGGAACTGGTCGGCTTTCGCCATCGGCCGCAACCAGATGGCCTATGCGGCGGCGGCAGTGCTCGCCGGCGGCAATGTCCGCGTCGGCCTGGAAGACAATCTCTGGCTCGACAAGGGCGTGCTGGCGACCAATGCGCAACTGGTCGAGCGCGCCGCCTCCATCGTCACCAATCTCGGCGCCAGAATTCTTGGCCCCGAAGAAGTGCGCAAGAAGCTCAACCTGACCAAGCGAGCGCCGATAGCGGCATAAATTATTCGCAGGGAGGGTCGCTATGGCTACCGTCAAATTCACCGCGATGAAGGATGGCGACAGGCAAGACTACGAGTTCCTGACCGCCCATGAAATCGACTATGCGGCCAAGACCGGCGAGCGGCTGCTCGACGCGCTGGTCCAGCTCGACGAAGGCCTGTCCGGCTACAAGATCACCCGGCTCGGCCATTCGATGCAGGCGGCGACACGGGCCTGGCGCGACGGCGCCGACACCGACTGGATCGCCTGCGCGCTGCTGCACGACATCGGCGACATCTACGCGCCCTACAATCACGACGAATACGCCGCGTCGATCCTGAAACCTTTCGTGCGCGAGCAATGCACTTGGGTGGTGGAGAAGCACGGCGATTTCCAGCGCCTCTATTACGCCCATCATCTCGGCGGCAATCGCCATGCGCGCGACCGCTTCGCCGGCCATGCCTATTTCGACGATTGCGATGCGTTTTGCGAGCGCTGGGACCAGTCGAGCTTCGACCCCGATTATGAGACGCTGCCGATCGAATTCTTCCGGCCGTTCGTGCTCGAAGTCTTCGCCCGCAAGGCCTACGACCCGTCGGTCATCCGCGCCGGCGAGCGCGTGCCCCTCACCGATCCCGAAACCGCCAGGACAAGAACCGGAGCCTCTCAATGAGCATCATCAACAAGGCGGCCGCCATTGGCGGCGGTGTCATCGGCGCCGGCTGGGTCGCGCGCCTGCTCTTGAACGGCATCGACGTCTCCATTTTCGATCCCGATCCCGAAGCCTCGCGCAAGGTTTCGGAAGTGATGAAGGGCGCGCGCCGCGCCTATAAGCAGATGGTGCCCGGCGGTCTGCCCAAGGAGGGCAAGCTGACCTTCGCCAAGACGATCGCCGAAGCGGTCGCCGATGCGGACTTCATCCAGGAAAGCGTGCCGGAACGGCTCGATCTCAAGCACAGGGTGCTGGCCGAGATCGACGCGCATGCGCCGGCCAACGCCATTGTCGGCTCCTCGACCTCGGGCATCAAGCCGACCGACATGCAGGTGGCGATGAAGAAGCATCCGGAGCGCTTGGTCGTCGGCCATCCGTTCAACCCGGTCTACCTGCTGCCGCTGGTCGAGATCGTCGGCGGCGACCAGACCTTCCCCGAGGCGGTCGAGGTCGCCAAGGAGATCTATGCCTCGATCGGCATGAAGCCGGTCGTGATCCGCAAGGAGATCGAGGCCTTCGTCGGCGACCGCCTGCTCGAAGCCGCCTGGCGCGAGGCGCTGTGGCTGATCAAGGACGGCATCTGCACGGTCGAGGAACTCGACGACATCATGCGTTATGGCTTCGGCCTGCGCTGGGCGCAGATGGGCATGTTCCAGGTCTACCGCGTCGCCGGTGGCGAGGCCGGCATGCGCCACTTCATGGCTCAGTTCGGGCCCTGCCTGAAATGGCCGTGGACCAAGCTGATGGACGTGCCGGAGTTCAACGACGAGCTGGTCGACCTGATCGCCACCCAGTCGGACGACCAGGCGCATGGCCTGTCGATCCGCGAGCTGGAAAAGATCCGCGACGACAATCTGGTCGCGATCATGGATGCGCTGTCGAAGCAGAACAAGGGCAAGGGCTGGGGCGCCGGCGCGCTGCACAAGGATTATACCAAACAGCTCGCCAAGCTGGCGGCGAAGAAGCCCGCGGCTTCAAAGGCGGCGGAAAAGGCCAAGGCCGCCAAGCCGGTGAAGAAAGCCGAAAAGCCGAAGAAAAAGAAGAAGGGCTGAGACCATGGATTTCGGTCTTTCGGAAGAGCAAAAGCTCATTGTCGAGACGACGCGTGCCTTCGTCGAGAACGAGCTTTATCCGCATGAGCGCGAGGTCGAGCGCACCGGCGTGCTGCGCCGCGAGCTGATCGAGGAGATCAAGGCCAAGGCGATCGAGGCCGGGCTCTATGCCGCCAACATGCCGGCCGATGTCGGCGGCGCGGGGCTCGATACGGTGACCTGGCTGCTTTACGAGAAGGAACTCGGCCGGGCCAATTACGCGCTGCACTGGACCTGCGTGGCGCGTCCTTCCAACATTCTGCTCGCCGGCACGCCGGAGCAGCGCGAAAAGTACCTTTTCCCCTGCATCCGCGGCGAGAAATGGGATTGCCTGGCAATGACAGAGCCGGGCGCCGGCTCCGATCTGCGCGGCATGAAGGCATCAGCCGTGCAGGATGGCGACGACTGGGTGCTGAACGGCACCAAGCACTTTATCTCGCACGCCGATCTCGCCGATTTCGCCATCGTCTTCATGGCCTCGGGCGAGGAGGAGTCTGCGCGCGGCAAACGCAAGAAGATCACCGCCTTCTTCGTCGACAAGGGCACCAAGGGTTTCACGGTGCGCGACGGCTATCGCAACGTCTCGCATCGCGGCTACACCAACGCCATTTTGGAGTTCGACGATTGCCGGCTGCCGGCATCCCAGGTTCTGGGCGAGGTGCACAAGGGCTTCGACGTCGCCAATTCCTGGCTCGGCGCCACGCGTCTGCAGGTCGGCGCCACCTGTCTCGGCCGTGCCGAGCGGGCGCTTGGCCATGCCGTCGAATACGCCGCGCAGCGCCAGCAGTTCGGCCAGCAGATCGGCAAGTTCCAGGGCGTGTCGTTCAAGCTCGCCGACATGGCGACGGAACTCAAGGCCGCCGACCTGATGGTCTTCGAAGCCGGCTGGAAGTACGATCAGGGCACCGTCACCGACCAGGACATGGCCATGGCCAAGCTGAAGGCCACCGAAATGCTCGCCTTTGTCGCCGACGAGGCAATCCAGATCCATGGCGGCATGGGGTTGATGGACGACCTGCCGCTGGAGCGCATCTGGCGCGATGCCCGCGTCGAGCGCATCTGGGAAGGCACTTCGGAGATTCAGCGACATATTATTTCGCGGGCGCTGCTGCGTCCGTTCGGCGCTTAGAGCATGATCGCGCAAAATCGGGATTCGGTTTTGTCGGGCAAACAAGATCGTTTGTCCTGAGATCGCGCAAAAAACGAAAAGATGACCATGCATAAACTTGAACGTCTCCTGCGCCCGAAATCGATCGCCGTGTTCGGTGGCGTGCAGGCCGCCGCCGTCGTGGCGCAATCGATCAAGATGGGCTTTGCCGGCGAGATCTGGCCTGTGCACCCGACCAAGGACGAGGTGGCCGGCCGCAAGGCCTACCACTCGGTCGCGGATCTGCCCGGCGCGCCGGATGCCGCCTTTGTCGGTGTCAACCGGCACCTGACCATCGAGGTGGTCAAGGCGCTGGCCGAGCGCGGGGCCGGCGGCGCCGTCTGCTTTGCCGCCGGATTTCTCGAAACCGAGGCTTATGACGACGACGGCGAACGGCTGCAGGCCGAACTGGTCGCGGCCGCCGGCCAGATGCCGATCATCGGGCCGAACTGCTACGGCCTGATCAACTATGCCGACGGCGCGCTTTTGTGGCCCGACCAACATGGCGGCATCAGGCTGGACGAAGGCGGCAAGGGCGTCGCCATCATCACCCAGTCGTCCAACATCGCCATCAACATGACGATGCAGAAGCGCGGCCTGCCGATCGCCTTCCTGATGACCGCCGGCAACCAGGCGCAGACCGGCCTGTCGGAAATGGCGCTCGGCCTGATCGAGGATGAGCGTGTGACGTCGCTCGGCCTGCATATCGAGGCCTTCGACTCGGTAGCCGGCTTCGAGCGCCTAGCCGCACGGGCGCGCGAGCTCAGGAAACCGATCATCGCCATGAAGGTCGGCCGGTCCGAACAGGCGCGGCAGGCAACCGTTTCGCACACCGCATCGCTGGCCGGCTCGGACGCTGCTTCCGGCGCCTTCCTGAGGCGGCTTGGCATTGCGCGTGTCGATTCCATCCCCGCCTTCATCGAGGCGCTGAAGCTGCTGCACATCACCGGCCCGCTGCCTGGCTACAAGCTCTCGTCGATGAGCTGTTCGGGCGGCGAAGCGTCGGTCATGGCCGACAGTGCCGAAGGGCGCTGGGTCAACTTCCCGGTGCTGACCGACACCCACCGCGCCCATGTCAAATCGACCCTCGGGCCGCTGGTCGCGGTGGCCAACCCGTTGGACTACCACACCTTCATCTGGAACAACGAGCCGGCGATGACGGCCACCTTCACCGCCATGGTGTCGGGCGGCTTCGACTTGAACATGCTGGTGCTCGACTTCCCGCGCCCCGACCGCTGCTCGGTGACCGACTGGTGGGCGACGCTGCGCGCCTTCGAATCGGCGCTGAAGACCAACAAGGCGCATGGCGCCATTGTTTCCTCGCTACCGGAGAACCTGCCCGAGGAATACACCGCCGAGCTGATGGCGCGCGGCATGGTGCCGCTGTTCGGCATTTCCGAGGCGATGGACGCCGCAGGCGCGGCAGCCTTCATCGGCTGGGCATGGGCTGAACCGCAGGCGCAGCCGGTCGACACATCCGCTGCCGGCGCGGCTGGCGGCGACCACGTCACGCCCGACGAGGCCGAAGCCAAGGCGCGGCTGATCAAGGCCGGGCTTCCCGTGCCCAAGGGCGAGCGCGCCGGCAATGCGGTCGAGGCGGTGATTTCGTCCATGGCGCTCGGCTTTCCGGTTGCCCTGAAGGCTCTTGGCGTCACCCACAAATCCGAGGTCGGCGCTGTCCGGCTCAACCTCAAGGATGCCGAGTCGGTCAGCACGGCGGCGCATGACCTGTTGCCGCTCGGCACCGGGCTCTATGTCGAGCGCATGGTGCGCGACGGCGTCGCCGAACTGATCGTCGGCTTCACCAGGGATCCGATGTTCGGCGCCGTCATGACGCTGGGCACCGGTGGCGTGCTGGTCGAACTGCTGCGCGACAGCGTCACGCTGATGCTGCCGGCGACGCGCGACGACATCGAGGCCGCGCTGCGCGGGCTGAAACTGTTCCCGCTGCTCGAAGGCTATCGCGGCCGGCCGAAGGCCGATGTCGCCGCCGCCATCGACGCGATCGCTGGCATCGCCGGTTTCGTGCAGGAGAATGCCGGCGAGATCGAGGAACTCGACATCAATCCGCTGATCGTCTGCACACAGGGCAAGGGCGCCTGGATCGCCGACGCGCTGCTGGTGCTGGGAGAGACCAAGAATGTCTGACGTCATTTCGACTCGCCGCGAAGGCACCATCCTGGAGGTCACGCTCGACCGCCCCAAGGCCAATGCGATCGACCTGAAAACCTCGCGGCTGATGGGCGAGACCTTCAAGGTGTTCCGCGACGACCCGGAACTGCGGGTCGCCATCGTCAAGACCGCCGGCGACAAGTTCTTCTGCGCCGGTTGGGACCTGAAGGCCGCGGCCAGCGGCGACGCGGTCGACGGCGACTATGGCGTCGGCGGTTTTGCCGGGCTGCAGGAGCTGCGTGACCTCAACAAACCGGTCATTGCCTGCGTCAACGGCATGGCGGTCGGCGGCGGCTTCGAGCTGGCGCTGTCCTGCGACCTCATCTACGCCTCGGACCATTCCTCCTTCGCACTGCCCGAAATCCGTGCCGGCACGCTGGCCGACGCGGCGACGATCAAGCTGCCGAAGCGCATCCCTTATCATGTCGCCATGGACCTTCTGCTCACCGGCCGCTGGATGGATGTCGCCGAGGCGCATCGCTGGGGCCTGGTCAACGAGGTGCTGCCCAAGGAAAAGCTCGAGGACCGCGTTTGGGAGATCGCCCGCCTGCTCGCCAGCGGCCCGCCGCTGGTCTTCGCCGCGATTAAGGAGACGGCGCGGGTGGCCGAGGCGCTGACCTTCCAGGATGCGATGAACAAGGTGACGCGCCGGCAGTTGCCGACCGTCGACGCGCTCTATGGGTCGGAGGACGGTATGGAAGGGTTCCGTGCCTTCGCCGAAAAGCGCGAGCCTGTGTGGAAGGGGAAGTGACACTGGAGATGATGGCGCCAGGCACCCCCCTCTGCCCTGCCGGACCCGTTAGGCCAGAGGGCGGCCCCTGGGCGCATTCGTTGCTGTCCGGTCTCCCTTCATGACCGACTACGCAAAACTCATCGATGCCGAGACCTGGGCCTTTATCGAGCGGACCAATTCCTATTATCCGCCCGACACGATCGACTACACGGTCGCGCGGCAGCGCGCGATCTATGACCGGATGTGCCGCGAGTTCTTTGCCGGCTATCCCGAGGGCGTGACGGCCGAAACCACGGTTATCGCCACGCCCGCGCGAGACGTCCCGATCCGCATCTACCGCAACGCGACGCCGGACGATGCGGCGATGGTGGTCTACATCCATGGCGGCGGCTTCATTCTCGGCGGGCTGGACAGCCATGACGATGTCTGTGCCGAACTTTGCGGCCGCACCGGTCATGAAGTGGTTTCGGTCGATTACCGGCTGGCGCCTGAACATCTGCATCCGGCCGCTTTCGATGATGCGATGAGCGCCTTCGAATGGGCGGCCCGTACCTACGATCGCCCGGTCGTGCTGTGCGGCGACAGCGCCGGCGGCAACCTTTGCGCCGCCGTTGCACACGCGACGCGTGGCCATGTGAAAAAGCCGATCGGCCAGGTGCTGATTTATCCCGGTCTCGGCGGCGATCGCTTGCGCGGCTCCTATGTAAGGCACGCCGAAGCGCCGATGCTGACGGTACGCGATCTCGAATTCTACAAGCACATCCGAACCGGGGGCGTGGATCAAACCGGCGACATCACGCTGTCGCCGCTGGCCGATGCCGATTTCGCCAATTTGCCGCCGACCGTGCTGATCACCGCCGAATGCGACCCCTTGTCATCCGACGGCGAGGCTTATCGCGACCGCATCGTCGCGGCCGGCGGGCGCGCCACCTGGTTCGAGGAGCCCGGCCTGGTGCACGGCTATCTCAGGGCCCGGCACAGCGTCGGCCGCGCCCGCGCGAGCTTCACCCGGATCGTCGATGCGGTGGCGACGCTCGGAAAGGGCGGCTGGACCTGGTAGGGCCGGGGGCCATCCCGCTCAGGAGGCCTTGGCCAGGAAACTCTGATAGTCCGATTTCGCCTGCAGCAGGCGCAGCACGTTCTCGCGCGATCCCCGCACATGGGCGCGCGCCAGGGCGCCGGCCTTAGCGGCATCGCCGGCGCAGATCGCCTCGACGATCCGGGCATGCTCGTCGCGGGCGATCTTCCATTCATCGAGCCACAAGAGTTCGGTCCAGACATAATGCTGGCACTTGTCGAGGATGCCGCACAGCATGCCGTGCAGCATCGCGTTGCCGCTGATTTCGGCGATGACACGGTGCAGGTCGATGCCGACTTCCAGTTCCTGGAATTTCTCGCGCGTGGTGCGATCCGGGATGGCGGCCAGCCGTTCGCATTCGGCCAGCATGGCGCGCAGCCGCGCCTTGTCCTTGTCGGTCGCCGCGGTGGCCGCGAGTTCGGTCGCATGGCCGTCGAGCAGTTCGCGGATGTCGAAGGCCTCGCGGAACATGTTGATGTCGAACTCGGTGACGGCATAGCCCTGGCGCGGCCGGCCGGTGACCAGCCCGTCGCGCTCCAGCCGATTGAAGGCTTCGCGCACCGGCGTGCGGCTGACATTGAGTTTCGCCGCGATGTCGCTTTCGGTGACGCGCGAGCCCGGCGGAATCTGGCCGGTCACGATCATCGCCTTGAGCGCGGAATAGACCGAGTCGCGCAGTGTGTTTTTGGTTTCCTTGGCCAAGTTCCGTTCCCAGTTCTCCAGCCGCTTTAGCCGGACATTGCCTCGTTTGTAGTCGCAGTCGGCGCAATTTGCCACGCCTGCGGCATCGTCCCATCGCGTCGAACTGATCGTGCCTGTCGCAGTTGACAACATCGATCTCTCGGCTACATTCTAAATTGTATACAAAATCGCATGCCAAATCAAAAACAAATGGGAACACCGGTCGGAGAACCGAAATGAACAGGATCAGAAACGTTAGCGTTGTGGCGATCGCGGGCCTCGTGGCGGCGTTCGCAGTGCCCGCCGTCGCCGCCGACACGATCACCGTCGCCTCGTGGGGCGGCACCTATCAGGAGGCGCAGACCAAGGCCTTCTTCAAGCCGACCGCCGATGCGCTCGGCATCACCATCAAGGAAGACACCACCAACGGCCTCGACGACGTGCGGCTGCAGGTGACCGGAAATGCAGTGAAGTGGGACATCACCGAGCTCGGCGCCGACGAATGCGCGCGCGGCTCGAAGGAAGGCCTGTTCGAAAAGCTGGATTACGGCATTATCGACAAGAGCGGCATCAACCCGAAATTGGTGCATGACGACTGGGTCGGCATTTCCTACACCTCCGTCGTGTTGATCTACCGGACCGATGTCTTCGGCGACAAGGGCCCGAAGACCTGGGCCGACTTCTGGAACGTGGAAAAATTCCCGGGACGGCGCGCGTTGAGCAGCAGCCAGGCGACGGAGACGCTGAGCGTTGCCGCACTCGCCTCGGGCCTGCCGATCGACAAGTCTATCCGGTCGATGTCGATAGCGCCTTGAAATCGGTCGACAAGATCCGCGGCCATGTCGATGCCTGGTGGACCTCCGGTGCCCAGGCCATGCAACTGGTGAAGGACGGCGAAGTCGACATGGCGAGCATCTGGAACGGACGCGCCGGCACCCTGAAGAAGGCAGGCGCGCCGGTCAGCTTCTCCTTCGACCAGGGCGTGCTCACCGCCGACTGCATGGTCATCCCCAAGGGCGCCAAGAACAAGGAAGCGGCGATGAAAGCGCTGGCGATGTTCGTCAGCCCGCAATTGCAGGCCAATCTGCCGCTCTATGTCGACAATGGGCCGGTCAACGAGAAGGCCTTCGAGACCGGCAAGATCCCGCCCGAGCGGATCAAGGACATCAATTCGGCGCCCGAAAACGTCAAGAAGCAGGTGCTGCAGGATGCCGAGTTCTGGCGCGACAACCTTGTCGAGGCGACGGAGAAGTTCAACAATCTGATCCAGCAATAGGCCGGAACCCTGACATTGCGGGGCGGCGCGAACGCCGCCCTGCTCCTTCAGCCTTCTGCCCAGGAGAGAAGAACCTTGTCCATTGCACCATCCGCGCTGCCGATCAGCATGCGCCGGATCGAGAAGAGATTTGGCAGCGTGCCGGTGCTGCGCGACCTGAACCTCGATGTCGAGGCCGGCGAGTTCCTGACCCTGCTTGGCCCCTCCGGCTCGGGAAAGACGACGCTGCTGATGATCCTGGCCGGTTTCGTCAGGGCCAATGCCGGGAGCATCAAGGTCGGCGGCGACGAGATCATCACCACGCCGCCGCACAGGCGCAATATCGGCATGGTGTTCCAGAACTATGCGCTGTTTCCGCATATGAACGTCTTCCACAACATCGCCTTCCCGCTGAAACAGCGCGGCGTCGCGGCCGGCGAGACGGCGCAGCGGGTGGAGAAGGCGCTGGAGCTGGTGAAATTGCAGGGACTGGGCGAGCGCCGCGTCGACCAGCTCTCCGGCGGCCAGCGCCAGCGTGTGGCCCTGGCGCGCGCCATCGTCTTCGAGCCGCGCATCGTCTTGATGGACGAACCGCTGTCGGCGCTCGACAAGGGCCTGCGCGAGCACATGCAGATCGAGTTGCGCGCGCTTCATCGCCGTCTTGGCATGACGACGGTCTATGTCACGCACGACCAGCGCGAAGCCATCACCATGTCTGACCGCATCGCCGTGATGAACGGCGGCCGCATTGAACAGCTCGATCGGCCCGAAACGCTTTACGCCGCGCCGAAGACACAGTTCGTGGCCGGCTTCATAGGCGAATCGAACTTCATCCCGGTCGAAAGCCGCAACGGATCGGTCTGGTATGGGGACAGGCGGATCCAGACCGGGGCACCGACACCGCCGGCTGGCCCGCATCTGATGGTGGTGCGACCGGAGAAGCTCAGGCTGGTCACGGCAGCTGACCCGTCGGCCGGCATCAATGTGCTCGAAGCGACGGTCAGCGACATCATTTACCAGGGCGACAGTTTCGTTTGCTACGCCAGCCTGCGCGACGGCCGGCAGCTGACGTTGCGCGACTATTGCCGCAGCGATGTGCTGGCCAGGATGCCGGCGCCCGGCCAGCCGATCATGCTCGGCCTCGACGCGAAGGACACGATCCTGGTGGCGGCCGAGGGATGAGCGCGCAATCCGCCCTGCTGAAGGAGATCGCCGGCCCGGCAGGGCAGGATCTCAACGCGCAGGCGCTGCGCGCCGACGCGCGGCGTGAGTCGCTGCGGCTGCTGGCGCTGCTGGCGCCGAGCCTGTTCCTCGTCTGCGCCATCATCATCGTGCCGATCGGCTGGCTGTTCTGGCTGTCGCTGTTCGACGAGACCGGCGCCTTCAGCGCCGCCAATTATGCGCGTTTCTTCGAACAGGCCTCCTACATCAAGACCTTCATCAGCACCTTCAAGGTCGCCTTCATCGTCACCGGCGCCTGTGTGCTGCTCGGCTATCCCCTGGCCTATATGCTGTCGCAACTGCCGCGCCGGGCCGCGTCGATCTGCCTGATCTTCGTCATCCTGCCGTTCTGGACCTCGGTGCTGGTGCGCACCTATGCCTGGCTGGTGATCCTGCAGCGCAAGGGCCTGATCAACAGCTGGCTGATCGATCTGGGCGTGATCAGCCAACCGCTGTCGCTCGCCAACAATTTCTCCGGCGTGGTCATCGGCATGACGCACATATTGCTGCCATTTCTCGTTTTGCCGCTCTATGCCTCGATGAAGACCATCGACACCGACTGCCTGCGCGCCGGCATGAATCTCGGCGCCGGCCCGGCCGCGACGTTCCGGCAGGTCTTCTTTCCGCTGTCGCTGCCCGGCCTCGCCTCGGGCGTGGTCATCGTCTTCGTGCTGTGCCTCGGCTTCTTCGTCACCCCGGCGCTGATGGGGGGCGGCAAGGTGGTGATGTGGGCGATGCGCATGGAACAGACCACCAGCCTCTATTCCAACTGGGGCGCCGGTGCGGCACTCGGCGTCGTGCTGCTGGTGGTCACGCTGGCGCTGCTCGGCCTGTTCCAGTGGCTGCTCGGCGCGCGCGCCACCGGCGTATGGAGCTCGCGATGAGCGACGGTATCGGCCTGCCGATCTCGCACCGGCAACGCCTGTGGCTCTACGGCTTCGGCGGCCTCGTGCTGTTGTTCCTGATCGCGCCGTCGGTCATCATCGTCATCATGTCGTTTTCGGATTCGACGCTGCTGCAATTCCCGCCGCAGCAATGGTCGCTGCGCTGGTACCAGAGCTATTTCCAGTCGCTGGAATGGCGCGATGCGACCATCGTGTCGGTCAAGGTAGCTATCATGACCGCGCTGGTGGCGACGCCGCTCGGCACCACTGCCGCCTATGCGATCAACCGGGGCACGCTGCGCTTCAACGGCACCATCAACGCGCTGCTCACGGCGTCGCTGATCATCCCGGTGATCCTGGTCGGTATCGGCACCTTCTTCCTCTACGCGCGCATCGGCCTCAACAACACGCTGACCGGCCTCGTTATCGCGCATACGGTGCAGGCGCTGCCGCTGGTGGTGCTGACGGTGCTTTCGGGCCTGCGCTCCTACGACATGAACCAGGAGCGGGTGGCGCGCAGCCTGGGTGCGGGACGCATCGCGGCCTTCTGGCAGGTAACGATGCCGCAGATCCGCTTCTCGATCGTCTCGGGCGCGCTATTTGCCTTCATCACCTCCTTCGACGAAGTTGTCGTCTCGCTGTTCATCTCGGGCGGCGAGACCACCACCCTGACGCGCCGCATGTTCAACGCGCTGCGCGACCAGATCGACCCGACCATCGCTGCCATCTCGACCTGCCTGATCGTGCTGTCGGTGCTGCTTTTGTCGCTGGCACAGATTTTCGGCCGGCGGCATTGATTTCATCGGACCAATTCGCAGAAATGACCTAGGGATATCCAGACAGAATGCGTGATTTCCAGTTTCCCGGCCGCTCGCCGGTTCGTGCCACCGAAGCGATCGCCGCGACATCGCATCCGCTTTCGACGCTTGCGGCCATCGAGATGCTGCGCGTCGGCGGCAATGCGATGGATGCCGCCATCTGCGCCGCCGCCGTGCAGGGCGTGGTCGAGCCGCAATCGACCGGCATCGGCGGCGATTGCTTTGTCCTTTACTGCCCCAGGGGACAGAGCGAGGTGCTGGCCTTCAACGGCTCTGGCCGGGCGCCGGCGGCCGCGACCGTCGACTGGTATCGCGACAAGGGCTTTAGCGAACTTCCCAAACAGGGGCCGCATGCGGTGACCGTGCCGGGCGCCATCGACGCCTGGTGCCGGCTGCTGGAAGACCATGGCAGCAAGAGCCTGGCCGAGGTGCTGGCGCCGGCGATCCACTATGCCGAGAACGGCTATGTCGTACACGACCGCGTCGCCTTCGACTGGGCCGAACCCGAAACCGACCTTTCCGCCGACGAGCATGCCGCCCGCATCTTCCTGCCGGGTGGCGTGGCGCCCAAGGCCGGCGACGTGCACCGGCAGCCGGAGCTTGCCGCCACCCTGCGCATCATCGCCAAACAGGGCCGCGCCGGTTTCTACGAAGGCGCGATGGCCGACGACATGGTGCGCCGGCTCAAGGAACTGGGCGGGCTGCATTCGCATGAGGATTTTGCCGCGACCCGGGGCGACTATGTGGCGCCGGTGAGCATCAGCTATGGCGGCCACGAGATCCACCAGATGCCGCCGAACAACCAGGGCCTGACGGCGCTGTTGATGCTGAACGTGCTGTCGGGCTTCAAGCTTGGCGAGCTCGATCCCAACGGCGCCGAGCGCCTGCATCTGGAGATCGAGGCCGGGCGGCTGGCCTATCGCGACCGAGACCGTTTCGTCGGCGACCAGGACCGTGTCCAGGTGCCGGTGCGAGAGCTCCTGTCGACCGCCTATGCCGAGCGGCTGCGCGCCCAGATCGACCGCGAGCGCGCCATGACCCACCTGCCGGATGTGCAACTGCCCGGCAGCGACACGGTCTATATCTCGATTGTCGACCGCGACCGCAACGCGGTCTCGTTCATCAACTCGACCTATTATTCCTTCGGCAGCGGCGTGGTCGGCCCGAAGAGCGGCGTGGTCCTGCAGAACCGCGGCTCAAGCTTCCGCCTCGATCCGGCGCACCCCAACGCGATCGCGCCCGGCAAGCGGCCGATGCACACGATCATGCCGGGCATGGCGACAAGGAACGGCCGCGTGGTGATGCCGTTCGGCGTGATGGGCGGCGGCTACCAGCCCTTCGGCCATGTCCACCTTCTGACCAACATGATCGATTTCGGCATGGACCCGCAGCAGGCGCTGGACGCGCCGCGCGTGTTCTACAATGACGGCATGGTGGAGGCGGAGCGCAACGTGCCCACCGAGGCGATCGAAGGCCTGCGCCGGCGCGGCCACGCCATCGCCGAGCCGCACCATCCGCTCGGCGGCGGACAGGCGGTGCTGATCGACTGGGAGAAGGGAACGCTGACCGGGGCGTCGGACCCGCGCAAGGACGGGATGGCGCTGGGATATTGAGGTATGGGTACCGGTAGAGCGTACTGATGGGATTCAGTTCAAGGTTGCTCGCTACTTCTCCAGGCGCTGGCGCTGCCCCTCACCTGCCTGCCGGCATCCTCTCCCCGTATAGTGACGGGGGAGAGGGACGCTCCGCTCCCTCGGCGCTTTTCTGCAACGCTGGCAGTTGGCGAAACCATCGGCGAACAGCCCTTTCCCCCGTCGCTATACGGGGAGAAATGCCCGGCAGGGCAATGAGGGGCGGCGCGAACCTCCGCTGGACTTTCACAAGCTTTGAAACATAGTCGGTGATCATGACCCAAACCCACCCAGACCTCTCCCGCCGCCTCGCCGCCGGAGACGACAACGCCCCCGCCATCCTGGCGCCCGACAGGCCCACGCTGACCCATGGCGGTCTGCGCGCGCTGATCGCCGCCACCGCCACTCAGCTGCACGCCCTCGGCATCGGCCAGGGCGACCGGGTGGCGATCGTGCTGCCGAACGGACCGGAGATGGCGACGGCCTTCATCGCGGTGGCGGCCACAGCCTCGACGGCGCCGCTCAATCCGGCCTACCGGGCCGACGAACTCGATTTCTATCTCACCGACATCGGCGCCAAGGCTATCCTCGTCGCGGAGACCGAGACCGGTCCGGCCGTGACGGTGGCCGAGCGTCTCGGCATCGGCGTGCTGCGGCTCATCGTGCAGCCAGATGCTCCGGCCGGCAGCTTCATCATCGAGGGCAAGGCGGTCGGCCCGCAGGCGGCGCCCGCCATGGCGGGGGACGACGACATCGCGCTGTTGCTGCACACCTCCGGCACGACGTCGCGGCCCAAGCTGGTGCCGCTCAGCCATGCCAATGTCGCGGCCTCCGCCCGCCATATCGGCGCGACGCTCGGCCTGACGGCCAGCGATCGCTGCCTCAACATCATGCCGCTGTTCCACATCCATGGGCTGATCGCGGCGGTGCTGTCGTCGCTCGCCGCCGGCGGCAGCATCTACTGCACGCCGGGCTTCAACGCGCTGCGCTTCTTCCAATGGCTGAGTGACGCGAAACCAAGCTGGTACACGGCCGTGCCGACCATGCACCAGGCGATCCTGGCGCGCGCGGCGCGCAATGAAGGCGTGCTGGCAGCAGCTAAGCCGCGCTTCATCCGCTCGTCCTCGGCATCGCTGCCGGCGCAGGTCATGGCCGAACTCGAAGCGACCTTCGGCTGCCCGGTCATCGAATCCTATGGGATGACCGAGGCCGCGCACCAGATGGCCTCGAACCGGCTGCCGCCGGGCTTGCGCAAACCGGGCAGCGTCGGTGCGGCGGGCGGACCCGAAGTGGCGGTCATGGCGCCGGACGGACGGCTGATGCAGGCCGGCGAAACCGGCGAGATCGTCATTCGCGGACCCAATGTCACGTCAGGCTACGAGAAGAACCCGGACGCCAACGCCACGGCCTTTGCGCATGGCTGGTTCCACACCGGCGACCAGGGCGTGCTCGACGGCGACGGCTATCTCAAGGTTACCGGCCGGCTGAAGGAGATCATCAACCGCGGCGGCGAAAAGATCTCGCCGCTCGAGGTCGACGACGTGCTGATGGACCATCCGGCGGTGGCGCAGGTCGTCACCTTCGCCATGCCGCATGACAAGCTTGGCGAGGAGGTGGCGGCGGCCGTGGTGCTGCGCGAAGGCATGAGCGCCACCGAGGGCGATATCCGCGCCCACGCCGCGACCCGGCTCGCCGATTTCAAGGTGCCGCGCAAGGTGCTGATCCTGGACGAGATCCCCAAGGGCGCCACCGGCAAGCTGCAGCGCATCGGGCTCGCCGCCAAGCTCGGGCTCTGACGATGAAGATCACCATCTTCGGCGCCGGCGCCATCGGCGGCTATCTCGCGGCCAAGCTGGCCATCGCCGGCCGCACCGATCTGTCGATCGTCGCCCGCGGCGCGCATCTCGAAGCGATCAAGGCAGATGGCCTGCGCCTGATCGAGGACGGACAGGAAACGACCGCCCCGGTCAGGGCCGCCGCCAAGGCGGAAGAGCTTGGCGCGCAGGATTATGTCGTGCTGGCGCTGAAGGCGCATTCCGTCGCGCCCGCGCTCGACCAGATCGCACCGCTGCTTGGGGACCACACATCCGTCGTCACCATGCAGAACGGCGTGCCGTGGTGGTATTTCTACAAGGCCGGCGGCGCGCTCGAAGGCACCAGGCTGCAGCAGGTCGATCCCGGCGGCACGGTCTGGGAACGGCTCGGCCCGCAGCGTGTCATCGGCTCGGTCGTCTATCCCGCCGTCGAGGTCGACGCGCCCGGCCTCATCCGCCATGTCGAGGGCAGGCGCTTCTCGCTCGGCGAGCCCTCGGGCGAGAAGAGCGAACGGACCATGCTTCTGGCCGGGGAGTTGGTCAAGGCCGGGCTGCAGGCGCCGGTCCGCGACGACATACGCGGCGAAATCTGGATAAAGCTGTGGGGCAACCTCTCCTTCAATCCGATCTCGGCGCTGACCGGCAGCACGCTGGCGGGAATCGTCGCCGACGAGGGCACCCGCACGCTCGCCCGCGCCATGATGCTGGAAGCGCAGGCGATCGGCGAAAGCCTCGGCGTGCGCTTCCCCATAGACGTCGACCGCCGCATCAAGGGCGCCGGCGATGTCGGCGAACACAAGACCTCGATGCTGCAAGACCTGGAACGCGGCCGCCCTATGGAGATCGACGCGCTGGTGGGCGCGGTGCAGGAACTGGGGCGGCTGACGGGGCAGCCGACGCCGGCGATCGACGGGGTGCTGGCGCTGGTGCGGCGGCTGGCGGTGGAGCGCGGGTGTTACGGGTGAGGAGGCGGGCTGAGCCTGCGCTTGCGCGCCATCCCTCTCGACAAGAGCTGAACGCGATCGAAAGCAGGCGTGCTCAGTTGGTGCTGGTTGTTGCGGTAAACCCGCACTGCTTCTGTTCCATCTCGATCTGTTTCGTGATGCGGACGGCGTTCTGTGCGTAGGCCTCCGTCACCGAGCCACTATTCACGGTCTTGTCCTTCAGTGGGCTGACGCCCGCGCAGAGATGGAAAACATGCGGCTCCGTGGACTTCGCGGCTCCGTTTTCGGGCGCGATCCAGTAGACGACATCCTGACCGGCGGGATTTGCCGCGTCCTTCGTCGCCGCAGCCACCGCGGCCGAGTCGGTGGCTATCGCCTGCGCCTGGGCGGCGACGTCGGGCGAACAGGCGGTGGTGGGCTGCCCCGACTTGATCTGGGCTGCGCAGGCGTTCATATCCTGGGTGTATTGTTCGACCGACGGGGGTTTGAAACTGATCCCCATGACAGTCGCGAGCACGGCCAGCGCAGCGCCGAGGCCGCCGGCAACCTTCTTGGTCTGCGGATCCATGTTTTTGTCGGTGAGGATCAGGAAAACCAGCGGGAGGAAGGCTATCAGCGTGATGATTGCGCCGAGCTGGTTTTGGAAGAAGAACCTGGCTGTGTCGGATGCACGGGCCGGATCGTGCCTGTTGGCCGCCTTCCACAGCAAATTGCCGGCGATTGCGAAAATCGCAATGCCGACCAGAAGGCCGATGATCAGCGGCAGGTGTCCCTGGTCGAACCTGTTCTGGCGAAGCAGAATAATCCCGTAGATCTCGCCGCCAATGGCGACGATCCACGACAGTGCGGCGAAAAGGCGAAGACGCGTGGCGGAGGACTTCTGGCCCTGCGTCGCTTGCCAATCCTTGGTAACGTCTGGCTTGTTGTCGGTCATTGACCAGATCCCCTGATATCGACACTTATGCGAGCGGCATTGGACCAGAAGGCCAACCCGCCCTGCGCTGCGTCATTCAACAAACGTCACCTGCCTTAGCGACGCGGCGAAAACGCGAATACCATAGCAGGCTTCATCCCCATCCATATTGCGCATGATTGGATCCGTCCATACCCACGGAGGCGGACGCCTATGCGGCGATGGCTCCGTTCTTCTTCATCTCCGGCTCGAACTTGACGCTGCCTTCTCGCTTGCCTCGCCGATCAAGACGTTCCCACTCTGGGCAAAGCGCCCCTTGCGGCAGCCCGCTCAATCGCGGTTAGTCGATCTGGAGCTGATCAGCCCCTGCCCGGCCGTTTGAGAAGCCGCGCGTAAAGTTCGCCGACGATGCCGCGTCGGAAAATGGGCACGCACACCATGAAGATCAGCCCCGTCGCGATGGTCACCGGGAAGCCTGACGTGGCCAGCGTGTTTTCCAGGCCGACGACGAGGCTGGCGCCGATGATCGGGCCGACCATGGTGCCGATGCCGCCGAGAAGCGTCATCAGGATCACCTCGCCCGACATCTGCCAGGTGACGTCGGTGAGGGTGGCGAACTGGAAGACGATCGCCTTGAGGGAGCCCGGCCAGCGGCGGCCGTCCCTCAGCCCTCGGCGGCGACGAGATGGCCGTCGCCGACGTCGCTCAGCGCCAGTTTCAGCGGCGCCTCGCCGATCCGGCGCGTCGCGCTGGGGATTTCCTGATCGAGGCGGGCGAAACGGTTTCTGCGCCGCGCGGGATCGGGCACCGGCACGGCTTCGATCAGCCTTTTGGTGTAGGGGTGGCGCGGGTTTGAAAAAACCTGGTCGCGCGAGCCCATCTCGACGATCTGGCCGAGATACATGACGGCGACACGGTCGGAGATGTTCTCGACCACGGCCATGTCGTGCGAGATGAAGAGATAGGCGACACCGAATTCGCGCTGCAGTTCCTTCAACAGGTCGAGCACGCGCGCCTGCACCGAGACGTCGAGCGCGGAGACGCTTTCATCGGCGATGATCAGTTTTGGCCTGAGCGCCAGCGCACGCGCGATGCAGACACGCTGGCGCTGGCCGCCGGAAAATTCGTGCGGATAGAGCTCCATCTGATCCGATGACAGGCCGACACGATCGAACAAGGCCGCGACCCGCTCGCGGCGCTCTTCCTTCGAGGCGATGCCGTGGATGACCAGCGGCTCGGCGACGAGGTCGCCGACGCGCATGCGCGGGTCGAGCGAAGCAAACGGATCCTGAAAGATCATCTGCACGTCGCGGCGCACCGCCTTGCGCTCGTCCCGGCCGAGGCCGGACAGGTTGCGGCCGCCGACGACGATGTCGCCGCTATACGGCACCAGCCCGGCCAGCGCCTTGGCGGTGGTCGACTTGCCGCAGCCGGATTCGCCGACCAGCGCCAGCGTCTCGTTGGGCGCGATCGAGAAGCTGACGCCCTCGACGGCATGGACGCGGCGGGTGACCCGACCGAAGACGCCGCCGCGCAGGTCGAAGCGGACGTGGAGGTCTTTGACCATGGCGACGGGGGTTGAGTGCTCGGCGGAAGGCCCCCTCATCCGGCCCTGCGGGCCACCTTCTCCCCGTGGGGGAGAAGAGGAGGTTGACGCCACGGCCAGTTCCTCCTCTTTCCGTTGGGCAAAGGAGACTGGCGCGAACGTCGAAGAACTCCTCTCCCCTGGGGGAGAGGTCAGCCGAGCGGAGCGGAGGCTGGGTGAGGGAGCCGGCGCCGAGTCCGGATCCCGTCGCTTGCCGATACGCGGCACGGCGGCGAGCAGCTCGCGCGTATAATCGGCTTGCGGGTGAGCGAAAATGTCAGATGTCTTGCCTTCCTCGACCATGCTTCCATGCCGCATGATGATGACGCGGTCGGCCATCTCGGCGACCACGCCCATGTCGTGGGTGATCAGGATGACGCTGGTGCCATGCTGCCGTTGCAGGTCCCGCAGCAGCTCCAGCACCTCGCCCTGCACGGTGACGTCGAGCGCCGTCGTCGGCTCGTCGGCGATCAGCACGTCGGGCTCCAGCGCCAGCGCCATGGCGATCATCACCCGCTGGCGCATGCCGCCGGAGAGCTCATGCGGAAACTGTTTTAGCCGGCTTTCGGCTTCCGAAATGCGCACCGCCTTCAGCGCCTCGATGGCACGCTGGCGGGCCTGCGCAGGCGTCAGGCTGGTGTGCGCCTCGATGGATTCGGTGAGCTGGCGACCGATCGACAGCACCGGATTGAGCGATGTCATCGGCTCCTGGAAGATCATGGCGATACGGTCGCCGCGGATACGGCGCATGCGGCGTTCGTCAAGCGTGGTCAGCTCGGTGTCGGCCAAACGGATGGTGCCGGCGGAGATGCGCGCGGCGGGCTGCGGCAGCAGCTGCATGATGGCAAGCGCGGTCATGGACTTGCCGGAGCCGGACTCGCCGGCGATGCAGAGCGTTTCGCCGCGCTCGAGCGTCAGGGAGAGGTTGGAGACGACCTCGCGGGAGCCCTCCTCGCCGCGCACGGAGACGGAGAGGTTGGCGATGGTGAGGATGGGGTTGGTGGTGGTCATTGCAGGCGCAGGCTTCCGAGAGGTTTAGCGCGGCACGCCCCCCTCTGTCCTGCCGGACATCTCCCCCTCGAGGGGGGAGATTGAACGGCACGCAGGGCTTCGCCAATTTCCAACGCTGCAATGGGGGAAGCCGGCATGAATGACAGCCAATCTCCCTCCTTGAGGGGGAGATGCCCGGCAGGGCAGAGGGGGGTGCGGCGCCGACCCCTCATTCAAACACGCAACGCGGAAAATAGAACGACACCACCCAGTTGGGCATGTCGACGATCTCACTGATGCGGAGATCGCCGCAGACCGAGGCCAGCATGTAGGCCTCGACGGGATCTATTTTGTAGCGGCCCGCCAACAAATCGACCATCTGCGCGACCGCTTCCTTCGCGCCCGTCATCAGGTCGGGGCCTATGCCGGTCGTCACCTCATAGCCCTTGGCGTCGAGATGGCGCGTCACCGGGCCAGATGTGGTGAAGCGTGGCGTCTTCAGCCGCGCATCTTTCACCAAATCGAGCTTGAGCACGACGTCCATCGGGCTTTCGATCGCGGTGCCGCAGACCTCGCCGTCGCCTTGCGCGGCATGGGTGTCGCCGACCGAGAACAGCGCGCCCGCCACCTCCACCGGCAGATAGAGCGTGGTCCCGGCGGCAAGGTCGCGAATGTCGAGATTGCCGCCGACGCGACGTGGCGGCACCACCGAGTGGTGGCCCATCTCGGCCAGTGCATTGCCGATGGTGCCGGCAAAGGGCTTCAACGGCACGCGGGCATTTTTGCCGAACAATGCTGGCTCCAGTGAAGCCGCATCGTATTTCCAGATGTTCAGCGCCGGCTCCTTGAAGTCGTCGGCGAGCAGGCCGAAGCCCGGAATGTTCGCCGTCCAGCCGAAGCCGGACGGTTTGAACATCTCGATCGTCACCTTCAGCGCATCGCCGGGCTCGGCACCCTCGACGAAGATCGGTCCGGTAACCGGATTGATCCCCGCGAAGTCGAGCTTGGCAATGTCGGCGGCGGTGCTATCGGGCCTCAGCTGGCCACCGCCGGCATCGAGGCACTGGAACTCGATGGTGGAGCCGGGCGCCACGCGCTGCGCCGGGACAAACGAATTGTCCCAGCCGAAATGGTGATGGCGCCCGTGGATGGTGTAGTCGCAGTTATTGCACATCTTTTACGTACACATTGTCGTAGTTGATCGGGACATGGACCGGGTCCACGTAGAGGTTGTCGGCGCCGCCCATGCGGGCCGATTTCATGGTGAATCGCTGCTCGTTGAAGACCGGCGCCCAGGGCGCGTCCGCCATGATCTTCGCGTAGATGTCGCTCCACATCTTGCTGCGCTCCCCGGCCTTCGCAGGGTCGACAATCGAGTCGGCCTCGGCCGCCTTGGCGTCGAGGTCCTTGTTGCAATACCACGACCAGTTCCAGCCGCCCGGCACGGCACCGGCGCAGCCCAGGATTGGACCGTAGAAGTTCGACGGATCGGGGAAGTCGGCGATCCAGCCCATGCCGCCCGACCAGATCATCGGCGCGCCGGCCTTGTCGCCGCCGGCGGCGATGACGTTGGCCTGCGCCAGCGACTGGATGCTGGCCTTGATGCCGATCGCCGCAAGGTCCTGCTGGATCGCCTGGGCGATGCGTGGGTTGGGGTCGGTGTTCATGGCGAACAATTGCGTCTCGAAACCATCGGGATGGCCGGCCTCGGCAAGCAACGCCTTGGCCTTGGCGACGTCGTAGGGATAACCCTTGTACTCCTTGTCATAGCCCGGCATCGATGGCGGCAGCGGCTGGTTGGCCGGCACGGCGCGGCCGTTGATGATCTGGATGATGCGCGCCTTGTTGAGCGCCATGTTGACGGCCTGGCGCACCTTCACATTGTCGAACGGCGCCATGGTGGTGTTCATGGTGACATAGCCGGTGTGCAGCTGGCCGCCCTCGACGACGCGCGCCTTCTGCTCGGGATCGGCCATCACCTCCTGGAATTTTGCCGGAGGAATGCCGTCGAGCGGCAGGTCGATCTCACCTTTCTGCAGGCGCAGCAAAGCCACGATCGGCTCCTGGCCAACCTCGAAGGTGATCTTGTCGAGATGCGGCAGGCCTTTGTGCCAATAGTCCGGATTGCGCTCGAAGACGATGCGCTGGCCGAGCGTCCACTCGGCGAGTTTGAACGCCCCGGTGCCGACCGGATGCTTGCCGAAATCGGCGCCATATTTTTCGACCTCTTCCTTCGGCACGACATGCGAGAAGTTGATGGCCATGACATGCAGGAAGGTGGCATCGGGGCGGGTCAGCTCGAACTTGACCGTGTAGGGGTCGACGACGGTGACGCCGGAGAGGCCCTCGGCCTTGCCCGCGGCGACATCGTCATAACCCTTGATCGAGCCGAAGAAGCCGGCGCCGGGGCTCTGCGTCTTCGGGTTGGTGACGCGGTCGAGCGAATATTTGACGTCGTCGGCCGTCATCTCGCGGCCATTGTGGAATTTCACGCCGTGGCGCAGCTTGAAGGTGAAGGTCTTGCCGTCGGGTGAAATCTCGTAGCTCTCGGCGAGGTCGGGCTTGAGGTTGGTGGTGCCGGGCTCGTAATCCATAAGTCCGTCGAACAGGCTCTTGATCATCGACCAGTTCTGCCAGTCATAGCCGATCGCCGGATCGAGCGTCGTGACATCGTCCTTGTATGTGGCGATGATTTCGCCGCCCTGCCTGGCGTTGGGGTCGATCGTTTCCTCGGCGCGGGCGCTGGTCATGCCGAGCATCACCGCCAAGGCCGATGCGGCTACGGTCGATGCGAGAAACTTCTTCATTGTCGTGTTCCCTTTCTCTGTTTGTTTTCTGGTTTCATCCGGGCGCTCATCTCAGTTTGATACGGGGGTCGATGAACGGCGCGATGATGTCGGCCAAGAGGTTGCCGAGCACGATGGCGAAGGCCGATACCAGCGTGACGCCCATGATGATCGGGATGTCGACACGCTGGATGGCTTGCCAGGCGAGCTGGCCGATGCCGGGCCAGCCGAACACGCTTTCAACGACGACGATGCCGCCCATGAAGATGCCGATGTCGATGCCGATCATGGCGATGACCGGCAGGATGGCGTTGGGCAGAGCATGGCGGAAAATGATGGCGCCCCGTGCCAGCCCTTTCGCACGCGCGGTGCGCACGTAATCCTGGCGCAGCACGTCGATCATCGACGAGCGCATCATGCGCGCGTACCAGCCGGCGCCGAGAATGCCCATGGTGAGCGAGGGCAGCACGAGATGGCGCCAGGTGCCGTAACCACCGATCGGAAACCAGCTCAGCCTAACCGCAAAAACGTAGAGCAGCAAAAGGCCGACGACGAATTGCGGCGCCGAGACGCCGACGAAGGAGGCGACCATCAAGGTCTGATCGGTGGCGGTGCCGCGCTTGACGGCGGCGATCAGGCCCATCGAGAGGCCGATCAGCAATTCGCACAGGATGGCGCCGACCATCAGAAGCAGGCTGGCCGGCAGCCGCGAGACGATGAGCTCGGTGACTTCGGAGCGCTGGATGTAGGAGCGGCCGAGATCGCCGCCGACGAGCTTCACCAGATAGTGCCAGTACTGGACGACGAAGGGCTGGTCGAGGCCGAGCTGCTGGCGGATGTTCTCCACCGTCTGCGGCGTGGCGCTGCGGCCGGCGATCTGGCGCACCGGATCGGCGGGCAGGAGATAGAGCAGCGCGAAGGTGATCAGCGAGACGCCGAGCAGGATGAGCAGCGACTGGATCAGTCGGCGGCCGAGATAGGCGATCATGACCGGCCTCCCATTATTCCCGGCCCCCCATTATTCCCGGCCCCTTTGCGTCGGGTCGAGGATGTCGCGCAGCGCGTCGCCGATCAGGTTGAAGGCCAGCGCCAGCGCCAGGATCGCGGCGCCGGGAAAAAACACCAGCCAGGGTGCGGCCTGGAAATAGGTCTGGTTCTCGAAGATGATGTTGCCCCACGATGCCGTCGGCGGCTGCACGCCGATACCGAGGAAGGAAAGCGTCGCCTCCAGCAGCACCGTGGTCGAGATGCCGAGCGTGCCCCAGACGATGATGGTGGGCAGGAGATGCGGCAGTATGTGGCGAAACAGGATGCGCGGCGCGCTCGCGCCGATGGTGCGCTCGGCGTCGATGAACTCGCGTTCGGCGAGCGACGAGGTTTCGGTGTAGATGACGCGCGCGGTCTGCACCCAGTTGACCAGGGCGATGACCATGGCGACGATCCAGAGGCTGGGCTGGAACACCGCCGCCAGGCAGATGGCCAGCAGCAGCGCCGGGAAGGCCATCATCAGATCGGTGAAACGCATCAGCGCGCTGCCGACCCAGCCGCGGAAATAGCCCGCGCTGACGCCGACAAGCGTGCCTATGAGCAGCGCCACGCCATTGGCGACGATGCCGATGATCAGCGAGGTGCGCGCGCCGTAGAGGATGCGGGTCAGAAGATCGCGCCCGAGCAGGTCGGTGCCCAGCCAGAATTTCGCGGTCGGCGGCAGCGGCGAGCCCTCGATGGTCAGGCCGTCGAACATCTGCTCGTTGGGATCGTAGCCGGTCAGCCACGGCGCCAGGATCGCGCCGGCGACGACGATGGCCACGATGACCAAGCCGAGCAGCGCCAGGCGGCGCTTGGTCAGCCGGCGCCAGACGCCGGCGCGCGGCTTGGCCGGCATGCGCCCGGCCGTGAGATTAGGCGCGATGGGACTGGTCATCGCCGCCTTCCTCTTCGGTCTTGGCCTCGTCCGTCATCGCCACGATACGGCGCGCGGCGTCCTCGACGCTGATCTGCCAGCTCATCGCCAGCGAGCGCAGCTGCGCATAGGCGCGGTCGTCGTCGCCGCCTTTCGACAAAGCCGAGACAGCCCGCACGATGGTCTGGCGCTCGGCGACACGCTGGCGCAGCGCGGCGATCTCGCCGGCTAAATGCTTTCGAGCCTCGAAACTCTGGCGCGCGATCAGCAGCGCGCTGTAGACGCCGGCATTGCCGACCGGCTTCAGGAGCTGGGCATCGGCCTTGTGCGACAGCGCCCATTCGATGCGGCCGGGCGCTTCGGAACCGATCAGCGCCACCAGCGGCATCGGCGCCTCGCCCGGCTTCCAGGGGAATTGCTCGTCGAAGCCGAGATCGGCGTCGAAGAAGACGAAGTCGGCGGCCAGCGCCTCCGGCGCCAGTTCCGGCCAGCAGTCCACGGTGACAAGCCCGATGGCCGACAATTGCCTGGTGATCGCCTGCACCGTCGGGTGCGGGCGATGCAGGACAAAGGCCCTGGCGCCGCCGAGATTGGGGATGCGCGGGGTTCGGGTCACGACACCACCCTGAGGCGTGGCCGGCCGAATGTCTTTGCGGGGTCGTAGCGCGACAGATACGGGTCCGGCGCGACCTCGTCCTCGCGGCTGACGACTTCGAAGAAGCCATCCGCGATCCGCCCGATGATGACAGGCAGCGTCGCGTGCTGGGAATGGGCGTCGATGGCGATCGGGCCGAGGCGGGTGGAAAAGCGCCGTTCGGCGAAGGCCTTGGAAAATTCCGCCGGGCCGGCGTCGGGATCGCGCGACAGCACGTCGGCCATCACCTGCACAGAGGCATAGGCGGAGGCTTCGAAGGAGGAGGCGAAGGCGGCCGGCCTTGGCGCGAAATAGGGCCCGACCGACAGATGGCCCTTGCCGGTCTCGCCGATCGCCGGCAGCTCACCCTCGGTGAGGTTGCAGGAGATGACCGGGCAGTTTTGCGAACTGAAGGCGGGATCCTCAACGCCCAGGTCACGATAGGCCGCCAGGAAGGCATAGGACGAGGTGCCGATCAGATTGTTGAGGACGAAGTTCGGCCGCGTCGCCCGGATTTCGGCGATCAGCCGCGACACGTCGATCTCGCCGATGCGCAGGTAGCGCTCGCCCAGCACCTTGCCACCGGCGTCCGCGATCAGGTCGCGCGCGACGCGGTTCATCTCCCAGCCCCAGATGTAGTTCGACCCGAGTAGAAAACCGTTGGCGCCGAAGCGCGGCACGACATGAGCCAGCAGCGGCACCAGGTGCTGGTTGGGGCAGGCGTGCATGTAGACGACATGCTCGTTGGCCTCGAAACCCTCATAGGGGCAAGCATACCAGAGCATGCCGCCGGCCTTCTCAAGCACCGGAATCGTCTCCTTGCGGCTCCAGGAGGTGACGCAGCCGACGACATGACGGGCGCTGCTGGTTTTGAAAATATCCTCGCACAGCGTCGCGTAGCGATCGGCATTGCTTTGCGGATCGCGCTCGACCGGCACCAGCTCGATGCCTGAACTCCTGTCGGCGTTGATGTCGGCGATGGCGCGCATGGCGCCCATGCGACACGCGTCGGAAACGAGCTGATAACTGCCCGAGCGGGAATAGAGGATGCCGATTTCGATGCGCCGTTTCAAACAGGACCCCAGAAATGACAATGCCCCGCAGCCAGCGCCGGAAAGGCGAGGCATACGAGGCATGTTTGCCGCCCGGCGATCAGAGCCGGTATTTAGCCTTAGCGTATTCGGTCCGGCGGGTCAGTCAAGCCCTCAACGCCATCCGCGTCAAACAGCGAAGGCCGGCCATCGCTATTTCCCGCGAAATCCGCTGCCGCTATTTGGCGGCCGGCCTGTGTTGGCGGGCATAGGCCACGCAGGCATCCACGGTGCTGACACAAAGCGCGTCGCGCCTGTTTGGCAGATTGTTGTCGCCGGCGTAGGCAACTTCGGCGACGCGGCCGCCGAACATGCGGACCTGCGTGTCGCAATAGCCGCCGGGAGCGACATTGAGGGAGCCACCGAGCGCCGGGACCGGCCCCACCGACAGGGTCGGGACGACGATGCTGAGATTGCCGCGCTGAACGACGCGCTTATAGGTCCAGATCTGGCCGGATCCGCCGGCGTCCGCGGTGGCGGTTGGAAACCCCGCGCACATTCGAACGTCGGCCTCGCTGAGGCCGACCATCTCCTTGCGAGCCGCCGCCGCCGTGGGATCAACCTTGGCGATGCGCGACGTGTCGTCGGGAACGACGCAGGAAGACTGGACGACGACGATGAGACCAGAAAGGGCAAGCTTTCGAATACAGGAAAATGTCATACCGATTGTTGAGATCGCGTGGCGCCCCGGCCGCTCTCTCTACCTAGGCATGCAGGCCGCCGGATCAACCCGCGCACCTTCACGAAAAGGTGGCCATGGCTGCATCATCGGGGAAGAATGCTGGCCTCAGGCACAATCAATCAGCGTAAGGATCAATGCCCTTGCAACTGCCTCCGCCGCCACGCGGCCGGCGCCTCGCCGGTACGCTCGCGGAAGAAGCGGGAGAAATAGGCCGGATCGTCGAAGCCGATTTCGTAGGCGATGTCCTCGACCGTGCGCACGGTGAACAGCAGCAGCCGCTTGGCTTCCAGCAACCGGCGCTCGCCGACCACCCGCTTGACGCCGCTGCCCAGCACCGCATGGGCGGCCTTGTCGAGCAAATGCGGCGTCGTGGCGAGGGCCTCGACGTAGCGGTCGACCGGCCAGTTGTCGCGGAAATGCGCATCGACGAGCCTCCGCAGCCCCCGCGCCAGTGACGTGTCGGAAGAGCCCCGGGCATCCGTCGCCTCAGGAGCGAGCCTCGCTATATGGGAGAGCGCGACAGCGATCAGCGCCGGCAGCACCTTGTCGCTGCCGCCCTGCGCCTCGGCGTATTCGGCGGCGATCATGTCCAGCACCGTTGCCAGCCTTTGCCATGCGGCGTGCTGGGGCAGGGCGTCGGTGAAGACCGGCCGGTCGAGCGGCAGCAGGCTGTGGCCAGCAAGCGTGGCGAGCGCATCGTCGGCGACCGAGACGACGATGGCGTCGGTACCTGGCCCGATCGAAAAACCATGCACGATGGTGCTTGGCACGAAGCTGACGGCCGGCGCCGAAAAGTCCCAGGAGCGATCCTCGATGCGGTAGGTGCCGGAACCGCCGGTCCAGTAGGTGATCTGGCCCATCTGCGGGTGCTTGTGCGCGGCAACCTGGCCAAGGTGAATGTTGCTGCGGGCAAGCACCGTCTCGACATGCAGGAAGCCAACATCGAGCGGCCGCACCGGCTCGCCATAGACGAAGAAATCGGGGATGGAATTCTGGCTCATGGCGCCGGAAAAAGTCCAATCGGTTTTGCCGTTCCGTCCATACCCGATCGCCAGCGGAGGCGCTAGGGTTGCGGTACAAAGTGGAGGAGCATCATGCGGTCGGAAGATTTTCGCGCGGACAAAGCGCGCCCGTTCACCGGGGCGGAATATCTGGAGAGCCTGCGCGACGGGCGCGAGGTCTATATCAATGGCGAGCGCGTCTCCGATGTCACCACCCATCCGGCGATGCGCAATTCGGCGCGGTCGCTGGCGCGGCTCTACGATGCGCTGCATGACGGCAAGCGGCGAGAGACGCTGACCTCTGCGACCGACACCGGGTCGGGTGGCTATACCCACAAATATTTCCGCGTCGCGAAATCCTCCGGCGAACTCGCGGCCCAGCAGACGGCGATCGCCGAGTGGTCGCGCATGTCCTATGGCTGGATGGGACGCACGCCCGACTACAAGGCGGCGCTGATGAACACGCTCGGCGCCAACGCCGACTGGTACGGACCGTTCAAGGACAATGCGCTGTCCTGGCACAAGCGTGCGCAGGAAGCCGTGCTGTTCATGAACCACGCGATCGTCAATCCGCCGATCGACCGCCACAAACCGGCCGAACAGGTGAAGGACGTCTTCGTCCACATCACCAGGGAGACGGATGCCGGCATTTTCGTTTCCGGCGCCAAGGTGGTGGCGACGTCCTCGGCGCTGACGCACTACAATTTCCTGGCGCAGGGCTCGGCGACGGTGACGGAGGATCCGTCGCTGTCGGTGATGTTCATCGTGCCGATGAACGCGCCGGGGATAAAGATGTTCTGCCGCGTCTCCTATGAGCAGACGGCCAACACGGTCGGCGCGCCCTTCGATTATCCGCTTTCGTCGCGCTTCGACGAGAACGACGCCATCCTGGTGCTCGACAATGTCTTCATCCCCTGGGAGGACGTGCTGGTGCTGCGCGATGCGCAGAAGATCCTGTCGTTCCACCCGGCATCCGGCTTCATGCATGGTTACTGCTTCCAGGGCTGCACGCGTTTTGCCGTCAAGCTCGACTTCCTCGCCGGCCTGCTGGCCAAGGCGCTGCGCGCCACCGGCGGCGACGCGTTTCGCGGCAACCAGGCAGCGCTTGGCGAGGTCATTGCGCTCAGGCACATGTTCTGGAGTTTCTCCAATGCCATGGCCCACAACCCGATCCCATGGGCGAACGGCGCGGTGCTGCCCAATCTCGATGCCGCGCTCGCCTACCGCACCTTCATGTCGGAGGCCTATCCGCGTGTCATCGACACGGTGCGCCGTGTGATCGCGTCCGGCCTGATCTATTTGCCGTCGTCGGTGCGCGATTTCAACAATCCCGAGATCGACAAATATCTGGCGCAATATGTGCGCGGCTCCAACGACATGGGCCACATCGAGCGCATCAAGATCATGAAGCTGTTGTGGGACGCGACCGGCACCGAGTTCGGCGGCCGCCACGCGCTCTACGAGCTCAACTACGCCGGCGCGCCGGAAGAGGTGCGACTGCAGGTGCTGAAGGGCGCCGAGCGCGGCGGCCGGCTGAAGGCGATGGAGGAACTCGTCGACACCTGCATGGCCGACTATGACGAGCATGGCTGGACGGGCGACACCTGGTTGCCGCCACTCACTCCAACGGCGGGATGAAGCCTATGGCCGCGCAGATTTCGAAAGCCGATTTCCGCGACGCCATGGCAAGGGTCTGCGCGCCGGTCAACATCATCACCACCGACGGGCCGGCCGGACGCGGCGGCTTCACCGCCACGGCCATGTGCACCGTCTCCGACGAGCCGCCGACGCTGCTTGTGTGCATGAACGGACGGTCGACGCAGGCCGCCATGTTCCTCGCCAACCGGCGCTTCTGCGTCAACGTGCTGACGCATGACCACATGCATCTGGCAGGAAAGTTTGCCGGCGCGACCAGGGACATGGAAGCCCGCTACTCGTCGGCGCGCTGGCAGACGCTGACGTCGGGCACGCCGGCGCTGTCGGACGCGATCGTCAATTTCGACTGCGAGATCGAGACGGTGCACCTCGTCGGCACGCACAATGTCATGATCGGCCGCGTCATCGACGTCAGGCACGGCAGCGGCGGCTCGGCGCTGCTCTATGTCGACCGCAACTACACGCAGCCGACACGGCTGGGGAGCTTTGGCGGGTGAACAGGCCTTGGGAGCGCGGTACAGGCATTGGAGATCGGCCGCCGCCCTCTCAACCTCGTCATCCCTGGGCGGAGCAGCCGCGAAGCGGCGTCGCGGAGACCCTGGGATCCATTCCGTGACATTAGACGACGAGTGCAGCGGTGCAGAATCTGCACCGTGGGGGCGCTCAGGAGTCCCGGCATGGATCCTAGGGTCTGCGCGACGGAGCTTCGCTCCTGCTTCGCCCTAGGATGACGACACGATGGATGTCGCGGCTAATCGCGAAGGCGTGTTGCTGTCCTGGCGCGATCATGCGAGCCGCCGCGACGAACCGAAAAGCCTCAGCTCTCGCCGTCGATCAGGGTCTCCAGGAGATCGAGCAGCTGCTCCAGCCGTTCATGGCCAAAGCGCTTTTCGATGTCGTCATAGATGACGCGGCGCTCGGGCGAGAGCGCATCGATCAGGGCCGAGCCAGCCGGCGCGATGGTCAACACGACGCGGCGGCCGTCGCCTTCCGCCTTGTTGCGGGTGATGAATTTCCGGCCCTCGAGCGCCTTGATGATGCGGGTCAGGCTGGGCGGCAGCACCGAGGCGCGCTCGGCAAGCTCGGTCGCCTCGACCGGGCCGGCCTCGCTCAGCACGCGCAGAACGCGCCATTGCTGCTCGGTCACGTCATGCGCGGCAAGCATGGGGCGAAACCGCGCCATCACGGCTTCGCGGGCGTGAAGCAATGCCATCGGTAAGGAGCGACGAGTGTTTTCCGGCAGCAAGAAGCAGCGCCCCCAATAAATGCGGTGGTCGGCGAGTCTTGACCCCACATGGGCCAACGTCAAACCCCGACCTTTCCATCCCGTATCGTCGCCTCCAGCCCGATGCAAGACTTGACTTTGGGGGTACATCATGTAATTAACGCGTTAACTACAAAATGCAAGAATCCAGGGAACGAAACGCGGTGCCGCACTTCTCCATCGAGTATTCGGCCAATCTCGATGCCAAGGTCGACATGAGTGAATTGTGCGCGCTGGTGTTGCGCACGGTGCTCGACACCGGGCTGTTCGAGACCGGCGCCGTGCGGGTGCGGGCTTTTCGCGCCGACGCCTACGCCATTGCCGATCGCCTGCCGGAAAACGCCTTTCTCGATATGTCGTTTCGCATCGGTAGCGGCCGCAGCGCCGAGGACAAGAAACGCACCGGCGAGGCCGTGTTCACCGCGGTAAGCCAATACCTGGCAACGCTGTTCGAGACCCCGCATTTCGCCTTGTCGCTGGAGATCAGGGAAATCGACCCGGTGTTGAGCTGGAAGAAGAATGCAATCCACCCGCGGCTGCGCGGCAAGTGACGAAAGACCAACATGTCCGATCTCGAAGGCAATCTGAAAAAGGCGCAAGCCTACCTCGCCCGCTTCAAGCGCGACGGCGTGCTGAACCAGATCGGCGGCGAAGCGGTGCCTGCCGCCGACGGCTCGACCTTCGAGACGTTGTCGCCGGTCGATCTCAAGCCGCTGGCCAAGGTCGCGCGCGGCGGCGCCGCCGACATCGACCGCGCGGCGAAGGCGGCGAAGGCGGCATTTCCGGCCTGGGCCGGCATGCCTGGCGAGGCGCGCAAGAAGCTGCTGCACAAAATAGCCGACGCGATCGAGGCGCGCGCCGAGGAGATCGCCTTCGTCGAATGCATGGACACCGGCCAGGCGCTGAAGTTCATGGCCAAGGCCGCACTGCGCGGCGCCGAAAACTTCCGCTTCTTCGCCGACCGCGCGCCGGAAGCGCGCGATGGCGAAACGCTACGGACGCCTGGCCAGGTCAACATGACGACGCGGGTGCCGATCGGGCCGGTCGGCATCATCACGCCGTGGAACACGCCATTCATGCTGTCGACCTGGAAGATCGCGCCGGCACTGGCCGCCGGCTGCACGGTGGTTCATAAGCCGGCTGAGTTCTCGCCGCTGACGGCGCGGCTGCTGGTCGAGATCGCCGAGGAGGCCGGCCTGCCGAAGGGGGTGTGGAACCTGGTCAACGGCCTCGGCGAACATGCCGGCAAGGCGCTGACCGAGCACCCCGACATCAAGGCGATCGGTTTCGTCGGCGAAAGCCGCACCGGCTCGATGATCATGAAGCAAGGCGCCGATACGCTGAAGCGCGTGCATTTCGAACTCGGCGGCAAGAACCCGGTGATCGTCTTCGCCGATGCGGATCTGGAGCGCGCGGCGGATGCGGCGGTATTCATGATCTACTCGCTCAACGGCGAGCGCTGCACCTCCTCGTCGCGGCTGCTGGTGGAGGCCTCGGTCTATGACCGGTTCACCGATCTGGTGGCGGAGAAGGCCAAGCGCATCGAGATAGGCCATCCGCTCGACCCCAACACCGTGGTCGGGCCGCTGATCCATCCGGTGCACGAGGAGAAGGTGCTGTCCTATATCGAGATTGGCAAATCGGAGGGCGCGGTGGTCGCCGCCGGCGGTGGCAAGTTCGCCGGTCCGGGCGGTGGCTGTTATGTCAGCCCGACATTGTTTACCGGCGCGACCAACAGGATGCGCATCGCCCAGGAAGAGATTTTCGGGCCGGTGCTGACCGCGATCGCCTTCAAGGACGAGGCGGAGGCGCTGGCGCTGGCCAACGACACGCAATATGGCCTCACCGGCTATCTCTGGACATCCGACGTGACCCGCGCCTTCCGCTTCACCGATGCGCTCGATGCCGGCATGATCTGGGTCAATTCGGAGAATGTGCGCCATCTGCCGACGCCTTTCGGCGGCGTCAAGAACTCCGGCATCGGCCGCGACGGCGGCGACCATTCCTTCGACTTCTACATGGAGACGAAGAACGTCGCCTTCGCCACTTCGGCGCACGCAATCCAGAAACTCGGCGGCTGACCGGAGGAAACCAGATGCCCTTGCCCAAGCCCAACCTCTACCCCGCCTTCAACATCGTTCGGCTCAGCCATGTCGAGCTCGCGGTGACCGACCTTGCCCGATCCCGCGCCTTCTATGTCGACACGCTCGGCCTGCAGGTCACCGACGAGACATCAGGCGCCATCTACCTCAGGGCCATGGAGGAGCGCGGCCATCACTGCATCGTGCTGCGCAAGGCAACGACGCCGGAAGCCCGCGATCTCGGTTTCAAGGTTTTTTCCGACGAGGACCTCGACAAGGCAGAGCACTTCTTCAGGGGCAAGGGCCTGCCGGTCGAATGGGTCGAGCGTCCCTACCAGTCGCGCACCTTCCGCACGCGCGACCCGCACGGCATTCCGCTGGAATTCTACGCGACGATGGAGCGGTTGCCGCCGATCCACCAGAAATACGCGCTCTATCATGGCGTGAAGCCGCTGCGCATCGACCATTTCAACTGCTTCTCGCCCAATGTCGACGAGTCCGTCGCCTTCTACAACGAGCTCGGCTTTCGCGTGACCGAATATACGGAAGATGCCTCGAGCGGAAAGCTGTGGGCTGCCTGGACGCACCGCAAGGGCGGTGTCCACGACATCGCCTTCACCAACGGTATCGGCCCGCGCCTGCACCACGTCGCCTTCTGGGTGCCGACGCCGCTCAACATCATCGATCTGCTCGACCTGATGGCGACCACCGGCTACCTGCCGAACATCGAGCGCGGCCCCGGCCGCCACGGCATTTCCAACGCGTTCTTCCTCTATGTCCGTGATCCCGACAATCATCGCATCGAGATCTACTGTTCGGACTACCAGACGGTCGATCCCGACCTCGAGCCGATCAAATGGGATTTGAAGGACCCGCAGCGCCAGACGCTGTGGGGCGCGCCGGCGCCGAAAAGCTGGTTCGAGGAGGGCAGTGTCTTTGCCGGCGCGGAGGTGCGCCAGCCGGATTTGACGGCCTCGCCGATTGTGGCACCGTGATGGGCTATTGGGAGATGTTGGCGTTCCTTCGCGCCCCCCTCTGTTCTGCCGGACATCTCCCCCACTTGGGGGGAGATTGGCTGTCATCCCTGCCTTCGCCAATTTTCAACGTTGCTGGTGAGGCGCCGACGGCGCGGCCGGCTGATCTCCTACCTTGTGGGGGAGATGTCCGGCAGGACAGAGGGGGGCGCCGTAGAACTCGGCGATTCCGGTCGGCAAATAGAACCGGAGTTGCAGCATGAGCGCCCGCCTCGCCACCTTCACCGCCGGCGGCAAGACACGCTATGGCGCCATCACCCCCCAGGGTGTCGTCGACCTGTCGGCTCGCCACAGCCAATGGCCGACATTGCGCGAGGTGATCGAGGCCGGCGCCTTGCGGCGCCTGGCTGACGAGGCCGAGGCCTTCGCCGCCGATTTCCCGCTCGACGCCATCGCCTACGACATCCCCATTCCCTCCCCGGAAAAAATCATCTGCGTCGGCGTCAACTATCCCGACCGCAACGAGGAGTACAAGGACGGGCAGGCGGCACCTTCGAACCCGTCGCTGTTCATTCGCTTTGCCAGTTCCTTCGTCGGTCATGGCGCGCCGCTGGTGCGGCCGCCGGAATCATCACAGCTCGACTACGAGGGCGAAATCGTCATCGTCATCGGCAAGCCCGGCCGGCGCATCGCCGAGGCCGACGCGCTGGACCACATCGCCGCCCTGTCGCTGTGCAACGAAGGCACCATCCGCGACTGGGTGCGGCACGCCAAGTTCAACGTCACGCAAGGCAAGAATTTCGAGCGCACCGGCTCGATCGGCCCCTGGCTGGTGCCGTTCACGGACGAGGCGCAGATCGCCGACATCGCGCTGACCACCCGCGTCAATGGCGAGGCGCGCCAGCAGGACCGCACCAGCCGGATGATCTTTTCCTTCCGCAAGATCATCAATTACATCTCGACCTTCACCACGCTGGTGCCTGGCGATATCATCGTCACGGGAACGCCGACCGGCGCCGGCGCCCGCTTCGATCCGCCGATCTGGCTGAAACCGGGCGATGTGATCGAGGTCGAGGCCGACGGCATCGGCATGCTCAGAAACGGCGTCGTCGACGAGGCCGCACAATGACCCCAAGCCAAGTGGAAGAGGCCGCCAACCGGCTGTTCGAAGCCGAGCGTTCGCGCCGCCAGATCCGGCTGCTCAGCCTCGATTTCCCGGAAGCGACGATGGAGGATGCCTATCGCGTCCAGGCGGCGCTGGTGAAGCGCAAGACCGATGCCGGGCTGAAGCCGAAAGGCTGGAAGATCGGCCTGACCTCCAAGGCGATGCAATATGCGCTGGCCATCGACACACCGGATTCGGGCGTGCTCTTCGACGACATGTTCTTCAACGACGGCGCGACCATTGCCGCCGGCCGTTTCATCCAGCCGCGCGTCGAGGCCGAGATCGCCTTCGTCATGAAGGCGCCGCTGAAGGGGCCCGGGATGACCCTCTTCGACGTGCTCAACGCCACCGACTACATCACGCCGGCGTTGGAAATCCTCGATACGCGCATCGAGCGCGTCAATGCCGAGACCAAGAAGGCGCGCACCTTCTTCGACACCATCTCCGACAATGCCGCCAATGCCGGCATCGTCATCGGCGGGCGGCCGCAGCGGCCCGATGAAGCCGACATGCGCTGGATCGGCGCCATCGTCTCGCGCAATGCCGAGGTCGAGGAGACCGGGCTCGGCGCCGGCGTGCTCAACCATCCGGCCATGGGCGTGGCCTGGCTGGCCGACCGGCTCGCCCGCTACGGCCTATCGATCGCGGCCGGCGAAGTGGTGCTGTCGGGTTCCTTCGTGCGGCCCGTGGAGGCACGGCCGGGCGACACGATCGTCGCCGATTTCGGCGGTTCGGGAACGGTCAGCATCCATTTCGCGAAAGGCTGACGGTTCCCCGCCAGCCACACCGCCTCATTTGTCGCGCAAATAGGCCGCTATCACATCGGCGGCGATGTTCGACATGCGCAGGCCGACTTCGCGGGTGATGTCGCCCTCGACGCGGCTTTGCACCCAGCCCAGAAACGCGAAGGCCCGCAGCGCGGCGAACAGCGGCAGCGCAGCGATGTCCTGCGCGGTCAACTCCCGCTGCTGCCGGTAGCCGTCGAGCAGCGAGGCCTCGATCAGCGGATAGAGCGGCTCGTCTCGGTTCTGGTAGAGCGCAACCGCAAGGTCGTACATGTGCCAGCCAAAGCCGCAATCATCGAAGTCGATGATGCGCACCGCACCGTCATGGATCAGCACGTTCTCGCGCACCAGATCGGCGTGGATGATGCCGAAATTGCGGGCGCTGTGTTCGTGTTCCGACAGCGCCTTCACGGCCTTTTCCCGCGCCCGGAAAACCAGCTCGCGGCGCGCGCCGTCGAGGAAGGGTGAGGTCTCGAAGCGTCCCCAATTCGGGGCTGCGCCGAAGAAGCCGTCGAAGTCCCAGGCATGGCGGGTGAAGCCTGAAGGCGGCGTCCACGTGGCGGTGACAGTGTGCATGTGGGCGATGCATCGTCCGATCTCCCTGAAGACCTGCTCCAACTGTTCCGGCGTATAGTCCAGCGGTACGCCGCGCGCGCCGATGGCGCGGCCTTCGAGCCAGCTCTGGCAATCGACCTGGCGTGGTTGCGTCGAAGCCGCGGTCCCGACGAGCACGAACGGGTCGCCGGTCTGCGTTGCGATGGGCGACGGCGTGGCGACGCCGGCGGCTTGCAGAAAGCCCATCCATTGCAGTTCCCCGCGCAGTGCGGCATCCGTGTGGTAGCCAAGCCGATGCACGCGCATCACGGCCGGCCGGCCATCGGAAAGGTGGATCCGGAAGACCGCATTCTCGCGGTATTTCAAGAGCACCGGCTCGCCGCCGCGAACGCCCCAATGGTCCAGCGCACGTCTGGCAAGGTCGGTGACATCAGCTGCCGTTTCCGGCCCGGCATGCGTCGAGACGGCGTTCACCCCGGCACTCCGCCGACTTCGCCGACTTCGCCGAGCACCTCATCGAGCGTTTCGATCAGGACATCGGCGTTTTCGCGGGAAAACGGCATGGGCGGGCGGATCTTCAGCACATTGCCGTGAATGCCGGTCTTGCCCATCAGCACGCCACGGTCGCGCATCGCATTGATGACGCGGCCGGCTATGTCGGGCGCCGGCTCGCGTGTCTTGCGGTCCCGGACCAGTTCGGCGCCGAAGAAAAGGCCGGCGCCCCTGACCTCGCCGATCGATTCATGACGATCGGCCAGTGGGCGCAGCAGGCCGAGCGCATAGGCGCCGACATCGCGCGCGTTGGCGATGAGGTTTTCATCCTCCAGAACATCCAGCACCGCATTGGCCACGGCGCAGGAGACCGGATTACCGCCAAAAGTGTTGAAGTAGCGGAAGGCGTCGCGGAAGGTCGCCAATATTTCGCGGGTGGTGACGACAGCGGCGACCGGGTGGCCGTTGCCCATCGGCTTGCCCATGGTGACGATGTCGGGAACGAACCCGGCGCGCTGATGGCCCCAAAAATGGCTGCCGGTGCGGCCGAAACCGGGCTGTACCTCGTCGGCGATCATCAGACCGCCGGCTTCGCGCACCGCCGATATGGCGTCATCGAAAAAGCCGTTCGGGAGTGCCGGAAAGCCCTCATTGGCGAGCAGGGGGCAGAGGATCATGCCGGAAAGGCCGATGCCGTCTCTGGCCAGCGAGGCGATCGCCTCGCGCACGGCATCGCCGAAGGCCTTGCCATTGGCCATCGCATCTGGATGGCGATAGCTGTCCGGGGCCGGCACCAGCCTGACATGGTGGGCGCGGCCGCCGACCGGTGGCATGCGGGTTGCGAGCTGCGAAACGGCTGTGGTGTTGCCGTGATAGGTGGCGTCGGTGGCGATGATTCCAATCTGGCCGGAGGCCGCCTGCGCCATGCGCAGCGCGATGTCGTTGGCCTCGCTGCCGGTGCAGGTCAGGATGGCGGTGGAGAGGCTGGCATCGAAGGTGGCGGTCAGCCGCTCTACATAATCGAGGATCGCGGTGTGGAGATAGCGCGTGTGGGTGTTGAGCAGGCTCGCCTGCCGGCACAGCGCCTCGACCACATGCGGGTGGCAATGGCCGACATGGGCGACATTGTTATAGGCGTCGAGATATTTGCGGCCATCGGCGTCGTATAGCCAGACACCCTCGCCGCGCACCAGATGCACGGGCTCGTCGTAGAACAGTTGCGATTTCGCGCCGAGCAGCCGGCCACGCCGGCTAACCAGTGTTTCCCCAGCCAGTTCTTGCCGCGATTGGGCCATCGGTGTACCAAACCTCCGTTGCATGCGTCAGACCTTCGACAGGCCTGCGTCGATCGCCTCACCGATCTTCGCGACATCGGCGGCGCTGATGATGAGCGGCGGCGACAGGATGATGTTGTTGCCGGAGACGCGCAGCATGACGCCGGCCTCGTAGGCCGCCTCCGAAACGACAGCCATGGTCTTCTTGTCGGCGGGTTTCTTCGTCGCGCGGTCGGCAACCAGTTCCACCGCCGCCATCAGGCCCTTGTACCTGACATCGCCAACGATCGCGTGCTTGGCCTTCAAACCTTCGAGGACCGCCGCCAGTTCTGCGCCGCGCGCGGCCGCGTTTTCGTCGAGGCGAAGCCGTTTGGTCTCGGCCAAGGCCGCCAACCCGGCCGCGCAGCCGACCGGATGGCCGGAATAGGTGTAGCCGTGGCCGATCGCGCCGAAGCTGGTCTTGTCGGCCTCGAATACGTCAGCAACCTTGGCGCCGATCAAGGTGGCACCGAGCGGGAAATAACCCGAGGTGATCGCCTTGGCGATGGTCATGAAATCCGGCTTCACGCCGGACAGCCGCGACCCGGACCACGCGCCGGTGCGGCCGAAGCCCGTGACCACCTCGTCGGCGATCAGCAGGATTTCGTGGCGGTCGCAGATTTCCCGCACCAGCGGCATGAAGCTTTCATGTGGAACGATGACGCCGCCCGCGCCAAGCACAGGCTCCATGATGAAGGCTGCGATGGTGTCGCCGCCCTGGAAGGCGATCTCGTCCTCCAGCGCCTTGGCGCACAGCTTCGCCAGCCGCGCCGGATCGGTCTCGTCGAACGGGTTGCGGAAGGTCCAGGGTGCGGGAATGTGGAAGACGCCGGGCAGCAGCGGTTCGTAATTGCGGCGGAAATTGGCGTTGCCATTGACCGACGCACCGCCGAAATGCGTGCCGTGATAGCCCTTCTTCAAGGCGAGGAACTTGGTGCGGTCGCCCTGGCCGCGGATCTTCCAATATTGCCTCGCCAGCCGCAGCGCGGTTTCGACCGAATCCGAGCCGCCCGAAGTGAAGAAGGTGCGCACCATGCCTTCCGGCGCGAACCATTCCGCAAGTTCGTAGGCGAGTTCGATCGACGGTCCGGTCGAGGTGCCGCGAAAGCCGGAGTAGTAAGGCAGTGCGCCGAGCTGGTCGGCGATGGCTTTCTTGATCGGATCGCTGCTGTAGCCGAGATTGACGTTCCACAGGCCGCCGACGGCGTCGAGCACGGTGTTGCCGGCGATGTCGGTGACCATGACGCCCTCGCCCTTCATGATCACCTTGGGCGGATTGGCTCGCATCTCGGCCGGATGCGCCATCGGGTGCCAGATCGGCCTGGCGTTGGTCTCGGTGAGGAAGTTGATGTCGCGCATCACAAGGCTCCGCAAAAGGTCTCAGGCAACTGGAACGAGGCCGAAATGGCCGAGGGCCTCGGCATAGGAATGGGCCGGCCGGGCAACGTCGAAATGAACCGTGCGCATGCCGGCGGCACGGCCGCCATCGACATTGCGCTGCTGGTCGTCGACGAAGACACAGGCTCCGGCGGGCAGGCCAAGCGCTTCGGTGACAAAGGTGTAGGCACGCGGGTCGGGTTTGAGGATGCCGGTATAGGTAGCGTCGACGATCACGTCGAACAGGCCAAGCAGCGGCAACCGGCGGCGAAAGTCGGCGCCGTAGAACAGGTCGAGTTCATTGGACAGGATCGCCAGGCGAAATCCCGCCGCGTGGACGGCGCGGATAGCGCTGATGGCTTCCGGCCGCACCACCTTTTCGGGCTCGGCGCCACGCGCGCGCTGGACGAAGGTTTCCATCGCCTGCCAGTCCTCGCCGACAACGCGACCGACCTCCCGGGTCCGGGTGCGCCAATAGTCGCGCTCGCTGATCTCGTCGGCCTGCATGGCACGCCACAGCGGATCGCTGTCTGGACCGAACGGGCCGCGCCACTGCAGCGTTCCGGGCTTCAGGCCCAGCGCCTGTTCGGTCAAGGCGTGCGTCTCGAACAGCGTGCGGGTGACGACACCGCCGAAATCGAGCACCAGGGCCTGGGCGGGAACGGCGCTCACGCCGCGACCTCCTTGGCCGGGGCACCGCGCGGGATGATGCCTTCCTCGACCCAGCGGTCGAAGATTTCCAGCGCCTTGCCGACAAAGTCGTCGCTGTTGATATGGGCGTCGATCTCGTGGAACTCGACCCCGGCGGGAATGCCCTTGCGCATTTCATCGACAAAGGCGGCAAGCGCTTCGGGTTCATAAAGCGGCTCGCCCTGCGTGTCCCATTCCTGGATACCCCGGGAAGGCAGGATGAAGGCAGAGCGCCCTTTCGAGGCGGCGAGCTTCCCGGCGATGGTCCGGGCGACCTCGCGGCGGTCATCCGCATCGACGGTAACCGAGGCAATCAGCCTGTTGTGGGCGTGGAACGGGCGTTCGGAAAATTTAGCCGGCAAATCCTGCCAGGTCGGCAGGTCGACCATGTCGATCGCGCCGGGTGCCGCGATCTGCGGGATGCCGCGGGCGCCGGCATTCTCAAGCCGGTCGGCGCCGGAGCTGACGACGGAGCCGGCCAGATGGTTGGTGATCTCCTGCAGGCTGAAATCGAACACCGCGCAGAAATGATCCTGACCGGCGATCGATTCGAAGGCACGACCGCCCATGCCGGTGGTGTGGAAGACGGCGACGTCATAGCCGCGCCGTTCCAGCGCCGGCTTCAGCGTCTTCATGTAGCGCAGGCAGGAGCTGCCGAGCGAAGTCATGCCGATGGTCGGGCCTTTCGCCGGCGCGCAGGCACGGGTTTCAAGCATCATCTTCGTCGCACCGACGACCGCGCCGCAGGCCTGCGACAGGACGAGCTTGCAAATGGTGTTGAGGCCGTACAGCCCACCCGCCCAGAGGATCATCATCAGGTCTGGCGCGACCCGCTCGGGCGGGATCAGGTGCGAATAGGCGATGGTCGAGACGACGAATTTCGGCACGCCGAGCGGCAGGCAAAGCGCGACATCGAGCGCCAGATCGGTTCCCATCGAGCCGCCTATAGCGATGAAGGCGTCGATCTCGCCGTCTTGCTGGAGCTTGCGCACCAGTTGCACGGCACCGCCCGCCATCAGCGTCATGGCGGTGTTCTCATCGCCGCTGGAGATGATCTCGGCGATGGTGACATCCACGGCGCGGGCGACCGCGTGCTTGTCGTGATCGGGGCTGTAGGGCGGGTCGCCCAGCACGCTGACATCCAGCATAACGGCGCTGCCGCCCGATGCCTCGATGCATGCTTTCATGAACAGCAGTTCTTCGGCCTTGGTATCGCCGGTGCCGATGACCAGGATGCGGGGTTCGGACATCAGGCCTGCCTCCTCAGCGCTTGCAGATTGTCGCCATTGAGCCGCATCGAAATCTCGCGCGCGGCGGCCACCGCCGCAAGTCCCCGCTCGGCGATGTCGACCGCCGTCGTCCTGGCCTTCGGAGCCGCCACAGCGATGGTGCCGAGCGCGAACCCATCCGCCGCCAGGATTGCCGCCGCGACGCTGATGACGCCTTCTTCCAGGCCCTGGTCGCAGATCGAATAGCCGCGCTCGCGCGCCTCGCCCATGGAGCGCGCGAGCGCGGCCGGTTCGGTCAGCGTATGCGCGGTGAAGGCCTCCAGGGGAGTGGCCAAACATGCCTTGACGGCCTCGTCCCTGGCGAAGGCCAGATAGATGATGCCGGAGGCGGTCGAATGCAGGGGCAGGAGTTGACCGATATCGACATTGACCCGGTTTGCCCGCGCCGGATGCTCGACATGGACGGTGACCAGCCGGTCGATGCCATACTCCGACAGATGCACGGTCTCGGCCGTGGCACTTGCCAGATCCCGCACCAGCGGCACCGCGGTCTGCAGGAAGGGAAAGCGGGCCTCGCGGATGCGCGCCAGCCGCGACAGACCGGCGCCGAGCCGGTAGTGCCGCGTGGCGGCATCCTGCTCGACGAGACCATGGCCGGTCAGCGCCACCAGCAGGCGCCGCGTCGTCGCCTTGTCGAACCCCGACCGGCGCGCCAGGTCCGACAGTCCGAGCTCGGGCTCGGCCACGGTGAACAGCTCCAGGAGTGAAATCGCCTTGCCGACCGTACTCAACGCATTCCTCCCAGCATTGTGCGCCCCATAAGCGGCAATCAATTAACGTGTGAATTAACTTGACAGCAAGCCGCTTTGTTTGCAAGTCTATATTCAAAATAACGGTTCAAATAATGAACCACATCCAGAGCGTATGGGACAGGCCATTCGGCCGGCAAGCCAACCGGTTTGCAAACAGGAGGGACCAATGTCAGCAGTTTCGGAAGCGGCGCCGGCCAACAGGCTGCGCAAGAACAGTCTCGGCGTCGGCGCCATCACCTTGATGGTGATCTCGGCCGCCGCCCCGCTCACGGCGGTCGCCGGCGGCACGCCGCTCGGCATGCTGATGGGCAACGGCGCCGGCTTTGCCGGCACCTATCTGATCGTCACGGTGCTGCTGCTTCTGTTCGCGGTCGGCTATGTCGCCATGTCGCGCCATGTCGGCAACGCCGGCGCCTTCTATGCCTACGCCGCGCGCGGCCTGGGCGGCCTTGCCGGCGGCGCCACGGCGCTGATCGCCATCCTGTCCTACAATGCCATGCAGATCGGCGTCATGGGCCTGCTCGGTGCGGCAACCTCCGGGCTGTTCGCCAGCTGGGGCATCAACCTGCCCTGGTGGGTGTGGAGCTTCATCGCCATCGCCATTGTCGCCGTGCTCGGTTACCGCCAGGTCGACCTGTCGGCCAAGATCCTGACGGTGCTGGTGCTGTGCGAATACGCCGTGGTGCTGATCCTCGACCTGGTGATCCTCAAGACCGGCGGCGACAGCGGCCTCTCGGCGACCCCGTTCAGTTGGAGCCAAATCACCTCTGGCGCGCCGGCGATCGCCATCCTGTTCTGTTTCGCCGCCTTCATCGGCTTCGAGGCGACGACGATCTACGCCGAGGAAGCCCGTGATCCCAAGGTCACCATTCCGCGCGCCACCTACTTCTCGGTGCTGCTGATCGGCGTCTTCTACATGGTCACCGCCTGGCTGATGGCGGTGGGCGCCGGCGTCGACAAATTGCTGCCGGCGCTGCAGGGCCTGCAGGATCCGACCACCTTCCTGTTCGGCCTCTCCGACCGCTATGCCGGAACGCTGCTCACGCACGCGATGAGCATCCTGTTCGTGTCGAGCCTGTTTGCCGGCGTGCTGGCGTTCCACAATGCGGTTGCCCGCTACATCTATGTCTCCGGCCGCGAGAAGCTGTTGCCGCAGTCGATCGGCGTGACGCATTCGTCGCACCAGAGCCCGCATGTCGCTTCGGTGATCCAGAGCGTGCTAGCGGCTGTCGTCGTCGGGCTGTTCGCCCTACTCGGGCTCGATCCGGTGCTGGCGCTGTTCTCGTGGCTGACCAATGTCGCGACGCTCGGCGTCATCGTCATGATGGCGGTCGCCTCGCTCGCCGTGGTGATGTACTTCCGCGCCAACCCGTCGGCCCAGGAGAACGCGCTCAAGACCACGATCCTGCCCGGGCTGACCTTCATCGCCTTCGTCGTCATCATCTACCTGATCGTCATCAATTTCGGCAGCCTGTCGGGGGCCGGCGGCTTCCTCGGTGCGTTCCTGCCGGGACTGGTGCTGATCGCCGGCGTGGTGGGCCTGCTGCTGGCAGGCGCGTTGAAGAGCCGCGATCCGGTGGCCTTCGACAATCTCGGCGTACCGCTCAAGGATTGAGCGAGATATCAGGGCGGCGTATCACGCCGCCCCGCAGACCCTCCTGAAGCGAGAATATAATGATCAGTCAAAGTGCCATCGACACACTGCGCAAGGCGGAGATCGGCGCGCGCGGCCTGTTCATCGATGGCGCCCAAGCGGAGGCGGCAAGCGGCGCGAGCCTGCTGGTGATTTCGCCGATCGACGGCCGGCCTTTCGCCAGCATTGCCGACGGCAATCCAGCCGACATCGACCGCGCCGTGCGCTCGGCACGCAAGGCGTTCGAGAAGGGTTCATGGTCGCGCGCTGCCCCCGCTTTCCGCAAGAAGGTGCTGACCAGGCTCGCCGAACTGATCGAAAGACATGTCGACGAGCTGGCCGTGCTCGGCGTGCGCGACAATGGCACCGAGATCGGCATGGCCTACAAGGCCGAGCCGCTGTCGGCGGCCGGCACCATCCGCTACTACGCTGAGGCGATCGACAAGGTCTATGGCGAGATCGCGCCGACCGCCGACAACGTGCTTGGGCTGATCCACAAGGAGCCGCTCGGCGTCGTCGGCGTCATCGTTCCCTGGAACTTCCCGTTGATGATCGGCGCCTGGAAGATCGCGCCGGCGCTGGCCGCCGGCAATTGCGTGGTGGTCAAGCCGCCGGAGATCGCCTCGCTGACGCTGCTGCGGCTGGCCGAACTGGCTGCCGAAGCCGGGCTGCCCGCCGGCGTGCTCAATGTCGTGACCGGCAGGGGCGCGGTCACCGGCGAGGCGCTCGGCCTGCATGGGGATGTCGACGCCATCGCCTTCACCGGCTCGGGACCGGTCGGCCGCCGCCTGCTCGAATACTCCGCCCGTTCCAATCTGAAGCGCGTCTCGGCGGCAAGTCACCCAACATCGTCTTTGCCGACGCGCCGGACCTGAAACAGGCGGCTGTCGTCTCGGCCAACGGCATCTTCCGCAATTCCGGCCAGGTCTGCGTCGCCGGCTCGCGGCTGCTTGTCCAGGCCTCCGTCTATGACCGTTTCATGGACGAACTGCTCTCGGCGACCACAAGGCTGAAGGTCGGCGATCCGCTCGATCTCGCAAGCGATGTCGGCGCGGTGTCGAGCGCGGAGCAGCTGGACAAGAATCTTGGTTTCGTCGCCAAGGCCACTGAAGAAGGCGCGAGGCTGATCACCGGCGGCGAACGGATCCTGGCCGAGACCGGCGGCAGCTATATGGCGCCGACGATCTTCGAGAACGTGACGCAGGACATGCAGCTTGCCCGCGAAGAGGTGTTCGGGCCGGTGCTCGGCGTGATGCGCTTCGAGACCGAGGAGGAAGCGGTGCGGCTTGCCAACTCGACGGTCTACGGGCTCGCCTCGGCGGTGTGGACATCAAATCTTGCCACCGCGCATCGCATGGTGCGCGCCATCAACGCCGGCGTCGTCCACGTCAACACCTATGGCGGCGCCGACGTCACCGTGCCGCTCGGCGGCGTCAAGCAATCCGGCTTCGGCCGCGACAAGTCGCTGCACGCGCTGGAGAAGTATCTCGAACTGAAGACGACATGGATTGCCCTTTGAGGAGCCGCCGGGTTCGCTGAGGACCTCACCGCTTCTCGACGCCCGCCGGATCGACCGCAACCGTTGCGGGCGATCCTGGGCGTCTTTTACTCCCTTCTTCAAAATTTTTGAGAGAATATTCCCGGCTTCAGGGAGAATGGCGAAAGGCGTTCTTTGATAAAATCGATAGAATTTCTGACGATGTGAACAAGCCTAGGCAATCCGCCTTGCTGCCATGACTTCACAACCGCAGAGATCAATCATGTCCGACCTCAACAACACTGTGTCCTCTTCCCCAAGGTCAACCCTGAACCGCCGCAGCGGTCTTGCTCTGCTGTTCGCATCGGCCGTCGCGATCGGCGGCCTGATGGCGCCGCATGCCTCGTTCGCCGAGGACAAGAAGGCGATCAAGGTCGGCATCATCAGCGGCGAGGACGAGGATGTCTGGCGCGTCGTGGTCGCTCAAGCCGCCGAGAAGGGCCTGAGCATCGAGACGGTGGTGTTCAACGACTATACCCAGCCGAATGAGGCGCTGGAGCGCGGCGAGATCGACGCCAACGCCTTCCAGCACCAGCCCTATCTCGACAACCAGATCAAGACGCAGGGCTACCATATCGTGCGCGTCGGCTATACCGGCGTGTGGCCGATCGGCCTGTATTCCAAGAAGTACAAAGAGGTCGCCGGCCTGCCCGAGGGCGCGGTGATCGGAGTGCCCAACGATCCGTCCAATGAAGGCCGGGCGCTGCGCGTGCTGCAGAATGAGGGCGTGATCAAGCTGAAGGACGGTACCGGCATCCTGGCCACCACCGCCGACATCGCCGAAAACCCCAAGAAGGTCGAGATCAAGGAACTCGACGCCGGCATCGTCGGCCGCTCGGTCGAAGACCTCGACGCCGCGGTCGTCAACACCGACTGGGCGCTGAAAAGCGGCCTGACACCGGAAAACCGTATCGCGCAGGAGCCGATCGCAGACAATCCGTACCGCAACTTCATCGCGGTCAAGGTCGGCAACGAGAACGAGGCCTGGGTGAAGACGCTGGTGGCGTCCTACCAGAACGAGGCGGTCAAGGCCGAGTTCGACAAGGTCTACAAGGGCACCGGCCTCAGCGCCTATTGAGCAATCCGGGCACGAAAGTGTCTGCTTTGACAAGAAAAGCGGTCCGCGCAACGCGCGGGCCGCAATCCTGTTTCGGGATCCGCGTATGAACCAGCATGTGACCGCAGCCATCGAGAACACGAACGACGCCGATGCACCGGCGCAGGACGTGGTGCGTCTTGTCGAGCTGAAGCGCCGCTTCGGCGCGACGGCGGCGCTCGACGGCATTTCCCTGACGGTGCGCAAGGGAGAGATCCTCGGCATCATCGGCCGCAGCGGCGCCGGCAAATCGACGCTGATCCGCTGCCTCAACGGGTTGGAGCGGCCCGATTCCGGCGAGGTGTTCATCGAGGGCCGCGAAATCAGCCGGCTCGGCGAGCGCGACCTGCAGCCGCTGCGGCGGCGCATCGGCATGATCTTCCAGCATTTCAACCTGCTGTCGGCCAAGACGGTCGAGGATAATGTGGCGCTGCCGCTGAAGATCGAGGGCCGGCCAAAGGCCGAACGGCTGAAGCGGGCGGCGGAACTGCTCGATCTGGTCGGCCTGTCGGAAAAGGCGAAAGCCTATCCGGCGTCACTGTCGGGCGGCCAGAAGCAGCGCGTCGGCATCGCCCGGGCGCTGGCCGCGCGGCCGGCGCTGCTTCTGTCGGACGAAGCGACGTCAGCGCTCGACCCAGAGACGACGCGGTCCATCCTCGCCTTGCTCAAGGACATCAACCGGCAGCTTGGCCTGACCATCCTGCTGATCACCCACGAGATGGAGGTGATCCGCTCGATCGCCGACCGGGTGGCGGTGATCGACGCCGGACGCATCGTCGAGGAAGGGCCAGTCTGGTCTGTGTTCGCCGATCCACGGTCCGAGATCACAAGACGCCTGCTCGGCGCGATCCGGCCGCAACTGCCGCCGGAGCTGGCGGCGCGGCTGCTGCCCGCGGGTGGTACCGAAACGATCTTGCGCGTCGACGTTGCGGGGGAGCCTGCGCGCGGGCCGCTGCTGTCCGACCTTGCGAGAACCGTGCCCGGTGCCTTCCGGCTCGTCCATGGCGGCATCGACCATATTCAGCGAGAGCCGGTGGGGACGCTGTTCCTCTCTATCCCTGGCGGCGATGCGGGTCATCTCGCCGAGGTGATCGCTTTTCTGGAATCCCGCCAGGCGCGGGTGGAGGTGCTTGGCCATGTCGCCGATCCTGTTTGAGCTTCTGCTGCGGTCGATCTGGGAGACGGTGCTGATGACGGCCGCCTCCGGCCTGATCTCGCTGGTGTTCGGCCTGCCGCTCGGCCTGGCGCTGATCGCCACCGAACGCGGCGGCATTGCCGAAAGCCCGTGGGTGAATCGCGTGCTCGGCGCCGTCATCAACGGCTTCCGCTCGGTGCCGTTCATCATCCTTCTGGTGGCGCTGATCCCTGTGACGCGGCTGATCGTCGGCACTTCGATCGGCACCTGGGCGGCCATCGTGCCGCTGTCGATCGCCGCCACGCCCTACTATGCGCGGATCGCCGAAGTGTCGCTGCGCGATGTCGACCACGGCCTGATCGAGGCCGCCCGCGCCATGGGCGGCAATCGTTGGACGATCATCCGCGAGGTGCTGGTGCCCGAGGCCCTGCCCGGCATCGTCGCCGGCTTCACGGTGACGCTGGTGACGCTGGTCGGCGCCTCGGCGATGGCCGGCGCCATCGGCGCCGGCGGCCTCGGCGACCTCGCCATCCGCTATGGCTATCAACGGTTTGAGACGTCGGTGATGATCGCCGTGGTGATCGTACTGATCATCCTGGTCTGCGGCATCCAGTGGGTGGGCGATCGGGTGGTGGCGCGGCTCGACCGGCGAGGGTGACGTACAAGCCGACGAATGTGACGCCTGCTTCGCAGCGTTCAGGCGAAGACGTTCAGTAATTGTCGACGTCCTTATCGGGATGGCGCCCGGGATTATTCTCATCGAGACCCGTCGCCGCGCCGTAGGCGTTCCAGGTCGCATAGGCGTATGCCTCTGTTATTCTGTACAGGAAGCGACCCAGACGGAACTTCGGCCACTTCAACAGCCTCTTTGTGAGAGTCCTGCCTGCCTTTCCCAAGACCTGCGCAACAATGGACATTGGAGTTTTCCTCTCGGATGTTGTTAGTTGCGAGAGGCAACATCGAATGCGGGGCGTGAGATGCCTGTGAAAAGCTCGTGAATATCGCGAAAAAAGCGGAAATTCAGAGTACATCGCGATGAGCCCGGCGCGGCTAGATCTCTTGGGTGGTTTTCACCTGACGTCGCCGCAGGGCAAACCCTTTGAGGTGGCCGCCAAGAAGAACAGAGCACTTCTGGGCATTCTCTCCGTGGCGCCGAATCAGGAGGCGACGCGTCACAAGCTGGCCGCTCTTCTGTGGAGCGATCGAGGTGAGGAGCAGGCGAGAAACAGCCTGCGGCAGGCCTTGGCCGCTATCCGCAAAGACTTTGCTGGGTTGGGAGAGGATGCCTTGGTCCTGGTCGGGGACCGTATCGCGCTCAATCCCAAATTCTTCACCATCGACGTGACTGAATTCGTCGCTGCATCCGCCAGCCGTGACTCGGCTGAGCTGCGGCGGGCTGCCACCCTCTATGCCGGCCCTTTTCTTGATGGGTTGAGCACATTTGACAACGCGTTCGAGGATTGGCTTCGCGAAGTCCGTGCCGACCTGTCCTTGCGGGCAATCGATGTGTTCCAGCTTCTGGCAGAATCGGAGAGCGGCATCGAGCGCGTTGCAATTTGCGAACGGCTGGTTGCTCTTGATCCGCTGCGGGAACCGTCGCATGTCGCATTGATGCGGGCGCACATCGCCTCAGGTCAGGCTGCGCTCGCCATCAAGCAGTATGAGGCGTGCAAGCTGTTGCTGAGGCGGGAGCTGAATCTGGAGCCAGGTGACGAGCTTCGGCTATTGCGCAGGAGCATGGACGAGCCGTCCAAACCACAGACCGGCGGCGCATCAAGCCGCGGGCCAGTCGTTGCAGTTCTTGCATTCGAGAATATGAGCAGCGACCCCAGCCAGGAATATTTCAGCGACGGGGTCACCGAGGACATCATCACCGAACTGGGGCGCTTCGGCGAACTTCATCTCATAGCCCGCAATTCCTCATTTGTGTTCAAGGGAAAGATTGTCGACGCCGTCACCATCGCGAAGCAGTTGTCCGTCGACTACCTGCTTCGGGGCAGCATTCGCCGTGCCGGCGATAGGGTCAGGATCTCATCGCAACTCATAGAGGCCAAATCCGGCAATCAAATCTGGGCTGATCGATTCGATCGGGAGCTGACAGATATTTTTGAACTCCAGGAAGAGATCGCCAGAAGTGTCGCTATCACCGTCATCGGCACAATCCGCACTTCGGGTGTGGAGAAGATACGGCGCCTTCCGATCACCCAGCTCGATGCCTACGATCTGTATCTTCAGGCTCGCGTTCTGATGGTTCGCTATGACACGACTCTGGAAGCAGAGCCCTACCTTGCCAGGGCGATCGAGCTCGACCCGAATGTCGCTACCATCCATGCAATGATGGCGACTGTGCTCACAAGCAAATGGCTGCTTGAGGGGGACGGGAACACGCTCAAGATCGCTCTTGCCCACGGTCGCCGTGCTCTAAAACTTGAGCCGAAACAGGCATGGAGCCATACAGCGGTGGGTCACACGCTCATCTTCATGGGACAGTTAGAGGAGGCGTTGCTGCATCTCGAGCAGGGTGTGAACCTTAATCCCAACGAAACCCGGGCGAGAGCAATACGGGGCTTGTGCTGGAGCTATCTCGGCCGGCATGAGGAAGCGCTGTCCGATCTGGACGTCTGTATCGCCCGTGATCCCCTAAATTACGACTGGTTCTGGGATCTACGCGGACAGGTTCTCCTGGTTCTCGGACGGTATCCTGAGGCGATAGCCTCCTACCGGAATCTCTATTCTTATGCATTTTGGGCATATGCGTTTCTGGCGGTCTGTCATTGGAGAATGGGCGACGGGCAACTCGCCGCTCACGCAGCCAGACAGTGTCTGGCGGCAAGGCCCGATGCGACCGTGAGCACCATCTTGATCGATCCGTATCGTGACCCAAAGATTCTTGAGGATCTTCGGAGAGACCTGCTTGCCGTCGGCATACCCGATGGATGAGTGTCGATCTTCCGATAGGCCGCTCTAGCCTCTCAACCTAACCCCTTCCGGGTCGAAGAAGGGGATCGGCGCCACGACCGCGCGGGTAGGATTGCCGCGTATATCGATGCTGAGCTCCGTTCCAACAGCCGTGAACGGCAACCGCAGGTGCGCGGTCGCCAACACCTTGCCAAGGGAATAGCCGTGGTCGCTATAGGTGACCACGCCCACATCCCTGCCGTCGGCCATCACCCTGGCATCCGTCGCGACCGGCTTGTCGCCGTCGAGGATCAGGCCGGTCCAGCGCTCGTCGAGGCCCTTGTCGCGGATCTTGAGCAGCGCTTCGCGGCCGACGAAATCGCCCTTGTCGAACTTGATCCAGCGGTCGAGGCCGACATGGAACGGCGTGCGGCTCTCGTCCATGTCGATGCCATGCGCCGGATAGGCCTTTTCCAGGCCGAGCGTGAACATAGCCAGCACGCCATAGGGTTTCAGGCCGAAGGCTTGGCCAGTCCGCATCAGCGCCTCCCAGACCGAGGTCGCCTCGTCCGCAGGCACGAACAGTTCGAAGCCGAGTTCGCCGGTGACGCCTGTGCGCGAAATCATGACCTTGGTTTCGCCGACGCGACCCGAGGTGAACGCCCAGCGCTTCAACCCATCGAGATCGGCATCCGCGACCAAAGCCTTGAGGAGTTCGCGCGAACGCGGACCCTGGATGGTCGGGAAGGCGACCGCCGCCGTGATGTCGGTGACATAGGCCTTGCGCCCCTCAGCATGATGCTGGAGCCAGGGCAGCATCTTCAGCCGGTTGACCGAGCCGGTCACCAGCATGAAATGCTCGGGCGCCAGCCGGAACACGGTGAGGTCGTCCATGATGCCGCCGTCCTCGCGGCAGACGGTGGAGTACCGCACATTGCCCGGTTTCATCGCCGCGGCGTCGTTGACGATGACATGGTTGACCAGCGCCTCGGCGTCCGGACCCTTGATGTCCATCTTGCCCATGGTGCTGAGGTCCTGCACGCCGACATTGGCGCGTGTGTTCAGGTGCTCGTCGGCAATGCCGGAATAGTATCTGGCCGAGATGAAATCGCCGCCGACCCGGCCCATGGTCGCGCCCAGCCCGACGATGCTGCTGTAGAAAGGGGAACGCCGCTCAGCCAAGATAGTCAAGCAGCGCCGGTGGCGATGGTGAGGGCGACGGAAGCGGCAAGCACGAAACGACCGAAAAGACGCATGTTCGGGATCTCCGTTGACCGGATAAATCTACGGGCTTTCATGCTCCCGGCGGAGACGGAAACGACACGTCATGCGGCGATCACGGCGCGGGGCGGCTCATCCGAGTTTGGTCAGCTTCCTTGTGCCTCGATCCCGAACAGATGCTTGGCTTGCTCAGCTGTATAATAGCCAAGCTGGACATCCTGAGCGACCAGTTTCGGGTCGCGCTCACGCGGATCGCCATAGCCGCCGCCGCCCGGCGTGCCGACGCGCACGCGGTCGCCGGCCTTCAGCGGGATGTCCTGCTCCTTGGAGAGGTGCGGCGGTATGTGTTCTACGCCATCGCGGAAGACGGTCACGCTGTTGGGCTCGCCATCCCCACCGCCGAGCGCGCCCTGCGGGCCGAAACGGCCATGGTCCATGACGAAGGAGGCCCGCGCCTCGCCGCGCAGGATCTCGACCTCGTAGGCGAGGCCGAAACCGCCGCGATGCTTGCCGGCGCCACCCGAGCCTTCGCGCAAGGCATAGTGCCGGTAGAGCACGGGAAAAGCCTGCTCCATGATCTCGACCGGCGGCGATTTCGAAATGCCGATGGTCGAGCAGCCATTGGTCAGGCCGTCATGGCCCGAATTGCCGCCATAGCCGCCGCCGGAGATCTGGTACATGACATAGTCGCGGCCGCGCGCGGGGTCGCTGCCGCCCAAGGCGAAGTTGCCGCTGGAGCCGGCGGGAGCCGCCGTCACCTTGTCGGGCAATGCCTGCACCATCGCCGCGAACACCGCCTCGGCGATACGCTGCGAGACCTCCGCCGCACAGCCCGACACGGGGCGCGGATATTTGGCATCAAGGAAGGTGCCTTCCGGCCGCTTGACGATCAACGGCTCGAAGGCGCCGGCACTGATCGGCACATCCGGAAAAATGTGGCGCATGGCGAGATAGACCGAGGACAGGGTCGTCGCCAGCACGCTGTTCATCGGCCCGGCGCAAGGCCTGGACGAGCCGGCGAAATCGAAGGTCAGCGTGTCGCTCTGTTTCTCCACCGCAAGCGCGATGGTCAGCGGCTCGTTGACCACGCCGTCGGAATCGACAAAGGCCTTGGAGCGATAGGTGCCGTCGGGAATGGCCGCGATGTTGGCGCGCATCTGCTCGGCGGCGCGGCGGCGCAGTTCGGCGATCGCTTCGACAACAGTTTCGTCACCGTAACGATCCAGGATTCCATTGAGCCGATCCTGGCCGATCAGCAGCGCCGCCGCCTGCGCCCTGATGTCGCCGATGCGCTGGTCCGCGACGCGGATGTTGGAGCAGATGATGGCGTAGATCTCGGGGTCGAGCACGCCCTTCTTGAACAGTTTCACCGGCGGCAGCCGCAGGCCTTCCTGCTCGACGGCGGTGGCGGAAGCGGAGAAGCCGCCTGGCACCGAGCCGCCAATGTCGGGCCAGTGGCCGGTGTTGGACAGCCAGCAGAAGATCTTGCCGTCCCGGTAGACCGGCATGGCGAAGCGCACATCCATCAGATGCGTGCCGCCGAGATAGGGGTCGTTGACGATGTAGATGTCGCCCGGCTCCGGCAGCAGGCAGCGGCCGTCGGCGATCATTTCGATCACCGTCCTGGTCGAATATTGCATGACGCCGACGAACACCGGCAGGCCCTGGCTGCCTTGCGCGATCAGCGAGCCGTCTACCGCGGAATAGATGCCGTCGGAACGGTCATTGGCCTCGGCGATGACGGGCGAGAAGGCGGCGCGGGAAAAGGTCAGGTCCATCTCGTCGCAGACCTGCTGCAAGGCGGCCTGGAGAACCGAAAGCGTGATGGCCTCGAGACCGGTCATTGCTCAGTAATCCTCATGGCAGGGGCCGGACATGGAAGGCCTGAGACGTCGCGCCGCCCCTCATTGTCCTGCCGGACATTTCTCCCCGTATGGTGACGGGGAGAAAGACGCCGTCGCCGATGATTTCGCTCACCTTCAACGTCGCATGAAAAGCGCCGAGGCCGCAGCTGCATCCTTCTCCCCGTCACTATACGGGGAGAAGTGCCCGGCAGGGCGATGAGGGGCAGCGCGAGGCCGACTGTAAAAGGACAGAAACTAACAGACGAATTTCCCATCATTCCTTGCCCACATCGATGATGATGTTGCCGTCGGCGTCGCAGCGCGCGCGGTCGCCGGGTTCGAGCACGGTGGTGGCGTCCATCTGTTCGAGGATCGCCGGCCCTTCGATGACCGCATCGAGCGGCAGCTTTTCCCTGATGTACACCGGCGTGTCGTGCCAGCGTCCGCCATACCAGACCGGCCGGATTTCGCGCCGCGCCTCTTCCAGCGTTTTTGCCCGCCCGGCCGGGTCGATCAGGCGTGACAAGTCGATCGCCGGGCGCATCCCGGTGACCGAGGTGTTGAGGTTGACGAGGTTGGCGCGGATTTCGGGCAGCTCGACCTTGAAGCGAGCGAAATAGGCTTTCTCGAACAGGCCCTGCAATGCAGCTCGCGTTACCGAGGAGGACGGCAACGGCACGTTGATGATGTGGGTCTGGCCGACGAACTGCATGTCCGCGGAGTGGGTGACGCGGATCGTTGCCGGCTTCACCGCTTCCTTGGCGATCAGTTCCTCGCCTTCGTTCCGGTGCCGTTCCAATACTTGGTGGAGCCGGCTTTCATCAAGCAGGGCCACTGGCTGGTTGATGGTGTTGACGAAGTCGTGGCGCAGATCGGCGACGACGCAGCCGAGCGCATTGGTGATGCCGGGACGCGCCGGCACCAGCACTTTGGGCAGGCCGAGTTCGCGGGCGAGCGCCGTCGCATGCAGCGGCCCGGCGCCGCCGAAGGCGAACAGCGCGAAATCGCGGGGATCGTGGCCGCGCGATACGGATACCATGCGGATGGCGCCGGCCATCTTCATGTTGCCGAGCCTGAGCACCGCGCCAGCCGCTTCGACGCCGGACAGGCCGGTCGACTTGCCGATCCGGTCCTCGAAAATGCCGGTGACGCGCTCCGCTGTGACCGGATTGTCGACGGCCAGCAATTTCTTCGGCGCCAGCCGGCCGAGCACCAGGTTGGCGTCGGTGATGGTTGGCTCGGTCCCGCCGCGCCCATAGCAAATCGGGCCGGGATTGGCGCCCGCGCTTTCCGGACCGATCTGGATCAGTCCGGCCGCATCGACGCGGGCGATCGAACCACCGCCGGCGCCAACCGTATGCACCGCCACCATCGGGACATGGATCGGCATGGCGTATTCAATCTCGATCTCGTTCGAGACCGCCGGCTCGGCGTTGCGGATCAGCGCCACGTCGGTCGACGTGCCGCCCATGTCGTAGGTGACGAGGTTTTCGAAGCCGGCGCGCTTGCCCGTATAGGCGGCGGCGATGACGCCGGAGGCGGGCCCCGACATCACGGTCTTTGCCGATTCACGTGTGACGAAGCGGGCCGATATCATGCCGCCATTGCCGTTCATGATGAGGAAGTCTCTGATATAGCCCCTCGCGGCCAATTCCTTGCGCAGCCGCTCGACATAGCGCTCGAGTATCGGCTGCACCGAGGCATTGACCGAGGCGGTTACCCCGCGCTCGAATTCGCGTGCCTCCGACAGCAGCGCGTGGCCGGTGGTGATGTAGCCGTTCGGCCAGAACTCGGCGGCGATTTCGGCCGCCCGCCGTTCATGCGAAGGGTTGGCGTAGGAATGCAGGAAGTGGATAACGAGGGATTCGCAACCGGCGGCGATCAGCGCCTGTACGGCCTCACGCATTTCGACCTCGTCGAGCGGCGTGCGGATAGCACCTGATGCCTCGACGCGTTCGGACACCTCCAGCCGCAAATTGCGCGGGATGACCGGAACGAAGGTGCCCGTCATGCCATAGGGCTGCGGCCGCGTGCGCCGGCCAAGCTCGATCACATCGCGAAAACCGCGCGTGGTGATCATGCCGGTTTTCGCCAGGCGGCGCTCCAGCACCGCATTCGTGGTGGTGGTCGTGCCATGCACGATGAGATCGATGCCGTCGACCGGAAAGCCGGTGGCGCCAAGCGCCGAAACCACGCCAAAGGCCTGGTTGTCGACCGTGGTCGGGGTCTTGGCCAGATACACCTTGCCGCCGTCCTTGCCGTCGATCAGCAGCAGGTCGGTGAAGGTTCCGCCGACATCGATGCCGGCGACGACGCTGCCCAGGGAATCCGGCGGCTGCACCGAAAAATTCTCTTTCATTGTCGAAACCCGAAATGCTGGGACTACGGATATGCCGCAGTTTGGAAAGGTGTTTTACGGCGGCATCTTGACGCAAATATCGTTTGTATACTAATAAATTCTCGACACAAGAGCTTACCGCCTCGCAGTGTGTGCAAGGCACGCCGGAACCTGAATGGTTCGGGCGCGCACGGGAAAGTTTGGCGCCCGCGTCTGTAATTGGGCGAGAAGGTTGGAATTGATGAACACCACGCCCGCGTTCAATACCGCTGAAGCCCGCCCGCTGCAGTTTCCGATTCCGGCCAATGTCTATGCCGAAACCGTCGTCTCGGTGAAGCACTATACCGACCGGCTGTTCTCGTTCCGGATCACCCGTCCGCAGTCGCTGCGCTTCCGCTCGGGCGAGTTCGTGATGATCGGCCTGCCCAATGCCGAGAAGCCGGTGTACCGCGCCTACTCCGTCGCCAGCCCGGCCTGGGACGAAGAGCTGGAATTCTTCTCGATCAAGGTGCCGGACGGCCCGCTGACCTCGGAACTGCAGAAGATCCAGGTCGGCGACACCGTGATCATGCGCCAGAAGTCGACCGGCACGCTGGTCGTCGACGCGCTGACCCCGGCCAAGCGGCTGTTCATGATCTCGACCGGCACCGGCATCGCGCCCTTCGCCAGCCTGCTGCGCGACCCCGACACCTACGAGAAATTCGATCAGCTGATCCTGACCCATACCTGCCGCGACAATGCCGAGCTGATCTATGGCCAGGAACTGGTGGCGGCACTGGAAAGCGACCCGCTGATCGGCGAGCTGACCGCCGGCCGCGTCACGCTCTACAATTCGACGACACGCGAAGAGTCGGCGCGCATGGGCCGCATCACCGCGCTGATCGGCTCCGGCAAGTTCTACAGCGATCTCGGCATCGAGAAGCTCAATCCGGAAACCGACCGCATCATGATCTGCGGCTCGATGCACATGCTGAAGGACGTCAAGGAGCTGGCCGAAAGCCTCGGCTTCCAGGAAGGGTCGCTCAGCCACCCCTCGAGCTTCGTCGTCGAACGCGCCTTCGTCGGCTGAGGCCCGCGGGTCTCCCAGAAACCTTGTTTTGACCTTCCGGTCAAAAATCAGCTGCTTTCGCGGCCTTTTTCGGCTATCCCTCGCTTGAGGACTCGTGAAGCACGGCTTCGCGGGCTATCTTCGTGCGTGTCGCCCAAAAGTGTCGAACGGCTTTGGGAGGACGATGCGCCATCAGGCGCACGCCGCTGAATGAAAGGGCAGGAGATGAGCAGCACAATCCGCGAAGCCGATCTTGGCACCAAGGTGACGCCGCTGCCGGCACGCGCCGCCGCCAACACGCCGGTGCCGCTGGATCATCACATCGCGCGCAATCCCGGCCTGAAACTCGATCTCGGTTTTCTGGAATCGGTGCGCAGCGTCAACCGCTCGGCGCTGGAGCGCCGCGTCGCCAGCCTGACCAAGCGGCGCTCGATCAAGGCCGACAACCAGGCCGCCTGGCTGCTGCGGGCGATCGCCTGCATGGACCTGACGACACTGAACTCCAACGACACCGAGGAACGCGTGCGCCGGCTCTGCGCCAAGGCGATCAACCCGCTGCGCCGCGACATCATGGAAGGCCTCGGCATTGCGGGCGAAACCATCCGGCCGGCCGCCGTCTGCGTCTATCATCCCTTCGTTGCCACGGCCGTTGACGCCGTGCGCGGCACCGGCATCCATGTCGCCGCCGTCTCCACCGCCTTCCCGCATGGCCTGGCGCCGCTATCGACCCGCCTGCAGGAAATCGAGGCCTCGGTGAAGGACGGCGCCGACGAGATCGACGTCGTCATTCCGCGCGGCCTGGTGTTCGGCGCCAAGTGGCGGGAGCTCTACAACGAAATCGTCTCGATGCGTGCCGCCTGCGGGGACGCGCATCTGAAGGTCATTTTGGGCACCGGCGACCTCGCCACGCTGCGCAATGTCATGCTGGCCTCAATGGTGGCGATGATGGCGGGCGCCGATTTCATCAAGACCTCGACCGGCAAGGAAAGCGTCAACGCCACGCTGCCCGTCGGGCTTGCCATGGTGCGCGCCATCAGGGCCTATTTCGAGGAAACCGGCTATCTCATCGGTTTCAAGCCGGCCGGCGGCATTTCCACCGCGAAAGTGTCGCTCGACTGGCTGGTGCTGATGAAGGAAGAGCTCGGCCGGCCCTGGCTGGAGCCGGAGCTGTTCCGCTTCGGCGCGTCGAGCCTGCTCACCGACATCGAGCGCCAGCTCGAGCATCATCTGACCGGGCATTATTCGGCCAATCACCGCTACGCGATGGCGTAAGGCGAGCGAGGCCTTGAACGTGGAGCCCTACGGCGCCCCCCTGACAATTATCTGGAGCCCCGCCTGATGAACATTCTCGAACGCTATCACGCCATGGAATACGGCCCGGCGCCGGAGGCGCGCAACGAAGCTGATGCCTGGCTCGCGGCGCGCGATTTCGGCAAGGCGCTGTTCATCGGCGGCGATTGGAAGGCGGCGAGCGGCGGCAAGACTTTCGAGACCAGCGAACCGTCCTCCGGCAAGTTGTTGGCCAAGATTTCGGACGCCAACGCCGCCGACATCGACGCGGCCGTCGCGGCGGCCACGAAAGCGCTGCCGAAGTGGAGCGCCAGTTCAGGCTATCAGCGCGCGAAAGTGCTCTACGCCATCGGCCGCGCCATGCAGCGCCACCAGCGCCTGTTCGCGGTGCTTGAGACAATCGACAATGGCAAGCCGATCCGCGAGAGCCGCGATATCGACGTGCCGCTGGCCATCCGCCATTTCATCCATCACGCCGGCTGGGCACAGGCGCTGGACAGGGATTTCCCTGGCCACAAGGGTGTCGGCGTCGTCGGCCAGATCATCCCGTGGAATTTCCCGCTGCTGATGCTGGCCTGGAAGATCGCGCCCGCACTCGCGGCGGGCTGCACGGTGGTGCTGAAGCCGGCCGAATTCACGCCGCTCACATCAATCCTGTTCGCCGAGATCTGCGAACGCGCCGGTGTGCCGAAGGGCGTCGTCAACATCGTCCAGGGCGGCCCGGAAGCAGGAGCGGCGATCGTCAACCATCCCGGCATCCAGAAGATCGCCTTCACCGGCTCGTCCGAGGTCGGCAAGATCATCCGCAAGGCCACCGCCGGCTCGGGCAAGAAACTGTCGCTGGAACTTGGCGGCAAATCGGCCTTCATCGTTTTCGAGGACGCCGATCTCGACAGCGCCGTCGAAGGCCTCGTCGACGGCATCTGGTTCAACCAGGGCCAGGTCTGCTGCGCCGGTTCGCGCCTCTTGGTACAGGAAGGCATCGCCGACGCCTTGATCGCCAAGGTCAAGACGCGGATGAGCCGGTTGCGAGTCGGCAGCCCGCTCGACAAGAACACCGATATCGGCCCGCTGGTCGACCTGACCCAGCTCGACCGCGTCAAGGGACTGATCGCCGAGGGTGCCCGGCAGGGCGCCGTCTGCTGGCAGCCGGATGCAGCGCTGCCGTCTTCCGGCTACTATCATCTGCCGACGCTGGCAACGAGTGTTTCGCCGGCTAATATCCTTGCCCAGGAGGAGGTGTTCGGGCCTGTGCTTGCCACCATGACCTTCCGCAACACCGAGGAAGCGATCGAGCTTGCCAACAACACACGCTACGGGCTCGCCGCCTCGGTGTGGAGCGAGAACGTCAATCTCGCGCTCCATGTGGCGCCTCAGCTGAAGGCCGGCGTGGTGTGGGTTAACGGCACCAACATGTTCGACGCCGCCTGCGGCTTCGGCGGCTACCGCGAGAGCGGCTTCGGCCGCGAGGGCGGGCGCGAGGGCATGTTCGAATATCTATCGGCAAAATTGCCGCTCGGTTCGGTCATCAAGCCGGCGACGTCGTCCGCTCAGCCCGTCGAACAGGCGGATGGCTCAGCCATCGATCGCACGGCCAAGCTGTTCATCGGCGGCAAGCAGGTGCGGGCGGACGGCAATTATTCGATTGCCGTCGCCACCGCCAAGGGCAAGCTTGCCGGCGAAGTCGGGCTCGGCAACCGCAAGGATATCCGTGACGCCGTTTCAGCCGCGCGCGCCTGCAAGGCCTGGCCGGAGGCAACCGCCTATAACAGGTCCCAGGTGCTCTATTACCTGGCCGAGAACCTTTCCGGCCGTGCCAGCGAGTTTGCCGCCCGCCTCACCGAACTGACCGGGGCCAACGCCAAGGCGGCGCGGGACGAGGTCGAACAGTCGATTGAGCGGCTGTTCCTCTACGCCGGCCTCGCCGACAAGTTCGAGGGCCGGGTGCACCAGCCGCCGGCGCGTGCCGTGACGCTGGCGTTGCATGAGCCGGTCGGCGTCGTCGGCATCGTCGCGCCCGACAATCAGCCCTTGCTCGGCTTCATCTCGCTGGTCGCGCCGGCGCTGGCCATGGGCAACACGGTGGTGGCCGTGCCGTCGGAACGCCACCCGCTGCTGGCCACCGATCTCTATCAGGTCATCGAATATTCCGACGTGCCCGCCGGCGCCATCAACATCGTTACCGGCCGCACGGCGGAGCTTGCAGGCGTGCTGGCCAAGCATGACGACGTCGACGGGCTCTGGCTGTTTGCCGACGCCGACACCTGCGCCAAGGCGGAAGCCGACTCCGTCGGCAACCTCAAGCGCGTCTGGAGCGGCAATGGCCGCAGCCTCGACTGGGCCTCGGAAGAAGCCGCCGGTGACGCCTTGCTGCGCCGCGCCATCGAGGTGAAGAATGTCTGGGTGCCTTACGGCGACTGATGTTCGCACTTGGTGATCGCGTTCGGGCTTGACGCCCGGACGCATGTTCTTTAACGAGAAAAAACATCTTTATCAGTGAACTGGCACAGGCCGCACGATCGCGCCTGACTGGCACATGACGCCTTCGCCGGCCGCCGATAAAGGCAGTTGACCCAAGCAGGCGAGGAAAAGATATGGCGGATCTGGCAGGCAAGGTCGTTGTCATCACGGCGGCGGCGCAAGGCATCGGCAAGGCAAGCGCGCTGGCCTTCGCCAAGGCTGGCGCCACCGTCCATGCCACCGACATCAACGAGACGCTGCTGGCGGAACTCGCCAAGACCTCCGGCATCAAGACGCGCAAGGTCGACGTCCTCAATGACGAGGCGGTCAACTCGGCCTTCGCCGAGATCGGCCGTGTCGATGTGCTGTTCAACTGCGCCGGTTTCGTCCATTCCGGCTCGATCCTCGAGATGAAGGATGGCGACCTCGATTTCGCGCTCAACCTCAACGTTCGCGCCATGGTCCGCACCATCCGCGCCGTGTTGCCGGGCATGCTGGAGCGCGGCGACGGATCGATCATCAACATGGCCTCGCTGGCGAGCTCGACCAAGGGTGTACCGAACCGCTTCGTCTATGGCCTGAGCAAAGCCGCGGTCATCGGCCTGACCAAGGCGGTCGCGGCCGACTATGTCGGCAAGGGCATACGCTGCAACGCCATCTGCCCCGGCACGGTCGAGAGCCCTTCGCTGGAGGACCGAATGCACGCGCAGGGCGACTACGAAGCCGCGCGTGCCGCCTTCATCGCCCGCCAGCCGATGGGCCGGCTCGGCACGCCGGAAGAGATTGCCGATCTCGCCGTCTACCTGGGCGGCGCCACCTACACATCGGGGCAGGCCTACAATATCGACGGCGGCTGGTCGATCTGAGCGCTGCCCGGAGACAATCGCGGGCACCGGGCGATCGGGTTTGGCGAAGGATCGGGAAGTCTGAAAATCCCGCTCGCCGGCTGTCAAAACAGGCTGCCTGCGCTTGTCGTGAAGCAGGCCGGTGGCTAGGGTCCGCCCGGTTCCGAAAGGGCTGATGCCTCGGCGGAGAGTTTGTAGAACGGCCGCGAGGCCGCAATCAGGAGAAGATGCATGAAACTGCTGCGCTATGGCGAGGTGGGAAGCGAACGTCCCGGCCTGCTCGATGCGGATGGAACGATCCGCGATCTCTCCGCCCATGTCGCCGATATCGCCGGCACCACGCTTCATCCGGCCTCGCTCGACATGCTGTCGAAGCTCGATGCAAAGTCGCTGCCGGCGGTTTCCGGCAAGCCTCGGCTCGGCGCCTGCGTGGCCGGCACCGGCAAGTTCATCTGCATCGGCCTCAACTATTCCGACCACGCCGCCGAAACCGGCGCTACCGTGCCGCCGGAGCCGATCATCTTCATGAAGGCAAGCTCGGCCATTGTCGGCCCCGACGATGACGTGCTGATCCCGCGCGGCTCGGAGAAGACCGACTGGGAAGTCGAGCTCGGCGTGGTCATCGGCAAGACCGCGAAGTATGTCAGCGAAGCCGATGCGCTCGACTACGTCGCCGGTTACTGCGTCTCCCATGACGTGTCCGAACGCGCTTTCCAGGCCGAGCGCCAGGGCCAGTGGACCAAGGGCAAGAGCTGCGACACGTTCGGTCCGACCGGCCCGTGGCTGGTGACCAAGGACGAAGTATCCGACCCGCAGAACCTCAAAATGTGGCTGACCGTCAACGGCAAGACGATGCAGAACGGTTCGACCAAGACCATGGTCTACGGCGTCGCCTATCTCGTCTCCTACCTCAGCCAGTTCATGTCGCTGCACCCCGGCGACATTATTTCGACGGGCACCCCGCCCGGCGTCGGCCTGGGCATGAAGCCGCCGGTGTTTCTCAAGGCTGGCGATGTGGTGGAGCTGGGCATCGAAGGCTTGGGGCAGCAGAAGCAGACGTTTAGGGCTGACGTTTAAGCGCGGCTTCTTACCTTCTCCCCTTGTGGGAGAAGGTGGCCTCGCGAAGCGAGGTAGGATGAGGGGTGCGCGAAGGATCTCTGCTTTGCAGAAGCAAGCGGTCGAAATCTCTTGACCTTTTCACGCCTCACTCCGCTGGAACACCCCTTGTGTGTTTGGAATCGTGCATTGTTGAGGGTGCCACGGACCAGGTGCTTGCCTGATCCGTGGCGGCGGTCGAGAGCCCGTCACCCCTCAGGTGGCTTAAACCGTGGATGAGCTGGG
>NZ_SRTH01000168.1:0-322 GCF_004792065.1 Mesorhizobium sp. M8A.F.Ca.ET.165.01.1.1 | reverse complement strand
GGCGCGCTGAAGGTCGAGACGGCAGCGAGGAGCACAAATCCGGTCGCCGGCATCGCCGCCGCCTATGCGGGCCTCATGGACGCGTTCAAGGCCGCCGCCTGACCGCCAGCATCGGTTAAAGCATGTCTCCCGAAGGTGGAAACCGGTTTCGGGACAAAGACATGCGTAAATCAAAAAACCTAAAGCGCATGGAGCGAACCCGAAAGATCGCGACGCGCTTTTAGCCAAGTTCATTCACGTCGCGGGCCCAATGGAAAACCGTTCCTTCATCCAACGTTTCATAGCGAGGCCGGAATTCAGGCCCTTCGTCCTGCTCGTCGTC
>NZ_SRTH01000167.1:0-323 GCF_004792065.1 Mesorhizobium sp. M8A.F.Ca.ET.165.01.1.1 | reverse complement strand
TGCGGGCCGTCGCTGACCCCGGACGGCCTGCTGGAGCTCATCGACCTGCTCAATCCCGAGAACGAGCCGGGACGGCTGACGCTGATCGCCCGTTTCGGCTCCGACAAGGTCGCCGAGCACCTGCCGAAGCTGGTGCGGGCGGTGAAGAAGGAAGGCCGCAGCGTCGTGTGGTCATCCGACCCGATGCACGGCAATACGATCGAGGCGGCCGGCTACAAGACGCGGCCTTTCGACCGCATCCTCAAGGAAGTGCAGACCTTCTTCGAAGTGCATCGCGCCGAAGGCACGCATCCGGGCGGTATTCATGTCGAGATGACCGGCAA
>NZ_SRTH01000166.1:0-324 GCF_004792065.1 Mesorhizobium sp. M8A.F.Ca.ET.165.01.1.1 | reverse complement strand
GGGGCGGGCCTCGATACGGTGAGCTGGCTGCTTTACGAGAAGGAGCTTGGCCGCGCCAATTATGCGCTGCACTGGACCTGCGTGGCGCGCCCATCCAACATCCTGCTTGCCGGTACGCCGGAGCAGCGCGAGAAATACCTCTTCCCCTGCATCCGCGGCGAGAAGTGGGACTGCCTGGCGATGACCGAGCCCGGCGCCGGCTCCGACCTGCGCGGCATGAAGGAGACCGCCGTTCAGGACGGCTCGGACTGGATGCTCAACGGCACCAAGCACTTTATCTCTCACGCCGACCTTGCCGATTTCGCTATCGTGTTCATGGCTTCG
>NZ_SRTH01000165.1:0-324 GCF_004792065.1 Mesorhizobium sp. M8A.F.Ca.ET.165.01.1.1 | reverse complement strand
CCCCAGCCGGGAGGCGTGAACTTGTAGAGTTCCTTGTACATGTCGAGGCCGGCGGCGGCCTGCTTCGAATTGGTAATGCCGTCGACCTTGTAGGTGGCGTAGTCGCCGAGATCGCCGCCATAGCTGAAGATGGCGCTTTCGACGCCCATCGCCATCGCGTCATAGGAATTGTCGGTGTAGATGGCGACACCGTAACGCTTCTGGTCCGGACGGTGGAAGAACTCGGCTATGTCGCGCAGCTGCGCATAGGTCGTCGGCACGGCCAGATCGTAGCCGTACTTCGCCTTGAACGCTTCCTTCTCCTTCGGGTTCGAGGACCCGAAG
>NZ_SRTH01000164.1:0-325 GCF_004792065.1 Mesorhizobium sp. M8A.F.Ca.ET.165.01.1.1 | reverse complement strand
ATCTCGACAATGCCTCTCTCGGCCTGGCGCTCGGGCTTCTCGGTCTCGGCGTGGCGCTCAGCGAACTGCCCTGGGGCGTGCTCACCGACCGCTGGGGCGACCGCCGCGTGCTCCTGACCGGGCTCGGCGCGACGGCGGCATGGCTCTTCATCATGGCTATGCTTGTGGTGCCGACAAAAGCCGCCACCCCAGGCGTTGCGCTGCTGTCGGCCAGCCTGCTCGTCGCCGGCCTGCTCGGCGGCAGCGTCAACGGCTCCAGCGGGCGCGCCATCATGGGCTGGTTCGGCGAGGGCGAGCGCGGCTTTGCCATGAGTATCCGCCAGAC
>NZ_SRTH01000163.1:0-326 GCF_004792065.1 Mesorhizobium sp. M8A.F.Ca.ET.165.01.1.1 | reverse complement strand
TGGCGGTCTGGTACGTGTCGGCCGGACGCGTCGTGCGCGGCATCATCGCGGCTTACGTCGAATTCATCCGCAACGTGCCGCTGATCCTCTTGGTCTATCTGGTGTTCTACGGCCTGCCGACGGTCGTCGACCTTGCCTACAGCGCGCAGACCTCATTCGTTGCCACGCTTGCGCTTTACAGCGGCGCCTATCTGGTCGAAGTGTTCCGCTCGGGCCTCGAGGCCGTGCCGCGCGGCCAAATCGACGCCGGCAAGGCGATCGGCCTCACTCCCTGGCAGCGGCTGGTCCATGTGCGCCTGCCGACGATGATGCGCATCACCCTGCCG
>NZ_SRTH01000162.1:0-327 GCF_004792065.1 Mesorhizobium sp. M8A.F.Ca.ET.165.01.1.1 | reverse complement strand
AGCGGATCCTCCGCAACAGCCTCTCCCGATAAGCGTCTAGGATGACGGCCAGCACGATGACAAGGCCAATCACGATCGGTTTGAAATTGTCGCCGACGCCGAGCAGTTGCAGCCCGGTGCTCAAGACCTGCAGGATACAGGCGCCGACCAGCGTGCCGATGATCGAGCCCTTGCCGCCGCTGAGGCTGGTGCCGCCGATGATGACCGCGGCGATCGCGTTGAGCTCGTAGCCGACGCCGGCGATCGGGCTGCCGATGTTGAGGCGCAGCAGATAGACCATGGCCGCGATGCCGGCGGTCAGGCCGCTGATGGTGAGAGCCGCGCCCT
>NZ_SRTH01000161.1:0-327 GCF_004792065.1 Mesorhizobium sp. M8A.F.Ca.ET.165.01.1.1 | reverse complement strand
CTGGCCTCGGCCTTGCTTCAACTTCTGCAGCCCAAGCGTCTTCGAAGCCGGCCTGGGCACGCAATGTCCGCGCACCGTCATTTCGGTTGGCCGGCAGCCCGTGGTGATGATTGCGTCCCTCACACATGCCTTGCCGACCAGATGGTAGCCGCGTTTGCAGTCGATGATGATGGAAGGCTTGCGCACGCATTCGCCATTGACGCGCTGTTCGTCACGCCGGCATTTCCCGGCGATCACGGCATTCTTCACGCATTTCAGGCCGACCTGATGATAGCCGGGCAGGCAGTGGATGCTGACGCCGATGCACCGGCCGTCGACCAGCTTCTC
>NZ_SRTH01000160.1:0-328 GCF_004792065.1 Mesorhizobium sp. M8A.F.Ca.ET.165.01.1.1 | reverse complement strand
GATAACTTGCATGCGGACGGTTCCTTCCCTCTGATGGTCCTTTGACAACGCCATCTTGGCACATTGCGATGCCGCTGGGTCGGGGGCCGTCCACCCCATCAAGATGCTGGCTGGAGTGGAGGCCAGCATCGGATGACGCGACCTCTTTCGAATGATCTTCGTGAGCGTGTTGTTGTGGCGATCGCGGCTGGTGAGAGCTGCCGCACGGTTGCGGCTCGTTTCGGCATAGCAGTGTCGTCGGCGGTGAAGTGGTCGCAGCGCTATCGGGCGAGTGGGTCGGTCGCGCCTGGCAAGATGGGCGGCCATCGCAAGCGGGTTCTGGAGCCGC
>NZ_SRTH01000159.1:0-328 GCF_004792065.1 Mesorhizobium sp. M8A.F.Ca.ET.165.01.1.1 | reverse complement strand
TGGTTGCGGTGATCCGGGGAAATCCTCCGGAGGAACTGCATGAAGTCATCCGCGATGTACTGCTTCGCATCCATCAAGAATCCTCGCGGGCCCTGGAGCGGTTCGACGGCGACAGTTCCCAGTTGCCCGGCGTGGAGACGCAGTTGCAGACCTGCGTCGAGCTGCAGCACATGGATTCGAAAGAGGGATTTCCGTGGCTGGTGGTGACGGTGGCCCTGCTGGCTTTGATCGTGGCGGGCGGCTGGTTCTTTCTGTCCTGGCAATCCGCACACCGCTGGCAGACCTACTTGTCGCGGCTGGCAGCCCAGCCGGGCATCGTCGTTTCGGA